>JAIQFO010000014.1 GCA_020073215.1 Terriglobia bacterium | reverse complement strand
GTGTTTGATGCTCTGACTGGAAGGTGCATCAAACCCCGCTTCGGTGCAGGGGACGTGTCGTCAGTTGCTCTAGCGCCCAGCGAGCGTTTTGTGCTCATTGGCGGCACGGAAGTCAGACTATGGGATATGTACACGGACGAATGTGCATGGATCTTTTCAGGACGTATGGGCCCGGCAGGCCGTGCGACAGCGGTCACTTTTTCGAGAGATGGACGATACGCAGTGTTTGGGACATTTGATGGAACCGTTGAGATATGGGAGTGCTTGTGGGATTACGAATTCCCGTCTGTTGTGGATTGGGACGAACAGGCCCGCCCGCTTCTAAACGCCTTTTTACGGTTACATGCACCTAGTCGCAAGCTGCTTGGACTGGCTCGGAAGCCGAGATGGTCCGAGGAAGATGAGCGTATGCTTCTTGAGGAGGTGGCCAACAGAGGGCTTGGGTGGATTCGTCCCGAGGGCCTGCGGAAGAAGCTCAAGGAGATGGCGGCGCACTGGAGTGCAAAGTGGTTTGAGCGTGTGCTGTCTGAAGCGCCGATTGTAATTGAACAAAAGCCGCGTGCCCTGCCAGGGCCTCGGGAAGTTGTAGTGGTGTGTCCTAGATGCGGAAGTCGCTATAACTGGGGACCCGAGTATTGGTGGCGCAAGGTAAGGTGCAAGTCCGCTTCCGCTCTGCCATAGTTCGGATCGACTTTGAGCGCCTCGCCGAGCAGGATGA
Source organism: Terriglobia bacterium (assembly GCA_020073215.1). Classification (GTDB taxonomy): domain Bacteria; phylum Acidobacteriota; class Terriglobia; order Terriglobales; family Acidobacteriaceae; genus Acidiflorens. Next base: position 111,536 of record JAIQFO010000014.1, on the reverse strand, counting down.
TGGCGCTGTCCACACTTGCGGCTTTGCTGGCGTCCTCCAGATAGCCGCGGGCTTGAGTGTAATAGTTGTAAGCCTCGGGAACACTGGTTCCGTGGAAGGCAAGCTCGCGCGTTTCGTCAGCCTTCAGCGCGAACCCGAGCCCGGAGGCGACTCCCTTCGCAACCTGGTCCTCGATGCTGAAAGGATCAGTGACGGGAGCGTCAAAAGCTTCCTCTTTGAGCACTTTGCCGCTCTTGCCGCCGGTGAGCGAGTAGGTCACGCGGACTAAGTCTCCAGATTGCTGCAAGGCGAGATGCAGTCCTGTGTTGGCGCCGAATTCCTGCCGGGCCTGATCGAGCGTACCTACATTTTTCTGGCGGACCTCCGCCGCGGAAACAACCTGCAAGGGATGATTCTCGCTGAATTGCATGAGCTTGGCGGTGAGCGTATCCACCAACCCGTTCCCGAAGGCAGTCAGCTTCGCATCCCCAGCAACGGCATCGAGCGGAAGAACGACCAAGGTGGCGGATTTTTCGCCATTGCTCTGCGCCGAATTCAATCCCGTGTCGTTGGTGCTGTGCAGCCGCGCTCTTTCCAGGAAAAAAGCCGCGCCCGCGATGAGCGCCAATGCCACAACCGCTGTCGCCGTCTTTTGGGGGAAGGTGAATTTCGTTTTCTTGTGGCCCACCGCACTGCGGGCGAAGACGGGATCTTCTCCTTGCTGCACGCGCCGCAGGTCGACCAGAACATCCCTCGCGGTGGAATAACGCTGCGCTGGATCCTTGGCCAGCATAGTCTGCACCACGGCAGATACCGAAGAGGAAACTTTTGGATTGATCTGCTCGATCGGCGGGGGCTCCGTGTGCAGCACCGACGCCAAGGTGCCCGCCATGCTGTCGGTCTCAAATGGTTGCTTGCCGCCCAGCATCTCGTAGCACACCAGGCCCATGGAGAACAGGTCGGCGCGTCCATCGTAAGGTTTCTGCATCAGTACTTCCGGCGCCATGTAAGCGGGCGTGCCTTCCATACCACCGGAGAGCGTCGCCATCGTAAGGGTCGCTTCGTTGGCATTTCCCAGGGAGAAGCGGCGGGCCACGCCGAAATCCAGCACCTTCACTCTTCCATCCGGCGTCAGCATGATGTTTTCCGGTTTGATGTCGCCGTGGAGGATACCTTTTTCGTGGGCGGCGTTCAGACCTTCCACGCCCTGGACCGCTACTCTGAAAAATTCATCCGGGCTGAAGTCCTGGTGCGCGCGCAGCTTGGCTCGCAGCGGCGTGCCTTCGACGTACTCCATGATGAGCATGATCTCGCCATGCTCCTCAATCACGTCGTAGATGCTGGCAATGTTGGGATGATTGAGGGCTGATGCCTGCTGTGCCTCGCGAAGAAATCTCCGCCGGTCTCGCTCGTCCTGCTGCAAGCGGGGAGCCATGCGCTTGATGGCTACCACCCGTTTCAGCTTAGTATCCTGAGCCTGGTACACCTGGCCCATGCCGCCCGCGCCCAGCAGCTTGAGAATGACAAAGCGGCCCGCGATGGTGCCGGTCAGTACTGCCATGCCAGTGGTCGTTGGTCCCGATCCGGGTGCATCCATAGGTGGCCAGAAGTGGTGTCATTTTACTGCGCTTTACTCCGGCCGTCATCACTTCTGACTCACAAATCCCCAGTGCCCATGCCAACCCCGGTGCCCTCGGTGGTTCCACCGTTTTGAGGCGCCGTTCGACCCGCTTGCTTCCGGGTTCCTTTGTGTACTATTCTGCGCGTACACCGGAAAGGAGGTGGTCGGATGACAAGTTCTGATAGTTGCAGTAGAAGTACCAGACCAGGTGAGGTGGCTGAGTCTTAGGGCGGTTGCTCTAAGCGGAGTTCCTGAGGAACCTTTGGTCGGGGAAATCAGGAACAATCTCTCGCAAACCATCCGTGAGTATGGACTAAACCGCCCGTCCCATGTCGGCGGGCACCGGAGTGAGCGAGGGGCCACGAGAGTGACCACCTCAGTCAATCCCAAACAGTCCACCGGGCAGCCCGCAGGCTGAAACGCTTGCGGGCTGTTCTCTTTTTCAGGAGTCGATGGAGCGCCGGGCGCCCCGCCCGGCCACAGCACGCGTCGGCGGAGGGGTCTCAGCGTCACTCCTGTTCCGCAGGTGCGAAGAAGACCAGAACTTCAAGTTCTTCCTCGATGTCGTAGAACCGGTGCTCCAGTTCAGCCTCGACGAATATTACGGAGCCGGCACGCACCTCAGCGCGATCAGAGCCAATCTGCATGCGGGCACGCCCTCGGACCACGTAATACATTTCGTCTTCGCGGTGCGGTTTTTGAGGATCGGCGCCGCCTGCTGGCAACACGTAAACGCCCGCGCTCATGGCCGGCACGCGAAGGAACTCGAGATAGAGCCTGTTCTTCCCAGCGCGCTGCCGCAAGAGATCGTCGAGGTGGAACAAGTGAGTCATAAAAAAAAGAGTGCTCAGTTCCCGGTTCTCAGAAGCCGCAGAGACGAAGGGAGTGTGCTCTGGGTACTGGGTACTGGCAACTGGGTACTGCTTTATCCCACCGCGCCGTGAAAAAAGATATCCGTATATTGGCGCACAATGGCCTCGCCTTTCAATTCGCCGTCGGGCTTGTGCCACTGATAAATCCAGTTGATCATGCCGACCAGCGCAAACGCCGCAGCCCGAGGCGTGACCGCCGACTCGGAATTACGCTTGCGCTGGACCTCGCCGACCAGGTTCTCGACGAAGTGCAGGTAATCCTTCTTGCGTCCGTTGATCTTGCGGCGAAGCGCCGGCGCCAGCGGATGGTTCTCGTGCAGCATCACCGTAATCTCGCGGTCCTCGGGACTGAGCACAACCTCGATGTGCAGCCGGATCAGCGTGCGCAGACGTTCTTCCACTCCCTCGATGCGGCGCACCACGTTGATGACCCGTTGTTCGGTGATGTCCATGGCGTGCGACATGATGTTGTAGAGGATCTCGTCCTTCGACTGGAAATGGTGATAGAGGCCGCCCTTGGAAAGCTTGAGCGCGGCGGCGACATCGTTCATCGATGTGGCATCGTATCCCTGCTGTTGAAACAGGCGGGCGGCGGCGCGCAGGATTTCCTGTCGAGGTTCGGGACGATGTTCCTGACGATGATCGAGGGTAGCTTCGCGGTGCATCACAAAAGATGGTATCGCGGAATAGGGTTAAACGTCAGGCATGATTGCACGGTGCCCCGGGTTCGCGCCCGTTCTTTGGGCGCTAACCCGGGTCTCGCTGCACTCCGAAGACGTGTGGCCCACCCTTAGACCACGGCTTTTGTCGAGGCGCCGGGGCGCGATCGCCTCGTGTACGAACGCCAGCATGCCGCCCCGAAATTGGGGATGACGGGCAACTCGGAGATAATCCGTCAAAAACCCCGTTCCGGCCTGAGGGTGGCGACCCCATCCTACAGCGTGGTGTACAAGGTCAAGTCTTGGCTCTCACACATGATCGCCGTCGAAAATCATGATTTGCTTTTCTCCGTGACTCCGTGCCTCCGTGGTGCGGTTCTGGTTTCGGCTTTCCGCTTGACACTAAGCGCGCTGGAACGATAGCATTCTTGGAACCGACCGATTGGTCGGTTTTGCTTTCAAAACGTGATCCAGTATTTCAGCCTACATCTGTAAGGAGTTCTCCCGTGGCCACAGTCTTTTATCAAAACGATGCCAATCCTTCCGCCCTCAAGGGCAAGACCATCGCCGTGTTCGGCTACGGCTCCCAGGGACACGCCCAGGCCCAGAACCTGCGCGACAGCGGATACGACGTCATCATCGGGCTTGATCCGGAGCGCGGCTCGGCCAAGCAGGCGCGCGCCGATGGCATGACCGTTCTGGCTCCGGCCGAGGCTGCCAAGCGCGCCGACTGGCTGCAGATTCTCACCCCCGACGAGACCCAGGCCGCCTTCTACGAATCGGCCATCAAGCCGCATCTGCACAAAGGAAAGATTCTCGGCTTCTCGCACGGCTTCGCCATTCACTTCAAGACCATCAAGCCTCCGAAAGATGTGGACGTGGTCATGATCGCACCGAAGGGCCCGGGTCACTTGGTGCGCCGCGTCTATGCCCAGGGCGGCGGCGTCCCCTCGCTGCTGGCCATTCACCAGGATTCGAGCGGACGCGCCCATGAACTCGCCCTCTGCTACGCCCACGGCATCGGTTCGACCCGTGCCGGTGTGTTGCAGACCACCTTCAAAGAAGAAACCGAAAGCGACCTGTTTGGCGAGCAAGCCGTCCTCTGCGGCGGATTGACTTCACTGATGCAGAAGGGTTTCGAGACGCTGGTGGCGGCCGGCTACGCTCCCGAGATCGCCTACTTCGAGTGCGTGCACGAGATGAAGCTGATCGTCGACCTCATCTACGAAGGCGGATTGAGCCGCATGCGCTACTCGATTTCAAACACCGCCGAGTACGGCGACCTCACCCGCGGCGAAAAAGTTGTAGGAGACGAAACCCGCAAGGCGATGAAGAAAGTGCTGAAGCAAATCCAGAACGGCAAATTCGCCAAGGAATGGATTGAAGAGAACAAGAAGGGCGGCAAGAAGTTTGCCAAACTGCGCGAAGCCGCAAAGCAGCACCCGATTGAAAAGGTCGGCGAGCAGTTGCGAGCGATGATGTCGTGGTTGCCGACGGAAAAGAAGAAAACTACTGAGGCAGTTAAGCCCGGGCCGAAAGTGGTGAACGCGTAACGACGAGTTCTCAGTTCTCAGTTTTCAGTTCTCAGTAAGAACAAGCCCGCTGTTCTCACTGACAACTGACAACTGACAACTGACAACTGAGAACTGACAACTGACAACTGAGAACTCCCCCCATCGGCTACACTATCCGCATCACTCCAATGGACCTCAAACATCGCAGTCGCAATATCACTGACGGGCGCGACCAGGCTCCGGCCCGCGCCATGTACAAAGCCATCGGTTTCACCGACGACGACCTGGCGAAGCCGCTCATCGCCGTCGCCAACACCTGGATCGAAACCATGCCTTGCAATTTCCACCTGCGGCGGCTCTCGGCCAAGGTGAAAGAAGGCATTCGCGCGGCCGGCGGCACTCCGATGGAGTTCAACACCATCGCCATTTCCGACGGCGAGACCATGGGCACGGAGGGAATGAAGGCCTCGCTGGTGAGCCGCGAGGTGATTGCCGACTCCATCGAACTGGTCTGTCGCGGACAGCTCTTTGACGCGGCGGTCTGCGTTGTGGGTTGCGACAAGACTATCCCCGCAGCAGCCATGGCCCTGGCGCGCATGAACCTTCCCGGCCTGGTGCTCTACGGCGGAACGATTGCCGCCGGGAAGTATCGCGGCAAAGATGTCACCATTCAGGACGTGTTCGAGGCGGTGGGCGCGAACGCCGCGGGCAAGATGAGCGATGAGGATTTGCTGGCGCTCGAAAACGTAGCGTGTCCGGGCGCAGGCGCGTGCGGCGGCCAATACACGGCGAACACGATGAGCACCGTGATGGAACTGATCGGCCTTTCGCCCATGGGCTTCAACGGCATTCCCGCCATGGACCCGCGCAAAGACGAAGTAGCCTTCCGCTGCGGCGAAGTGGTAATGAATCTTCTGAAGCAGGGAATTCGTCCCAGCGATATTCTGACGCACGCCGCGTTCGAGAATGCGATCGCGGGCGTAGCCACGACGGGAGGCTCGACCAACGCCGTTCTTCATTTGCTGGCGATTGCGCGCGAGATGGGCGTGCCCCTGCAGATCGAAGATTTTCAGCGGGTCAGTGAACGCACGCCGCTTTTGGCGGATCTGAAGCCGGCAGGAAAATATGTGGCGGCCGATGTAGACGCAGCCGGCGGGATCCAGTTAATCGCGAAGCGCCTGCTCGAAGGCAAGCACGTCCACGGTTCCGCAATGACGGTGACCGGGAAGACCTTCGCCGAAGAGGCGAGCGCCGCCAAAGAAACCGCAGGACAGATGGTGATTGCTCCCCTGAGCAAGCCGCTGAAGGCGACCGGCGGCCTGGTGATCTTGAAAGGCAACTTGGCTCCGGGGGGTGGAGTGGTAAAGATGAGCGGGCACGAACGTGCTTCGCACACCGGTCCGGCGCGCGTCTTCGATTCCGAAGAAGCCGCGATGAAGGCCGTAACCAGCAAGCAAATCAAAGCCGGAGACGTGGTGGTGATCCGCTATGAAGGCCCCAAGGGCGGACCCGGCATGCGAGAAATGCTGAGCGTAACGGCGGCGATCGTAGGCGAAGGTTTAGGCGAGAGCGTGGCGCTGCTCACCGACGGCCGCTTCAGCGGAGCAACCCGGGGATTGATGGTCGGCCACGTAGCTCCAGAAGCCGCACTGGGCGGCCCAATCGCAGCGATTCGCGAGGGCGACAAGATCACCATCGACACCAAAGTCCGAAAGCTGGAGCTGGAAATTTCCGATGCCGAAATCGCGCGCCGGCTGGGGGAGTGGAAGCCGCCCGCGCCTCGTTACAAGACCGGAGTGTTCGCGAAGTACGCGGCCCTGGTCAATTCCGCCGCCGAGGGCGCAGTCACAACCCCGGCGCACCCAAGAGTCACGTAGGGACTGCCGCCGCTAGGCTTAACCGCCGGGCGTTTAGAGTCCTTTTCTTCTGGACCCAGAGAGCGCATCGCAATCCATTGCATGGCCGCTTTGGTCATGAGGTCTCCAGCCCAACATTGCGCCGCTGATCGTGCTCTCGACCGACAGGTTTCACTTCCACTTGAGGTATACTGTGGTTTCCCCCAGGAAAGCCTCAGCACGCTAATCGTCAACCGTCCACCAACCTCTCCCTCCCCCCGAGAGAGAAAGAATGCGCGCCATTCCGAAAGCCGTAGGTTGTCTCCTGGCCCTGCTACTGCTGACCGCCTGCGCGGCGGCGTCCCAATCGACGAAACAAATCCAAATCGGTACGTTCGTGTTCCACGGGACAGCCGATCCGAACTGCGGGCAATTCTGCAACGCCGGCTACGAGGTCATCATCGACGCATCGGCGCTCACGGGCGACGCGCTGTCGTTTGGCGACATCACGGTGGCCATCGGCACCATCAGCCAGAGTTCTGGTGCGGAGACGGCGCCAATCGACCTGGTGTTCGTCGGCGGGCCCAGCCCTTTCGTTCTGCCCGACTGCGCCAAGGTGCCTTGCCGCTCGATTGACCTGCAGTTGACCTCGACCACAGGAAAGCCCTTTAGCCTGACTCTGCTGGATGGCAGCACGTTCACCACTTACGCGGTGAACACCATCACCCTCAAGGCGTTGCCGGGCCAGCACGTGGTCAAGCCGGGGCAGTCCGTGCCGATCATCCTGCTGCGGGACGCCGCGGGGAAGTGACCGTCTCGACGCACCAAAGGCCGGCAAGATCGGACTCGTCCAAAATTGGGCACTCTATCGGTCGCGTATCAACTACTCGACGACTTCGACAAAGGCTGAACCAATGGCCTCGAGGCGATTCGCCTGGATCCTGATTCCTGGTACGGATTCTGCTGAACCACCAACCCGCTCAAGCCGCGCAGGAGTTTCAAGCCGTGTTGAACTTGAGAGGCGCGTACCTCGGAGATCCGCTGATGGGCCTGGCCCAGCTTTATGGCTCGCGCCTACGCCCACCAGAACGACGCAGCCAAAGCCCGCGCTGCCTATCAGGATTTTCTTGCCCTTTGGAAAGATGCCGACAGCGATATCCCCATCCTGAAAGAAGCTCAGGCAGAGTACGCGAAGCTGCATTAGTTAGAGAAACATCTGTGCCGTGGCCCATTGGCGAACGGTAGTGATGTACAGGGGAGCGCTCATTGAGAATTGGCCGACCGGGAGTCAATGAGTGAAATCGGGATGTTTCAACAGTTTGGTTTGCTATATTGATCATCTCATGTCTGACCCGGCGTCCAATTCAACAGTTGTGCCCACAGGGGACCTCGTTGCTGCGCAAAAGAAGTTTGTTGGCACGAAGCGGCAACTGCTTGCGGCTGTTCTCTCCGCGATGATACCTGGTGCTGGACAACTCCTTCTCGCGCAGCGACGCAAGGGCATTCTCTTGCTTCTGGTCTTTTTTGTCGTCGCTTCCGGTGTTTGGCCTCTACGGTTGCCGCGTTTCCCTGCAGGACTCGGCCTCATTGGTCTCTGCTGGCTCGCATTGTCGTTATATGCAGCTGGCACAGCCTTGCTCGAACACAGGAATCCAGCCGACCGAAGAACATCGAAGTGGTGGCTTTTGGCGGTTCCGCTGCTCACCTATGTAGGCTTCAACGCCGTTTTCACTCCGCTCTTTCTTGTCGCGGGCTTTAGGGCACTCAAATTCAATTCTTCAGCGATGGAAACTACGCTGTTGACAGGAGATCAATTCGTCATCGACAAGACCTTTTATCGCGACCACTCAGTGTCCCACAATGATCTTGTTGTACTGCGCAGAGAGGATTACCAAACGGTGAAACGGGTGATTGCCCTTGGCGGAGATACTGTGGGAGCAAAGAACCGGGAAATCATCGTTAACGGCCGAGTTGTAGCAGAGCCCTTCATTCGCCACACTCTTGCCCTCGGCACCAACCAGTGGATGGATAGTTTTGGCCAAATCACTGTGCCTGTGGGCAAGTATTTTGTCATGGGTGACAATCGGGACGTGAGTCTCGATAGCAGATCACCAGAGTTTGGATTGCTGGATGCGCAGGCGATAACGGGAAAGCCGCTCTACATCTACCGCTCACCCATCAAAGGACGAGTCGGGAAGAAAATGGAGTAGCATCTTGTTCCGACCAAGAGACTCCAACGCAACCGTAGTTGACGAAATCAGGCGATTACACTCAGAACCACCAACACTCAGGGGGTTTCCACTTCAAGGTATTGCGGTTCGACCCAAATCGTATGCTCGAATGGCTGTTTCCCAACGACGTGGCCCACATCCAGTTTCGCCAGTGGAAACGGCACACCGTCGAAGGATTCGACATCAGCGACAACAAACGTCTGCCCGAGGCACTTCTCAAAGAGCGTGCGGGTTTGCATATCGTCCTCATCCCGCACGTCGGGGGGAATGCCTACGAGCTTCACTCTGTCGCCAGTCTTCATAACGCGTTAGATTTACACGTTTTCCCGGCACCAGCAAGTCACAGTTGACGAAATCAGGCGTTTACACTCAAGTTCCCGGTCTCCTAACTATGCGGCGACAGTCCGTGCTTCCTTGCTATCTGACGAACACGTTCGCCGCTAAGACCGAGCAACAGCCCCATCTTGCGGTACGACATTTCAGGGTTTTCCTCATAGAACGCAAGGACTCGGTTGTGGGGCACAACCGGTGAAGTAGTCACGTTGGGTACCCCACAAACACGTTTTCGGTCCGGCAAGTGACGACGAATGGCGTACGAGACATCTGCATACTGGTATCCCAACGCCACACTAATTGCTTTGAACGTCATGGCAGGATTGGCAGCTGCAAACTCTGCGATTTCCTTCTGTACCTCAATGCTAGGACGCTTCATCTCGGCTTGTCTTCGTATCCGGGTGCGTCAATATTGTTCGTTAATCGACACGCTTCCAGCAACCTCATTTTGTTGTAACCAGGCGAGTACACTCAAAACCCCAGCTACGAGTGTAATCGTGACATACGCCAACCTCACCATCTAAACCCTCTCTGCCCCCCGCCCGCTAATTCGGCAGCAAGTTCGAATCCAACCACGTTAGGACGGGGGAGCGGTTCGGCTTCAACGACACACTGGTCAGACCCTGGGTTGCTGCCGTCAACTGTTGTGCGGTGAAGCTGTCTAGTCGGTGTCGGGAGGTTCCATGGGGCGCTTGTCGTTCAAGAAGAATGCTTCCCCAAGTGGAGCGCTGATAGGTTTGAACTTGCGAGGCGCACTGAAGTGAAAAAAACCACTGAGATCAGTGGTGGCGCGTTGGTCCGCAAAATTGAGCGCGCCCTCCGCGATGCCGAAATTGTGCTCGACAAACCGCAGAATGCTTCCGAAGTCGTGGCGATCGTTGTCAACGTATCCCTTCGGCGTAAATGCCGAGATCACTACGAGCGGGACGCGGAAGCCGTACTGGTAATCGCCTTGACCTCCCTGGGGCACCGACAGCAGAGCGGGGTGCTCGTGATCATACCAGCCTCCCCAGTCGTCCCAGGTAAGGATGATCGCCGTGTCTTCCCAATAAGACAGGGTCAGGCCATTGACGGTGTCCGTACAAGAGCTCTGGCCGATCTTATTCACAATGGAAGAGACCCAGGAAGGCCCGCCGGTGTTGCCATTCGGACCTGGGTGGTCCGAATTCTGTCCCGTCGGAATGACCCAAATCAAGTTGCGGAGACTGCAGGCTCCAATATCGGTCAATACGTCCGCCGGATGCAGGTCGACATTACTCTTCCATTCCGGGCCCGTACACTGCGTATAACTGCTGTTGGGCTGACAGATGTCCTGAATCCAGTTGGGCGCGGTCCAGATGTTATTGGACCCGGGAGTGTAATACTTCCAGCTGAGTTTCGGGACGTGATTGTCGAGTAGCGTGGCCATGGTTTCGTGGGTGAAGCACACCGTGCCCAAAGGATTATTGATGAGGTTGAACTCACTGGGTGCGCTTGCGGGAGAAATTAACTTGTAGACCGCGTTCAGCGGAGCCAGGCATCCCAGTCCGCTCGGGTTCTCGGCGACGAACGTGGCCGCGCTATCGTCAAACGCGCTGGGCGCGGACGTGCCCGCAAAAATGAATTGATGCGCCGGCGCGCTGGGACCCTGGTTGGTCTGAAACATGAAGTTGGCCCAGCCGTACTGCTGCGCCAGGGAGACGTAAGGAGCAACATCGGCAGGATTCACATACTCAAACGAGCACGTCTCGGTGCTGCAGCCGCTGCTGCTGAGGCCGTCCATCCTGCACTGATTGGTGGTAGCGTTCAGGTGGCACATTTGGACGAACCCGTGATGGCTGTGATCCGGGTCGTGGGGACTGCCCAGCGGGACTTGAATGAGCGAAATCGTCTGACCCTGGTTATCGATTCCAAAGTTCCGCAGATTGTAGGGGCTGGGGCAAAGGTTACCCCTCGGTCCGCACAAACCCTGGAAGAGGTTGTCGGGAGTGCGATTCTCCTGATAGAGGATCACGATGTGTTGAAATCCGCGCACTTGTGCTTGGGTGAGGAGCGGTGCGGAAGAAGCCAGCACCAAAAGCAGCAGAGTCTTGACCATCGTTACCTGGAATCTCGGCATCTTGAGCGACAGGTGGAACGCGCTGGATTTCATCGAATGTTACCGAAATCAGGCTTCTCTGACAATATTCGTGGCGTCCAGCGCTTTTCAAGACGCCTCGGAATCGCCACGCCTTGAAAAAGAAAGGTGACCTGAGCGGCAGGCGGGCGGCGCACCGTTGTCGCCACGCCGCCGCCGATCACAAGCCCTCGAACCAAATGGGCTAGTCTGCTGCCAGCATGTATTGCCCGATGCCGTCAATGTCTGCACCGGGATCTTTGCCGTCCGTTCCTGCATTCTGGTAGGGCGGAAGCACGTGATAATCACCGCCGGAGAGCAGCGGATTGACAAATACCGTGCTGTAATCCGCCGGTGCCTGGTTGCCTTGCGGCCAGGCAGGCCCCGGACTTACTGCTCCCCATCCGACGACCAGGTTGCCGGACACATCGAACTGCGTGAAGCAATTCGAGAAGGTGGGGATGGGTTGCATATCTTCGACGCAAGCCAGGGGCCTTCCCACCTGCCAAATCCCGTTATGGGTTCCTGCCCGCACGATGTTGTTGGTAAATGTAAAGGGCCCCATCTTGGGCTGGGGATTGTTGCGGAAGGTGCCCATGCTAAGAATCTTCCCCTCGATACCATCCGTCACGACCGTGTTGTGATCGAGGACTACGTGGTTGAGTGGAGGATTGTAGCGAAGCGCGCTTGACACCTGGGCCATCGAGCCGCCGCCGAGATAGTAGGTGGCGTTCACGTCGTCGACGAGATTGTCGTGCACGCTCAGTCTGGCCATCCCAGCGGAATCTTTCACCGGCCCCGAACCATCTTTGCACCGCTCGCGGTGCCGGCGTCTCGGAGTGCAACTGCGCGACGCATCGATCTGGAGCCCGGTTCCCACGTGACTGATGTAGTTGTAGCGGATCGTGATGTCTTCAACCGCGCCCCAGCGTCCACGGGGTGTGAGCACAATGGCAAACCCCATCTGGCTATAGCCGCCCCACGAATACTCCATGCGATTACCTTCCAGCAGCACCCGCTGCGCATTCTTCAACTCGAACAGGTTTTTCACAATATAGCCCCTCGATCTCAGGGAAGGAGGCGCGTAGTTCGGGTCATTCCGATTCCAGGACGGCACCTTGTAGAAATGATTTTGCCGGATCTCAATATCGGGGGGCGTGGTTGTGCCCCTCTTCGCGCCGCCAAAGATGATGTTTTCCCCCGACGCCTCGATGAAGTTGTTGTAGATCTTCCAGGTTCCTTCGGGAAGTCCCGCAGCGTCATCCCCGCCGCCAAACCCGCGAGCGTCCGTACAGCTCCCGATCCTGGCGGCGATGCATTTGAAATCGTTGAGGTACGAGCTGATCACGGCTACATTCGTGGCGCCGGTCAAATTGAAGCCGCTGTTCGTTTCGGCGGCGTTCTCGGTGCCGTGAACCCAGACTCGATCAAAAATGATGTGGTCGCCTCCCCCCAAGTCCACTAACCTTGCCGAATAATCACTGCTATTCGGCCGGGTCAATTCGATTCCGGGACCAATTCTGTAGAAGTTCGCGCCCGGGGCGGCGGTGACATCCGGGGCCGGCAACGCTGAAATTGTCGCCATCAGTTGCTGTGGATTCGGGCAGCTGTAGGCGGGACGCCCCGGCAACGACTGCACTCCCGCCGCGCACGGCGAGATACGCTGTCCTTCGGGTGGAAGGCCGTCCGTGGCGCTGGTCTGAATCCTGATCCAGTGACCGGAATCGCAATTTTTCGCCGGCAGCATAAAGCCGCCGTACTGAGCCGGTGCCAACTGCAGCACATCGCCGCATTGAGCTTGCGCCAGATACTGGTTAAGATCCGCGCCTGGCGGCACCGAGATCACACTTCCGGGACTTGGAGTATGTGCGAGGTCGGTCTGGATACAGTGTTGAGGAAGAGCCGCTCCTCCGTCCGTGGCCGGTCCCACCCAGGTGCCGCCGTCCGCGCAGTAGCTGTTCTCGCCGGTCTGCGGGATTGAGGCGGCAAATTTCGTAGTCAGCGTTAGGAACACGCAAAAGGCGACTATCAGCCTGATTTTCATCTGCATCTCCTGGTCTTTCGCTGTCGAGGGAGCACCGCTCAAAGGCTGGCGTCAATCGAATTGCGAGTTGCAGAGCATTATTAGTGAAAACAGCCTCTTCGTGGTGGCGTTGCGATCAATAGTTAGGGCAAGCGATTTGGGCGGGACGTCGCCTTCCTCCACAACCTGCTCTTTCCGTTCGATCCGTGCCCCTTGATGCAGGAAGGGTCCTTCGAAGCGAGAAAGCACTCCGCGTTGGCAACGTTCCCATAGCGCCGAAGCCACACACTTGGATAGACTGCTCTTTCTTACCAAAGGAGCAAACCATGTCCAAGGCAATCGTGCGTTTCCTTGCCATCTTAGGCGCTTTGTGGCTGATCGGATTGGTCATCGTGATGGTGGCTGTCATCGGCACAAAAGGCCGAGTCCCATCGAAGACGATTCTCGAAGCGAATTTCGAGCATTCGTACCTGGAAGATGCGCCTCAAACGCCGCCGGCGCGATTACTGTTGAGCGACAAACAAACGCTGCGCGACGTGATCGACGCGATAGATCGGGGAGCGAACGACGATCGCGTCGTCGGCCTGATTGCTAAAATCGGCGCGGCACCGATGGGGGTGGCGCAGACCCAGGAGATTCGCGACGCTGTCCAAAGATTTCGCGCGCACAAAAAATTTGCCGTCGCCTACGCGGAAACTTTCGGCGAGTTCGGTCCGGGCAACGGCGCGTACTACCTGGCGACCGCCTTTGACCACATCTATCTGCAGCCTTCGGGCGACGTCGGACTGACGGGCATCCTCATGGAGTCGCCATTTGTAAAAGGGACGCTGTCGAAGCTGGGTGTGACCTTCCATGGCGATCATCGCTACGAATACAAGAATGCGCTCAATTTCTACACCGAGACCAAGTACACGGGGCCGCACAAAGAAGCGATGACCGCGATCATGACTTCATGGTTCAACCAGATGAAGGAGGGCATCTGCCAGGCGCGCCAGATTGCGCCGGAGAAGTTTCAGGCCTTGGTGGATGCGGGACCTTATCTGGGCAAAGAAGCGGTCGACGCAAAACTGGTGGATGGCGTTCTCTATCGCGACGAGGTTTACGGCAAAGTAAAAAGTCAGGCGGGCGAAGGGGCGGAATTGCTTTATCTGGGTCAATATCTGCGCCGCGCCGGGCGTCCGCATGATCGCGGAAAGAAAGTTGCGTTGGTGTTTGGCGTGGGCGCGGTGACCCGGGGCAAGAGCGATTACGATCCGGTCGGAGGCAGCCAGAATATGGGCTCGGATACGGTGGCAGGTGCGATTCGAGCGGCCGCGGAAGACAAGGACGTGAAGGCGATCCTGTTTCGGGTGGATAGTCCCGGCGGTTCCTATGTTGCCTCTGACACCGTCTGGCGCGAAGTAGTGCGGGCGCGCCAGGCGGGCAAGCCCGTGATTGTTTCGATGGGAAATGTGGCCGGGTCGGGCGGATACTTTGTGGCGATGGCGGCCGACAAAATCGTGGCCCAGCCCGGAACCATCACGGCTTCCATCGGCGTGCTCGGCGGAAAGATGCTGACCAGCGGCTTGTGGAACAAAGTCGGGCTTTCGTGGGACGAGGTGCACCAGGGCGACAACGCGACCATGTTCACCGGAACCCACGACTACACGCCCGCTGAGTGGGCGCGATTCCAGTCATGGCTCGACCGCGTGTATCTGGATTTCACCAGCAAGGTTGCCGACGGGCGCAAGCTGCCGAAGGAAAAGGTACTGGAGATTGCGAAGGGGCGAATTTGGTCGGGGCAGGACGCCAAGAACCTCGGCTTAGTGGATGAACTCGGCGGCTACGATACGGCGCTGCAACTGGCAAAGAAAGCGGCCCGAGTTCCCGAGGGGGAGGACGTCAAGATCGTGGTCTATCCGCGGCCCAAAACTCTTTTGCAAACCCTCATCGAGCGCCGCGGCGCGGAGAACAGCGATCAGGAAGCGCTAAGTCAAACGCTGGCCAAGATTCTGGAAGTGGTTCAACCGGTGGCGCGTGAATTGAATGCTGTCGGAATCAGGCGCAACGCGCAGGATCAGGACGATGTGCTGCGCATGCCCAGGTTCGAGGCAGAGCGGTAAGCTCCAAAGCCAGCAAATTCAATCTCAGGCAGATGTACACGGACGATAATCGCAGCCTTCCGAAAACGCGGGAGGGTCAGCGCTTTTTTCCCGGCGGCGCGAGTTCTCTGTCGAAAAAGTCAGCGGCCATTTGGGCCACCTGCTTGTGCACGGCTTCGCGATCGACGCCGGGGTTATCCACGAAAAATTGGGGGAGCTGCTTTTTCCCGGCTTCCGTCCCGACCGCGAGGAAAGTGTAATGGCCGGCACCGCCGGGCAGGATTGTCAGTTTTGCGGTTTTGATATTCGAAGCGAAGAAACGGGCATTCTCAGCGAGAGGAGCAATCACATCTGCCGCGCCGGCGACGATTTCCACTGGGGTGGTGATCTCCTGCAAAGTCTCCGCCTTAAACGCGCGAGCAACGGCTGGAGCAATTGCGAACACGGCTCGGATGCGGGGGTCGCGATAGGAGTCGCCGGCGCGCTGCAATGTCCGCTGCACGTCGGGTTTTTCCTGGAGGGCTTTAAACTTCTCCATCAAATCTGGCATTTCGGGAGGATTGCAAGCATTCTTTTGCTCATCGCACCAGGCTAGAAGCCGGTTCAGGTCAGTCCTTGCGCCGGCGAGCTCGATCATGGTGTAGCCGCCGTAGGAAAAACCGCCCGCGCCAATACGATCAGGATCGATCTTAGAGCCGAAACGTGGGTCCGCGAGCACGTCGCTGATCACGGTGCTGATGTCTTTCGCCCGCTCCCAGCCTTCGATAAAACCTTCGGTTGTGTAGCCGGTCACAGCATTGTTACCGGGATGATTCACGGCGACGACGATGTAGCCGCGCGCGGCTAGATAGGTGCCAAGCCATGCCATCTGCATGGCGCTGCCGCCCGTGCCGTGTGAGAGCGCAATCAGTGGAAACTTGCTGAACGCGGGGGCCAGCGTAGCATCCTTGGCGGCGCGGCCTGCATAGAACAGTGGCGCATCGGGCGGGCCAATGTATTGCTCTTTTTCCCCAGCACTGTCTTCTGCCGGATACCAGATAATGCCGCCCAGCGTGTGATCGTCGGAGCCGCGCCAGTTGTAGTCTTCCGGCGCGGGAAACTGGCGCAAGCTGAAGCCCACGGGATGGAGGGTGGGGTCTTCTTTCTTTCCCTTTTTGGAGCCCAACCCAAAAGATGATAGGAAGGGCAGCGCAATGATAATGATAATGATGAGGATGGAACGTCGATGGAACATGATCTCCCTCAGCGTCTGGAGCATCGGTTCGTTCACCGGACATGCGGACCGTCGTTGGGTTGGGATTGTAACCCTTGCGGACCAGACTTTGTTCTATCCCCCAGCGATGGGTCGAAACTGAAAAAGGCGGGAATGAAAAATTGAGAACTTCAACTCTGCCTACACCCCAAGTTTCTTCACTTCATCGTTGTAATACTTGCGGTAGAGAATGGACCACTCCTCGGAGCCCTCGATGATGGTACGGCGCTGGCTTTCGATCTTTTGGCGCGCGGCCTGGTCGATGCGGGCTTCCTGCATGAGGAGCTCTTCGAGAATCTTGCGGACTTCGAGGCGGATGGTATTGCGGTCCTCGATGAAGTCCACCTCGTCCATGTCGGCCACGGCGTCCGTGACAACGTGGGCGATCTTGTTGATCTTGTCGCGGCTCAATCGCACGGCAGGAGCGTCCTCACAATTCCAACGTTACAGAACAGCCTTGTACTTTTTCACCAGCTCGGTCTTCACCTTGCGGAACATTTCCTGGTAGTTGGCGCCGCTCTTCTGCATTTCGTCGGAATAGGCCTCGAGGATGACGCGCACTTCATCATTAATGCGGTCTTCGAGCGCCAGTTCTTCGAGCAGAGCAGCATGCACCTTTTCGTTAAGAGCAGGCATCGCCTTGGTCTCAATGAGGCCGCTCGCCACCAGTTTTTTGGAAACTTCGCGGGCCAGATAGCCCACATATTCTTTCGAAAAGAGCATGAGTGTGGTGATTTTGTGTAAACAAAAATTCTAACACAGCGGCGAGCTCCAGCCGCGGGCAAACCGGTTGCCCGCGGCCCGCGGCTCGTGGTTCGGAGCGCAGTGGCGGCTGACTGGCCGAAGTCTTACAATGTTGGCAGAATATGTCTCCCCATCCAGACGACCTGACGGGCATGAAAGACGATATGACGGCCTTCATCGAAGGTCTGGGCATGCGCCGTTTCTTCGGCTATGTCGAGTGCGAAGAAATTCCCAGCGTGCTGTGGGACTCGGCGCAGAATCCGGATGGATGGAAGGATTTTGTCGAACTCGCCAAGTCCACGGGCGCGCCTTTCCTGACCATGCATTTCTGGGTGCTCGATCGCGCCGAGTTCGACCGTTTGTCCCAGCGCCTGGCTGACGGCGATTACACCAGCGAAGAAGATCTGGAAGAAAGCCGCTGGCTGAGGGCCTACATCGGCAAAACCGGATTTGTGCAGCTCGGATGGGCGTACCAGGGATGCGTCTTCGTCTACGAAGCGGGCACCGAATGGTACGAACACTATCAGCACCTGCGTGAACTGGCCGACGATGCCGGCGGATTCACGATCGACGAACCGGACCAGGACGACGAGCGTTAACCCGATTGTAGAAATCATTAGTCCAAGTCACGGCAGAAGCTGTTCGCTGGGGTGCTCTCGGGTTCCGAAATCGTTTCGCCTCAGGATCCGCCTCTCTTCCGTTCTCTTCTGCCCATGCGATGGATCGCCAATCCGCTGAATTCTCCGAAAGCTAGCATCCTGGCAGCGGCGCTGCATGATTCCAAACTGAAAATTTCTCCCTCCGCTTTGCCCGTCGTCGCCGATCTGCTTGTCGGCCGTGGGATCGACGAACCGGAGGCGGCTGCCCGTTTTCTCTCGCCTGCGCTTGCCGACCTCCACGATCCGCTGCAAATGAGCGGGATGAAAGCCGCGCTCGATCGGCTGGAGGCCGCGTTAGAGCGCAAAGAGAAAATTCTGATTTACGGCGACTACGATGTCGATGGCACCACGGCCATCGTCATTCTCAAGACGGCCATCGAAATGTGCGGTGGGACGGCCGATTTTCACGTGCCGCATCGCATCCGCGAAGGCTATGGCATGCGCGACGAGGTGATCGAACGCGCCGCGGCCGAAAACGTCCGCCTGATCATCAGCGTTGACACCGGTATCCGCGCCTTCGCCGCCGCCGAAACTGCGCGACGTACCGGAGTCGATCTGATCGTCACCGATCATCACCTTCCGGGGACCGATGGCATTCCGCAGGCCCTGGCGGTAGTGAATCCAAACCAGAAGGGTTGCGATTATCCCTGCAAGCATTTGTGCGGCGCGGGCGTGGCCTTCAAGCTGGCGCAAGGATTGATGCAGCGGCGGCTGGATGCGCGCCTTAACATCAAAGATCAGTCGCGCCTGCTGATGTCGTTCATGAAAGTCGTGGCCATCGCGACCATTGCCGATGCTGTTCCGTTGCTGGGCGAGAATCGCGTGTTCGCGAAGCTGGGATTGCAGGGCCTGCGCCGTCCCGTGAACGTCGGGCTGAAGGCGCTGCTGGAAGTCGCCAAACTCGGCGACGGGCGCGCTTTGACCGCGACCGAGGTAGCCTTCCGCGTCGCGCCTCGCCTGAACGCCGCCGGGCGCATGGACGCGGCCCGCGACGTGGTCGACCTTTTCAACGAGAAAGACGTGGGGCGCGCCCGCCAGATTGCCGGAAGGCTCGACCAGTTGAACGCGGAGCGCCAGGAAGAAGAACGCCGCATCATGGACGGCATCGAGCGTCGTCTGGAAGAAGAGCCCGCGTTGCGCGAAGCGTATTGCGTGGTCCTCGATGGCGAAGGCTGGCATCGTGGCGTGATTGGCATCACGGCTTCGCGGGTGGTGGAACGTCACGGGCGGCCAACGCTGGTTATCTCGCGCGAAGGCGACGAGGCCTACGGCTCGGGACGGTCGATTCCAGCGTTCCATCTGCTGCACGCCATCGAATCGTGCCCCGAGCTCTTCTCCCGTTACGGCGGCCACGCGCACGCGGTCGGATTTGCGTTGCCCAGCGCCAACGTCCAGAAATTGCGCGAGCATCTGAACGGCTACGCCCGCGCCCGGCTCACTCCCGCCGATTTCGAACCCCAGCTCGAGTTCGATCGTGAGCTGCCGCTCGGCGACGTCACTCCCGAACTTCACCAGGCGCTGGTTTTGCTCGAGCCTTTTGGGATGGAAAATCGTGAGCCCGTCTTTGCCGCGCGCGCAGTGCGCCTGATGGCGCCTCCGCAGGCGGTGAAAGACAAGCATGTGAGGCTGCGTGTGTCGCCGGCTAGTGTGGTGATGGCTGGTGTGGTGACGGCTGGTGTGGAGAATGCTGGTGTGGGGATCGCCAGTGTGGGGACGGCCAGTGTGGGGACGGCCAGTGTGGGGACGGGCGACTCGCCCGTCCAAGCGGGGCAAGGCCCCGCTACCACAAAAACGTCATCTTCGTGGCGGGACAACATCGCGTTCAAGGCCATGGGCTGGGGCCTGAAGGAATCCTGCGACCGTCTGCAGTTACTGGCCGGAGACCGCCTCGACATTGCCTATTCGCTCGGCATGAACGACCATCCCGAATTCGGCGGCTTGGAGTTGACGTTGCGCGATGTGGTGCGCGCCCGCTAAGCGGCCCTTGTACGCGGTCCCACCCCGTTTGCGGCCGCGCATCTCGTTAGCCTTTGACAAGAAGCCAATCCATCTTTATAGTCCCCGTCCATGAACGAAACTTTGGCTGGGACTTTCTTCTGCAACAAGTGCGGTACGCTCAATAAAGTTGGTGCGCAGTTTTGCAGCCATTGTGGTACTCCCATGAGCCCCACACCCGGCGCGACGCCGGCTGCCGCTTCCTCCTCGCCCAACCCGCCCTCGCCCTACTCGGCCCCAGCGCCTTCCTATCAGGCGGCCCCAGTTGCGGGAGCCCGCTACGGAGGCTTCTGGATCCGCGTCGTCGCGGTCATCATCGACGCCATCATCGTGCGCGTCGTCGTGGCACCAGTCGGCATGATGTTCGGCGCCCTCGGCCTAGCCGGAGGAATGATGAGCGGCATCCCTCATATAGGATTTGGCCTCCTGGGTGCTGGCGTCACGGCTGTCTTTGTGATCTTCGGTTCCTGGTTGTACGAGGCCTTCATGGAAAGCTCGTCGTACCAGGCGACACTGGGTAAGATGATCTTTGGCATGAAAGTTACCGACCTCAACGGCAACCGAATCTCATTCGGACGCGCCACGGGTAGGCATTTCGCGAAGTGGCTTTCCGGGATGATCCTGGGCATCGGTTTCATCATGGTCGGGTTCACGGAGCGCAAACAGGGACTGCACGATCTGCTGGCCGGGACGCTGGTCCGGCGGACATAGTCCCTGCCGAGATACTTACCTCCGGTCTTGCCTTTCCCTACAATCCAACGTGAACAGGCGTGAATAGGAGTGTGCCATGACCATCTACGATCCTCCTCCCGGCCGCGGCCGAATCATCGATATGCAGGGCGGTTCCCTGGCGCGTGTATTGGGATTCCTGGTCCTCGGACTTTTGATTGTGATCTCTTTGTTTTCCGCCGTGACCCGCGTCGATTCAGGCGCGGTGGGCGTTCTGACGCTGTTTGGCCGGGTCACGGGCGAGGCCCTGCCCGAAGGCATTCACATCATCAACCCGTTCAAGACCAATCATGAACTCTCCATCCGCACCCAGGAGATCAAGGAAACGGCCAGCGTGCCCTCGAGCGAAGGCCTGGTGATGAGCCTCGACACCTCGCTGATCTTCCACCTCAACCCCGAGAGGGCCGCCGACGTCTTCCAGAAAATCGGACCCACTTACGCGGAGGTACTGGTCGAGCCCAACCTGCGAGCCGCCATTCGTGAAGCGACTGCTTCGCACTCGGCCAACGCTCTCTACACCGGCGAACGCGAGGCGGTGGCCAAGCAGATTTTTAACCAACTCTCGAATCTGCTTGGCCAGCGCGGCTTCATCGTGGAAAGCGTCCTGCTGCGCGATATCCAGTTGCCCGCCACGCTCAAGGCTTCCATCGAATCGAAGCAGCAAGCGGAGCAGGAAGCGCTGGCCATGAGCTTCCGCCTGCAAAAAGAAAAGCAGGAAGCCGAGCGCAAACGGATCGAAGCCGCGGGCGTCCGCGACTTCCAGCAAATCGTCGCTCAGGGCATCAGCGCGCAGCTGCTGGAATGGAAAGGCATTGAAGCCACGGAAAATCTGGCCAAGAGTCCGAACGCCAAGATCGTGGTGATCGGCGGCGGCAAGAACGGCCTGCCCCTGATCCTCGGACAGTAGAAAAGAAGTACCCAGTACCCGGTACCCAGTACCCAGTTGAAAACAACGGACGGGATTTGCCCCGCCCCGTCCGCGGTTCGGGCACCGAATCCTCTACAATGCTGGTCTCATGGTTGGAGGCCTTTTTGTGATGCGAAGCCTGCGTTTGGCAGCCATTGTTTGCTTCCTGACCGTTCTTTCTCTGGCACAGATCTCCCAGGCGCAAAGCCCCGAAGAGAAGACGGCGAAGTATCTGGAGTCGGTGCGCCATCAGCCCGGGTTGCTGCTGGCATTCTTGCAACAGATGCCCAAGGGCGGCGATCTGCATGTCCACCTGAGCGGCGCCATCTATGCGGAAAGCTTCATCGATTGGGCCTCGGAGAACGCTCTATGCGTGGACCGAGGCACTTCCAAACTGATCCACGCGTCGTGCGATTCGTGCGAACCCTACAAGGTCAAGCCGTCGGTGCGCTGCGCCTATCAAGACCACATTCTCTACAACCAGCTCGTGGACGCCTGGTCGATGCGTAACTGGCACCGCGAAGAGGAATCGGGTCACTACCACTTCTTCGCGACTTTCGAAAAGTTCGGCCCCGCGATGGAAAAGCACGTGGGCGACGCGTTCGCCGAAGTAGCGGCGCGGGCGGCGGCCGATCATCTGCAATATGTAGAGGTGATGCACACGGCCGACGGTGCGCAAGCCGCCATCCTGGGCACCAAGATTGGATGGGACGACGACTTCAGCAAGTTCCGCGACAAACTGCTCGCAGGAGGAATGGCCGATGTCGTGGCGTCCGTGCGCAGCCAACTCGACTCCGACGAGGCCCGCAAGAAAGAGATCCTGCATTGCGGGACGCCGCAAGCCTCTCCGGGATGCGAAGTCACCCTCCACTATCTGTACCAGGTGCTGCGGGGATTGCCGCCCGAGCAGGTGTTCGCGCAGATCCTGCTAGGCTTCGAGTTGGCCAGGGCCGATCCGCGCTTCGTAGGCTTCAACCTGGTGATGCCCGAAGACTACTACGTGCCCATGCACGATTTCGACTTGCACATGAGGATCATCGAGGCCTTGCACAAGTTCTATCCCGCGACCCACGTGTCGCTGCACGCCGACGAACTGGCGATGGGGTTGGTTCCTCCCGAGGGGCTGCGCTTTCACATTCGCGAATCGATAGAACGCGCTGGGGCGGAACGGATCGGGCATGGTGTAGCCGTGATGAGCGAATACGACCCGATCGGGCTGCTGCGGGAAATGGCGAAGAAGAATGTGCTGGTCGAGATTTGCCTGACCTCAAACGACGTCATTCTGGGCGTCAGCGGCGACCGGCATCCTCTGCCGGTGTATATGAAATACGAAGTGCCGGTGGCGCTTGCGACCGACGATGAGGGTGTCTCGCGCAGCGATATGACGCACGAATTTCTGCGGGCGGTCGAAACTTATGGCTTGTCCTATGGCGATCTGAAGCGGATGGCGCGCGCCAGCCTGGAACACAGCTTTATTCCAGGAAGAAGCGTCTGGCAGAAGCCCGAGTCGAGTGCCGCAGTTTGCGAACTCGATCTTCGAAAGCCGGAAAGCCCTTCGCCCCCTTGCAAAGCGCTCCTCGAGAGCAGTGAACGCGCGCGCGTGCAATGGCAACTGGAGCGGGCGTTCGCTGAGTTTGAGAAGAAGTTCTAGCGTAATTGTTGGGTTCATCTAGGATGACGACTTGTATTTGTGAAATGTGAGTTTATGTCCCCAGATTTGTTTACGCGCGCTGAATCCGCCGCAGCATTTGTGCTCTCGCAAACCAAACTGCGCCCGCAGATCGGCCTTGTCCTCGGTTCCGGCCTCGGATCATTCGCCGACGACCTCACCGAAGCCGTGCGTATTCCCTATGCGCACATTCCAACATTTCCGCGTTCGACAGCGGTGGGGCATGCCGGACAGCTTGTAATCGGCAAGTCAGGTGAAGTCCCCGTGGCCGTAATGCAAGGACGCGTGCATGTGTATGAAGGCTACCCGGCCGCCGAAGTCGCCTTTCCGACGCGCGTGCTCGGACGAGCCGGCATACGCGCCCTGATTCTCACCAACGCCGCCGGCGGCATCAACGCCGAGTACGGACAGGGTGCGCTCGTGATCCTGCGCGATCACATTAATCTGCAAGGACAGAATCCGCTGACGGGCGCGAACGATGAGCGCCTGGGCCCGCGCTTTCCCGACATGAGCTACACCTACGCCAAGCGTTATCGCGAACTGGCGCTTGAGGAAGCGAAGAAGCTTTCGATTCCCCCGCGCGAAGCCGTCTACGCCGCGCTGGCTGGGCCGAGTTACGAAACCCCAGCCGAGATCCGCTACCTGCGCACCATCGGCGCCGATCTGGTCGGCATGTCCACCGTCCCGGAAGCAATCGCCGCCCGGCACATGGGGATGAACGTCCTCGCCATCTCATGCGTGACCAACATAGCCGCGGGAATTCTCGATCAGCCGCTCGTCCACGAGGAAGTGCTTGAAGTCGGACGGCGAGTGATGGGACAGTTCGTCGCGCTGCTGCGGGCGGTACTGCCGCGGATCGCTCGGGAATTGCAGAAGCCGAGCTAGGTTTTGCCTTAGATAAAAAAGAGACGCGGCAAGCCGCGTCTCTAGATACCCAACTCTCGGCGTTCTCAGAAAACCAGCTTCAATCCCAACTGCATCACGCGCGGCCCACCACCGCCGAGGCCGGGGTTGGTTTGCGCTACGTCGGGCGTCTGCGTGAGCTCTCCACCGGACAAGCCAGGATCGATGTTGTGATTGGGCTGCGCGAAATTCGGATGGTTCAGAATGTTGAAGAATTCGACGCGCAACTGCAATCCCAGCCGCTCCACAATCTGAGTCTGCTTGGTAATGGAAAAATCAACGTTCTTGTAACCGGGACCATAGATGGAGTTGCGGCCGAGGTTCCCGAAGGTACCAAAATCGGGTTGGGAGAACGCGTTCACATTCAGATAACCTGTCGCGGCGCTCCAGTTGTGAATGATGGGATCGACGCCCGGAACCACATTGGGCCGCTGGTTAAAGTAAAAGTGCCCGCTCGTGTCGTTGGCCGTTACGATAGGAATGGGACGGCCACTTTGCAGGCTGACAATCCAGTTCAACTGCCAACCCGAGCCGAGTTTTCCTAAAGCCTGCCAAGTGGGCAGATTGTAGTTAATGGCAGCGGTAAACCGATGACGGGTATCGAAGCTAGAAGGTCCGTGCTCTGCCTTGAGATTGCTCGGGTCTTGGGGAAACGCGACTCCGGGGACAAAGTCGATTCCGTCTGAGGCATCGTCAAGCGACTTGGACCAGATGTAGCTCGCAAAACCCGAGAAGCGGTGTGAATTCTGCAGCCGGGCGATAGCTTGCAGCGAATGATAGGCCGAGGAAGCCCCCGGAAAGAGTTGATCGATCGTGCCGTAATTTTCATTCGTAAAGTTTTCGTTGAGATCCGTGAGGCGTACCAGCTTCGTTCCTTTGCTCCCGACGTAGCCGACTTCGAGCGACGCGTTCTCCGCGAATCTCTGCTGAATATTCAAATTCCAATTCTGCGTGTACGGACTCGGGAATTTCCGTGGAGTCACAAAAATTGAATATCCACCCGACAAGTTGGGGGACATGATCGGAGCCGTGGGATCGGTGCTGGTACCGTTGAAAGCGTTGGGGTCGAAGTTCATCGGCAGCACTGGCTTAGGCCCGATGGGATTGGTAGCGACGCCTGCGGACGACGTAAAGTTCGCAATCAGCAAATGCTGCGGCACGTAATCGTAGTAGACGCCATAGCCTGCGCGGACCACCGTGTTCTTGAGAGCGTTC
The DNA here is from genome assembly GCA_020073215.1 of Terriglobia bacterium. Lineage (GTDB taxonomy): Bacteria > Acidobacteriota > Terriglobia > Terriglobales > Acidobacteriaceae > Acidiflorens. The sequence goes on along the minus strand of JAIQFO010000014.1, from coordinate 86,220 downwards.
CACGCAAATCCGAGGCGCGGACCGAAATTGTTCAGGTCGCGCTGGTAAAGGCCGTCCAGTCCATGCGTTCCGACCATTTCCAGCGTGCCATCCGATGCCAGATTCGACAGCAGGTTATTCTTTTCGCTCATCGGGCCGAAATACTCCCAGCGCAGCCCCAGGTTGAGAGTGAAAGTCGAGGCGACCCGGTAGTCATCCTGCGCAAAGAAGCTGAAGCCGTTGTTGTAGGTGGTGCGCTGCGTGTTTCCGGTATCGACCAATACAAAGCTGCAGCAATCATTAACGGCTCCACCCGTATAGAACTCCGCCAGTGCATCGGTGACTGGGTCGTAGTCGGGATTCGGCGTACCGTTCACAGAGCATGGATTTATCGGGACACTGAGACTGTCCCCGAGGCATGCGCCGGCAGTGAACTGATAGATCCCGCGTTCCAGGTTATCGTTGAAGTTCGCGATCGAAGCGCGACGAAACTCGCCGCCGAACTTAAGGGTGTGCTTGCCCCGGAGCCAGGTAAAGTTGTCCAGGATCTGATAGCTCTGACTGGTACGCCCGCGCGGTACGCTGAACCCGATGGCGCCGAGATTCTCGATGTTCGTGAAGTCGAACTCCGGCAGGCCAAGCTTGCCGGTGCCGAATTTCAAGCCGTGCGCGGTCGGGTCGTAGTTCGCATTCAGCGAACTGAAGGATGTGCGATACCGGCTGTATCCAAATCGGATTTCGTTGATTTTCGAACTACTCAGGGTCGACAGCAGACTCGCTGAAAAAACTTGCACCCGAGCCGGCGAGGTTTGGGCAAAATCGGGAAGTCGCGATCCTGTGCCGAATCCCCCAGGAGAGCCGAATGGAAACACCTGGTCGCTCTGGGAGAACGCATACCGCCCCGTCAGAAGTTCATTGTTCGAGACATTGTGATCGAGTTTGACGATGAAGTTGTTGCCGTCATTCTTGTCATGCACGACCCCGGGTAAGTCGCTGCTGGTACTCTGCGGATAGAAAGCAAGAATGGCATCCAGCCCTGGGTTGACTACACCGTCGAGCTCTAGGGCGATCGCACGCGCGTCCGCGATTTCACTGACCGTCGGCACCTGTAGCAGAAAATCCGACCCGACTCGCTCCCGCTGCCCTTCGTAGGCGCCAAAGAAGAAAGTCTTGTCCTTCACAATCGCCCCGCCCAGGGAGACTCCGAAATTGTTGTTCTGGAATACCGACTTCCGTGATTCCGTATTGAAGAAATTGCGAGCGTCGAGCGCGCTGTTACGGAGAAACTCGAACGCCGAGCCGTGTAGCTGGTTCGTACCGGAACGGGTGATGATGTTGACCACGGAGCCGGAGTTCCGTCCGTACTCGGCTGCAAATTGCGACTGCAGATTGAATTCCTGGATCGCGTCCACTGGGAGCAGTGACCCTGGGGCGCCCCCGATTCCAGTCTGGTTGAGCGCCGAATTGTTGAAGAAGGGGTCGTTGTTGTCGGTGCCGTCGAGCGTGTAGTTATTCGAACGGTCACGGTTGCCATTGATGTTGAATTGGCCGAAGCCGCCCTGGGTTCCGGCGACTCCTGACGGATCGACCGTCGTGCCGGGCGTCAGCGCTACCAGCTTTCCAAAGTCACGTCCGTTTAGTGGGAGTTCGTTCACCAGTCGACGCTCGACTACTTCGCCCAGCACATCCCGCGTGGTCTCGATCACCGGTGCTTCCGCGGTGACGGTGAGCTGCTCCGCCCGCTTCTCGACCTTGGTCAGATCAAAGTTCGCGGCTGTGTCCAATCCCACGTTGACCTGAACGTTCTGCGCCGAGGGCGACAGTCCGGCGGATTCCACTGTGACTGTGTATTCGCCCGCAGGGAGTTCGGCCAGCACGTAGCCGCCATCGGCGCCGGTGGTGGCTTCACGCTGCAAGCCCGTGCCAATGCTCTTTGCCGAGACCTTCGCCCCCACGATGACGCTGCCGCTCGGGTCGGTGACCGTGCCGCGGATGGATCCGCGGAAGCTTTGCCCTAATGCGATTGGCGCCCAAAGCAACAGGCCCATCAAGATCGGCCCTACAAAACAATTTCTTTTGCCCCTGTACATGATCATTTCCTCGTGTGAACTTAGCGCCCCTTGCGGGGTATAAAGATCGGCCGCGGCGGATCGATGCCGTACGCCGCCGCGAAGCTGGATTGGTTAAGCGCAAAGCTGACTCGTCCGCGCGAATCGATGAACAGCAACGGCTGTTTGAGCGGCACATCGCTGAATGTCTTTACGAACGGCATTTCCACTTCGTGTCCCGCGATCGTAGCCTTCAGCTTATCGCCGCGCTGATAGCCGAGCTTCAGAAAATCGTCGGCCGCGATGTTCGTGATCAGGTTGCCGAACGGACCATCCAGCGCAATCACTTCGCCATTCAGGCCCTTCCCATCCACGCTGGCGGGTTTCAGATCGAGCCGGACCAGTTCCTTGACTACGGGTCCGACCTGCGTCCAGTCGTCGCCGCGCGCAATGTGAGCGCCGACGGGCGAGAAAATATCGCGGCCATGGAAAGTGGAGGAAATCTTGGCGCCGACCATCCAATCGGGATTGGTGACCTCGCGAATCGCTTCGACGCCGTCGCGGTCCTCGACCATGGTCATCAATCCGTTGTCGGGGAGCACGAAAAATTGTCCGCGCTTCGATTTCACCACCACCGCCTTGCGCGAACTGCCCACGCCGGGATCGACCACCGCGACGAATACCGTTCCCGCCGAGAAGTAGGGAGTGGCGCCGAACAGGAAGCGCGCGCCGTCTCGAATCGAAAAAGCGTTGACCTGATGCGTGAGGTCGACAATGCGAAGGTTGGGCGCGATGCCGTACATCACGCCCTTGCAGAGGGCCACCGAGTCGTCCACAACGCCGAAATCGGTCATGAAAACGACGGTGGGCGGAGGTTGCAGGGCAGATGACTGTGCCCGCAGAGGGCTCGCGACCAGAAACAAGGCGAACCACAGACAGAAGATTCGCGCCGCTTTTCCCGCCGGCGGTATTGTCCTACGCATAACGTCGAACTCTCCAAAACGACGACTCGGGTACCCGCGGTCAGGACAAACGCAACCGGCACACAACGTCGCGAGTCCCACCGCGAGTTGCAAGTCCCAGCTTCGCTTGTTCCGTGAAGCTTATGATTGTACCCGCTCGCGAGCCCGAACCCAAAGCTCTGCCAACGCAGCCGTGCGCTGCCAGCGCCCGCAATAGAAAAAATACGATGCCATCGTTTTGCTTCCGGCATCTATAATCGGGGCGGCAATTCATCCATCATCGAATGTTCGACCCAGGAGAGATTCAGCGATGTCCAACATCATTCCTGAAAAATACCTCGACCTTTTCCAGAAACGCGCTTTCGCCAGTCTCGGCACCCTCATGCCCGACGGCAGGCCGCAAGTCACTCCCGTCTGGTGCGATTTCGACGGCCAACACGTCATCTTCAACTCAGCCAAGGGACGCCAGAAAGATCGCAACGTGCGCCGCGATCCGCGCGTGGCGCTGGCCGTCGTCGATCCCGACAATCCTTATCGCTATCTGGAGATCCGCGGCACCGTGGTTGAGATTACCGAAGACGGCGCCGCCCAACACATCGACAAGATGGCGAAGAAGTATCTCGGCGCCGACAAGTATCCCTATGCCCAGCCGGGAGAGGTGCGCGTGCTCTACAAGATCCGCCCCGAGCATACGACCGTGATGGGATAGGTGGACTAGTGTGGGGACGGCCGCCCTCGGCCGTCCAAGCCGAGCGCAGCTCGGCAGTTGCCCGTAGCCCAAGCGACTCTGCCCTCGCAGCGGCCTGCGCGTGACGCGCACAAAGTTGTCCACGTCACCCTGATAACCTTTCCTCTCCAAACGAGTCCAACTCTTCAACGGAACCTCGGAGCATCGCCCTGCGTATAGAACAGAAGAGTCGAGGAATCCTCACCATTGTTTTATTGGGGAGCATCTATGGAATTTGGGAGAGTTAGCCGCGACGGCTTGTACGCGCACGACATTCCTGCGCAAGCCGACAACATTTCCGCGCAGCAGGTGGTGAAGGCCGCGCACGAAGAACTCCTCCAGCTCATGCGGCAGCGAGCCGAGATCATGAAGCGCATTGGCACGGTAAAGCAGACTATCGCAGGATTGGCGAATCTCTTCGGCGAGCACGTGCTCGGCGACGACTTGCTGGAACTGATCGACCGCAAGCCCAACGGCCGCCAGCCCGGCTTCACCAAAGCATGCCGCAGGGTCCTCATGGAAGTCCGCCGTCCGCTGGGAGCCCGCGAGGTTTGCCTGGAACTGGAACGATACGCTCCTGCCATCCTGGCGCGGCACAAGGATCCGCTGGCCTCGGTCACCACCGTTTTGAATCGCCTCGTGGATTATGGCGAGGCTCGCAGCCTCAGCAACGACCGGGGTCGCCGTGCCTGGGAATGGATTAGCGACACCAAGCCGTCGGCGGAAGAGATGCCCGCCAGGAGAACCGCTTAATCGTTCTTCGGACCCTCGGCCGAAATCATGTCAAGCCCTGGTTTCGATGATTTTCGCGGTAAGTCAATGAATCGCTGGTGAAAACAAACTCGCCAAAGTTGTCCGGATGAGCCTGCGAAATTGATAAAATAGAATCATAGGGTAAGAATGGGGGTGCGGACTGGTCCCTCCCTTATTCTATGGGTAGTGTTTTCTAGTAGTAGTGTGGGGACGGCCGCCCTCGGCCGTCCAGGCCGAGCGAAGCTCGGCAGCCGCCCGCAGCCACAGCAGACTCCGGATCCGCCGCTTAACTCCTCATTCCGGAATATTTGTCATATAAGTCATTTAAACTCAAATACTTCACGGGAATTTCGGTAGTGTCCTAAGAGTGGCTACATCAATTCCTTTCAGAGATTGGCGTGAAGGCCCTGCGCACTCAGCTCGGTCAATTGTTGGGAATTGCCCGCATTTCAAAGTCGAGGCAAGAATATGAGGGTCATTTCACGACTCTTTTTGGAGACCAACTTGAAATCCATTTCTCTGATTAAGGGCCTAAGAAAGTGAATCGCTGGCGGCCTTTCTTCCCGAGGCCGCCACCAAATCAACGCAGTATTAGGACGGTACCGAAATTTCCCCCTAACCCCATGATTCCAATAGACCGGGGGAAGGAGGGTGGGGGAACCGGTACCAACTAGTAAACATGCTTCGGATCACCCCCAGTTGGGAATTGAGGCGCCGATCATAAGTCAGCGTCCTTGCCCACGAAAGACTCTCCCGCAACCTGCTAGGCCGGCAGCAGACGACCTTTTTCCAGATGCCGCGTCACGTGGGCATAGCCGGCTGCGTGCGGATCATGGGTCACCATCACAATCGTCTTGTTGAAGCCTTCATTCAATCGCTTTAGGATCTCCAGGATTTCGGTTGCCGAGTGACTGTCGAGGTCGCCGGTAGGTTCGTCGGCGAGAATCAGCGTGGGATCGCTGACAATGGCGCGCGCGATGGCCACGCGCTGCTCCTGTCCGCCGGAGAGCTGCTTGGGAAGGTGATGGACGCGATCCTCAAGTCCGACGAGCTTGAGCGCGGTCATCACGTGATCGCGGCGCTGCTGCGCGGTCATCCGGGTGAGCAGCAGAGGCAACTCGACATTCTCAAAGGCGGTCAGCACCGGAATCAGATTGAAAGTTTGAAAAACATATCCGACGTGCGTATTGCGCCAGCTGGCCGATTGCCCATCGTTCAGGCGAAAAACATTTTCGCCCATCACCAGCAGGTCGCCGGAGCTGGGGCGGTCAATGGCCGCGATCATGTTCAGCAGAGTCGTCTTGCCCGATCCGGAAGGCCCCATCAGCGCCAGAAACTCGCCGCCAGCGATGTCGATGGAGACATTGTCGAGCGCGGTCACCTCGAAAGCGTCGCGCTTGAAAATCTTGCTGACGCCACGGGCCTGCACCACCTTGCTGCCTGCGGCCGGGTGCGTCGTGGGTGTTGTCGTGAGTGCGTTCATGAATTCCCCTTGATACGAATCTTTTGCCCGTCCTGCAAATCCGCGGGCGCTGCCGTGATTACGCTTTCGCCACCGACCAGCGAGTCGACCAGATAACCTCCCGAACGCTGGCCCTGAACGTGAACGTCGCGGCGAAGCGCCTTGCCGTTGAAAGCGAGCAAAACAAACTTCTTGCCATCTTTATCGCGCAACGCGGCGGTGGGCACAAATATGTAAGTCTGTTTTGTGGCCGCGCTTTTGTCGTCGTTCGGCTTCGCCTTGAACTGCACCGTGGCGTTCATCTCCGGCCGCAGGTAAGAATCGGGTTTCAGAATCTGAACCTTGACCTGCACCGTCGCCTTTTGCCGATTCGCCTCCGGCGACATTTCGGCGATCTCGCCTTTGTAGGAACGATCTTTGAAAGCGTCCAGCGTGACGATGCCCTCCTGCTTGGGAGACAGTTTGGCAAAGTCATCCTGCGCGATATCGAGTTCGACCTGAATGTCGTTCAGGTCGGCGAGGTCCACGACCGCGCCGCGCGGGCCGCCTTCCGCGCCACTGGCGAACTGAGAGGTGACCAGTTCGCCCTTTTCCGCCGTGCGCTCCAGAATCGTGCCGCTGACCGGCGCGCGGATCAAGGTCGCGTCCAGTTGAGACTTGGCATAATCCATTTGGCCTTTGGCGGTATCGACGTCGGCGCGGGCGCGATCGATTTCTTCGACGCGCGGGCCGAGTTGTGAGAGCCGGAGCGACTGCGCCAGCGAATTGGCTCGCTGTTGATCGGCATCATGGCGAGCCTGCGCGTCGTCGAGATTCTGCTTGGAGACGACTCCCTGGGCAAAGAGATCGCGGGTACGGTCGAGAGTGACCTTGTCGTTGGCGGCGGTGGCGCGCGCCTCGGCAAGATTGTGATCGGCCTGTTGGATTTCTTCGGGACGCGAGCCATGTTCCGCCTCGGCCAGCCGAGCCTTGGCGCTTTCCCAGGCGCCGTGGGCTTGTTCGTACACAGCGCGGAATTCCTGGTCTTCTAGACGCACCAAAACTTGTCCTTCCTTTACCTTGTCGCCTTTTTCCACGCCGATCCACGCGATGCGGCCCGTCACTTTCGAGTTCACGCTGATTTTGTGATGCGCGACGATGTATCCGCTCGCGGAAAGCACGGTGCTGCCCGCGACGTCACTGCCTTCTGCCGCGGCGCGCGCGACTTCCACTTCCGCAGCATCCGAGGCGAACAAGCGGTAACCCAATGCGACGATGCCCAGCAGAACCACCACAGCGATTCCGCCCAAAATGAAGCGGCGCGACCATGCGGGCGGATCTCCTCCGTCGCGCAGCGAATGATCGATGCGCAGACTCCGCAGGTAATCGTGCTTGGTATCAGTAGGTCCGAGGTCTGCGGGCATGAGTAAGCGGATACTCCCAGTTTCTAGATTGAAGCAAAATCGATGGCACGAAATTGACGCAAAATCGATAACACGAACTAACACGTCGCAAAACACTTCGCGCACATAACTCTACATTGTCATCCTGAGCGAAGCGAAGGACCTGCTTTCTTTCCGTGCAGAAGACAACAGGTCCTTCGCTTCGCTCAGTGTGACAACCAGTACAGGCGTTACAAACTGCCTGCTCCTACGCCCGCAGCGACGTCAGAATATCCTGCCGCGCCGCGTGCCAGGCGGGCGCGAAGCCTCCCAGCAAGCCCATGATCATGGCAAAGACCACCGCCGTCAGCACCACTGCCCAAGTCAGGTGCAGACTGAAAACCGTCTCGCTGAAGGTAACCTGGTTGCCGATGCCCGTGCTCATGCCGTTGAACGGCAATACCAACACAATTCCAACCGCCGCTCCCAGCAGCGAAAGCAGCAACGCTTCAATCACGAACGAGGTGAGAATGCTGGGCCGGGAAAATCCTATGATCCTCAGGGTTGCGATCTCTTTCGCGCGATAGGCGACCGCCGCATACATGGTATTCATGGCGGCGAAACTGGATCCGATCGCCATGATGATGGCCACCACCATGCCGATAAATTTGATCGCTCCGCCCGAACTGGTCTGCTTCTCGTAATATTCGGTTTCGAGTGTGCCCTCCAACTTCAGCCGCTGATCCTCGCTGACGCGGTGTTTGAGTGCGTCGGCGGCAATCGGGTCCGTGGCCCGGAGATAGACGGAAGCGTACCCTCCCTGGCGGTCGAAGTCCGCGGCGATCTGGTTGACGTCGCCCCAGATTTCCGAATCATACGCCGTGCCGCCCGAATCGAAGATGCCCACGACTTTCCACTGACCCTTGGCAAAGTCCATGGTGTCACCCACGTTCGCGCCAGAAAAACGATTATGAATGGAGCGACCGACGACCACTTCGCGCTGTCCGGGCGTAAACCAGCGGCCTTCCACGAGCTTTGCGTTGGACCGCAGCGTGAGGCCGGCCGGCATCATGCCCCGCACCGACACGTTCACTTCGCCGGTGCCATCCTTGCGGGGCAGCACCACCACCACCACCCATTCGCCGGAGGCGATGGGTTGTCCCTCCCGGTCTTGGGCGATCCCGGGCAGCGTTCTTAAGGTTGGGAAAAGGTCGGCGTTGAAGCCTCCCGAAAGCTCGGCCACGGAGCCCTTGCGCATGACGAGCACGTTCATCGGATCGCCGCTGGCGATGAAGGCCCTCTTCAGGCCGGCGAGCAGCGCCATCAGGAAAACGGCAGTGGTGACGGTGAGCGCGATGCCCAGAGCCGTCATGATGGTGAGGCCCTTGCGCAACTTCAGATTGCGGATGTTATAGCTGATCGGTATGGCCATGCTGTCTTTTGCTACTGGGCTACTTGCTACCCGACGTAGCGCAAGCCCTCCACAATGTCCAATTTTGCCGCGTGATAGGCGGGTACGACCGCGCTCAGAAATCCGACTATGGCGGCGACGACGACGGCCAGAACAAAAGTGGGGATGGTCACGTGCATCCCCAGGAAGAAGAATCCCATTCCGGGCGCATTCGCCAGAGCTGCTACCAGTCCGACCGCCAGCAGGCAGCCCAGGACGCCGCCGGCCAAAGCGACGGTGACGCCCTCACTCACATAAAGACGGAGAATCGATTGGCGGGTAAACCCGAGCGTCTTCAGCACGGCCACTTCGCGGGTGCGTTCGCGGATGGACATGGCCATGGTGTTCGCCGAGACCAGCAGAGTCGCGAAGATGACCGCGAAGCAAATACTCAGGATGAACGCTTTCACGTTGCCCAGGCTATTGATAAAGCTGAGCTGAAACGCCTTCTCGCTTTCAGTTTTCGTGGGCTCGGGAAAGTTGTGGAACGTAGCATCGATGGTGGCCGCGACCTTGGACACGTCGTCGGGAGAGTCCGCCAGAATGTTAAAAGTGCCAGAGCGGCCCTTGGCGAAGGGAACCGCCTCCTCGACATACTTCTGGTTGAAGTAGACGGTGATGCTGGGCTGCGGAGCGACGAAAATTCCGCGAATCGTGAGTTCCAGATTCACCGGGAAAATGGTGCCTTTGATCACGATGCGATCGCCGATCTTCCAGCCAAACTTCTTCGCCAGTTCACTATCGACCACGCAGCCAGCTTGATCGCGCTGCCAGGCGGCCAGTTGGTCGTTGGGGATCTTGAAGTCGGTCATCACCTTAAAGATCTCGGCGGGATCGGTGCCAAACTGCGCGAAGAAGTTCTCCGGCTTCTCATCCTTGTACAAGCCGCCAAACCATTGTGTCGGAGCTACCGCCACGACTCCGGGCACGGCGCGCATTTTCTCCCGGTAATACACCGGCATACTCTCGGTCAAAGAAACGCGATGGCGAGTAATCAGCCGCTGGGCCGACTGCGCGCTGCCCTTGTCAATGTAGAACCCGCGCCAGATGGTCATCATCAGAGTCAGCAGCAGCAGCGAGAACGTGATGCTCAACACGGTCAGGAGGCTGCGCCGTTTGTTGCGGAACGCGCTCTTGGTCACGAATCGGGTCAAGGTCATGCGAATACGAGGCCCACCAGTTGGTAAGAAAATGCCCTGAGAGGGGCAACCAATCCCCAACGTATGCTCGCCTTTGAGGATAAAGCAGCGGTCGCGGTATGGACAACTGCGGCCTGCTCTACGTTTCGTGAATGTTTTGTGAACACGCCTTGCGCCCACGAAGAATAGTCAGACAGCCTTGCTGTGTCTGCTGTTATGCATGGCCTCTGTTATTGGCTGTGCCGCGACGGTTGCTGAGTTGGCGATTGTTCTGACAACACAGTAGAACAACAATCACTTCTTCTTGACCTCGCGGCTGACCCGGTTTGCGATCTTGTCCATGGCCACTAGAAATGTGTCCGACACGTTGGCGGAGGCCCTTTCCAGAATGAAGGTATTGAGGACCGGGTCGTAGCGGGATGTGCGAAAAAGCGCGAAAGCAATTCCCAATTCTTCACGGTATACCGGTCCCGAGCGACCACCCGTGGGTTCAGATGTGTCCACGCTCGGCACTCTGGCGCCAGCCCACGGAGCGGTTTCCGGGGCGGCCGGACTGGTCCGCGTTTCTACTATTTGTGTCAGCAGTGTGTAACCGCATTGCTTGCTATCTGCCTCGTCGGTATTCTGGCGAGTCGGTCGGAGGGTGTGTTCCTTGGTCGTGCTCGAGTCCATGGCCACGGCTTCCAATTTGTCGCGTCGCAGACTCTTCACCAGGCGTTCGGTCAATCGTTCTTCATACGCCGAAACGGTGCTGGTATTTTCCACGAGGGCGACGCAAACTCTTGGTCTTTTCAGTTCGCCCGAACTGGATTGGGCTAGTGCAAGCACCGGACAAAAGGGGATCACCACAGCAGCCAGAAGAGATAGCCTCATCCGACACCTCACACTGTCCCAACCATAATACTTCAGGAACTCCAGAGTGCAGCCTCGCGGCTCAGCCCTTTTCTGGAATAGACAGGTTCAATGTGTGTACTGTTACACGGTGCGTACAACGCGAACGACCTCTTGCGGTCGTAATCGCCGGTTAGAAGAAGAACCTTTTTCGACGGGGCAGAGCCGTGTCCTACGCCGCTCTTCGCCAGTTGCTATTGATCGCCTCTGATTCGACTTTTTGTCTCGGACTGAAGAAAAGAGCCAGAACTGACCCAACACCCAGGCCAACCAAGAAGAAAGTGACGGCAGAATACAGGTCGTATTCGCTTTTCGCCATATCTTCTGTCATAAGCACCTCGCTTCTGCGATCTTCAAAATACGACGCGACCAGCCCGATTGTGAGTTGCAAGAACCGTTCCACTTTGCCAATGCCCTTTGTTCTCCAGTCGATACACGATCCACAGGGATCAGAGACAAGAAACTTCGACCACCTCAAACGACAAAAATTCTCGCTGCGGCGATTTAGCAGACCCGCGCCTTGCACAGCTACCAAATATTCGATTCTCAGTGGGCTTTCTGAAGGGGACTTCTGAAATCCAGACGGCGACGCGAGATGTTAAGCGCCTTCCGCTTTCTTGAGGTGATTCAACTCTACAGGTTGCAGATTCTTCTGAACGGGAGAAAGTACTTTCGTAACTCTCAATTGGACAAGGGAAAGCGCTATTCTAACCTTGATTCTCCCCCTGTTTGTAGCCAGAACCTTCTTCAGGGTGTGGTGCGGCTTAGCACCGCGAGGCAATTGTAATGGCGACGATGTTTGGCCGTTTCGAAATCCAGAGCGAGCTTTCGAAGTCCGACACCGCCTTGATTTACAAGGCGATGGACACGGAAGCCAATCAGGTCGTGGCGCTCAAGACGCAGAGTCTGGAGCCGCTGGCCGACCGCGCGGAAGCGTTTGTCGAGACGCTGATCGCCGAAGGCGAGAGCACGCGCGAGCTCGTCGGACAGAACATCGTCCTGCTCTACGGCGCCGGTGAGATCGAAGGCCAGTTCTGCGCAGCCATGGAGTACATCCAGGGCAACAGTGTTGCCACCATGCTGGCCCGCAAGGAAGGCTTCTCCATCTGGGATTTGCTCGACATTACCCGCCAGGTTTGCGCCGGTCTGGAGCACGCCGCCGCGAAAGACGTGGTCCACTGTTCGCTCGAGCCCGCCAAGATCATGGTGCAGTGGGACGGGATGGTCAAAATCCTGGGCTATGGCATTTCCAACATGAGTCTCATCGCAGCGGAATCGGGAAAAGGCTTGGGCCGGCTCATGCCCTACTGCTCTCCCGAACAGATTCGCGGCGAAGCCCTCGACCTGCGTTCGAACCTGTTTACCATGGGCGCGATCCTCTACGAGATGGTGACTGGCCAGAAGGCGTTTAATGCCGCGGATCCGGTTGCTCTCAAGACACAGATTGAGAACGAGATGCCGGCCAGCCCTTCGGCGATCAATGCCAAGATTCATCCGGCGGTGAACGCGCTGATTATGAAAGCGCTTGCGAAAAATCCCCCGGAGCGGTATCAAAGCGCTCGCGACCTTCTGGATGACTTGGAGAAGTGCAGGGAAAACAGCAAGAAAGCCGCGCCTGATGCCAAGAAAACGGCCTCGGCGCCGAATATTGCTGTGAGTTCCGCGGATCGTCGGGCGGCGGCCAGTAAGTTTGTTTCGGCTGCCTCAAGCACGACTAAGCCGGAGCCTTCGGCAACCTCTCCGACGGTTGCGCGGAAAACCGACGTGCCGCAGTTTTCGATCGATCCGCCGGAAGGCGAAACCAAAGCAGCTGCGGCGGCCGCGAGCGGAGGGGGATTCTCGGGCTCGTCTTCATCCAGCGCGAACTTTGATTCGAGCTTCGCTCCAAGCTCGGATTCGGATTTTGGAGCGCGACTGACCAGCGACTTTGAAAGCAGCGCTCCCGAATCCCAGGCCGCGCGCGGTCCGGTGTTGTCAGCGGCGGTGGAGCAGGAATCCGAGCGGCAATCGCCGCGGATCGCGGTGGATCCAATGATGGCGGAATCCGCCGCAGGTTCATCCGGCAAAAGCTTTTCCGACTTCGATGAGTTGCCTCCGCTCAAGGAACCCGTTTTCACGGCGCCAGTTCCCGAGCCTGCCGAGGCGCCGCTTCCCCTGGCGCAGATCTCCCCACGGATAGAGAAAGAAGAGAAGCCAAAAATCCAGCCGCGGGAGGTCGCGCAAAAGGCAATCAAGGAAATCTCGACCGTTCCGCCGCGGCTGATGATCTATTCGATCCTGGGCGCGGTGGGGCTGATTCTTGTGGTTGCGCTTGCGATCTTCTTTCATGTGCGCTCGGAAGACGATGCCTCGACGGCTGCTCCACGGCCGGCAAAAGCCGCTGCATCAACCCCAGCCCAACCGGCGGCTGAGACTCCGGTTGCTCCGCAGACGGAGAAATCCGCTGCACCGGTTGCGCCCGTTGTGGACGCGCAACCGGACTTGACGGTACGACAAGTGGAAAAGCGCGCCCCGAAGAGCAATCGAAGGGCTCCCGCGCCAGCCCCAGCCGTGATCCCAGGGCAGGCGCTGATTGACTCCAGCCCGCAGGGCGCGCAATTTCTGGTCGATGGAAAAAGCGATCCGTCGTGGGTTACGCCGTTTACCGTGGCGGGTTTAAGCCCCGGTAGCCACGTTATATCTGTGAGCAAGTCGGGCTATACGCCCGAGATACGATCGATCGATGTTACCGCCGGCGGCAAATCATCTCTTGCGCTTCACTTGGCGCCGATCAATGCGCTGGTGGTAGTGAGCAGCACGCCGCCCGGTGCCCAGGTCGTGCTCGATGGCAAGCCTACCGGACGCGTGACCCCGGCACAGTTCGCCGTGGAAAAGGGAAGCCATACCATTCTGTTGCGCAAGCAAGGATATCTCGACGAGACCGTCACCGCCGATCTCGGTCCCGCGCAGAATTTCCAGTACTCGCCTGCGCTGAGAGCGCTCGGCAATGCCGAAGAGATCCGGACCGTGGGCAAGTTCAAGCTGTTTGGACGCGGCGGAGACAGCGCCGCCGGCATGGGTTCCCTCAGCATCCATACCCAGCCAAAAGGCGCGCAGATTGCCATCAACCAGCGTGTCCTGGATAAGCTATCGCCGGTCGACCTCATGCTGGGACCGGGGAACTACATCGTGGACGTCACCCTGACCGGTTTCAAGCCCATCCATAAAGTCGTCAGCGTCGACAAGGGCGGCAAAGTCGCAATCGACGAAATTCTTGAGCGGCAATAAGGGACGATTCGGCAAGTCTCCGGTTACTCTTCTGGTGCGGCGCGGGCATTTCTTCCGTTTTCTTCGCTAAGATTCAAGCGCCCGGCGCCGCACCCCTGACCCATCGAAAACGATCAGGAAGGGGCTGCCCGACGGCCTTCGGCAGGTGTAGTCTGGAGCGAGCGGTTCCCGGTCGCCTGTCACTTAGAGCCGTCCTCCAAATCGCCGCCCACGGTTCCGGGCGTATGCAGGATGGGCCGGGGCAAAAGGGAGTGCACATTGTGTCGTCGCAGCCCACGCCAGGGAAGTTGAGCCCAGATCTGTTGCGGGCTCTTCACGGGATCAAGTCGGTTCGCTCGTTCCCCAAAGGCGGCACGCTGTTTCAGCAGGGTTCCGCGGTGACGGGCCTTTATCTGGTGGAGAGCGGCGAGGTTCGTGTACTGTTGTCGACCGGACAGAGTCAGAGGCAGCTTCTGGAGGTCGTCGGTCCTGGAACCATGCTTGGCCTCAGCGAGAGCATGAGCGGGGGAAAGTATCGGATCACGGCGGAAGCGGGCGAGCAAACTGCGGTGGCTTTCATCCCGCGTGCGGAGTTCCTGGAGTTCCTACGCGGAAACGCCGAATATTGCATGCAGGTGGTGCGGCTGTTGAGCGAAGACTTGCATAGCCTTTACCATAAATTCCGCAGCATCAGCGCTCATCCCGGACGCCCGCGGCACCGGCCGCTGGACGAGCAGTTGAATTAAGCTGTCAGCTCTCAGCTGTCAGCTTTCAGTTACTACACTCTGGGCTGCCTGCTTCACTCGAACAAAACACTCGTCCCTCCCTGCTCGCGGACGTACTTCTTGCAAAAACCTCCAAGAGTCCGAGAACTGAGAGCTGATAGCTGACAGCTGAGAGCTAGTTCGTTTTGAAGTTGACCGTGATTTGCGTCTCGATTTCGACGGGCTGGCCATCGAGGTAGTACGGTTTATATCTCCACTGACGGACTGCTTCCACCGCGGCGTGCGCCAGAACGGAGTCTCCGCTGAGCACTTTCACATCGACGACTTTGCCCTCTCGATTGATGGTGGCTTCAATCTGCACCGCGCCTTGGACATGAGTCGCGAGCGCCGCTGGCGGATATTTCGGCTGTACCCGCTTGATCAGAAGTCCTTGGGATACGCCCTGGGAAATTCTCAGTGTTGCCAGCGAGGGCTTGGGAAGGTTTGGCGATGGCGACATCAGACCGCTCAAGTTGCTATCGCTCGCGGGGGCAATGGCGGGCGGACTGGGAAGCTGGGGAGCGGACTCCTCGGGATGGTTGGCCCCGGCGTTCGACTTCACTCGCAGGGGTAACGGTTCGGGTTTCTTCACTGCCGGCTCCGGGGTCGCGGCGATTCGAATCACCAGAGGATTGGCCGCTTCGGCCGGCGGTTTTCCGGGCAGCGTTGCAGTCGCGGTTTTTGGAGTTGTTGTGGAGCTTGCCCGATCCGGCGCGCTTGTCGAAGGCGACGCCATTTGGGAAGGCAATGGCGCTGGAGCCGGAACAGGCCGTCCCGAGGCCTGGGGCGTGCTGACGTGCTGCGGAACGAGATTGGTGGCGAACTTGCCGAGCTTCCAGCCGAGCGCGGCCAGGGCCAGGACAGCCACGGCTGCGATCAGGAATTTCTTGCTGCCACCCGATCGGCCGGAATCTTCCTCGCCTAATGCAGCAAAAGACGGAGCATCGGTGGCGCCCTCTGAGCGGAACGTTGAAGCGGCGCTGGACGAAGGTTTGGCCGCCTCGAATTGAACAAACTCTCTTTCTCTACCTTTTGCGGGCGGGACCGCTACTTCTCTTGCCGGAGCCGGGGCCGCGGCTGATCCTGGGGCCGACGTGAAGCCGGAACTCGGAGTTTTGGGCGCTGCGTGCGCCGCGGCGATCTTTGCCGATTCGTCTTTGATCCCTTCGCTCTTGACTGTGTCGTTGCTGACTGCGCCGGTTCCGGCCAGACCAGGAGAAGCGGGCTCGCGTGCTTCGACTGCCGTCTCGGTGATCGCAGTCTTGCTTTGCACTTCGGTCTGTGCCACGGGCTCTGGAGCAACCGCCGGTTCGTCCTCAGCGTTTGCCGACGCTGGGACTGCCGGGCTTGCCGCCGAAAACGCGAGCGGAGTCATCGCCGGTCGCGGAGCTTCAAATTCAGCAGGCTCGGGATGGCTGGGTGGTGCCGCGATCGTCTCCGTGCCTCGATCCGGGGGTTGGAATGAACTGGCGGCGAATACAGGAGCTATCGTTCTTGCCGCAGAGGCCGAGCCGGCAGCCGAATCGGCGTTCTTCCGCAGGAGCCCTCGCGCCACCCGCAGCGTTCCCTTTGCTTGTTCGACGTTGATTGGCTTAGTGAGCACAAGGTTGGCGCCCATGCGGTAAGCCTTGGCCACACCCGCTTGTCCTTCGACCACGGCGATCGCCAGTGAGCTTTGATTGGAACCGGAATTTCTTGCGCTCTTGAACAGCAGGGAAGCGTTCGCTTCGTTCTCGCAGTCCACGACCAGGGCGTCGTACCGTTGTGCCATCAATTTCTTGACCGCGGCAAATGGCTCTTGCACCGCCTCCACGGCGAAGTCCAGTTCACCGAACACGTGAATTACAACCCGGGCCAATTTTTCGTCGGGACAGAAGAGCAAAGCTTGGTAACCCATAATGAGGCCATCCTAGGTAATGTTCTGGGTACCAGCAAGTTACCGGGGTAATTGAGCGGAGGGTCGATAGCCGCTGGCTGAAGCCATGCTCTTCCCGAGGTTTGCTCGAATCAAGATTTCTCCGCTGCCAGCAGCGGCTAAAGCCGGAACCAATTTCAGAGACTTGCGGTATGCCTGAAGGCATACCCTGATACGAAGTGTGAGTACTCAGGTTTTTCCGTAGCCTGTGAAGCCGCGCCCTGCCCAAAACCATTGATGAGGCCAGTTCTAGTCTGCGATCAAGGCCGCTGAAAGTCGACGATTACAATCGTCTGGAAGGGCTGCGCCTTGCCGTCGCGCACGTAGGGCCGATAGCGCCACTGCTTCACGGCCGCGATGGCGGCCGCTGCCAGGGCAGGGTTGCCTTCGACCAGTCGCACGCCTTCAATCTTGCCGTTCTCATCCACGACCTCTTTGAGGACTACTGTTCCTTGCGCTTCACCCCGCGCTTCGACGGGGAAATTGGGCCGAACGCTGTGCGCGAGCCGCTTCTCCGCGCCCTTGGAAGAGAGAATGATCGCGCTGCTCTCGCCGGGCAGCGGGGCACTGGATAAAGTGGTGGCGGCGATGTCCTTCTTGCTGTCGCCGGGCTTGCCGACCTCTGGCTTGCCGACGACAGGCGCAGTTGTGGTGGTGGCCGTTGGCGCTGGAGGTCTCGGACCTGGGGCCACTGCCGGCTGGACAGGAGTTGCAGCGGCTGGGGTTGCTGTGGAATCTTCCGCGGAAGCGGGGCCCGATGATTGTTTCAGGCTCGGATCGGCGGGCGACGCGGGCACTGGCGCAGGGCTGGTGGCCGCAACCACCTGAGGCGAGGATTTCGCGGGACGTGGCGCCGGCGGCAGGCTCTGGCGTGGGCTCCGGATGCCAACCAGGGCCAGCCCGCGATCAATCTGCGGTTGGACGAGGGCTCGAAATTCGGGCTGATACATCCACGCGGCATAGAAGGCGGCACCGGCGAGAACGAGTGCCAGCAATGCGGCCAGCGGCCCGCGTTTTTTCTGCTGGCGGCGCTGGTAGGACGAAAAGGCCGGAGCCGCAGATTCCGCCGCCTGTTGGTCCGGTACTGCTTTGCCGGCTGCGGCACTCCTCAGTTCTGCTTCCTGCAGGTCCGCAAGCACCGCGTCGGCAGAAAGTTTTTCCGGGCGCGCGGGTATTGCATTTACCGAAATCGCTCGAGCCGGAGAGGACTCTGGTGAAGATGGCGTCGAAGAAGATGTGGACAGCCGATCTACCTTTGGAGCGGTTGGCGCGGCATCAATTTCGTCTACAGCGGAATGCATCGTCGTCGTGAGGCCAGGTTTAGAAAGAGTCGCGGCTGGAGTAGAGGCTGGCGCAACGACTGGAACAGCGGTTGCAGCGGCGACGGGAGCAGGATCCGCAAAACTCGTCAGTTGCAAAGAAGCTGCGGCCGCTGCCAGCGCGTGTCTTTCGGGCATGACTGGGCTGGTCGTGACGGCGCTGGTCGCGACAGCACTGGTCGTGACGGCGCCGGGTATGGCTGGGCTCGCGGGCGGCGCGGGCACACTCTCGCTTGCCGGAACCTCTTTCCGCACACGGCTGACCGCCGTGCGGATGGTGTTCCGGGCCTGGTCTTTCGCGACCGGCTTGGTCAGAATTAGTTCTGCGCCCAGGCGGAAAGCGGTGGGCAGACCGGCGCGGCCATCGACAATGGCGATCGGGACTGGGTTGTTGCCGTTGTTTCCGCGACGGCAAACGTCAAAAATCAGCTTGGCGGCGGGCAGATTTTCGCAATCGACCAGCACCAGGTCGAAGCAATGCGAATTGAGTTTCTGGGCAGCGGACGCTCCGTCCAGGGGACGCTCGCAAGTTACCGACATCTCTTCTAAAACGCCAGTAATTGCGCTGACGGCCTGATCGTCCGGCGACAACAGCAGAGCTCGAGGCATAGCTCTTCCATGCTAGGAATCGCTGTGGAAAGCCGCAAGTTACGTGGGTAAGTGGGGCGCTCCCTATAGTTTCAAGGATTCTGCTGCTTTTTCCCGACCGCCGACTCCGGTTGCGGATATTGAATCGACCCGCGAAACGCCGCCTTGTCAGCGGGCGCAAAATCAGGGAAGGGGAGCTTGTGCTGGTCCCGCCATTGCCGTACCTGTTGTTCGGCGGCGGCGGTCTTGTCCGGGTCGAGGCCGGTGTCGCGCGAGAAGGATACGGCGCGCGACGAGACCGCGAAGCCGGTGCCGGATTTCTCCACGATCTCCATGATGCGCAGCCATATGTCTTCCGCAATCGCCGTGAATTCCGCCATATCGCGAGTGAGGATGTGGCTGAAGACCTCAAGGTTCAAGGTGCCTTTGTCTAAGCTGGCGAAGCGGATACGCGCGGATTCGCTCTCGATCTTCGGGTGCTCGTAGAACATGCGCCGGACTTCCGCGAGCAGGTAGCGGAGTTGGTCGGCCGAGGTTTCCCCGCGGATCCCGAGCGTCGGATTGAACAGGAATTTGTCGCGCCGGGTGAAGTTTTCCACGTTCATGGTGGCCAGGGAGCCATTGGGAATGGAAAGCTCGGTGCGCTCCAGGGTGCGGACGCGGGTGGATCGCAAGCTGATGTCTTCGACGGTTCCGACGCGATCGCCGAAGCGGCAAAAGTCGCCAACCCGAATGACTTCGTCGGCCAGAACCGAAATTCCGCCAAAAAGATTCTCGAGCGTTTTTTGCGCGGCGAAGGCGACGGCAATGCCGCCAATGCCAAGGCCCGCGAGCACGGCGGTGAGGTTGAATCCGAGGATGCCGAGCACCGCTAACACGGCGACGAGCAGGACCAGCGCCTTGAGCAGCCGTTCGCCCAGCACCATCAGGGTTCCGGTGCCGGTGCGCCCGGCGCTGATGGCGCGGGTTCGCAACCGCTGCATCGTCAGGCTAGTGCCCCGCAGCAGAAACCAGAAGAAGCCGATGCTGACGAGAACGCCAATAATCCGGTAATAGTAAAGGCGCGGCAGGAGCGCAAGGCCGAGGTAGCCCGCAATCGCGCGGTGAGCGAGCGCCCCGAAGGAGACGAGCAGCGGCCTGGACATGTGGCTGTAGGAGTGCAAGTTCGGGCGGTTCCGGAACTTGAGCCAGAGCCGCCGCGGAATCGCCAGCAGCAAAACCACCGCCCAGCCGATGCCGACTGCTACGGGAATGGCGGCGATAAGCGCCAGCCATTGCCAGAGGGGCATCCCAAGAAACGTGTTTCGCACCAGGACGGGCGGGAGTTTCGTTTCGACCTGGTGAGCCTCAAGGTTTTCGTACAACTCGGGAACTTTGCTGAGCGTTTCGGAAGAGAAGACCCAGATTCTTCCCGAGTTCGGATCGACGACGCGGACGAGGATCACCGCGACATCGGCCTCGCCAAAGGAAAAAGTGCCGATGGTCTGGTGATCGGGGGTTCCGTACTCCGAATTGCCTTCGGGATTCTTACTAAGCTGTCGCGGGCTTCCCACGTAGGCGCGGTTCATGAGCACGTTCAACTTCTCGGCCAGATCCGGGCCTTGCGATTGCCGGTGCGCAGCGCTGATCTGCAGGTAATCGGCGGCGGCTCTGTAATTTCCGTTTTGTGCGGCCTGCAGGAATCCAAGCACGGTTCCTGAAGGTGTCTCACGTCCAAGAGGATCGGCGGACGCTGGAGTCGGCGCTTGGGACTGGGCGCCACCCTGCAGCAGGCTGGAAACGGATTGAGCCACCGACGACTGGGCCAGCAGCCCCTGCAGAAAAATGAAAACGAGAAGGACCAAGAGCACCAGTTTTTTCATCGGTTTTATTGCCAGGTTTGCGACTCCAACTGCGCAACGAGTAGCGCCGGCATCTTGCCGGCTGTCCCGAAGGCGTCTCGCCTTCGGAGCGGCGGGCGAGGACGCCCGCCGGACAGCCGCCGGGACGGCGGCGCTACCGCTATTTCTTCGGGCGGTAAATATCGGTAGCCTGCCCGTAGAAGATTTCCGCCGATTCCATCATCGTCTCCGACAGGGTCGGATGCGGATGGATGGTCATGCCAACATCGGCCGCCAGGGCGCACATTTCGATGGCCAATACGCCTTCGGCGATCAGTTCGCCCGCGCCCGCTCCCACAATGCCGACCCCCAGCACCCGCTCCGTCTTAGGATCGATGAGCAGTTTGGTGAGGCCTTCAGGCCGGTCGAGCGTGATGGCGCGTCCCGAAGCTGCCCAGGGGAACTTGGCGACAGTGATCTCGCGTCCCTGTTCTTTTGCCTGTGTTTCTGTCAGTCCCGCCCACGCAATTTCGGGATCGGTGAACACGACCGCGGGAATCGCGTTCGGTTCGAAAGCGACCTTGTGTCCGGCGATGGCTTCCACGGCACAGCGTCCCTCATGCATTGCCTTGTGCGCCAGCATGGGCTCGCCGGCAACGTCGCCAATGGCGTAGATTGTGGGCTCAGCCGTCTGGCGCTGCTCGTTGATTTCGATGAATCCCTTCGGGTCGACTTTAACTTTTGTTTTGTCGAGGCCGGGAATCTCGGAATTCGGCCGGCGCCCCACGGACATCAGCACGCGTTCGAACACCTGTTCTTTTTCTTTTACGTTGGGACCGTCGAGTGTTACGCGAATGCCAGTCTTGTCGTCCTTGAGCGATTTGACCGTGGTATTCAGCATGATGGCGGAGAAGAGTTTTTCCAGGCGCTTGTGCAAAGGCAGCACCAGGTCGCGGTCGGCGCCGGGCAGCAAGCCAGGCATCATTTCGACGCAGGTCACCTTCGTGCCGAGTGTGGCGTACACCGATCCCAGTTCCAGTCCGATGTAGCCGCCGCCTATGACTAGCAGCGTTTTCGGAATGTCGGGGAGATCGAGAGCGCCGGTTGAATCCATTAGACGCGGGCTGTCGAGCTTGAGGCTGGGCACGACGGTCGGACGCGATCCGGTGGCGATGATGATGCGGTCGAAGGTCAGGTTGTCTTCGCCGCCGGCCGCGGTCTTCGTGACTTTCAGCGTGGTGGAATTCACAAAAGCGGCTTTGCCTTGGACGAACTCGACCTTGCGTTGTTTTGATAACTGTCCCAGTCCACCGGTCAGCTTCTTGACGACACTCTCTTTCCATCCGCGGAGCTTGTTGAGGTCGACTTTGGGCTCGCCGAAGTCGATGCCCCAGTTCTTCGCCTGCTCGGCTTCTTCCAGCAGTTTGGCTACGTGTAGCAGGGCCTTGGACGGGATGCAGCCGCGATAGAGGCAGACGCCGCCGGGGTTTACTTCCGGATCGATCAGGGTAACTTTCATGCCCAAGTCGGCAGCCAGAAATGCGGCAGCATAACCGCCGGGCCCGCCGCCGATTACTGCCACACGGAGATTTGAAGTGTTCGCCATTTCGTCGCTGTCCTTTTAGCATTTCTTGTCATCCTGAGCGAAGCGAAGGACCTATGCATTCCGCAGCCGACTACATAGGTCCTTCGCTTCGCTCAGGATGACAGTGTGGTTTTATGTCTTCTCCCGGAACTCTGCGTCCTCTGCGGTTAAAAGCCTTATCCCTGCACCGAAAGCAGGAACGGCTGCTCGAAGGCCTCCGCGATCCAGCGTAGAAAACGCGCGGCGTCGGCGCCATCGATCAACCGGTGATCGTACGAGAGTGAGAGCGGAAGAATCAAGCGCGGCTCGAACTTGT
Source organism: Terriglobia bacterium (assembly GCA_020073215.1). GTDB lineage: Bacteria > Acidobacteriota > Terriglobia > Terriglobales > Acidobacteriaceae > Acidiflorens. Next base: position 63,895 of record JAIQFO010000014.1, on the reverse strand, counting down.
TGTTCACCCACTCCGGCTCCATGCGCGAACGCGAGAGGCCGAGGATTGCAACCTCGGGATGATTCACGATGGGAGAAAATCCAGTGCCGCCGATTCCTCCGAGATTCGTGATAGTAAACGTGCCGCCTTCCATCTCCTCGGGAGTGAGCTTGCGGTCGCGCGCTTTTTTCGAGAGCTGTGCCAGTTCCGCCGCCAGTTCGACGATGTTCTTCTTGTCTACGTCGCGAATCACGGGCACCAGCAATCCGCGGTCGGTATCCACCGCAACGCCAATGTTGATGTACTGCTTGTAAATGATTTCTTCTTTCGCGATGTCGATTGAGGCATTGAACTGGGGGAAGACCTTGAGGGCCGCCGAGGAGACTTTCAACGCAATCGCCGTGACCGTCATCTTGCCGCCCGCTTCGATGGCTCGCGGCGCGAAACGGGCGCGCAACTGCTCGAGTTCGGTGATGTCGGCTCGATCCTGCTGGGTGACGTGCGGAATTGTGTTCCATGCCTCGCGCAGATGTTCGGCTGTCTTGCGCCGCACTCCGCGAATCGAAACCCGTTCCGTCTTGCCCCACTTGGCGAAGTCGGGGAGTTCAGGCTCGACGAAGGCTCCGCGTGGACTTTGTGCCGCAGCGGCCGCTGCCAGCAACGCATTCTTGGCGCACAGCTTCACGTCGTCTTCGCTGATGCGCCCGCCCGGACCGCTGCCGGGCACGCTGTGAATGTCCACGCCCACTTCGCGCGCCAGACGACGCACGTGCGGCGCCGCCGGCACCGGTTGGCGGTCTGTGCCGGCAACCTTTCCCAGTTGCACGGGCATGCTGAACTCGGGCATCGGGGCCTGCGGTTGATCCGGAGGCAGCGCTTGTTCTTCCGTCTTGCCCTCGGCCCGCATGGCCAATTGGAACGAGAGCCGCGCCGCCTGTTGTCCGGAGATGTGTTCCACCGGTTCGTGCCTGCGAACCGGTTCCGCTTGAGTCGCGACACCGCCCTCCAGCGTAAAGATGACCTCGCCAACTTTGACCTTCTGGCCTTCTTTGACCTTGACCTCGCGCACAACGCCCGTGACCGTGGACGGGACTTCGACCACGGCTTTGTCGGTTTCAAGTTCCATCACCGGCTGGCCTTCAGAAACGCTCTGGCCTGGCGAGATCATCAGCCGCACCAGATCGCCGGAGTTGATGTTCTCTCCCAGTTCCGGCAGCCTGAATTCACTGGCCGTGGCGGAGGAAACTGCGGGAGGCGTTTGACGCTCTGGCCGCGGCGCTGCGATCGGCGCGGGCGTTGCCGGGGTTGCGACGACGGGATCAGCCGAGGCTTGCACTGCGGGAACGACAGCCGGCTGCGCGGCCGCCTTCGCAGCGGACTTTGCTACGGCCCCAGCACCATTTTCCACGGTGAAGATGACCTGCCCCACGCGCAGCGTGTCGCCTTCACTTACGCGAATTTCTCCGATGGTGCCCGTCACCGACGAGGGCACCTCCACCACCGCTTTGTCGGTTTCGAGTTCCATCACCGGCTCGCCTTCGGTGATGCGGACGCCGGGCTTGATCATCAAGCGGACCAGTTCGCCGCTCTCGATATTTTCGCCCAGCTCGGGCAGCTTAAATTCTGTCGCCATTCTCTCCTTAGTTCCTCTGGCTCGCTAATCACAATCAAAGCGGATGACAATTCAAACTGTGACAACCGAACTTACGCCACACATGTCGAGGGCGCCCACGTTAACTGCGGGCCGGATTGCGTTTTTCCGGATCGATGCCCAGATCGCGGACGGCCTTCTCCAGCAGCTTCGCATTGACACCTTCGGCGCCATCTTTCTTCTCGCCCGCCAGCGCATGCAGCGTGGCGAGCACGATGTGCTTCGCGTCCACTTCGAAAAAGTCTCGCAGGGACGCGCGGTTCTCGCTGCGCCCAAAGCCGTCGGTGCCGAGTGACAATAGCTTGCCTGGAATCCACTGCGCAATACACTCCGGCAGAACCTTCATGTAATCCGATGCCGCGATGAATGGGCCGGATGCGCCCTTCAATGTCTGCGTGACGTATGGCACCTTTGCCTTCTGTGTGGGATGCAGCATGTTCCAGCGCTCACAGTCGTTCGCGTCGCGATACAGTTCCTTGTAGCTGGTGACGCTCCACACGTCCGCGGCCACGCCATAGTCCTTCTCCAGAATCGCTTGTGCCTGGAGCACCTCGAACATGATGGTGCCGCTGCCCAGTAACTGTGCCCGCAGCTTCGCATCCTTCTTTTCAGACGCCCGGTAGCGGTACAGACCTTTCAGGATGCCCTCGCGAATGTCCGGCTGGCTGGGCATCTCGGGCATCGGCAGCGGTTCGTTGGTGACCGTCAAGTAATAGAAGATAGATTCGCCATCGACATACATGCGCTTGATGCCGTCCTGGATGATGATGGCGATCTCATAGGCGAACGCTGGATCATAAGCCATCAGGTTCGGCACTGCGAGAGCCAGCACCTGGCTGTGTCCATCCTGATGCTGCAGGCCTTCGCCCGCCAGCGTCGTTCTGCCCGCCGTGCCCCCGATGAGGAACCCGCGGCAGCGCATGTCGCCCGCGGCCCAGATCAGGTCGCCGACGCGCTGCAGTCCGAACATCGAGTAATAAATAAAGAAGGGAATCGTGTTGATGCCGTGATTGGCATACGCAGTACCGGCCGCGATGAACGAGCACATCGATCCGGCTTCGGTGATGCCCTCTTCCAGAATCTGCCCGTTCTTCGCCTCCTTGTAATAAAGGAGCGTAGCCATATCGACCGGCTCGTAGAGCTGGCCGACGCTCGAATAGATCCCGACCTGGCGGAAAAGCGCCTCCATGCCGAAGGTGCGGGCTTCGTCGGGAACCACGGGCACGATGAATTTTCCGACCTCTGGGTCACGCAACAACTTCGAGAGCAGGCGCACGAAGACCATGGTGGTGGAGACCTCGTGGCCCTCGGTGCCCTTGTGAAACTCCTCAAAGAGCGCTTCCGACACGGGCTTCAGCGGTGTAGCACGTACTTTCCGTACCGGCATGTAGCCGCCCAGCTGTTTGCGGCGCTCCTGCATATATTTGATTTCCGCGCTGTCGTCGGCGGGCCGATAGAAGGGCGCATCGTGAAGCTCGGCGTCGGGAATCGGAATGCCGAAGCGCGAGCGGAACATCTGCAGCTCATCGTCATTCAGCTTCTTTTGCTGGTGCGTGATGTTCTTGCCTTCGCCCGCTTCGCCGAGTCCATAGCCCTTGATGGTCTTGGCGAGAATGATGGTTGGCGACCCTGTATGGTCAACCGCCGCCTTGTACGCGGCGTGCACTTTGATCGGGTCGTGTCCGCCGAGCCGCATGCGGGCGAGTTGCTCGTCCGAAAGATGCTCGACCATCTTGAGCAGCCGGGGATCGGTGCCGAAGAAGTTCTGCCGGAAATATGCGCCGCTCTCGACGAAATATTTCTGATACTGTCCGTCGGTGATCTCGCCCATGCGCCGGACGAGCAGGCCGTCGCGATCCCGCTGAATGAGCGGATCCCAGTCGCCGCCCCAGATCAGCTTGATGACGTTCCACCCCGCGCCGCGGAAAATCGCTTCCAGTTCCTGGATGATTTTGCCGTTGCCGCGCACCGGCCCGTCTAGACGCTGCAGGTTGCAGTTGACCACGAAAATCAGGTTGTCGAGCCGCTCGCGCGAAGCCAGCGTGATCGAGCCGAGCGATTCCGGTTCGTCCATTTCGCCATCGCCCAGAAACGCCCAGACTTTGCCGCCGGTCGAAGTTTTCAGTCCGCGATTTTCGAGATACTTGATGAAGCGCGCGTGATAGATCGCCTGAATCGGGCCCAGTCCCATCGACACGGTCGGGAATTCCCAGAAGTCGGGCATGAGCCAGGGATGCGGATACGACGAGAGTCCGCCGCCTGGTTTCAGTTCCCGGCGGAAGTTCTCTAACTTCTCTTTGGGAATGCGGCCTTCGAGGTAGGCACGGGCATAAATTCCAGGGGCGGCGTGTCCCTGGAAATAGACAATATCGCGGTCGCCCGACTCGGTGGATGCCTGAAAAAAGTGGTTGAACGCCACTTCGTAGAGCGTTGCTGCCGAGGCGAATGTGGAGATGTGCCCGCCAATGCCTTCTTGAAGCTTGTTGGCGCGGACGACCATGGCCATGGCGTTCCAGCGCACCAGGCTCTTGATGCGGCGCTCCATTTCCTGGCTGCCGGGGAATGGTGGCTGTTGCCGGGAAGGAATCGTATTCTGGTAGGGAGTCGTCGCCGAGAACGGCAGGTTGATCCCAGCCTCACGGCGGGCATGCAGCGCCAGTTGCTGCAGGAGCCGCCCGGCGCGGTTCGGACCGCCGTGCGACAGCACATAGTCGAGTGAGTCCAACCACTCCCGCGTTTCCAGAACTTCGATTCCGTTTGTCTGTTGCGTCTCAGCCACACTGCCCCCACCGAGCTAAAAATGCAATGTCCCATCATAAAGAATTGGTAAGAATTTTGCTGGAAGTTGGGTTGTTCGCGTGGGGACGGCCGCCCTCGGCCGTCCAAGCCGAGCGCAGCTCGGCAGCCGCGATGCCCACTACTCCAGCGTCACCGCTTTCACCAAGTTACGCGGATGGTCCACGTCGAGGCCGCGCTTGGCGGCTACATAGTAGGCAAACAACTGCAGAGGCACAATTTCCAGAATCGGCGACAACAGTTCCGGCACTGCGGGAATAAAGACGGTGTGATTGGCCAACTGCGGTACGACAGTGTCTCCTTCAGTCGCCAGCGCAATCAACGTCGCACCTTGTTTTTTGAATCCCTGCATGTTGCTGAGGTTCTGCTCGTAGCGAGCGATCGAGCCCGCATCATTATTGTTGCGGTCGCAGGTGGCGATGATCACCAGCGGCAGGCGGAAATCAATCAGCGCGTTTGGCCCGTGCTTGGCTTCCCCGGTGGGATAACCTTCGGCGTGGATGTAGGAAACTTCTTTCAGCTTGAGAGCGCCATCCATCGCTACGGGATAGTGGATGGCGCGGCCGAGGAACATGAAGTCGTCGACGCGATAGTAAAGCTCGGCCAGTTTTTCCACTTTGTCGGCTGCCGCCAGAATCGTCTCCGTCTTCTCGGGAAGGGAGAGAAGTTCGCGGATGTAGCGCTGGGCCAGCGCCTTCGGAACCTTCTCTTTGATTTCGCCGAGGTACAACGCGAACAGAAACAAACACGCCATCTGCGCGGTGAATGCCTTGGTTGAGGCTATGCTGATCTCCGGACCAGCATCGGTGTAGATGAAACCGTCCGCCTCCCGGGTAATCGTCGAGCCTGCGACATTCGAAATGGCAATGGTGCGCGACCCTTTCTGGCGGGCTTCGCGCTGCGAGGCGGTGGTGTCGGCGGTTTCTCCCGACTGAGTAATAAAGATGCTGAGTTCGCCCCGCCCAATCATCGGATTGCGGTATTCGAACTCGCTGGCGTAGTCCACGTCGACCGGCACACCGGCCAGTTCCTGCATCATGTACTGCCCCGTCATGCCCGCATGACGGCTGGTTCCCGAAGCGACGATGTTGATCCGCCGCAGGGCGCGCAGTTCCTCGCGCGAAATATGGATTTCATCCAGGCGAACCAGCCCGTCCCCGAGCGAAACGCGAGGTTCAATGGTTCGCCGCAGCGCGTCCGGCTGCTCAAAAATCTCTCGAATCAGATGATGCGGAAATTTGCGCGTCTCAGCCATTGCTCTCCCGCAGGTTTCGCTTCGTATCAGGGCATCGCGTTAGCTATGCCGTACCGTCTCGAATCAGTCGCCCCTTTAGGGGCTGTGCGTCTCAGCCTGGCAAATCTTTACCGGGAGCACTCGACCCCGCCAATAAAACTCCGCAACACTTCGCCCGCGGCGCTCAGCACTACGAAGTCCGCGTCGGCTCCCGCCGTGAGAACACCCTTGGTCGCGATCCGCGCCACCCGCGCCGGATTTCGGCTGGCCGCCACCACGGCCTGCGACAGATCCCATTCTGCGAAACGGGCCAGATTGCGCACGGCACAGTCCATGGTCAAAACGCTTCCCGCCAGCTTGCCGTTTGCGGTGCACTTACCAGCGTGGACATCGACCTCGAACGATCCCAGCCGATAGCGGCCATCGGGCATGCCAGTTGCCGAAATGGCATCCGTGATGAGCACTGTTTGCTCCGCGCCTTTAGTGCCGGCAAAGAGCTTCACCACGGCCGGATCGAGATGAACGCCGTCGGCAATGATGTCCGCGCTCAAGCGGTGATCGGTAAGCACCGCCCCCAAAATACCCGGACTGCGATGGTCGAGCGGCCGCATGGCATTGAAGGTATGCGTAGCGTGTCGCGCTCCCGCCACGATTCCGCGCTCGGCGGCGGCAAAATCGGCGTCGGAGTGTCCCAGGCTCACCGCAACCCCGCGCCGCGCGGCTTCGGCGATGACCTCGGGCGCACCCTCCAATTCGGGAGCGATCGTCATCATGCGAATCCGGCCGCGCGCCGCTTGCCAGAAGCGCTCGAACAAGGCCAGCGTCGGAACCAGCAAATTTTCCGGCGGGTGTACGCCGCGACGCGCATGGCTAAGGAAAGGACCCTCAAGATGGATTCCGAGCGGGCGGGCTCGACCCTTGCTCTCAGGATTTGCCGATTCGCGTTTCTCGATAGCATTCGCGAGCCGTTCGAGCGCGCGCAACATCGTATCCATCGGAGCGGTTACGGTAGTCGGGAAATAACTTGTGACCCCATGCCGCGCCAGCAGTTGTTCGATAGCCGGCAGCGCCTCGGCGGTATCGTCCATGACGTCATATCCGGCGCTGCCGTGAATGTGAAGGTCAATGTAACCGGGCGCCATCAAGTCGTCGCCGAAGTCGCACACGGACACTCCGGCGGGAAGCTGCTGGCTGCTCTGGGCAGAAATTTCGAGCACGCGTCCCTCGTCCACCAGCACGAGAGCATGCTCGACGGCTTCGGTCGGGGTCAACAGCCTTCCAGCAGTAAAAGCCAGCATAGAAACGTTTTAATAGCGGCAGATAGACAACTATGACCAAGATTGTAGCAGGCCGCTCTCGCGCGCCGTCACCAGGAGGGCGGGCGTCAGAACCATCTCTTGCGAACGAGTTCCAGAGAACGGTGCAACCTGACCACTTCAGAAACCCGATGATTCCTGAAATCAGTGCCCTGCAACGATTGCGCAGGAATCAGGGCCTGATCGAGACCAAGGCGCGCCGCCGGCCCGGGAAAATCATCAGCCGCAGAATGCTATACTGTCTGAGTTCGAGCCGCCACGTCGTTCCCGTGGTGGCCGTCCGTCGGGGAGTGGCTCAGCCTGGTAGAGCACCTGGTTCGGGACCAGGGGGTCGGAGGTTCAAATCCTCTCTCCCCGACCATATCTTTCTCTCGCTCTCTCAATCGTTTACGCTGACTTTGCTGCTTCGGTTTCTTGGGCTGGTTTCGGTACATTCGGTACAACTGAGGGCAGTTCGAAACCGAAGCCGCATTGTTCATGGCGACGGATGATGTAAGAGGGAGTAGTCGAGATCGAATCGCACTGGACCGCAAGCCGACGCGAACAGCAGAGAATTCCCAACCGTCGGGCTAAGAGCCCCGCCCCTCACTCCCTTCGCGATAGGACACGCCCGGGGAGCCTGGAGATGAACGAGACTTCCCCGGACTCCCATGCAAGCTGAGTTACCGCTGGCATTCGACCAGAACATGACCAGTACGACAAGAAACCTGTGCGCACAATCACAGACAGAATATTTTGGGCCGTCTACTGTTGAAATGGGTACCTGCTTCTTCCCCTCTCTAAGGCGTTGCAGGTGCTATCAAGGTACGATCCAGCACGACGGCGGTCGGCGGTCGCGCCGTAGAGGAGGTCTCATGCCTCTCGATTCACTGGAATTACGTACCCCTCTTCAACGAGCGGCCAGTCAGGAAGAGCGTGAGATCGCGGGTCCCATCCGAAATGTGGCTGGTTTCGCGCTCCTCGTCATGATTCAGTCGCTGTTGACGCTGAGTTTGCTCGCCGCTTACGTGTTCCTGCATCGCGTGCGGAAACTGGAGAATATTGAAACGCCGCCGGAAGGAAGGCCACGGTCCGCAGCTGTGTGACCAGGCCGGGCTCGGCAGCGGGTGATGGGCGTGGGTCTGAGACACAGCGGATGGGCTGTAGTGGAGAGCTTTCGGTGTCTCCAGGGAGATAGAAGGTCTGTGGGTAGCGGAGGTCGCACGATGGAGTTCTTTTGCAAAACCTGCGGCAAGCCAAAGGGTGATGCCGAAGGCTGGCTGCTGGGCTTCGAAGGCTCAGCCAAACCAGTCATGAAGTACACCATTAACCTGCGCGTAAAGTGGGATGAGCAGCGTGCTTGTGAAAGCAATGCCGTGCATTTCTGTTCTGCCGAGTGTCAGGACAAGTATGTGGCGGCAAGCTACGGAGACGACACTTGGGCAGTCTAATGATCGCGTGCCCGCATCGAAAAGGTGTTTGATCAAAGTAAGGAGGTGCAGGCCAGAGATCGGAATATTGTCCGCTACCTGATCGTGGCGGGAGGTTGGTCATGAGGACCTTGGAACACTTTAGGAGATCGGGCGATAGCCATTTTCGCGCCCATCCGCTCCACACCCTGTTTGCGCTTGTCGCAGGCTTCGTCCTGGCAGTATTGGCGGTGTTGATTCTTACCGTACCGGCGAAGTAGGGATGGATCGTTCGCACCGTACCCGTTCGAAGGACAACAGAGAGAACTTCGAGTGGAGTGTGCGGTGTCTGGATTTTCTGTGCAGATCACGTCCTGAAACAACTCAAGCAGGACTGGAGAAGATCGGCGGCGGACATTGAGACGCCGTGGCTGAGCATTACGACCAGAGAAGTCTCTATTTCTCTTCCTGGGCTTCTGCAGCATGATCTGTAACCTTATATTGCCGTCGTGACTCTATCCTATGGAGAGTCTGTATGGTCAGCCCAACGGAATTGGCCGCCTCGCAGGAGCCCATGAGCGATGAAGAGGTTGTGGCCAGAGTGCTGGCGAGCGAGACGGGGATGTTTGAAATCGTCATGCACCGTCACAACCAGCGGCTCTACCGCGTGGCTCGGGCTATTCTACGCAATGATGGCGAGGCTGAGGACGTGATGCAGGACGCCTGCGTGCGCGCGTACGAGCATCTGGACCAGTTCGCCGGGGTAATCGCCACGGCGCCAGGAATGGCCACATCCTTGCGCAGGATGCCTCAGGCAACAGCGCGGTGGACCGGCTGATCTCCAGAGGGCACTGGTACCGGAAGATAGGGCAATCGCGCCGACGAGGCCCATCGCGAGCGTACCGGGCCCAGTAATACGCTCGAAATATCTCTTTGGGTCCTTCTCATGGAGAGGAACTTTTTCGTCGTCCGCGCCAGCCAGTCATTTCCATAGCAGGCGCGGAAGCCCTGTTCGAGCAGAGATTCAAGCACGCCGGGTGCGCAATGCGGGTGGTTCCAGACGAGATGCTTGGTGTCGAACCTGGACCAGTCTTTTTCAAAAATGCCATAACCGGAATCGAGTTCATGCCACATTTCCGTCTGTGGATGCGGCGTGACGATGGTGATTTGCGTGACATCAAGCTTTAAAGAAGCCAACGTTCTCAGATCTTCCGCGATCGATTCCGGCGTCTCCGGCGGCAGGCCGATGATGTAATAACCCTGGGCGTACAGGCCGGCGCGGTCGAGCCGCTCGGCAAGTTCAAACGCAGCCTGCGCCTTCTCGTTCTTGTGCATCTGCTTCAGGATGTCCTGGTGAAAGCTCTCGATGCCGAATAGCGCACCTTCCATGCCGGAGCTCTGCCAGTGATGGAAGTTTCGAAGCAGCAGGTCGACGCGCGACTGTACCAGCCAGCGCACTCGGTGGCGCGCTAATAGCTCGATGACCGCGTCGGCATGCGAGGGAAGATTGCCGAAATTCTCGTCGAGCAGCAGGACAAAATGAATGCCGTGCTGGACGTAGAAACGCAGCACTCGATCCAAAGACGCCAGAGAGATTTCCTTTGGTTGGGGCGCAAACGCAGTGGTCTGGCAGAAGGTACAGCGAAAACTGCATCCGCGCGAGGAAAACAAAATACCTAGCGGGAACGACCACCCCCCGGGCAGACGGAAGCGGGTCACGAGCGGTGGATGTTGGATTTCATCGAAACGCATCCCCAGCTTCTTTGCCAGGGCGTCTTCACTGTAGCCAGTGAATACGTGATCGAAGTGCGATTGGATGGAGGGAGTCAGGGCGCCGTAATTTCCTGCCCACAGTTCGCGGATGCCTGCCCGCCGCGCTTCGGCGGCCATCGCCAGGATGTCGTTGGTCTCTTCCAGGTAAAAGGAAAAGCCCACGGCATCCCAGCCCCTCTTGAGCTGAGCGGAAAACTCGGCGCGCGTCGGGTATTCCAGGATGTTCAGGTCCGGAAGGTTCTGCCGCAGAAATCGCAGGCCAAACGAGATCGTCCGCGGCATACCGAAACGCCAGCGAAAATTCCGCGGCGCATTCTCGCGGAAATAGTCGTAGAGGCCGGAGTCGCGGCACCGCGTCGTCAGCAGAATTCGAGGCAATCTCCCCCCTGTGCACCCCCACACAGAAGCGGCCTGGGCGTGGCCAAGACTCTAGCACACCCCTGGTCCAAAGTGCGAGACGCGACCGGATGTACTTACAGAGGAGACGGGGCCGGCCCACCCTTTCCCTCGTTACAACTCCCGAGGGGCACCCTCGTTAGTCGATGAAAGGGGTATGCCACCCCCCCGCGTGAGTTACTTAATCGTAATCAGCTTCTCCACCAACCCCGAGTAATCCTTCTTCTCCAGCCCATGCACTTGCTTGTTATACTCGTCCACTTTGCTGGAGTAATTCATGGAGCAGAACTTGGGGCCGCACATGGAGCAGAAGGCGGCGGATTTGTATTGTTCCTGCGGCAGGGTTTCGTCGTGCATGGAGCGAGCCGTCTCGGGGTCGAGCGAAAGTTCAAACTGCTTTTCCCAGTCGAACTTATAGCGGGCATAGCTCAGGGCATCGTCGCGGTCGCGGACTCCAGGACGCTGGCGGGCTACGTCGGCGGCGTGGGCGGCGATCTTGTAGGCAATGATTCCATCTTTCACATCTTTTTCATTGGGCAGGCCGAGATGTTCTTTCGGCGTGACGTAGCAGAGCATCGACGCGCCGTACCAGCCAATCATCGCCGCTCCTATGGCGGAGGTGATGTGGTCGTAGCCGGGAGCGATGTCGGTGACCAGCGGGCCCAGGGTGTAGAACGGAGCCTCGTCGCACCACTCGTTTTCTTTTTCCACCTGCTCCTTGATCTTGTGCATCGGAATGTGCCCGGGGCCTTCGATCATGACCTGCACGTCGTGCTTCCAGGCGACGCGCGTCAGTTCGCCCAGCGTTTTGAGTTCCGCGAACTGCGCCTCGTCGCTGGCGTCGGCCAGGCAGCCGGGCCGCAGGCCGTCTCCCAGTGAAAAGCTCACGTCGTACTTCGCGAAAATCTTGCAGATGTCTTCGAAGTACTCGTAGAGGAAATTCTGCTTGTGATGATGCGTCATCCATTGCGCTAGAATCGCGCCGCCGCGGCTGACGATGCCGGTGATGCGCTTTGAAACCATGGGCACATATTGAATGAGCACGCCGGCGTGAATGGTCATGTAATCCACACCCTGCTGCGCCTGCTCTTCAATCACTTCCAGCATCACGCTGGCCCTGAGATCTTCCACGCGTTTGACGCGCGAGATCGCTTCATAAATCGGCACGGTGCCGATCGGGACCGGAGAATGCCGGATGATGGCTTCGCGAATGGTGTGAATGTCGCCGCCGGTCGAGAGGTCCATTACCGTGTCGGCTCCGTAGTGAACGGCGGTGTGGAGCTTCTTGAGCTCTTCTTCAACGTTCGAGGTGACGGCCGAGTTCCCGATGTTCGCGTTGATCTTGCATAGCGACTCTACGCCGATCGCCATTGGCTCCAGTTCCGGATGGTTGATGTTCGCCGGAATGATCATGCGGCCGCGAGCGACTTCATCGCGGACCAGTTCCGGCGCGATCTTCTCGCGATAGGCGATGTATTGCATCTCGTCGGTAATCACGCCACGGCGCGCGTAATGCATCTGCGAGAAGTTGCCGTCTACGTTTTCGGCCTTCCTTTTCGCCAACCACGCCGCCCGCGGTTTCAAGACCGCATCCAAAGCATTGCCGTTCGCGCCGTTATTACCATTGCCTGCGGACATTTTTGTTTGTACCGTCCTTCGAGGGGTCTGTGTTCAAATTATACCCCGCATCGAGACGCGGTTTGTCTGGATGCAGGTTTCAGCGACTGCCGAGCTGCGCTCGGCCTGGACGGGCGAGGGCGCCCTCCCCCACACAAGCTAAGTTCCCCACACGGGCTAATTTCGCAGCGGCTTGCCTGTCTTCAGCGTGAACTGAATTCTCTCCTGCGTCTTCTTTTCTCCGCACAGGGACTTGAACGCCTCGCGCTCCAGGTCGAGCAGATACTGTTCGCTGATCGGCGTGCCGGGCGTGACATTTCCTCCGCAGAGTACTTCGGCGATCTTAGTGGCAATCTTGCGCTCGTGATCGGTGATGAACTCACCCTGCCGCATCATGTGGACTCCCAGCCTGAGAGCGGCGAGGATGTTCTCGCCGGGCGCGGGGATGTCGGTGCGCATAACGGGGGGCTCATAGCCTGCGCGGACTAGTTCGAGGGCGCGCGCTTTGGCGTCCCAGAGAAGGCGCTCGCGGTTCATGGTGATGCGGTCGGAGTTCGACAGGAAGCCTAATCCGCGGGCTTCATGAGCCGAGGTGGCAACTTTGGCCATGGCGATGGTTTCGAAAATCTTCTTCATGGCCTCAAGCAGTTCCACCGAATCGCCGCGGACGTTGGAAGGAAGATCGGGACGAATCAACGCGGCGCTGTCCACCGCGCGCAGCAGCATTTCCTTGCAGCCGCCGCCGCCGGGAAGCAGGCCGACTCCGACCTCGACCAGCCCTATGTAGAGTTCGGCGTGCGGTTGGCGGGCGGCCGCATGCAGCGAGATTTCACAACCGCCTCCCAGGGTGAGTCCGAAAGGCGCGCTCACTACGGGCTTAGGGGAGAACTTGATGGCCTGCGTCATGCCCTGAAACTGACGGATGGCTAGGTCAACCTCGTCCCACTCTTCCTCCTGGATCGACATGAGCAGCAGCATCACGTTCGCGCCAACGGAGAAATTCTGCGCGTCGTTGGTGATGACGAAAGCGTCGAAGGCGTCTCCGGGGCCACCCGGCTTCAGGGTTTGGAGGATCAGCGAAATAATGTCGGCGCCGAGGGCGTTCATCTTGGAGTGGAACTGGATGCAACCCACCCCGTCGCCCAGGTCAACCAGCGATGCGCCGGGATTTTTCTTGACCACGCTGCTGGACTTCGTTTTGATTGCGACGTCAACCGACCAGACTCCGTCGGGAACAGTGGTCGGCTGCCAGTTGCCGGTTGCCAGATCCCAGTGCTTGCGGCCGCTCTGCGTTTTGGGAGCGTCGGCGTACCAGGACTTGTTGCCGGCGGCTAACAGCTTTTCCACGTTGGCCGCGACGGGACGCCCTTCTTTCTTCATGCGTGCTACGGTCGCTTCCACGCCGGCCGCGTCCCAGAGTTCAAAGGGGCCGAGTTCCCAGTTGAAACCCATGCGCATAGCGCGGTCGATCTCTACGATGGAATCGGAAATCTCGGGAATGCGATTGGCCGAGTACGTCCACAGGTCGGAGAGTGCGGCCCAGAGGAAAGCGCTCGCCTTGTCGGGCTTCTGCGGCGCGCCACCATCCATACCAAGCAGCATTCTCAGGCGCGCGCCTGTCTCTTCGACGTTTTTCGCCATATCGAGCGCCGCGAATTTCGGCTTCTGCCGCGGATGGTATTCCAACGTCTTCCAGTTGAGCGCCATGCGCTCGTCTTCTTTGTCTTTGCCGCCGCCGCTCTTGAGCTTCTTATAGAAGCCGCCCTTGGTCTTGTCGCCCAGCCACTTGCGTTCCAGCATCTGGCGGAAGAAGGCGGGAATCTGCAATTCGCTGCGCTCGTCGCGGACATTCTCCGTCATGTTCTTAACCACGTGTCCGAGGATGTCGAGGCCCACCAGATCGATGGTCCGGAAGGTGGCCGAGCGCGGCCAACCGACGGCCGAGCCGGTGAGCGCGTCGATCTCTTCGACCGTCAGATCCATTTCCTGCATGAGCCGCATTACGTTGAGCACGGAAAATGTGCCGATGCGATTGCCGATGAAGTTGGGAGTATCTTTCGCCCGCACGACGCCCTTGCCAAGTTGTGTGTCGCAAAAGTGCGCGACGGAGTCGATCAGCGCCGGCTCAGCGTCTGGTGTGGGAATCAGTTCCAACAGCCGCATGTAGCGCGGCGGATTAAAAAAATGCGTCCCGAACCAAGAGCGTCGGAAGTCCGCGGAAAATCCCTCGGCGATTTTTGCCACCGGCAGTCCGCTCGTATTGGTGGTAACGATAGTCCCCGGCTTGCGGATCGCATCAACCTTCTTCAGCAGCGAGCGTTTGATGTCGAGGTTCTCGACGATGGCCTCGATAATCCAGTCGACCTCGGCCAGGCGTTTCAAGTCGTCGTCGAAGTTTCCCACCGTGACGAGCTTCGCAAGTGACGCTTCGAAAAACGCAGCCGGCTTGGATCTTCTGGCCCCATCGAGTCCGGCAGCGGCGATTTTGTTACGCGCGGGGCCGTCCGCGTCAGGGGGAACGATGTCGAGCAGCAGGGAAGGCACGCCCGCGTTGGCGAAATGGGCGGCGATGCGGGCGCCCATGGTGCCGGCGCCGAGGACTGCAACCTTGTGAATACGCTTCATGAATGCAACTCCTGCTATAAGAAAATTCTTCTACGGAAGTTTATCCACCACCCAGTCGTTCTTGCCAGCGTCGACCAGGATTATCTCCGATGACCGACGGGTGACGTGGGACCCTGCGGAGGTGACGAGCACGACCGTGAAGCTGTAGCGCCCGTGATGTCCGCGGCCGCGCTCGATCTCGAATGCGCGATCGGTCGCGTTCGCAAAAAATTGCTCCAGCCTGTCGGCGCTTTGCGAACGGCGGACACGATCGCCAAGCAGAACCATCCCGGCTTCTACGTCTCCCGTTTGCCAGGCATGCAGAAAACGGTTGGCGGCGGTCAGGGCATAGACGTAACCGGGGTCTGAGATGTTTTCCTGCTTGGCTGAACGGTTGTGCGATCGCGCCCAGAGCGGAGCCGTCGCCAGGAAGAGACACACCGCTAACCGAATCTTCACGCTCAGGCTGTTCCTCGCTCCTCGCCGGGGATAATGTAACTCCTTACTCTACTGGAAAAGTTGCACGCCGGCAGCCTTTGGTTAGTGTCGGGGTTCTGGTAAGATTCGGCGCGGCCCCAAGCCTCATGTTCTCCGCCTATGCCCCTCGACTGGACTCAAGGCGACCTATTCGAAGGACTGCGCTGTTTTCATTCTGGCGCGTTCTTCGAAGCCCACGAACGCTGGGAATCAGTGTGGCTCGCGGCGCAAGAACCGGAAAAAACTTTCTTGCAGGGACTGATCCAGGTCGCTGCCTCGTTCCACCATTTTCAGCGTGGCAACTGCGCGGGAACCATCTCGCTTCTGCGCTCGGCCCTGGGCCGCCTGGATACGTATCCAGAGGTCTTTGGTGGCATGGTGGTCGCGCCGTTTCGCGTGGCCATCCGTTCATGGCTCGAAGCTCTCGAAACCGTCCCGCAATCTTCTCCGCCGCCCGTTCCACAGCTTAAACTGACGGCCTGAGGGGGAGTTTTCTGGGAGGGGTCTGAGCGAAAGGGAGATGTTGCGCCGACAATTAGCAACTCCGTCTTGCGCTCACAACCCCTCAATGAGCGATATCGCGATCTTTCAACAGTTGCCCAACACAAGGCTTTCAATGTGCGAAACTGTGGAGCGCGAATATTCTTCCAGTAAAGGGGTCCACAGCAATTTGCAGCATCCTGTTCGTGCCCACCACTTTGGCAGAGATGTCCCATTGCAGTTCTGTGAACCACCACTCCGCATTCTTCTCATGCTCCTGCATAAGGCTGAATTCAACATGTTCAATTCGGAGACGCCCGTAAATTTCTCCGAGTTCCTTCAGTGGCAAGCCTTGTAGCAACTTTTGTTTATCGTTTGGGCCAAAGCGCAGTCCAGCCTTCTTAACAGCCGAAAGCGCCTCCTCTGCATTCCATTCTGGATGAGACTGCATCAGATCTTGCCCCTTCTGGCGTTCATCGCTTGGGTGGTCATTTAGAACGTCTGGTAGGCAATCTGGAAAGTCTCGCGAGCGAGGGATGAAATCGAATCGCAGATGAAAGGGAAGTTCAAGCCCTTTCTCGCTAAAATACTCTTCGGTTTTGGAATCTGGTTTCCCAAACAGAAGCCAACTATCCTTAGAAACCGTAATCATAACAGCACGAGCATCAGTGGGGCATGAGGGTGGGCCGCTGTATCCGTTCCCGAGGGAAACATCGAATTCTCGGTTCTTGGTCTCTGAATAAATGGCTTCAGTCAAGCGCATTGCGATCTTGATTCGGTCGACCGAACCACATCTATCGGATGCCCTAGCCAAACTCGACAGGAACACGCAACTCAATAACAACATCATGAAACAACAAATACGCGTGCGTACTAGCCACGATCTGAGCTGAGACGATTGCATGTTCGACATTTGAAATCTTCGCCGTCTTGGCTTGCAAGTGACTTTTGGAGAGAGAATTCGATATTACGTCAATGGTCGGTACCAGCGGCCACACGAAAGGTGCGCTCACGGGACGCTTGAACGGCCCGGTCGGCAGATCCGAACTCGCTGATGGAGGAACGACCCACCTAACACAGTATGGGGCCCTTTACCACCATTTCGATCTTATCGGGGGCATTGGGCACCATGCAGAGGAACTCGAAGGGGGCCTCGATCACCTTGTAGTAGTGCGGAGCGCCGGCCGGAATGTACAGGACGTCGCCGCCGTGCACTTCATGCACCTTGGCGCCGATACCCACCTCGGCGCGCCCGCACAACACGTACTGTTCGTGTTCCACCTTGTTAGTGTGGGTCGGAATCCCGCCCCCTTGTTCCATGATGAAGCGTCGCATGGCAAAATGCGGGGCGCCGTCCTCGGGGCCGATCAGGACTTGCATCTGCGTGGCTGTCCCAGCAGAGACATCCTGCCACAATACGGCCTCGCCTGGTTTGACCACGCCCTCAGCGTGTCCCTGCACTTTGGCTTGTTCGCTCATGATCTGCCTCCAAAATTCAATCTGCGATAGCTTAACTATAGAGCTGTTCCCGGTTTCGTAGAGTCCCAACGGCAGTGGTCATGACTTGCCATGTGCCTCGAATTGTAAACCGGATTCCCTCCGTTGGATCCCTGTTCGCGTCAATGTGGAACAATTTCCATCCAGATAATCGCCAAATTGATGCTGGGCCCGCATAACTGACGTAAGCAGGGCGAGAGCACTCATTGACCACGATCAATCTGCGACCCCTTAACCACAAAGGGCACGAAGTCTCACGAAGGAAACTCCACGAAGGGAACGCCTTCGCTGATATCCTGAATTTCGTTACGCCGTTCTCCACATTACATGGCGTCAAGCCCGCTTCTTCTTTCCGCCGGTGAAATCGCGGCACAGATCCGCCACAAGGAAGTTTCTCCGGTCGAGGTGGCGCGCACTCACCTGGATCGCATCGAACTCCTGAATCCCAAGCTGAACGCGTTCGTCGATTGCCAGCCGGAAGCTGTGCTCGCCCAGGCGCGGGAAGCGGAGAAAGCGGCCCTCGGCAAAGATAAAGACGAACTCGGGCCCATGCATGGTGTCCCGGTTTCCATCAAGTCTTCTATTGACGTTGCCAGGCATCGATGTGAAGCCGGCACGCGCTTGCGCGCCGGATACATCGCGACGGAAGACGCGCCGCTGGTGGCGCGCCTGCGCGCGGCGGGAGCTGTGATCCTCGGCGTCACCAACGCGCCCGAACTGCTCATGGCCTGGGAAACCGACAACCTTCTTTATGGACGCACGAACAACCCCTGGGACCTGACTCGCACCTCGGGCGGATCGAGCGGGGGAGAGGCCGCCGCCATCGCCGCGGGACTTTCCGCCGCCGGCGTGGGCAGCGATGGCGGCGGTTCCATCCGCGTACCGGCGCACTTTTGCGGCATCTGCGGCTTGAAGCCCACTCCCGGACGCATTCCTTCGACCGGACACTATCCGAAAGCTGGCGGTCCCTTTGCCCTGATCGGTGTGGTCGGGCCGATGGCGCGCACCGTCGAAGATTTGCGGACGCTGTTTGCAGTGATGGCGGGTTGGGACGACGGCGATCCTTGCGCCGCTCCGGTCGACTTGCGCGAGGTTCGCGAAACGGTGGTGCGGAACGTTTCTATCGGGTTCTTCGAAGACGATGGGCGAACACCAGTCACGCCGGAAACCAGACTGGCGGTGAGTCATGCGGCGTCGCTGTTATCGAACTGCGGCGTTCGGGTCGAGCCATTTCGTCCCGAGGGGCTCGAAGAAGCGCGGCAGCGATGGTGGGAATTCTTCGGCACGGCTGGAGGAATGATTCTCGGGTCTATGCTGCGCGGCCACGAGTCCGAGCTAAGCCCGATTCTGCGCGAATTCCTAGCCTGGACGAATGCCGCGCCCGCGCACACGGGCGAGTCTCTGCTGGCCGCCTGGCTGGGACGCGATGCGGTCCGCGAAAAGATTCTTTTGCAGATGCGGAAATATCCCGTGCTGATCTGCCCTACCGCCGCCATCCCCGCTTTTCAACATGGCGAGCGGGAGTGGCAGGTGGAAGGGAAGACGGTGAAGTATCTCGATGCCTGGAGCTATTGCGAGTGGTTTAATCTCCTGGGGTTTCCCGCCGTCGTGGTTCCGATGGGCCATTCCGACGAGGGATTGCCGATCGGCGTGCAGGTTGTCGGACGGCCTTGGGAAGAAGAGGTCGTGCTGGCGGTCGCCGCCATACTCGAAAAGGAGCGCGGTTCCTGGCAAGCGCCTCCACTATCTTAAGCTCTCAGCTCTGAGCTGTCAGCTCTCAGTCAAAACCAGGGTACACAAGAATGAGGCCACTGCCGTCGTGTCTTTTGCTTTTTCCTGAGAGCTGAGAGCTGACAGCTGAGAACTGAGAGCTAATTTCGTGTAAGATTCTTACTGGCGAGTACAGTGCACCGCTTCCGCGCGGGTTGATCGTGCCGGGCCGATTCTGATGGGCCGGCTGTCGTCGATACTGCGCTTCTTGATACTCCCCAATTACCAGGTAGAACCGCAGCCTCTGGGCCAGCGGCACATTCCTGTCAGGAGAGACTGAATGGCGAAGATTGCAAAGACAGCCGACCGGAAAAAGGTCATGGACACCACGAAATCAACCGCATGCCCCAAGTGCGGCAAAGATACGCGCATCGTCAAGCGCATGAAAGATCGCGAGCGCGGCGTGCCCGGCGGAATCTACATTTCGTGTTCCGCCTGCGAATTTTTCGAGAAGTTGTGAAGGACCGATCCGGGTTCCCGTTTCCATTCGTAGCGGCCTTGCTGCACCCACAGCCGCACCTGATCTTCCACGGAAAAGCTCTCATGGCCGGGCACGACAAACTTTGACTCCAGGGAAAAGGCGTGGGCTTCCAGCGGGACGGTGAAATGAAGTTTCGTGTTCACGAAGCCGCGAACGAAGAGCTCCGCGTAACGCTCCACGCCCAGCACTTGCACCTGAACGACATGGACGAGTGAGTGAAACAGAGACCTCTCCGCCAGTTTCTCGTTGAAGACGACGACGTCGAGAAAAGTCAGTGACGCCATGTGGGTAAGATCCGGCAAGTTTGCCAGAAACGTTTTCGCTTCCTCGTAAAAAGGCGGATTGGGCAGGCGTTGTCCATCGAGTTCCACCACCCGCACCTGGTCGAGTAAGGATCGAGAGAAGTAGCGTCCCATGAGGGCCTTGTGTTGTTCGGGAAGAGGTACGCCGGAAACAAAATAGTGCTCGCGCTGCTGGCGCAGCCATGAGGTGAGGCGATCGATGCCTTCACGCACATGGTCTTCGCTGAGATCGGGGGCGGACATGGAGATGGTCTCTTCTTCGCCCGGGATATTGTCCTGGATGGAAGAGTAATATTCGCTCAAAAACTGGGCGGTCTCGACGGACTTGCGGAGCACGTCGCGCTGGCCGTGGCGGGCGAGATCTTCAAGCGAAAAGCGCATGCGGAGCTGGTGGGTGACGCAATGGGCGCTGAGCAACTCCAACTGCGCATGGCGCAATGCAGCATTCATCTGGATAATGGCGACGCGATCTTCGGTTTTATTCCACGAATACATCCGACAACACTCCTGAAGATTTAACTTGGCGTGAAGGACTTGCAAGGCAGGGTCCCAAATACTGATATTTTATACAGGATTATATAGACAGTGTCAACAGAATAATACAAAAATATAGACAGTGTAAACATAATCAAAAGGACTGGCCCCCGAACTTGCAAACGCGGTGCCGGAAGGCGCGATCGAAGCGGCGGCAGTTGCATCACGCCGGGCCGGGGCAATCCAATTCTGACTTGCCCCCTAGCCGGCGTCTTGGGGGAGGCGGGGAAGGACTCCCACGTCGTACTCTACCGGATTATGTATACGTTGTAAACATATTTCTTTGTCCCGCCGCGCGCCCCTGTTAGGATGTCCCTGGAGGAAATATGGCACGACCGCCCGACCCTGACCTGGAGAACCGTATTCTGGATGCGGCGCAGAAACTATGGAAGAAAGATGGTCCCAAAGCGCTCACCATGCGAGCGGTGGCGCGGGCCGCGGACACGAACACGCCTGCGGTGTACCGGCGGTTCCGCGACCGACGAGAGTTGGTGCGCGCATTGCTGCAGCGTACCCAGCACGAGGTCGGCGGCATCCTGCAGCAATGCCGTTCTTTCGAAGCCGTGGCGGCCGCCTACCTGGAGTACGCCTTGAGTCACCCTCATGAATACGGACTCTTCTATCAACACGTCGACGTACTTTCCGGACCGGACCAGTCCGGACGCGTACCGTCCTTAAAGGAAAAGCAACCAAACTTCGCTCTGATGACAAGAAAGTTGTCAGAACAACTAGGTGGAGCGCCGGAAGATCACAGGCGGTTGACACTCGCCCTGTGGGCCATGGCGCACGGCACAGCCACGCTTCTGCTCTCGAAAGCGGTCTCTACCCGACAGGCGGCGGCGCTGCGATCTGTTTATACCGCAGTAGTCGGAGCCATGCTCCGCGACCCATTCACTTCCGCGATAGGGAAGTCGAAGTAGATACTCGCGCCGGCGCTCGTGCTTTTGCTGGGAACTGAGAACTGCTCTACCCGATCTGTCCGAGAATGGCCCGCGCTTCAGCCCCCGGATCGGAGGCTTCCGTGATCGGACGCCCGACGACGATGTGCGAGGCTCCGGCGGCAATCGCTTCCGCGGGCGTGACGATGCGCACCTGGTCGTGCGGTCCACTTCCCGCGGCGCGGACGCCCGGCGTCACAATGGGGAAATCGAGTCCAAATTCCTGGCGCAGGGGTCCGGCTTCTTGTGCCGAAGCCACCACGCCCTGGCATCCATTCGAGAGCGCGAGCGCGGCCAGGCGCAGCACCTGATCGAGCACGCCTTCGCGCAGGCCAATCTTGCCCAGTTCGACGTCGTCGAGGCTGGTCAACACTGTGACCGCCAGAAGGAGCAGGTCTGGCTTGGACGCTTGTGCGGCTTCGACGGCAGCTCGCAGCATCCTGCCGCCGCCGGAGGCGTGCACGGTCAGCATGCTCACGCCCAGTTGAGCCGCCTCGCGCACGGCGGCTGCAACCGTGTTGGGGATGTCGTGGTATTTCAGATCGAGAAAGACGCGCCGGCCCGAACCCACCAGTTCGCGGACCACCGCAGGGCCTTCGGCAGTGTAGAGCTGCATGCCGACCTTGTAGGCATGGGCACAGTCACCGACCGCCGCCACGATCTTCCGGGCGGTTGCGGCCGTCGATACATCGAGGGCAACGATGAGACGGTGGCGCGGGTCCATATCCTCGGACTACGTTCACGGGGTATCGTTGCCCAGTGTATCGGGTTTAGTTTGGCTTGGCTACGGGTTGCAGCAGCGCCAGGGTCGTTGTCCGGGAATTCGTCCGGTAGTTCCTGGGCTGGTAGAGGTCCAGGCGGACCCTCTGCAAACCATGCTCCTTGAAGCCCAGGGCACGCGCGGCGTTGTAGGAAACGTCGATGATCCGGCCATCCACTACGGGACCCCGGTCATTGATACGAACCACCACGGCCTTGCCGTTCCTCAGGTTGGTCACCCTGACGAACGTGCCCAGCGGAAGGCTGGGGTGAGCGGCGGTGAAGTCGCGCATGTCGTAGGGTTCGCCGCTGGCGGTCTGCTTGCCCTGGAAATACTCTCCATACCAGGACGCGGTCCCTACTTGGTAGGCTTTCTGCTTCGGGATGTTGGTCTTTCTCGTCTTATGCCCTCCGGTCGCAATGACCGGCGGCTGTGTGACCTTGGCGGCTTCCAGGCTGCTTGGCCTGGATGCGGCTCCGGCCCCCAGACTGGCGACTGATAAAACCACCGCCAGGCCTTCGGCTAAACGTCGTCGCATTCAGTTACCTCTCAATCGTGGAAAGTCGTTTTCTGGTCGTATGCTCCTTTGGTCAAACGATCTCAAGATGCTACCCGGCCGGATGGGGTGTGTCAATCAAAAAAGCCAGCGCGGAAATTTACTAACTGGTAATCTAATCAATGGTTTATCCCGTTCCTGTATGGGTTATGCTTCGTATGTCGTTGAAAGCAGTCGGCAGCAAGTGTTTACGAATCAGTTATTACCGGAACTAGGGGAGCCGGCGGAATTTCTGCAACCGGTTGTCGATTGTTGAACTTACGAAGTTATTCATGTAAACATTATGTAATCAATGAGATACGATGATGCACCGTGGCTAAGGAAGAACCTGTTGTTCCCCTGTTTGACCTTTGGGTTTAGAGTGACGACATGGCTGCGACCCCACCGGTGGTGTTGACAATTGCCGGGTTTGACCCCTCCTCGGGTGCTGGGGTTACGGCTGACATCAAGACGATCGCGGCCCACGAATGCTACGGCGTAGCGTGCATTACGGCCTTAACCATACAGTCGACACAGGGCGTGCGGAGAGTCCAGGCGGTGGATCCCAACCTGATTGCCGAGACCCTCGAGGAACTGGTTTCGGACCTGACGGTCGCTGCCGTCCACATCGGCATGCTGGGAGACGGGCGGGTGGTCGAGGTGGTCACGAATTTTCTGGAACAGGCTTCCCCGGAAAAAGTCAGGCTGCCCCATGTCGTGCTGGATCCAATTCTGAAGTCGAGTTCGGGAACGGACTTGTTGGATGCGGCGGGGACACGGCTCTTGATCGAGAGGCTGGTTCCGCTGGCGGAGATGGTCACCCCGAATCTTGAAGAGGCCAGCGCCTTGACCGGGATGGCCGTCACCAATCTCGAGCAGATGGGCCAGGCGGCCGCTCGCTTGCACGGGCTGGGAGCGGCGAATGTGGTGGTAACCGGTGGCGATCTGGAGAAGGCGATCGACCTCCTGAGCTTCAGCACTGCTGGAGGCGCCGAACGGGAAATCTTCAAAGCAGACCGTCAGCGGTCGAATGCCACCCATGGCACCGGATGCGCGTTTTCGACGGCGCTGGCCTGCCACCTGGCGCATGGGCGCGGAATCCCCGAGGCCGTTCTTCTCTCCAAAGCCTATGTCTCGGCCGCGATTGCGAACGCCCATCCCCTGGGCAAGGGGACGGGCCCGTTGCATCACCTCTTCCGCCTGGGCCAGCAAAGGCGGCCCAGCGCCATCGTCTCGGAAACCGAGCACGTCCATTCGCGAAATTGAACTGGAACGCTGCGTAGAGACGCGGCTTGCCGCATCTCCCCCCGGCCCCGGTTCGAACAGGCTCGCGGGGAGACGGGCCAAGACCCGTCTCTACAGAGATGTTGGTGTAATGGAAACTGAGGGGTGACGGCCAGGAGGGCTATTTCTTGAGGACGCAACCGGCCCCAAAGGCAGCGACCGCCGCCAGCAGCCACTCGATCCGCCACAATTGGATGGCCTGCCAGTCCAGTGCAGTCCGGACGCTGAAGAACACGCTGACCGCTACAGCTCCCACCACGCAGAGTGCGCCCACCAGAAAAGCGATGAGGGCAGGCGTCGTAAGCCCGAGTTTCTCCCCGAGCCAGGCAAGTTCAGCGCCACCAGGGATTTCTAGCAGGCGCGCCGCATTCAGGTCGGGACGGCGGGCGCCACAACTATGGCAGTAGAGTGAGCTGACGATAAACTCGGTTCCGCACCGGCAAGTTTCGCTAAGTTCTTCGCTTCTTTCCCGGCTTCTTTCCCGGATCGCGCCAGCCTCGGACACCGGCATGGGCGGCCGCCAGAATTCCTGCCGAGTTTGACCGGCTGTTTCTGCCATAAGGAACCGCTCTCCCCGATCCTTTTCGGATCGCAAGCGAATCACCAAAGCAAGCTATTGCAAAGACAACACTTGCGAGCTGGCATGGGGGAGGGCGGCCATTCCGGCGGGCAAGAATTACGTTGTCCAACGCGGATTTTCCCCATTGTGCACGACTGGAATGGGTTGCGGACGTACTAGGTTTGGTTCCCCGACGGCAGTCAGATTCCCGTAGAGACGCGGCTTGCCGCGTCTCTGCGGCCGGCGGCGCGAGAGCCTGGCGGCTGAGACGGGGCGAGCTGCCCCGTTTCTATAGGAGAGCCGATTGGTTTGGACTGGGAACTGGAAAACTAGGAACCGGAAACTGCTAAACTAGGCAAACGTGTTGCTCCTCTTTTTCCGGTACCGTCCCGCCTTGGCCGCTATAACGCTGCTGGCCTTTGCCCAGGTCTGTCTGGCGGCCGACCCCGCGGGGACGGCCGCCCTTCGTCCACCCGATCCCCTGAATCAGGCCGCTTTCGAGCACTTCTACAACCTCGACTATGACGCGGCGATCCAGGATTTCGAGAGGATCGCGGCGCGCCACCCGAACGATCCGCTGGCCCTGAACCACCTACTCTCCGCGATTCAGGTGCGGGAACTCTATCGCATGGGCGCCATGAATTCCGGGGAGTACTCGAACGACAACTTCATCGGGCAGGCGCACCATCCCGCCGATCCGGCGCAGAAGCAACGCATCAAGCAACTGGTGCAGCAGGCCCAGAAGCTGGAAAACGCCGAACTAGCGCGCAATCCAGACAACGTGGATATGCTCTATGCGCGCGGCGTCACCCGCGGACAGTTCGCGCTCTACACCGCACTGATCGAGCGCGCCTGGTTTTCCGCTCTGCGCAATGCCGTCGGAGCCCGCCACGATCACGAACGGGTTCTCGAGTTGGCTCCGCAATACACCGACGCCAAGCTGGTGGTGGGGGCGCATAACTATGTGATGGGAAACTTACCGTTTGCTGTCAAGATCGCGGTCGCGCTCGTGGGCTTGAGCGGCGACAAGAAGAAGGGACTCGGGTATCTGAACGATGCCTACCGCGCCAACGGCGAAACCAGCGTGGATGCCGGGATTGTTCTCATGGTGTTCCTGCGCCGCGAGCGCCGCTATAGCGAGGCTTTGCAGATTGCGGAAGCGATCGCTCCCCGCTTTCCGCGCAACTTTCTTCTGCCGTTAGAAGAGGCGAACCTGCTGCGCGCGTCCGGCAAGAGCGGCGAAGCCGAGGAACAGTATCGCCGGGTGTGGCAGAACGGGCGCGAGGGAAAGTACGGCAATCTGCATTACGAAATCGCGGCGCTTGGACTCGGCGACCTGCTGCGCAGCGAAAAGAATTATCAGGCCGCAGCTGCGGCCTACGAACTGGTGAGCGAGGTCACGAATCCCGACCCGGAATTGCTGCAGAAGGCGAATCTGGGAGCGGGCGAGATGTACGACCAGCTCCAGAAGCGCGACCTGGCCGTAAAAAAGTACGAAGCGGTGGTAGCCACGAATTCGGGCAACGCCCAAGCGGACCAGGCGCGGAAGAGGATGAAAGACGCGTACCGGGAGTAGAGGGCGGCTTTTGGCTGTTAGCTCTTAGCCTTTAGCCTAAAGCCCAGAGCTAATGGCTAATAGACGATCTGGGAACATTTTCTCCGCCATCGTCGTATCCTAAGTTAGGAGATACACCCATGTACTGCAACGCTTGTGGCAAAACCATCGCCGAGGACGGCCGCTATTGCTCCCACTGTGGCAACGTGGTGGGAGTTTCGCCCACGCCAAAGAAGTTGATGCGCTCCCGCGCGGACAAAAAGATCGGAGGCGTCTGCGCCGGGCTGGCCCACTATCTCGATCTCGACGTATCGCTCGTACGCATCTTATGGTTTTTCATCACGCTCGCGTGCGGGGTATTGCCGGGCGTCGTGGCATACGTTCTCGGATGGATCATTATTCCAGAAGAACCGGTACTATTACCGGTTGCCGCGTCGCAACAGCCGGTGACGGGCTAAGACGGAATTATGCGGTGGAGGGACGGGCGTCTCGCCAGCCTGCCCTGAGCAAAGTCGAAGGGTCCAGCCGGGCGGAGACGTTCGGATCTCCATCAAACCCACTCGATATATGATCTCCTCCCATGGAGCACCTGCGCAGCGACGATGCCAATGTCTTCTATGAAATTCGCGGGGACGGCCCGCCGGTCGTTCTTCTCCATCCTTTTCCGTGCGATCACGAGTTCTGGCTTCCGGTGTCGGCGGCGCTAGAATCGCGCTACCGGCTGATTGTTCCCGATCTGCGCGGGCACGGCGATTCGGAGATTGGCGAAGGGCCTGCCCTCATGCGAAAGCACGCCCGCGACATTGCCCGCGTGCTCGATGCCGCCGGCATTGGTAAGGCCGCCTTTGTCGGATGTTCCATCGGCGGATACATCCTGTTTGAGTTCTGGCGCTGCTTTCGCGAGCGGGTAACATCGCTCGTGCTTTGTGACACACGGCCTCAGGCCGATACCGCCGAGGCCCGCGCGAATCGGCTGAAGGCCGCGGCCACCGTCCTCGAGCAGGGAACCGCACCGTTCATCGAAAGCATGATTCCGAAGCTGATGGGGCGCACCACCGTGGCCACGCGTCCGGACTTAGTCGATGGAGCGCGCGCCATGATGCGCAGAATGTCTCCCGAGGATATCAGCCAGGTGCAGCTAGGCATGGCGGAGCGTCCCGACTCGGTTGCGGATCTAAAGACGATCAGCGTGCCCACGCTGATTGTGATCGGAGAAGAAGACGTGCTCGCCACCGTCGCCGACGGCGAACTGATGCGCCAGAACATCCCAGGCAGCCATTTGAAGGTGATTCCAAAAGCGGGTCACTACGCGCCGTGGGAGCAGTCAGAGTTAACCAGCAAGATCCTGCGCCAGTTTCTGGACGAGGCGGCGTTGAGGTAGCTCGTTGCCGTGGCACCGGCCACGGCGAGGCTAGCGCCGCCGCTCGCAAGAATCAAGCGGGTTGTTGATAGAGGCCGATTACGTTCCCCCCTGGATCTCGGAACCTGGCTGTGATCTCTGGCGCGTCCGCGCCGATGGGTTGTACGATCTCGCCTCCGTGGGCGACGATGGCGTCAACGGTCGCGGCGACGCTGTCGACCATGACGTAAAAAAGGAGCCCGGGCTTTGAGCCAGGCGGGCGCCCGAGTACCCAAGAGCCGCTCACCTGGCCGGTGGTGTCGTCAAAAGCGATACTGCCGTCCCCGCGCGTCCGGATGTTCCAGCCGAATACCTGTTGGTAGAAGCCCGACGAGCGAGCAATGTCGGTCGCGGGCATCTCGAGGTAGCAGATCTTACCGTTCTCAAGCGTAGGAGCCATCAGTCGTCCCTCAAGGCCTCGTTATCTTAGTGGCAAAACCTCACCCGCGGCAACCCCGGTTTCCCGATCTATCAAGGCGAAGCCCGGGGTGGCAGAAGGCGACACGACGTCACAGCCCGCAGACCGGTTACTCTGCTAGAATTTCCGCGTCATGATGGAAGCCTTCGTGGTTCCCGAAAATACGGTAGTCAATGCCAAAGGAGACGGGCCCGCCCTCGACGTGAGCCGGGCGGAGGGCCGGGTTTTCCTGCTGACGCTGGCCATCACCAACATCGTCGAGCAGGAATCGCTCGACGTCAGCATCGTCGCCTCGGCCGATGGTGCGACCTGGGATGCGAAGCCGGTAGCGGCTTTTCCGCAGAAATTTTATCGCGAGGAAGTTCCACTGCTGCTCGATCTCGCGGCGCGGCCAGAGGTCAAGTTCATCCGCGCGCATTGGGAAGTGGCCCGGTGGGGGCGGGGCTCGGAAACGCCCATGTTCGAATTCTGCGTTACGCTGCGGGAAGTGCCGCAGGAGATCCTCGCCGAAGCCGCCGGGCGTGTGCGCGCGCAGTAGTAAAGTCAGAAGTAAGAAGTCAGATTGAAGAAGTGAGAGGCCGGGTTAACGTCGGTGCTCTCACTTCTTCAATCTGACTTCTTACTTCTGACCTCACCAATAATCTCCGTTATATTTGATTCATGCCTGACGACTCGAAGGCCATCGTCCATCGTGCGCGCGCGGTGCATGGAGTGGTGCGCATTCCTGGAGACAAGTCCATCTCGCACCGCTATGCCCTGCTGGCGGGGATTGCCGAGGGCACGAGCCGTTTCCAGAATTTCTCGTCGGCGCGCGATTGCCAGAACACCCTCGATTGCATGGCCCGGCTCGGCTGCGAGTGGAAGCGATCGGCAGGCGAAGACGACTACGGAGCGATTGAAGTGCGTGGCATCGGGCCGCGGCTGAACGCTCCGGCGAAGGTGCTGGATTGCGGTAACTCCGGCTCGACCATGCGCATGTTAAGCGGAATTCTTGCCGGCCAGCCCTTTACCAGTGAGTTATGCGGAGACGAGTCGCTCTCGCGGCGGCCGATGGCGCGCATTATCAATCCGCTCTCTGAAATGGGGGCGAGCATCGAAGCCTCCGAGGGCGGGCGCCCGCCACTGAAAATTCACGGCGGACAGCTGAAGCCCATCCACTACAGACCGGAAGTGGCGAGCGCACAGGTGAAATCATGCGTGCTGTTTGCCGGACTCTTTGCCGAAGGGGAGACGGTGGTGGAGGAACCCATCCGCACCCGCGATCACGGCGAAATTGCGCTGCAGGCGTTTGGGGCGGAGGTCGAGCGCAAGGGGAAGGTCTCGCGAATCAGGGGAGGACAGCGGCTGCGGGCGATTGAGGCACATGTCCCCGGCGATCTTTCCAGCGCCGCATTTTTCCTTTGTGCGGCGGCCCTGTTTCCCGGATCGCAGGTTACGCTGCCCGGAATCCTGATGAATCCGACGCGGGCTCGGCTGCTCGACATCCTGATCCAGATGGGCCTGCAGGTTTCAGTGGCCCACCTTGAAGAGCATCAGGGAGAGTTGATCGGGACGATTGAGGCGCGCGGATCGGAATGGAAGGGCGGAACGATCGCGGGCGCCGATACGGCGGCGTTGATCGACGAGATCCCGGTGCTGGCGGCGATTGCGGCGTACTCCGAAGCCGGCCTCGAAGTGCGGGATGGCAAAGAACTGCGCGTGAAAGAGTCTGACCGAATTGCGGCGGTCGTCGCCAACCTGCGCAAGATGGGCGCGCAGATCGAAGAGCGTCCGGATGGAATGAAGATTCCCGGCGGCCAGCATCTGCACGGCGCGGAGCTCGATTCGTTTGGCGATCACCGGATCGCAATGGCATTCGCCGTGTCCGCGTTGCGAGCCGAAGGGGAGACGACGATTCTCGACGCGGACGCGGCGGGAGTGTCGTATCCGAGGTTTTTTGAAGAGTTGCGCAGTGTTGCCAGCTAGGGTGACAACGAGGATTCATGTCGTGAACTTATTGGACAATATTCTAGGAGCCAAGAGCTAAGAGCTAAGGGCTAAGAGCTAAGAGCGTTTCTTATGACCGGCAAACCCCCATCCCCCGAAGATCGCCTGCAACACGAATTCAACCGCTGGGCCGATGACGGCGAAGGCCCGAAGATGGAGCGCCATCACCTCGACATTACCGAGAAGACGATGCGCCGCATGGATCTGCGTCCGGGAGAGCGCATTCTCGATCTCGGCTGCGGATCGGGATGGGCGACGCGTCTGCTGGCCCGCATGGTCGGCGAGGGGCCGCAGGGATTTGGGCAGGTGGTCGGAGTCGACATTTCCGATGAGATGGTGCGGCAGGCACGCGCCGCTTCGAAAGAATTCGACAACGTGATGTTCGTCGTTGGCTCGGCCGCGCAGATTCCCTGGGAAGAAAACTTCTTCGACAAGGTGCTTTCGGTGGAGTCGTTTTACTACTACCCCGACCAGGAGCGTGCGCTGGCTGAGCTGTTTCGCGTAATGGCGCCGCATGGACGGTTGTTTATTCTGATCAATCTCTATAAAGACAATCCCTATTCGCTGCAGTG
This sequence comes from Terriglobia bacterium, assembly GCA_020073215.1. Classification (GTDB taxonomy): domain Bacteria; phylum Acidobacteriota; class Terriglobia; order Terriglobales; family Acidobacteriaceae; genus Acidiflorens. Next base: position 33,594 of record JAIQFO010000014.1, on the reverse strand, counting down.
GGTGCCGAAGTTGAAGGTGCCGGTGCATGTTCGCTCGGCGGCGGAGTACGTCGAATTGCTGAAGAGGCACGCGTTCGAAAACGTGGAGTATGCGCTGATCCCCGACGACACGCCCACGCCCGACAACTACCAGACAACGTCGTTTCAGTCGCTCGACGATATGAAAGCGTTCAAGCGCATCGGCGCGCTGCTGCTGATGGCGTCGAAGCCCGATGTGCGGAATCCGGCACCCGGGTACACGATCTACTAGCTGCGGGCTACGAGCTGCGAGCCAACAAAAGCGGTACCATCCGCGCATCGGACCGGTTGCTCGCAGCTCGAAGCTCGCAGCCCAAAGCTGAGGTGTGACCTCCATCACTCCCGGGGCGTATCATCATGGTTTATCCTGTACGGCAAGAGGCCCCATGAGCTGGCTGCAGAACAAATTCGAAAAGAATTTCATGATCTCGACGGTGGACTACGTCTTCAACTGGGCGCGCAAGTCGGCGCTCTGGCCGATGACGTTTGGCCTCGCGTGCTGCGCCATCGAGATGATCGCGTCATCGACCGCGCGCTTCGATATCGCGCGTTTCGGGTCGGAGGTATTTCGGCCCAGCCCGCGGCAGTCGGATCTGATGATCGTCTCCGGCACCGTGACGCTGAAGATGGCGCCGGTAGTGAAGCGCATTTACGATCAGATGCCCGAGCCGAAGTGGGTGATCTCGATGGGCGCCTGCTCGTCGGTCGGCGGGCCGTTCAACACCTATGCCGTACTGCAGGGCGTAGACCGCATCGTGCCGGTGGATGTGTATGTGATCGGATGCCCGCCGCGTCCGGAAAATTTGTTCTACGCGCTGCTCAAGCTGCAGGACAAGATCGACACCATGACACTGGCCAAGCGTCCCACCGAAGTGCGGCTGGAAGAGAGCATGATGGAAAATTTCAAGCGCCAGGTCATGGTGGCGCAGACGATGCAGCCGAAATAGCTGGCGGCTGAGTTCTCAGTTGTCAGTAAAACCGCTCCTATATACTCTTGTCATCCTGAGCGCAGCGAAGGACCTGCTTTCAGCGGCGCTATCTTGACCGCTATGCCATTCGTGAAGATCGCGCTTCAATCCGAACTCCCCGCAGTCAACCAAGCCAAAGAATTCCCCTGCGGCGACAAGACCATCTGCATTGCCAATGTGAACGGCGAAATCAGCGCCATGGATAACATCTGCCTGCATCGCGGCGGCCCGCTCGGCCAGGGAGTGATCGCACGAGGGAAAGTCGTTTGCCCCTGGCATGGCTGGGAGTGGGACCCGAAGACGGGCGAGGCTGGCCCGCCAGGGGCGAAGATTGCGGTGTATCCGGTGAAGATTGAGGGCGGGGATGTGCTGATCGAAATGTGAGTCCATGAGCCCTGTCACCCAGCGGATTCTGGTTGCCTAGATTTACGTTGATGTGAGCATCTGCCGGGCTTCACCCGTCCCCGCACGATCTCTTTCCTCAGTACGGTATCTAGGGCAATTCGTAATTCCCTCGAATCACAAATTCCATCCCACCATCTGCGGTGGCCTTCGCCGTGTAGGTTCCACTGCCTTGCAGCTGCTTCAGGCGGCCACTACCCCCGGTGAAGGTCCACTTGCCCTCGAGGTGTTCTGGGATGCTGCCATTCATCGTGGCGGTACCTTCATAGCTGAGGAAATAGCGATCGCCGTTCTTCATGGTTCCGACTACGTAGCCTCGATCGATCGAGTGCTGGTCCTGAACGTCATCCACACCATAGGAGATGTAATCGGTGCCGGTGAGTCCGCCGATCTCGATGGGCGCTTTGGAGGTGCACGGTCTTTGATCGAGGCTGACGGAGTGCTGGCGGTCATCGTTGATCCGAACGGTTTGGTGAACAGCCGAGTTGCCGCAGACCGATGTCTCGGTAAAGGATCCCTTAACCTCGGCTTGCGTTAGAGGGGTATTGAAAAGCACGCAGAGTGTTGCCAAACACAGGAGGAAGCGCTTAAGTGGGAAGCTCATGAGCGGAATGAAGGTCGAGGCGAGTCTAGCAGACGAGAGTGCCGAACTTTGGTTCTGGCCAGGCGAATGCGTCCCCGACACGGCTTGCTAAACCAGTAATTTCAGGATCTGCCTCGCCGGTGGGAGCGGACTAGCCCTTCAATTTCGCCACATAGGCTTTTGCGCTTTGCGCCTTGTGGGCGGTGCTCTCGACGAACTTCAGAAATTCCCGCAGATGTTCTTTTTCCGACAGTTCCGCCTCCGAGAATTTCACCCGAATTCCAAACGACGGCGAACTGCGGGTCGAGACTCCGCTTAGGGTGATGCCTTTTACCCAGATATTGCCGTTCGCCACCCACAACCCGATCTTCAGGGCCGTGCCCGCGGGCACAGGGCTGGCGGTTTCGACCAGGCATCCTCCCCGGCTGGCATTCGCCAGATTCCCCCAGACCGGCTGTTCCATGCCCGCAACGTGAATTTCCACCGCCACATAGCATTTGATCCGGCGATAACGGCGGCGATCCGAGTCCGATTGCGGGGTGAACAAATCGAACGGAGGCGCTTCCTCCACCGGTTCGGGATGCTGCAGCACGGCGGGGGGTGGTGCCGGCACCGAGGCAGCAGGCTTTTTTTGCAAGGCTTCGCGGGCCTGGACAGCAGCGTCTTTGATCTCGCGCATGGCCCGCAGCAGGGCCGCTTCGCGCTGGTCCGGAGGGACTTCGCGGTAGGTCTGCAGCAATTTCCCGAGGTGGCTGACCAGGTCGGGATCGGTGAGCAGGCGGGTCCAGTCTGATCCCTTGGGCGGCGATTTCATGGTTTCGCTCATACGACGTCTTCCCGCGCGCGGGTTTTGACCGCAGGGAAGTACTCGACTCACTGCCTAGCTTGACCTTTTGGGTGGAGGTTACGCAAGATGACCAAGGTCACAGGAATCGGGTCATCAGGTTATCGGGCCGTCTGCAACTCGATCCCCCAAATGGTTCGATCGCCCGATTCAAAACAACGGTGGCTCAACAATTTGCATCGGACCTTCGCCAGGGGGAGTCCAAACACGTATTATTTTTGTTCGGGAACCAGAGGGATCAGGTTTCGTCGTTTTTCCCGGATCCTCCCGCTCGCGAAGCGCTGCGCTTGCGCAGGGTGCCGGAGCCGCGGTTGCCAGGGCGGGATCGAGTCCGATATCATCTAACTAACTGGTTAATTATAATGAAAAGATCGGCCGTTCTCCGGATCGCTTTATCGATCGCCTCCGTCGGCATTTTCCCCGCAGCGCTCTGCGCCCAAACCTCGACCTCCACCGCCAGTTCGGCGGGCGGGACGATGCCGCTTTCCACCTCGGCCCAGAATCCGGTGCTCGGCAGCGTGCCCGAAGCCAAGCCCACGCCCGGAGTTCTGCGCCTGACCTTCCGCGACGCCATCGAGCGTGCTTTGCGCCAGAACCTCGCCGGTCTCTTATCGGAGTACAACACCATCGAGGCCCGCGGAGAGAAATGGCAGAAGCTCAGCGACTTGCTCCCGAACGTCAACGGCGATCTGCAGGAGGCCAGGATGAAAACGAGCCTGGAAGCGGAAGGACTGACTTCCTTTCCTGGGATCGGGCGTCTTTCTCCCACCATCGGGCCTTTCTCCTTCTTTGACGTGCGCGCCTCGGCGACGCAGCGTGTGTTCGACTGGAGAGCAATCCAGAAATACCGTTCTTCCGCGATCGGCGAGAAAGTGGCCCAGTTCAATCTGAAAGACGCGCGCGACCTGGTCGTGCTCGCGACCGGTAACGCCTACCTGCAGGCCATTGCCGGAGTCGCTCGCGTGGAAACCGCGCAAGCGCAGGTCGAAACGGCGCATGCGCTTTACGACAAGGCGGTGGCGCAACAACAGGCTGGCGTCGCTCCGGCCATCGATACGCTGCGCGCCCAAGTTGAATACCAGACGCGCCAGCAGCAACTCATTGCCGCCGCCAACGATTTCGCCAAGCAGAAAATCTCGCTGGCCCGCGTGATCGGACTCGCCACCGGACAGGAATTCGAACTGGCTGACAAAGCTCCTTACGAGGCGTTTCCCATCCCCGACCTGGAAACCAGCTTGCAGCGGGCGTATTCGTTGCGCTCCGATTACCAAGCGGCGCAGCGTCGCGTGGCGGCCGCGCAACTGGAGCGCAACGCGGCCACCGCGGGATATTTTCCCACCTTCGATTTCGCCGCGAATTACGGTGAAATCGGCAAGGTTCCCGGCGATGTGCTGCCTACGTATATGGTCGCTGGTACATTGAACATTCCCATCTTCCAGGGTGGCAAGGTTCACGGGGATGTGTTGAAGGCCGAAGCCAGCCTGCGGCAGGCGCAGGCGCAGATGGCGGACGTGCGTGGTCAGGTCGATCAGGATATCCGCAACGCCTTGCTCGACCTGAAGTCGTCGAGCGATCAGGTGGAAGTCGCCCAGAGTTCGGTGAACCTTGCGGAGCAGGCGCTCACCCAATCGCAAGATCGCTTCTCCGCCGGCGTCACCGACAACCTCGAAGTGATTCAGGCGCAGGAAGCAGTGGCGACCGCGCACGAGAACTTGATTTCGAGCCTCTACCTCCATAATCTGGCCAAAGTTTCCTTTGCCCGTGCCCTGGGACGCGCCGAAGAGGGCGTCCGCGAATACCTGAGAGGGAAGTAGTCCATGGAACCAACGAGCGTTGTGTCCGAGCCGAAACCTCAACCGGAAGCCGGTGCGCCGCAATCCCCACTCCTGTCGGATAGCGAAGCCAGCTATCGGCGGCGATCCGCGTTTTTGACGAATCCGCGCACGAAGATAGGACTCATTCTCGCCGGCCTGGTGATTCTGACCGCCGTTTTCTTTCTGTGGCGCTACCTGGGGAGCTACGAATCCACCGACGACGCGCAGATTGACGGCCACGTGAACTCAGTGAGCGCGCGCATCAGCGGCCACGTGCTCAGGCTCAACGTCGAAGACAACCAGTACGTGGAAAAGGGAACCGTGCTGGTGGAAATCGACCCCGCCGATTACAAAGTCGCGGTCGAGCAAGCGCGCGCGGAATACGCCGACGCCCAGGCCCAGGCCTCCGCCGCCGGCATCAATGTGCCGATCACCGACGTCAGCACGTCGAGCCAGGTGAGCGGCGCCCAGGCCGGTGTCTCCAGCGCGAAGTCTGGAATCGCGGCGGCACGCCAGCAGTTTGAATCTGCCCAGGCCCAGGTCGCCCAAGCGGAGGCCAACAACACCAAGGCGCAAAATGACCTTGTCCGTTACAAGCAACTGATCGACAAGCAGGAGATTTCACAGCAGCAGTACGATCAGGCTGTCGCCAGCGCTCAGTCTGCCGCGGCAGCCTCGCGGGCGGCACGCGCGAGTGCCGACGCCGCGGCATCACAGATCGAGCAGGCGCGCGACAAATTGGCTCAGGCGACCGCAGATCTTCGCACCGCCAACACCGCGCCGCAGATGAGGCGTGTGACACGCGCCCGCGCCCTTTCCGCCGAAGCCAACGCCGATCGCAAGAAGGCTCAACTCGATCAGGCTGAACTCAACCTCCTTTACACGAAAGTGATTGCGCCGGTTAGCGGCGTGGTCAGCAACCGCACGGTCGAGGTCGGCCAAAACGTTCAGCCCGGCCAGGAGTTGATGAAAATCATTCCCCTCGACGAGGCGGACCTCTGGGTCACGGCGAACTTCAAGGAAACTCAGCTTAGGAACATCCGGCCCGGCCAATCGGCCGACATCGCCGTGGATGCGACGGGCAAGACCTACAAGGGGCATGTTGATTCCACCGCAGGCGCCAGCGGCGCTCGTTTCAGCCTGCTGCCGCCCGAAAACGCCACCGGCAACTACGTCAAAGTGGTGCAGCGCATACCCGTGAAGATTGTGTTCGACAGGGGCGAGATCAAGGGACACGAACTCCGACCAGGAATGTCGGTCGTGCCCAAGGTGTGGATCAAGTAGACACATTGAATCATTGAGTTATTTAGACATTGAGCCTTTAAGAGATTTGTTTCAAATGATTCAATGACTCAATGTCTCAATGATTCACTCGAAGGTGGGGTTGGGGTAATGGGTGCTGCATCGATCACCATGAATGAGGCCGCCGAATGGCGTCCGGCGGTGAATCCGTGGATTATTGCACTCACGGTGACGCTGGCGACGTTCATGGAGGTGCTCGATACCAGCATCGCCAACGTCGCACTGCCGCATATCGCCGGCAGTCTTTCGGCGGGTCAGGACGAGAGCACCTGGGTGCTAACGTCCTATCTCGTCTCGAATGCCATCGTGCTGCCGCTGAGCGGTTGGCTCTCTTCCATCGTCGGGCGCAAGTACTTTTACATGGGCTGCGTCGCGCTGTTCACCATCAGTTCGTTTCTGTGCGGGCTCGCGCCGAATCTCGGTATGCTCATCTTCTTCCGTATTCTTCAGGGTGCGGGCGGCGGAGGATTGCAACCGAGCGAGCAGGCCATCCTCGCCGATACTTTCGCTCCCGCCAAGCGCGGCATGGCCTTCGCCGTGTACGGCATCGCGGTGGTGATGGCTCCGGCCATTGGTCCCACGCTCGGCGGCTGGATCACCGACAACTTTACCTGGCGCTGGATTTTCTTCATCAATATCCCAGTCGGGATTCTCTCGCTGTTACTGACCTCGCGGCTGATTCAGGATCCGCCGTACCTCAGGCGCCGCAAGCTGAAGGAGACACGAATCGACTACACCGGGCTCGGTTTCGTCGCGCTTGGCCTCGGAACCTTGCAGGTGATCCTCGACAAAGGGCAGCGCGAAGACTGGTTCGAATCGCACTTCATCGTCGTCCTGACCGTGATTTCCGCCGTGTCGCTGATCTTCGTCGTCTTCTGGGAGTGGCGCCACAAAGACCCCATCATCGATCTGCATCTATTTCGCAACCGCACTTTCGCCACCTCCAACTTCCTGATGTTCATGCTGGGATTTGCGCTGCTGGGCAGCACGCTGCTGCTGCCGCTGTTCATGCAAACGCTGCTCGGTTACACTGCCGAACAGTCCGGGTTGGCGCTGATGCCGGGTGGCTTCACGATTATGCTGGCGATGCCGATTGTCGGGTTTCTGCTCTCGCGTTATAACCCGCGCTGGCTGATGCTATTTGGTTTGTTGATGCTCTCGTTTTCGCTGTTCCATATGACGACATTCGACCTGGGCGTCGATTTCCACACGGTGACAATGGCGCGCGTCTATCAGGCGTTGGGGCTGGCGTTCCTGTTCGTGCCGATTAACACCGCCGCGTATTCGCGTCTGCCGCGGGACAAGAATAATGCCGCGTCAGGGTTGATGAACCTCGCCAGAAATATCGGAGGCAGCGTCGGAATTTCTTTTGTCACCACCGGCTTGGCCCGCCGTGCGCAGGTTCACCAGGTACAACTGGTGGAGAAGTTGAACGCCGCCAATCCGCAGTTTCAGTCGATGCTGCGCGGGATCGAGGGCACCTTTTCGGGCGGCGGAGCCGGACCTGGAACGGGAGGCGGTTCCGCGCAACAGCACGCCTATGCAATGCTGCAGGCGAATGTGATCCAGCAGTCGACCATGCTGGCGTACATTGATAATTTTTGGGTGCTCGGGATCGCGATCGCGTGTTTGATTCCGTGTGTGTTCTTGATCAGGAAGTCGACGCCGAGCGGGATGGTGGTTCACTGATCGGCGCAAGTTTGGTTCGTATCTTCGGTTCGTATCAGGGTATCGCTTTAGCGATACCACAAGATCGGTCAAACGGCATCCCCTTTAGGGGCTGCGTCCACGGGAGGGGAGGTTCGCGATGTTTCGCATCGTTACCATCGAACGCGAATTTGGCAGCGGAGGCGGAGGCATTGCCTGCGAACTGGCTCGCCGCCTGGGATGGAAACTCTGGGACCAGCAACTGACGTGCGAGATCGCCAGGCGCGCGCAGGTGCCGCAATCGGCGGTGGCCTTGTGCGATGAGCGGGTCGACAGCCGCATTTACCGTTTGGCGAAAGCTTTCTGGCGAGGCAGTTACGAACGCAGCATGCCTATGGCGAACTCGACCGCGTTTGATACGGATCGCATGATGGCCATGGTCGGAGAGATCATGAGCACCATCGCGGCCGAAGGCAACGCCGTGATTGTCGGCCGGGGCTCCCCGTTTTTCCTGCGTGAACGCGAGGACACTTTCCGCGTCTTCACCTATGCTCCGCATGACGAAAAGGTTCGCCGCCTGCTGGCCATAGGCAAAAGCCGCCGAGAGGCCGAGGATCTGGTGGAAAACGTGGACAAGGAACGGATCGCCTACATCAAACACTACTTCAATGCCGACTGGCCGGTGCGCGCCCTCTATCACCTCATGATCAACACGGCAGTCGGGGACGAGAACGTAATCGCCACCATCCTGAACGGGATGAAGACACCCGAATCGCAAACCGCGCAGGCCGAACTCCGCGGGATTCGCTGAAGACCGTGTCGAAGTGGGACTCGGCCCCGTAGGCGCGAACTTAAGGTGTCGCGCCTGGAACAATCCCAACTTCCCCACAACGAAAACGCCCCTGGCCCGAACCCGGTGACTTCCCGAACCCCTGCGTTGGAAACGGGATATCTCGAAAGTGGCCGGACCCGGAATATGGGGCCGGGGCGATCGCTCCTCGATCGCCGGCGATCCGGAACTGATCTGGCCTCGCCATGACGAGATTAGCACCAGGAAGTCGCCAAGCCCGAAGTAATGGTGGGACTTGTACCTCCACAAAATGAATCAGGCAGGCTAGCGTAACCGTCTGCCCGCGTTCCCACCATCCTCACGTAATTCTATGGTTGCGAACTCACCTCGAGCAGCAGATGATCGTTGAACTCGGCCGCCAGTTTCGCCACGCCATTGGCCGCCGCCTCTACCGTGCCAAGGCCTTTCCCCTCGCCGTAGTCACTCACCCGGTATTTCCCGGGCTTCAATCCGCGCAGTTCAACCTCGCCTTTCCAATTCGCTGAGGTGAAGAACGCGTAATACATTTTGCCGTCTTTGGCGATAGCATATCCCTCAGGCGTGTCGTAGCCGGTCACGTAAAGGTCTCTGAACTCTCCCTTGGATAGCATCTTCTGGTTGTATAAGCCGATCCACTTCTTCCAGTGCTCTTCTTTCGCAGCGGTCAGATTGACGTCTTTGAATTTCGGACCGGGATCGGGCCAGACAAATTTCGTCCCCACCACGCCTCCGGCTCCGATCGTGGATGCGAAATCATCGCCGTGTTCTTTCCAGTTGTTGCCCACTTTGGTCATCGCGGAAAGTTCGACGTGATCGCCGTAGACTGCCGATTCGGGTCCGAGCAGTGCTTTATACATTTTGATCCGTCGCCGCACCTGCACCGCCCCCACCGGGTCGGCGGTAACGGCCTGGTCTAGAAACGGCAGCCATGCCAGGGAGGGCGGCGTTCCGCACGGACAGGACTGCGTCACACTCTGCGGCTTCAGAGCACGCGTCGTCTGGAAAATCTCCTTGTAGACATCGCCCATTGCGTTCACCGAATCCTGTGGAGACTTGTGATGATGCGCCGGGTTGTAGCAGGCGGGAACACTGTAAATGTTGTCCAGTTTGCTGCCGTCAAAGCCCCAGTCGCGAATGAACTTCTCCGTCAGTTGCTTGTGGTAGGCGCGCACTTCCGGTACCGCCGGACACAGCGCCGCCAGACCGCGTGTGATATGGGCGTGCTTGCCGTTCTTGTCAAGAATCAGCCAGTCGGGATGGTCCTGAACCACCTTCGACACAACGTATTTGTGAGATTCCCAGCGGCCCTCGCCATCTTCCACACCGAGCGGCAGCCACCAGAGCTGCGCCAAAATGCCTTGCTTGTGAAAGTCGTCGGTCATCTTCTTGATGGAATCTCCGGGAAAAGTATCGGTCCGCGGATTCCAGTCACCATAGGCGTCGAACCAGCGATCGTCGAGCGTCGCCCACTTGATGCCCATCTCTTTCAGTTTCGGAACCGTGCCCAGCATCTGCGCCGGCGTCACGTTGAACTCGTATCCCCAACCGCACCAACTCACGTTGTAGGCTTCGCTTGACGGCTTCGGAAGTTCCCAGCCTTCTTTTTGCAGCACGCTTGACCAGATCCGCAGGGGCTCATAGAAGTCGCCGGCAAACACCGAGACGAAGCTGCGCGGAGTGGAGTAGGTCTCGCCCGGCTTGAGCGTGATATTGGCGGCGTAATCCACCTCGGCATTCACGCGCCCATCGCTTCCCACCTTGGCGGGAATCGCTGCGGAAATCGGAATCGTCTCCACGTGCCCGATTGCCTCGCCTACCTGGCGCGTCCAGAAAGCCACCACCGGAATCCCGCCACCATAGCCGCCTTTCACCATTTCTCCCATAACGTTGGGTTGGGAGAAGGCTGGCGTCAGCTTCACCACGTCATCTTTCCCCCAGTCATAGCTCGCGCCATGAAATGACCACATCTCCCAGGACTTTGCCTTCCCATCGTCCAGCCGCGCGTTCAAGCGGCGCCGCTGATTCACGCTGGTTTCGATCCTGATTTCGCTCGCGCCCGTGTTCTTGTATTCCACGGTGCTCAGCAGAATGTTCGGAAATTTGTCATAGACTTCAAGCGCCAGCACGCGCTGCAAATCCGTGCCCGACGGCCCGAGCGGACGCGCCGGAATTTCTAGCCGCTTCCCGGCTCCCATCTTTCCGATCGCTTCGTGTACCTGCGCCTGCTGGAAGTCGAGCGTGAAATGCACATCCTGGCCCCCCACCCGCACAAAATCGCTGTCCGCGGGAGCACCGACGCGGGGTTCGTCGAGCGAAAGCTTCTGCCCGCCTTGCAGCAGCGAGGCCTGCACATAACCATCCATCCTGACCTGAAACTCGGCCGCGCTCGTGGTCAGCACCACTGGACCGCCGTCCCTCAAGTCCACGTTGATGGTGGAAGGCTGAGTGGGTTCGGGTTTGGTCGTCGCGGTATGCAAGGGCGACTTCGAGCAAGCCGCCAGCAGGAAAGTGAGAACGAGCGCCGTGCCGAGCGTTGTGCCGGCCAGCGTCATGCCGTGTTTACGGGCGATCATGACGGATCTCCTCTCTTAGGTGTCCCCCTGACGTTCCACCAGCGATGACTTCACCAGCCTTGCGCCGAGGCGTGTCCGTCAGTTCGGAACAAAAATATTGTAGTTGACAAACGCTATAAAACGAAAGTAAAAGTAATAGTTCGTAATACTACACGAAAACTGGCTTTCCAACACCCGAACTTTCGCCTGGCTCGACCGGGCCTCTGGCGAACATTCGAGTTTAGGCTTCAGGAGTCACACCATGCCCATCCGATTCCTTCGCACGCAAACCGTATCGGCCTTGTTTTTTTCTATGTTTCTTGCGCTGGCGACGCCGCTAGCGGCGCAAAAAGACGCTGGCGCCATTGTAGGCCTGGTGCGCGACTCCAGCGGCGCGGTGGTCACGGGCGCCAAGGTCACCGTGACCGACGTCGATCGCGGCATTCAGCTGACTTTCTCCACCAATGATGCGGGGGAGTATGTCGCCAGTCCGCTCCGGATCGGCCGTTACACTGTCACCGTCGAGAAGCAGGGATTCAAGAAGGCCGTTGCCGGCCCGGTTCCAGTGAACATTCAGGATCGCGTCGGCGTGGATCTGAAGCTTGAGGCGGGCGCTATAACGGAAGTCGTCGTGGTCACCGGCGAAAGTGCGCAACTCGAAACTGAGACCTCCGAACTTGGCCAGGTGGTGGATAGCCGGCGCATCAACGCGCTTCCCCTGAACGGGCGCAACTACGCCCAACTCGCGCTGCTCGGCACGGGCGTCGCTCCCGCCGAGCCCGGATCGCGTGTCGAAACCACGTATGGATTCAGCGCCGGCGGTGCGCGCTCGCTGCAAAACAACTTCCTGCTCGACGGCGTCGACAACAACGCGAATCTGGGCGACGTCCTCAACGGCTCCGCTTATGTGGTGCAGCCTGCAGTGGACGCCATCGCCGAGTTCAAGGTCGAAACCAACGCCTACAGCGCCGAATTCGGCCGTGGCAACGGCGCCATCATGAACGCCGTCATCAAATCTGGCACCAATCAGATTCACGGTAATGTGTGGGAGTTTCTGCGGAACGAAAAAGTAGATGCTATCAACCCCTTCGACCAATTCGGGCAGCAGCCTTACAAGCAGAACCAATTCGGCTTCACGCTGGGCGGACCCCTGGTCAAGAACAAGATGTTTCTTTTCGGCGACTACGAAGGCGTGCGCCTTCGCCAGGGACTGCCACAACTATCGACAGTTCCGTTGCCAGCTTGGATTGGTGGAGATTTCTCCTCGATTCTCGACACGACCGCTCCTCCAGTAAAGGCTATCGACGCCGACGGCAACCCCACCAGCCAGAACGCTCTTGACTGCAACGGCAACCTGACATACGTCGGAGAGATTTTTAACTCGCGTCTGGCACAAAACAACTACGCGGGCAATCCCAACCAGTTCTGCGGCTTCCCGATAGGAGGCTACGACTCCGGCGGCCTGCCAACCAACATCTTTCCGTCCCCTACCTCCAGCAGCATCGATCCGCTGGCGGCACGCCTGGCTGCGCTGTTTCCCGCGCCCAATGCGCCTCAGTACGGCGACCAAGCTTTCCTTTCCGACCCCAAACGCACCGAAACGGAAGACAAGTTCGATACTCGCTTCGACTACGCCCTCAGCCGCAAAGACAATTTTTTCGCCCGCTTCAGCTACGGCAACGACCGTACCTTCCTGCCCTCACCCTTCAGCAATTTCCTCGACGGCGGCGGGTTTCAGGATGGCTACAGCCAAAACATAGCCAAGGGTCTGGCCGCCAGCGAGGTCCACAGTTTTAGTAACAACCTCATCAATGAAGTCCGCTTCGGCCTCAACCTTCTGCGTTCTCACCGCTTCAATCTGTTTTACAACGTTGACGTCTCGAAACAACTCGGTTTTCCAGGAGTTCCGTTTGGTCCCGAACTCGGCGGTCTGCCTTCGATCGGCTTCAGTGATGGCACGGCAGGCATTGGCGCCTCCGGATACCAGCCCTCCAAGGAACAGCAGCACAGCTACGTTTTCACCGATAATCTGAGCTGGATCCACGGCCGCCACGCCGCGAAGTTCGGCGCCGAACTCCGCTTCGAGCAGTTCACTATATACCAGCCGGCTTCTCCCCGAGGCGACATGGGCTTTGGCAACGACTTCACCGACAATCCCGCCTCACCTGGATCGGGCGGCGAGGCCATCGCCACCTTCCTGCTCGGCATTCCCGACGGAGGAGACATCACCAGCCTCCACAACGTCATCTATAACCGCCAGATTTACGCGATCTATGGTCTTGACGACATCAAAGTAACTCCGCGCTTCACCTTGAACCTGGGTCTGCGCTACGAACTCTTCACCACCATCAAGGAGGCGAATGCCCAGGCGGCCACCTTCGATTTCAGCTCGCTCTCACTGATCGTTCCCAGCGGACAAAACGCGCAACTAACACCCACGCTCGGCACCCTGCTTACCATGCAGCGCAACGGTTCCCGCGGACTCATCCATCCCGACCTCAACAATTTCGCGCCCCGCATTGGCCTCTCTTACCAATTGAGCGACAAACTCGTTCTCCGCAGCGGCTATGGCATCTTCTATGGCGGACAGGAAAACGGCCCATTCTCCAACCCCAGCCCTGGGTTCAATCCTCCATTCTTTTCTTCGGAGTCGTACTCCACACCCTGCAGCGCCGCCTCTGCCAATCCAGCGAACGGTCAGACCGATTGCTCGATCTCGGCCTTGAACAACGGTGGCTTGGCGCTCAACCAACTACAGGCGGGCTTTTCCAACAATACCGATACCGGCCTTAGCCCGCTCGGCGACCCAAATTCGCCGCAACTCTATTCCATCAGCCCGCGCCTGGTCACGCCCTACATGCAACAGTGGCACCTCGGTCTGCAGTACCAGTTACCCGCCGATACCGTTCTTGAAGTTTCCTACGCCGGCTCCCGCGGATTGAAGCTTTTCGCTTTCTATAACGGCAACCAGCCCACTCCCACCACGAATGTAAACGATCCCACCGCGCCGCGGCGCCCGGCCCACGGGGTAACGCCTGGAGACACCACCGGTATTTGTACGGTGGACGCATACTACAACGACCCATCGCACTACGACTGCAATGGCGTGTTCGATACCAGCATCGCCGCCTTCCGCTCGAATACGCAATCGAACTACAACTCGCTGCAGGTTCGTCTGGAGAAGCGCTACTCTCATGGACTCCAGTACGAAGCGGCCTACACCTTCGCGCACGCTCTGGACAACGCTTCCAGCGCCAGCCTGGGATCGGTGAACAACGGAGATTTCCGCGACCAGACCAACCCCAACCTGGAATATGGCAATGCCGACTTCGACGTACGCCACCGCTTCGTTTTCAGCTATACCTACGACTTGCCCTTCGGCCGTGGACGCATGTTGGGCAAGAACGCTTCCGGCTTTGTGAACCAGATTCTGGGCAATTGGCAAATGAACGGCGTCTTTTCCGCCGCCACCGGCAATTACTACACCGCTACCGACACCTCCGGGGTTTCCAATTCCGAATGCGGCGGTTATGTCGGCTACAATTGCTCACGCCCCACCCTGGTCGGCAATCCCAACGCCAGGCCCTGCATCCCAGGAACGCTGTTCAATACCTGTGCCTTTGAACACAACACCGCCCAGGGAACATTCGGCAATGCCGGGCGCAACATCATCCAGGGCCCCGGATACAAGACGTGGGACACCGCTCTGGTCAAACAGTTTCCGATCCGCGAGCAAATGCATTTAGAATTCCGCGCGGAAATCTTCAACGTTCTTAACCACGTGAACTATTTATTTGGAAGTTTTGGCGCAATCAGCGTCGAGCCCACACCCCTGGAGCTTGATCCGAATAACATTAATACCCTGGCGGACCCTCGGGCGAGCAGCTTCGGATACCCACTCGCATCGCGGGCGCCGCGACAGATCCAGTTCGCGCTGAAGTTTTATTTCTGAGGGCAGATTCGAGAACTGGAGGCATTTCATCTTCGCGGGCAAACCCATCATGATGGAGGGGATCGTAACCATGGCTCTGCTCCTGGCATTCGTCTCTGGATCCGGGAGTTCCGCACAACAAACCGGCATCGGCTACAAACCGGCCGCCGATGCCGATAGCAAGAAAACCATCCTGCTCAAGGAATATCACCCCGAGCCCGCGCTTCACACCGCAGTCCACGAAATCGGGCGCGCGAAGTTTCCCGTGATCGACGTGCACAACCACACCAACGATGCCGCCGGTATCGGAGACCGCGTCGATCCCAAAGAAATGATCGCGCGCATGGATCGCCTGAACATCAAGACCATCGTCATCCTCACCGGTATGTGGGGAGATAAGCTGCAAACCATCGTTGACGCCATGGTCAAACCTTATCCCGGGCGCTTCGTAGTCTTCACCCAGTTTGACTGGTCGAAGATCAACGATCCGAATTTCAGCCAGCTCATGGTCCGCCAGATCGACGACTCGGTTGCCCGTGGCGCCCGTGGCCTGAAAGTCTTGAAGGAACTCGGCCTCGGCGTCCGTGATTCGACCGGCAAGCTCGTTCCGATCGACGACCCGCGTCTCGATGCGGCATGGGAAGAATGCGGACGCCTCGGCATCCCCGTGTTCATTCATGTGGCCGATCCAGAAGCGTTCTTCCATCCCATCGACGCCAGCAACGAGCGCTACGAGGAACTCATCGAGCATCCCGATTGGAGCTTCTACGGCCCTCAGTTTCCTTCCATGCAAGAGTTGCTGGCCGAGCGCGATCGGATGTTCGCCAGGCATTCGCACACGACGTTTGTCGCCCTGCATTTTGGCAGCTGGCCTGAGAACCTGGATTTCGTCGACCAAACGCTTAAGAAATTTCCTAACGTCATGATTGAAACCGGAGCCCGCGAAGGAGAACTCGGCCGCCAGCCGCGGCGGACGCGCGAACTCTTCATGAAGTATTCCGATCGGATCATGTTCGGCACCGACGAAGGCGCGGGAGAGGAAATGTATCGGAACTACTTCCGCTGGCTCGAAACCAACGACGAATACTTTCCCTACGCGCAATATCCGCAGCAAGGGCGTTGGATGATCTACGGTTTGGGCCTGCCCGACGATGTGTTGGAGAAGGTGTATCACCGCAACGCGGAGAAGCTGTTTGCGCGGTTCAAGAACTCAAACTAG
Organism: Terriglobia bacterium; assembly: GCA_020073215.1. Taxonomy (GTDB): domain Bacteria; phylum Acidobacteriota; class Terriglobia; order Terriglobales; family Acidobacteriaceae; genus Acidiflorens. The sequence continues at coordinate 17,485 of JAIQFO010000014.1, read as the reverse complement.
AAGGTTCAAATAGCGCTTGACAATGTGCGCAACCATGAACGAAAGTCACGATTCGAAACAAAGCGAAACCTGATGCCTTCGAATGGTTTGCTCAACGAAGAACGCCGGCGTGAAATCCTTGAGGTCCTTCACCGGGATGGGCGTGTGCTGGTCAAAGACCTGGCCCGGCATTTCCGTATTTCGCAGATTACTATCCGCAAAGACCTGGAATTCCTCGACGGCCAGGGTGTCATCCAGCGCACCCACGGCGGCGCGTTGCCGGTGCAAGCGGGTACGCTGCTCGATCCCACGCTTCGTGAGAAAGAGAAACTTCACCGCAAGCAGAAAGCGCAGATTGCCCGCGCCGCGGCGCGCCTGGTGGAAGAAGGCGAGTCCGTGCTGCTCGATTCTGGAACGACGACCACGGCGATTGCCCGGGCCCTGAAAGACATGACGCGGCTCACCGTGATCACCAACGCGATCAACATCGCGGCTGAGCTTGCGGGCACGCACATCGAGGTGATCCTCACCGGAGGCATGCTGCGCAAGAATTCATTTTCGCTGGTCGGCCCCCTGGCGGAGCGAACCCTGCGCCAGCTCAGCGCGGACATTTTGTTTCTGGGCGTGGATGGCTTCGACACGAAGGCCGGTCTTTTCACTCCAAATTTGCTGGAGTGTGAAGTCAACCGCGCCATGGTTGAAATCACCCACAGGACGGTTGCCGTTTGCGATTCCAGTAAGTTCGGTCGTCGCAGCCTGTGTAACATCATGCCTGTGACCGCCGTGCAGGAAGTGATTACTGACAAGCAGATACCGAAAGCCGATTTATTTGCGCTAAAAGAAGCAGGCGTAAAAGTCACTTTAGTATGAGTGGGGTTCGATCGACCTGATGAAACCGGAGGAAATCACGGAACACGGCCAGCACACGCTGAGCGAAATTATTTCCCAGCCCCAGTGCTGGAGCGCGTGTCTCTCGCAACTGGCAGCCAGCGCGGAACTGCGCGCGGCCGTCCAACTCTCGCGCCCCGGAGCGGAATGGATCTTTGTGGGCTGTGGCACCAGTTACTATCTCGCGCAGGCTGCTGCCTCGACCTTCAACTATGTCAAGTTACCAGCGCGGGCGGTGGTCGCTTCTGACTTGTTCATGTATCCCGCGCTCACCTTGCACGCCGGGCGGGACTATATCCCGGTTGTGATCTCGCGCTCCGGGCGCACCTCAGAGGCAGTTCGCGTCGCGCAGATGTTGGAGAAGGATCGTGATCTCCGGACCATCGCTATCACCTGCGCCGACGGCCAGCCGCTGGAAGCCTCATGCAGCGTGATATTGAAGCTTCGCGACGCCGACGAGCAGAGTACGGTGATGACGCGGTCGTTCACTTCCATGCTGCTGGGGCTGCAATACCTCGCGGCAAGCGCCGCCCGCGAGGATGCCTTTTGTCGCCAATTGCTCGAACTCCCGCGGCAAGTCGAGCCGTTGCTGCAAGACATTCCGCAACGCTTGCGGTTGTTTGTCGCCTCTCGCAGTTTCTCCGATTTCGTCTTTCTGGCGCAGGGTCCGCTCTTCGGTATTGCTTCGGAGTGCATGTTAAAGGTGACCGAATCCTCATCCTCCTATGCCCAGGTATTTCACTCTCTCGAGTTTCGTCACGGTCCGAAATCCATCGCAGGTCCGGAGACGCTGATCACGTTCCTCATGTCGGAAACTTCCTACGACGCGGAACTGGAGTTGCTCGAAGAAATGAAAGCGCTCGGCGCCGCCACCATGGTGATTGCGAACCGTGTCGATAGCAGGGCCCAGAGTGCCTCGGACTTGACTATCGAACTTGGCCTTCAGTCACCCGAGTACGCGCGCCCCGCGGCCTTCGTGATTTGGGGCCAATTGTACGGCGTTTACTACGGCCTCAAAAAGGGCCTGAATCCCGACTCGCCCAGGAACCTCACACGCGTGGTCGAACTCGCGGACGGCCGCTAGAATCAGCAGTTAGCATTTATTCATTAGCGCTTAGCGAAGAACGCCAAAGGCCTGCTTCATGTCCAAGCTCGACATCGCAATCGCCGGAGAGCTCAATCTTGACCTGATCCTCTACGGTCTGCCCGAGCAAATGCCCACGGAACGCGAGTTGCTCGCCAGCGGTTTTACCATCACGTTAGGCAGTTCCTCGGCCATCCTGGCGCATAACCTGGCGGCTCTTGGCAGCCGCGTGGGATTCGTCACCAAGGTCGGCAAAGATTCCTTCGGAACTATGGCGATGGAGCGCCTGCGAGACGGCGGTGTGGACCTTGCCCGCGTGGCGTATGGCGAAAAGTCCGGCGTAACTTTCATTCTGCCACACGCATCCCAGCGCCACATCCTCACCTACCCGGGCACGATCTCCGAGTTACGCTTTGAAGATCTCGATCTCGATTATCTGGCATCCGCCCGTCACTTCCATCTGTCGTCGCTGTTCCTGCAGCGTGAACTTCTGCCCGATGTGCCCGAACTGTTTCGGCGGATGAAGTCCGCTGGCCTGACCACCTCGCTCGACACCAACGATGATCCCGACGATCGCTGGGACTGCGTTCTTGATGAGATCTTGCCTCACGTGGATATCCTGTTGCCGAACCAGCGCGAAGCAATGAGAATGTCCCAGGCTGACGACGTGGAAACAGCGCTCTCGCGCCTCGCCCGAAAGGTCGAAACCGTCGTGGTCAAAATGGGCGCCGGCGGAGCGGTTGCCGTTCGGGGTGGCCGGCGATTCAGCGCACCCGCCGTGCCGGTAACCGTCGTCGATCCGATTGGTGCAGGTGACAGCTTCGACGCCGGCTTCCTCCATCAATTTCTGCGCGGAGCGGATCTCACGACCTGCTTGGCCTACGGCAACCTTTGCGGAGCATTCTCCACCACCGCCTGTGGCGGCACGGAAGCGTTCCGCGATGCCGCCCGAATGCAGGAATTTCTCCGCCGGCACGGCGCCGGGAATCAAGCGTAATAGATTGGGCTCCGACACTTGTTGAGCGCAACCGGATCGCATAATAATTTGGATCCTCGTCGCGGACGTCGCGCCATCATGCGATCACTCCGCATGGTCGGCAAGCCAGAAGTAATCCGGATTGGCACATGCCGATCGGTAGCAACAAGTCGGCCCGCGGAGAGGCCCCGTCTTTTCTTGATTCGGTGAATCGCACGCAGCAGAAATCCGGTTACCACGATTCCAGTTACTACGAATGCGCAGCGTACAGCCCGGTCGCAAGGTCTGGTGGGTCTATGTCCGGAATAAGGCTCATCCGGGGCCCATCTGCGGCAAGGCGGCTTTGATGCGGGCCGGGGTCATGGGGAGTTGCCGCAGGCGAGCGCCAGTGGCGTCGAAGATGGCGTTGGCCACAACCGCTCCCATGGTGGTGATCGGGGGCTCGCCGCAACCCGACGCGGGCGTCTCCGGATTCTCGATCAGGATGGTCTCAATCCTCGGCAACCAGGAAAAACGCGGGATCTGGTAGGTGTCGAAGTTGCGGTTGAGCACGGCGCCGTCCTTGAAGCGCACCTCCTCAGCCAGCGCGTAACCCAGGCCCATGGTAATGCCGCCTTCCATCTGCTGGCGCGAGCCATCGGGATTCACCGTAACGCCCTGGTCCTGGGCGCACACGACCCGCTTCACTTCTACGTTCCCGGTGCTCTTGTTGACCGCGACCTCGGCGACTGCGGCGACATAAGTGCCCACATCGGTGGCGCAGGCAACGCCGACGCCGCGACCACTCGGCGCAGGCGCCGGCTTCCATCCGAACTGGCCGGAAGCAGCTAGCAGCACCCGCCGCATGCGCGGATCGCTCAGGTGGGACAGACGGAACTCGAGGGGGTCCCGGCCCAGTTTGCTGGCCAGGATGTCAATGTGCGATTCGCGGGCGAAGGTGTTGGTATTGACCGCGGGCGCTCGCCAGGGGCCGACTGCGAAGGGGTGCAGTCCAGCGTCGCTGCCCCAGCCGCCGGCCGACTGCGTGCGTTGGTGGGGGATGTCATAGAACTGACGACTTCCGCGATCTCCGGCGCAGTACACGCGGTAATCCCAGAGCTGGAGTTTCCCGGCGTCGTTCAGTCCCGAGCGAATCTTCACGACGGCCGCCGGCCGGAAGGTGTCGTAAAAGAATTCCTCGGCGCGGTCCCAGACCACCTGCACCGGTTTGTTGGTGATCTTGGCCAAACGCGCTGCTTCCAGGGCCTGGCGGGATGCGCTTTTGCCGCCGAACCCTCCACCCACGTAAGGAGTGATGACCCGGACATTTTCCGGAGCGAAGGCGACGGCCTGCGCCAATTGTTGGCGGAGGGGGAAGGGAGTCTGCGTGCTTGCCCACACCGTCAACCGGCCGCCCTCGATCATGGCAACAGCGGAGTGCGTCTCCAACGCGGCATGGGCCACGTAGCTGTTTAAGTAGGTTTCTTCGACGACACGCGTTGCGAGTTTCTCTCCTTCCGCCAGGCTGCCTTTCTCGTCCACGATCTGCAGCGGCGGCGCAGCTTTGAGTAGGTGGTCGAAAATCGTCTTATCGTCTTCGCCAGACTGGGCTGGCTCGAATCGAGCTCGGATGAGTCCTAACGCTCGCTCCGCGATGTCGGGCCGTTCGTGGAGCACCGCAATCATCTCACCATCGTGGATAACGCGAACGCCGGCAACTTTTTCGGCGGCTGCCGTGTCGAGTTCATTCAGCTTCGCACCGTGGGCCGGCGGCCTGAGAATGCGCGCGTGGAGCGTGCCTGACGGGGTCATGTCCGCGGCGAACCGCGCTTCACCAGTCACTTTTTCCAGAGCATCTTTGCGCGGCAGTGACTTCCCGATGACGGTGAATGACGAGACCGGCTTCACGGGCACCTTTTCAAGATGGCGCTCGATCCGCTTCCCCTCAACCAGCTTGGCGTAGGAGACACGCTTGTGTTCGTCCCGCGTCCAGGTCACCACGCCATCTTTTACGCGCAAATCTTCCACCGAGGGTAGCTGCAGGTAGTCGGCGGACATCTGCAACAGCACGGCTCGGGCCTCGGCGGCCGCGCCCCGCAGAACAGGCCCAAACTGCCGAACGGAGAGCGAACCGAAGGTGCCCATGTCCCAGGGACAAAGGTCGGTGTCGCCCATCACCATGTCGACCGAATCGAAAGCGACGTCGAGTTCGTCGGCCAGCAGTTGTGCCAGAGCGGTCTTTGATCCCTGTCCCAATTCCACCTTGCCGACAAAACAGGTGACGCGGCCGTCGCCGCCGATGCGAAGATAAGCGTTGAAATCGGTTGGATAACTCGGTCGGCTCGGCAGACGCGACGGTTCCTGTAAGGCGGCCATCGGGTCTGTGGCAAAGAAGATCAGGAGTCCGGTGCCAGCCACTTGGAGGAATTCGCGCCGGCTGACTCCCGGGGCCATGTCGGCGGCAATTTCGACGTCTTCTTTCCAATCGTCTCCGGGCATTATGCGCCTCCTTTCGTCGCCTCAGCTGCCTCGAGGATGGCATCCACGATGCGCGTGTGAGCTCCGCAACGGCAGAGGTTGTCGTCGAGGTGCCGGATGATTTCTGCCCGCGTCGGCTGCGCTTTCTTGAGGAGGAGCGCGTAGGCGTTAACAATCATCCCCGGCGTGCAGTAGCCGCACTGGAAGGCGTGGTGATTGAGGAAGGCTTGCTGGATGGGGTGCAAATGCCCCTCCCCGCTCAAGCCCTCGATGGTCAGCACGCGCTTCCCGGCAATCTCCTTGACCGCCGTTGCGCACGACCGCACCGCCTCGTCGTTCACGATTACGGTGCAAGATCCGCACAGGGCGGCGCCGCAGCCGAACTTTGTGCCGGTGAGCCCGAGGTCATAACGTAGGACCCAGAGCAGCATGCGGTCGTCGTCGACGGTCAGTTCGACCGGCTTGCCATTCAAATGGAAGGAAATGCTTCGCCGCATTGCCATCTCCCCTTTTCGGCTTGGTTGTTCCAGATCGCTAACCTATAGCACCGGGATTGCTCCGGCTGCAGTGACGATTGCCGCACTCGAAGGTGATGAACGACCGGTTCAAGCCGCTCGCGGGGAGTGCTGTCTTCCAGAGGTCTTGATATGCCAGAGCTCAAATTTGCCGCGATAGGGGCGCGACAAAATCAGATCACTTTATCCTGGGGAGGTCATCGAACCCGATCCAGGCTACGGATCCATCACCGGCTGCTGTCCATCGCCGTGAACAGGCTGTTCAGCGATTCCGCCAGAGTCGGGTGGGCAAAGGTGCCGTCACGCAATGCGGTGTAAGGCAATCTGCCCATCATGGCAATCTCGAGAGCAGACATGATTTCGCCACCTTCGATGCCAAGGATGGCAGCGCCTAGGATCTGGCCACTCTCAGCATCCACGATGGCTTTCATGAAACCGCGCGTCTCGTCTACCTCGAGAGCGCGGGCAACGGAAGTCATCGGCAACCTGGCCACGCGAAGGTTGCGGCCTTGCGCGCGGGCTTCCACCTCGGTCAGACCGACTCGGCCAAGTTGCGGATCGATGAAGACCGCATAGGGTACCTGCCGGCCTTTCGTGGAGGCGGGCCTCTTTTCGAGCAGATTGGCGCGGAGGATCCGAAAGTCATCATAAGAGATGTGCGTGAACGCCGGCCCGCCCTTGATATCGCCGAGCGCGTAGATCCCCCTCGCGGTCGTCTCCAGCCGTTCATTGACCTTGATAAAACCGCGGGCGTCGGTTTGAATCGCCGCGGCCTCAAGGTTCAGAGTGTCTGAGTTCGGCACCCGCCCTGTCGCTACCAGCAGGTGCGAACCCGCAAAAGTGGTCGACCGACCTTGCTGCTGGACTTCGAGTCGAATTTCCCCATGTGCCTGGCTCACACGAATCGCGGTCGCGTTCAGCACGATCTCGACCCCGTCCTGTTGCAGGATCTTGGCAACTTCTTCCGCGATGTCGGGATCCTCGCGGGTTAGCAGTTGCGCGCCCGATTGGACAATCGTCACTCGGCTCTCGAAACGCCGGAAGAGTTGTCCGAATTCGAGACCGATGTAGCCACCGCCCAGAACCAGCAAGTGCTGCGGAACCGAGTCAAGTTCCATGATGGAAATATTGTCGAGGGCTGGAACACCGTCCAAGCCGTCCAGTTTGGGACGTGAAGCGCGGGTGCCAGCGTTAATGAAGATGTAGTTGGCCGAGAGAACGCGCTGACCGCCATCTTTCATGCGAACCGCAACCGTTCTTGCACCACTAAAGCTGGCCTCGCCAAAGATCAAATCGAGGTTGGCGGTCTTTTCGATGCGGGCCTGGCTGCCGTTCCGGAAGCTGTCCACAATATCGCGCTTGCGTCGGCGCACCTTTCGCAGGTCGATACTGATATCGACAGGGCCGGTATGCACCCCGTAATCGGCGGCGCGCCGGGCCAAGTAGGCAACCCGTCCGCTTGCCACCATGGTCTTGGTCGGAGTGCAGCCCTCGTTGACGCATGTGCCGCCAACGTGTTTGCGCTCGATAAGAGCGGTACGCATTCCGGACTGAGCAAGGGCCTGGGAAAGAGGTGTACCGCCCTGCCCTGAGCCGATCACGATGGCATCGTATTGCTGCGGCGTGGTCATAGGCAGGCGCCTAAAGAACACGAGACGTCACTTCGCCGGAACTTCCGCCAACGGGAGCCATACTTGAAAACGTGTGTCCCCAAGTTTCGAGCTGACCTGAATATTGCCCCTGTGTTTCTTTACAATCCGCTGGACCGTGTCGAGGCCGAGCCCCGTTCCTTCGCCGACTCCTTTGGTCGTGAAAAAAGGTTCGAAGATATGGGACTTGACCTCCGGCGAAATCCCCGGACCGTTGTCCCCGATCTCCACCACCGCGCAACCGTCGTCGCGATAAGTCCGCACTCGCAGCTCGCCTTTTCCGCTCATCGCGTCGATCGCATTGTCGATAATGTTGGTCCAGACCTGGTTCAACTCGCTCCCGAACGAATTCACCAGCAGAGGAGCTCCGCGATAATCGCGCTGCACAGCTACGCCGCGCTTCAGCTTGTGATTCAGGATGGTCAGCGTGGTTTCCAGGCTTTTCACGACATCGACGTTCTGGATCTTGGCCTGATCCATGTAGGTGTATTCCTTGATCGCCCCGACCAGGTCTGAGATTCGCGACGTGCTGCTTTCGATTTCGTTCAACAGGTCTGCGACTTCCACCGAAGCCGCGATCCTCACCAGCGCCGCACGCGCCGTGCCGGCATCAAGCGCGCCGAACAATGTTTCCAGAACCTCTGGCTTGACGTTCCTTCGGGCCAGTCCAGCCGATAGTTGCCATAAGTTGTTCTGACCGTGACTTCGCAGCAGGGAATCGATTCGGTCTTCCAGGTCGCTGACGGTCAATGCGTCCGGCGGAGGACCGTCCAATTGGGTCAGCGAAACTTCCAGCTTCTCGATTTCCGATTTCTGCGCCGAGGTGAGATCGCGCCTCCCCAGTTCGTGGCTCGCATCCTTGATTCGCTTCAGAATGTCGCGGAGCTGGCTGGTCGCGCGCTTGGCTGCCGAGGCGGGATTATTGAGTTCATGGGCCAGCCCCGCGGAAAGCTTTCCCAACGAAGCCAACCGGTCCCGCTGTTGTTCGATCCGCGTGGTTTCACGGATGCGGTCCGACATTAGGCCCACGAGCCGCTGCGTCAACTCCGGCATTTTCTGCACGAGATCGGGAAACAGTGCTGCCGGAAATCGCAGGACGCGGCCGTCGGTTACGGCTCTCCCAGTCACCATAAACTGCTTCATGCGGGAAAAGGGCAGCACCCCGGTGACGTCGCCCGGCTTAGTGGAAAATACAAACGTTTCGCCGGCGAACTCTCCCCGGGCCTCAAGTTGCCCATCGAGAACCACAAACATTGCATCCGCGGGATCACCCTGACGCACGTAGGCATCGCCGGCCTTGATTCGGAGTTCTTGCGCCTGACTTAGGAACCAGGCGATCTGATCGTCCGGCAAGTCCGCGAACGCGGGCACGCGACGTAATTCCGATTTCTCAGGCATTTAAACCTTGCTCAAATATTGATGGATGAACTGAACCGCCACCGATCCTTCGCCGACTCCCGAAGCGACCCGCTTCACGGAACCGTGCCGCACATCGCCCACCGCAAACAAGCCAGGAACGTTCGTCTCGAGCAGGAATGGGTCCCGGTCGAGCGCCCACCCCTTGGGGCGCTGTCCATCCCGGATCAGATCGGGGCCGGTCAGGATAAATCCACGCTCATCCCGCTCGACCACACTCGCCAGCCAGTCGGTTCGCGGCAGCGCTCCAATAAAGATGAACATGGCACTTGCCGGGACCCGCTCCACTTTGCCGGTGTCCGAACAAAGGACCGATATCTCTTCGAGATGTGTATCGCCATGCACCTCGGCCACGCTGGCATGGGTCCACAGTTGAATGTTGGGCATCTCTTTAATCTGATCGATCAGGTATTGCGACATGGTGCTGGAAAGGGATTCTCCGCGCACCAGGATCACGACCCGCTCCGCATACTTGGCAAAATTCATGGCCGCTTGCCCGGCGGAATTCGCGCCGCCGACGACGTAGATGATTTCGCCCTTGCAGGAGAGCGCCTCCGTGGCGCCGCCTCCGTAGTAGATGCCAGCACCCTGCAGCTGGGCGACACCCGGAGCTTCCAAGCGCCGCCACTGCACTCCGGTCGCGATCATCAGGGCGTGGCAGGAAATCTCATTGTTGTCCGCGAACTTGATGATCCGGTAAGGTCCCTCGGTCCGGACGCCGACCGCCTCCTGCGACAGGATTTCCACCCCGAAACGCTGCGCCTGCACCATCGCGCGACGCGCCAGATCCCCGCCGCTGAGGCCGGCGGGAAATCCAAGATAGTTTTCGATCCGCGAGCTCGTTCCTGCCTGGCCACCCGGCGCTTCCCGCTCAATCATCACCGTGTGCAGACCTTCGGACGCTCCATAAACCGCTGCCGCCAGACCCGCAGGCCCGCCACCGATAATTGCCAGATCGTAAAAGTCGGTTTGCGCACGCGTCCGCAGTCCAACCTTCTGCGCGACGTCGGCCGGCACGCTCTCCAGAAGCTTTGTTCCATCCGGGAAGAGCACGACCGGGAGGCTCGTGCCCTCCGGGCCCAGAGCCTCCAACAAACGCTTGGTTTCCGGATCGTTGGCGGAAAGTTCCACATCGATCCACTGATAGGGCACGTGATTCCGCGCCAGGAAGTCCCGCAACTCATACGACCGCGGCGACCACCGCGTGCCCAGTACTCGGATGCCCTCAAATGCCGGATGATACGAAGCCTGCCAATCATCCAGCAGATCATTCAGTTGGGGGTACAGATGTTCTGCGGGCGGGTCCCACGGCTTCATGAAAAAGTAATCGATGCTAGCTTGATTGATGGCGCTGATCGCAGCGTTGGTGTCGGCATAGGCGGTGAGCAGGGCTCGCTTCGCCTGGGGATAGATCTGCCTTGCCTCTTGCAAAAACCCGACTCCGTCCATGTGCGGCATGCGCTGGTCGGCGAGGAGAAGGGCCACGCCGTCGTTGCGCACTTTCAACTGCTTCAAAAGCTCCAGTGCCCCCGTCGGGGAATCACTTCCGATCACGCGGTAGTCGCCACCGTACTGCGATCGCAAATCGCGTTCGATCGCGCGCAGCACATCGGAGTCGTCGTCCACACTCAACAGAATCGGTTTCGCCATGGTGGTCCCAGCCCTACTGATGAAAAACGAAAGAAGGAGTTTTACGTTTGCCGATCGAACCCCGAATGCGTCTCACCCGATTGACTGTATTAGATACCGAACGTTGTGTTCCGGTCGCGCAATTATCGTCGCGCCATCAGGGACGAGCGCACGGGTTCCCGGTCGAGCGCCAAGCTGCCAATTTCCGCGCGTATGAAATTCAAGCCACCAACTCGCCGGGCTCGATCTCGTCCACATAACACCAGACCCAGCTTTCCCCCGGCTCGATCGAGCGGATCAGCGGATGCCGTGTTTTGTGGAAATGCTTGGTAGCGTGCTTGTTCTTCGACGAGTCGCAACAGCCAACATGCCCGCACGTAAGGCACAGTCGCAGATGTACCCAGGTGTCGCCGGTTTTGACACACTCCTCACACACATGTTTGTTCGTTTCTCTTATCTTGATCTGATCAAGGTGGGTACATTCTTCTGGCATCGAGTCCTCCTGTGTTATGAGTGAATGTTTTGCCGCGCTCTACCCCCGCCGCCATCGGCAGCAAGAAAACGCATTCTTCAGCCGGTGACCTTGGTCATGTCACCAATGGGCCCACATCACTGAATCAGACGCCCCCACGCGCCCACAATGATACTCGGAGGTATTTCATTCGTGTTCAGGCTCGACTATCTTTCTTGCGTGCTGACCATCATCTCTACAATTTTGGTCGGCCGACGGTGCTGGGAAGGCTGGCTCCTGGCAACCGTCAATTGCGTCATCATGTGTGTCATCGGCATCAAGACCGCCCAATTAGGGTTCATTCCAGCCAACGTATTTTGCATCGTGATCTGCGTTATCAACCTGCGCACTTGGCGCCGGGCAGGAGCGCCGTCTTCTTAACACCCCAACCCCGGCGGAAGCGCGACCGGCCGAACGTTTCACTCCGCGATGAGTAAGTTCTCCGCGAAAGGCCACTCCTCGTCGATCCACTGTGCCGCGCAGCGGAAACCGGCGTTGCGTGCCATCTCAAAGATTTCCTCCGTCGAATACTTATGGCTGCTTTCCGTCCAGATCGTCTCCCCCTCCAGGAACTCCACCTGAAGATCCGCCCCCGGGATGTTTACTCTCTGCCGCCGCCTCGACCGCAGGTGCATCTCGACGCTCCGAGCCCCGGGGTTGATCCTCGCCATGTGTGAAAACTGTCCCAGGTCAAAGTCGGCATCCAGTTCGCGATTGACCCGAGCCAGCAGGTTGAGATTAAAGGCCGCCGTCACTCCGAGTTCATCGTCATACGCCGCGAGCACCTGCGCGCTGGGTTTTTCCAGATCCGTTCCCAGTAGCAGCGAGTCGCCGGGCTCCAGGATTCGCCGTACCTCTATCAGAAACCTCACGCCCGCGGCGCGATCGAAGTTCCCAATGGTGCTCCCAAGGAACAACACAAGAAGGTGTTGGCCGTATTTCCGGTGCGCGGCCACTTCCAGCAGTCCATCCAGATATTCGCGCTCAAAACCGAGAATGCTGATCGAATCAATATCGCGAAGCTCCCGCTCACACATTGCCAAAGCCGAGCGGGATATTTCGACCGGATAGTAGAACGTACGTTGTTTCCGGCAGAGCGCTTCGAGAACCCAGCGAGATTTCTTGCCGCTGCCGCTCCCCAACTCCGCGACGGCGACCGGCATAGCCAGGCGCTCAACAATCTCACTGGCATGCCGCCGCAGCAAACGCTCATCCGCCCGCGTTAGCCCGTACTCGGGTAGATGGCTGATCACTTCAAACAACGTTGAGCCCACATCGTCGTAAAAGTACTTCGAAGGAAGTTCCTTCTGTCCCGTCCGCGTCAGTCCGGCGCGTACGTCAGAGGCGAATTCGTAGTTGAGGTCGCTCGTTATTGCATGGACAAGCATTCCCTAATTCCTCCGTCAGCGGCTTACACAGCGGAATCCCGCGTACACATATTGGTAGTGCGCCTGGAACCAGTTGCGAAATGTGGGCCGGAGCATGCACGTGGCAGTGCGCGCCGAGCCCCCTTTCATAACGAAGTGCTTGCCATCGAAGAAATCAGCCGAGTAGCCCCGGTAAAACGGAAACGGCTCAAAACCGGAAAACGGCGCAAACAGGGTGGAGGTCCACTCCCAGCCGTTACCAAGCATGTCGTCGACGCCGAAAGCGCTTCGTCCGCGAGGAAACGCGCTCACCGGCGTGGGGTCCCAGCTTTGAAAATCAAAATTCCCGAAGTCGGGATCGGGCGCATTACTTCCCCATGGATACGTTCTTTCCGATTCGCCTGCGGCGCCATATGCCGCGCGGTGCCACTCAGGTTCCGTCGGGAGCGACTTCCCGGCCCACCGCGCATACGCGTTGGCTTCCGCCTGGCTCACATAAACCGGCCAGTCGAGCGGGAGGGGCAGTTCGCCGAACATCGTCCGGTAGACCCAATCTTCGCCTGTGCAACGATCGCCGGTCTTCTTCCAGAACACCGGATGAGTTATTCCGCGGGCGGTTCTCCAGTTCCAGTCGTCATCGCTCCAGAACCTGCGCGTGTCATACCCGCCCCCAGCTACAAACTCGAGATACTGCCGGTTGGTCACTTTGAACCGATCGATGACGAAGGCAGGAACGTCCACGATCTGGGATTCATACTCGTTGTCCCAACCGAAGGTTTCGGAATCGCGGCGAAGCCCAAGCGTGGCCACGCCCGCCGGAATGTCAACCATCCGGTGAATCACCGGGCCCGCGTCGAGATTCCGTGGGTCTTTTTGCCGCACCTTCTTGTCGAGCGACAACTGATGCAACATGTAGGCCAGCGTCTCGACATGCATGAGCCGATGCTCAAGCGCCACATTCAGCAAAGCGTCAACCGGAAAGCCGCCGCGCGTCTGCGCGGATTCAAGCGCTCCGTTCGCCAGCTTTTCGTCGAGAGCGGCTCGAATTTTGGTCACGTAACTGTGTACCGCATCCAGGGAAGGCCAGTCGGACGGTTGATCGCCCGGCAGCCCGCCGCCGACCGGATCGATGCCGAAAGCAAACAACCGGTCAAATTCAGGATGGAGACTTTGGGCCCCGAAGATTTCGTGGAGCAAATTCCAATCGAATGCCTCGAGGTGTCCGACATAGAAGATGATGCGATGACGCTCCGGAATCGGTCGCTCATAGAGGGAGTCAGCACGCACCAGGCTGAAAAGTGCATCGCTCCGTCGGCGGGCACCAGTCAAGCGCTCCAGTAACTCACGCCGGACAGCAACGCCATTTTGCATGGCAAGCATTGGGGCCTCCCCGCTTTGGTCGTGATGACCGGACGAATGGCTGGTGAAACAACTCCGAACGCCGCTTTAGCTTGAGCGGCTCTTCTATTACAGGACCCACATCATGCCGGCCAAGGTGCGCGAGCCGGCAACCACACTCTCGGACCTTAGATGTCGAATCGATCGGCGAGGTCGCAGCCGAAAATATGTTTTTATTAGGTATGCGACGGAGCGTAGCGCCGCCGTCCCGGCGGCTGTCCGGCGGGCGTCCTCGCCCGCCGCGCTGAAGGCGAGACGCCCCTTCGGCAAGCTCAGGTAGGCTCTCGGAACGGCCCGGCAAGGCTTGTCCCGCGCAGAATCGAACGATGCCGCTGCGACTCGGTTTCCAGGCCCTAGTCATCATACGGTTACGGAACCAATCCCTTTCTCCGCAGGAACTCGCGCGCCACTTCTTTCACGTCGCGATGTTGGCCATCGACCGAGTAATTCAGTTGCTGCATCTCTGGGTCGGAAATCTTTCCGGCTAGCCCAGCCAGGGCCTGACCGACCTCCGGATGTTCGCGTAAAACCTGTTCCCGCACCACGGGTACGGCCTCGTAAGGAGGAAAATAGTGCCGGTCATCTTCGAGCACAAACAAGTCCAGTGCCGGAATCAAGCCATCGGTGGCGTTGCCAGCGGCCAAGTCGATCTGACGGTCCCGCAGCGCCCGGGTCAGCAGGCCCAGATCCATCACGCGCGGATTCTCAGCAAAGTGCAACCCATACGCAGCGGCCATGCCTCGATAACCGTCTGGCCGTTCCATGAACTCGTAGCCAACCCCGGCCCGCCAACGCGGTGTGAATGCGGCCGCCTGCGACAGTGTGTTGATGTTCAAGCGGCGAGCGTCTTCTCCTCGGATTTCCATGGCAAACGTATCGTTGAACCCGAATGCGGGGCCCAGAGTCAGTCCGAAGCGCCGTTCGTATTCACTCTTGACCCTCTGATAAACGTCCGCCTTATCGCCCCCGGCATCCTGCTTGAGAATTGCAGTCAATGCCGTGCCCGTGTATTCCGGATATACGTCGATGCGCCCGGCCAGCGCCGCCTGATGGCAGATGTAGGTTCCCGCAAGATAGAAACGCCGGTCCACTTTCAGGCGGGTGTGCGCCTCGATCTGCTGCGCCATGAGTTCGCCCAAAATGAACGATTCGGTAAAGTTCTTGGAGCCGATGGTGATGCGATCAGAATGGGAGGGTGAACAAGCAGGAAGCTGCAAAGCCGCCACCGACAGCACGAGCGCGAACAGACTCGAGCGATGGGTCCTCGTCATCATTGTCGCCGCAGACGCCTCTCCAGCCATCCCACGCTGAGGTCCGCCAACAGCGCCAGGACCGCCGCCGGAATCGCTCCCGCAAGAATGACTCGGTTATCTACCATCGCCAGGCCACGGAAAATAAATTCCCCCAGACCTCCGGCACCAATCGCGGCGGCGATCGTAGCCAGCCCCACCGAGATGACCACCGCGACCCGCACTCCCGAAAGAATCACACTGAGCGCCAACGGCAGTTCTACCTGAAACAAGAGTTGCCTGTCGGTAAGTCCCATACCGCGTCCTGCTTCCACCACCGCGCTATCGACTCCGCGGATTCCCGCATACGTGTTCCGAATCATGGGCAGCAGGGCATACAGAGTCAGCGCCAGGATTGCCAGCCGATCCGCGCGGTCTCCCAGCCACGGCACGGGCAGCAGAAATCCGAATAGGGCGAGACTGGGAATCGTCTGGATAATGTTCGCGCTCGTCAGCACCGGCGGGTTCAGTCGCGGACGATGTGCGATGACGATACCCAACGGGATGCCGACCAGCATGGCCAGGAACGTGGAGCACCCAACCAGCCAGAGGTGCTCCAGTGTCAGTTCCAGCACTTGGCTTCGGTTCTGCAAGATGAATTGAAGAACGCTCATGACGTGCCTCGATCCGCGACTAACTGCAGTCCATCTGCGAACGCCCTCACATACGCCGATGCCCAGCGGTCGTTGGACCGCAAGAAATCCTGGGGCGTGAGCACCGTAACCAGCCGTCCTGCTTCCATGAGTGCAATCCGCGAGCCGAGCAACAGCGCCTCCCGAAGATCGTGCGTAACAAAGATTACCGTCTTATGGAGCCGTTGCTGCAACGACAGAAATTCGCGCTGCAATTCGTCGCGCGTGAGCGGGTCAAGCGCCCCAAAGGGTTCGTCCATAAGCAGTATTTCCGGATCCGCGGCCAGGGCTCGCGCCACACCCACTCTCTGCCGCTGCCCACCCGATAATTGGTGCGGATACCGCGCGGCCAATTCCGCTGCGAGCCCAACCATTTGCAGCAGCTCCCGCACGCGCGCGCGCGTACGCTCCGCGGGCCAGCCTTCGATCTTGGGGACCAGACCGATGTTTCGCTCCACGGTGAAGTGGGGAAACAGACCGACGTCCTGGATCACGTAACCGATACTGCGACGCAAACGAATGACATCGCAAGCGCCGGTCGGCACACCGTTCACCCGCACTTCCCCGGCCGTAGGCAGCAACAGGCGATTCACCAGCTTGAGGGTCGTGGTCTTTCCCGAACCGCTGCGCCCCAGCAAAACCAGGGTTTCTCCGTGCTGAACTTCCAGATTCAACCTATCCACCACTTCTGTGCCCGCCACATGGTAGGCCACGTCACGGAATTCAATAGCTGGACCTACTGGCGTAGTTATTGGCATATGCGCACCAAGCATACCGGAGTTTACAGACATCGTTGTCGCCTGCGACGGCTTCCGGACTGGCCATCGCCAATTCGATGAATCTTGCCCGGTTGAGGAAGCTACCAACCTACTCAATGCGCCTTGTGCGGCGGTTTGCTGGTAACCACGGTGAGAGTTACCCGTGCGACCACCATGTCGCAGCGATTCATATTTCTGCGCAAGATTATGCAACGTTACTTTTCAGGTAACAATGCAGCGACGTCGAGTCGCCGCACTTCCAATGCACACCAACCTCGCCGCCAGCCATATTGGAACTCCCGCCCACCCTGCACCTTACGCCTTCTGTCATCCTCGAATCGCCTATGGCGGTTCGTCCTTCCCGGAATGGCACATTGCAAGCACCGGTATATGCCATTGGGACGGAGGCGCTATGACAATTCGAAACTTGACGATGGCACTTCTGGTTACTTTCGTACTCGGAGCAGGCGTGGGGTTTCACCGTTACGAAAACCTCCGAAACGCCGCGATGGTGCGCCAACTCAGTGATCAACTGGAGCAAACCAAATCCCAGCTTGTCGATGTTACTGTGCGCCTATCACAGGCAAACCAAAAACTCGCGTTCCTCGATTCCTCGAAAGCTCGCGTTCAGGTGACCGCTTATGCTCTGACCGGCGATTTCGGTCCCGATCCGGTCTTCTCGAACAATGCTCCAGCACGGAGTGCATATGCGGTGCCCAAGCACACCCTCCCGGCGGGGAAAGTCTTGAACGTGGCCCTCTCACCGACAGCGGAGCGGAAGCTGCACGCCAATCTGAACGACACGATTGTGCTTATGTCCAGAAATCGCACCCGCAAGCATCTTGCACGCTTTGTGGACCGCACGGCGCAAACCGAAACCCGCCCGGTCGTGGATATCCTGTTCGCGGATGCCCACGAGGCCCGCATCTGGGGGCGG
>JAIQFO010000066.1 GCA_020073215.1 Terriglobia bacterium | reverse complement strand
GAGTCTCCAGCTGGTTATTCCTCGGCGAGTTGCTCTCCAGCAGAGCTCGCCTCCGCTTCACCAGCCGAGCGTCATCCTGAAAGAGAAGAGGAAGTTTGAGAAGGAAAAACCATGGAACGGCAAGTGTGCCAATTCCAAACTGTCTCAACGAAGGGGTTCACCCCATCGCTGTGTGCCGGCAGTGTGCCAGTTTTGCGACTATGGCAGTCGCTTTTACCTATTGGTGTAGACTCACGGCCGATCAGTCAGCCACGCCAGAAATCGGCTTGAGAAACGCAGCCGTCACGATTGGTCTGAAGGCCATTCTCTACAATTAAGCCCCTGCTGGGATGTTCGACAAACCCTTCAGACCGTTGCAAACAACTGGATTCCGCGACTCCAACTCTTCAAACGGCGCACAGATCAAGAGACAGATGATTACTGAATAGGCAGTGGTGTAATCGCCTGTCCGTATTCCCGCAGCCCTAGCGAAATCTTCGGACTAGTAGTGTATGCCGGTCTGATCGATACAGGCCGAGCACATAAAGCGCGGCTTTGCCCTTTGTCGAATAGATGACTTGGCGGATTCTGAGCAGCGGCTGATCCCGCGCAACTTTCAGAAGACTTGCCGTCGCCGGGGCGGCGGCGGTCGCATCCATTTCCTCGTCGGCATAAGCGATTTGGATGCCATAGGTGCTCTCCAAAATCGAGAACAGTGACCCGCGTACCAAAGAGCTCCGGGTGAGACCCGCGAACTCCTCGGCCGGCAGATAGCAGGTCTCGATCGCGAATGGTTCGTCCCCTGCGAGCCGGAGTCGCTCGAGCTTGAGCAGGCGAGTATTGGCCGCCAGGGCAAGACGGGCCGCGACTTCATGTTCGTTGTCGACGACTTCAAACGTCAGAACCTTCGAACAAGCCGATAGACTTCGACTGGCCATCTGTTCAGTGAAACTCGTCAGCTTGTTGAAGTGGATTTTGGGCGGCGCCACGAACGTTCCCGCGCCACGCCGGCGCTGCACCATTCCCTCGCGTTCCAGCGCGGTCAAGGCATGACGCGCCGTCATCAGGCTTACTTGGTGAATCTTCGCCAGCTCCCGTTCGGAATCGACCGCATCCCCCGGTTTCAACTGGCCGTTTTCAATGCGCTCCATGATCGTGGCTTGGATCTTCTGGTAGGCGGGTATCCCGTTTGGGTGGCGGTTTGGCATGAACTCCCCAATCATCCGGATCATAGACGCTGATGCTTGCTTCGCGGGGTCTTGAGGGACACGAAAAACTCGCGCCGATGTGCCCTGATCTATGTGCTATAGAGCAAACAAAATCGATGTGCTATAGAGCAAATAGATTGATTGCACGCGGCCCCAGACTGTTTCCAAACACTCTTCGCCCACCTCTATGCTATAGAGCTTCAAGTGCAAGCGCAAACTCAACGCTAATAGAACCACACAGTATCCCTCATCAGGGAACTTGTAAAGGGCGACCACAATATAAAAACGTTTAACTACCGCATTTCATAGACACGATCTTCCATTCTTTATATAAGCCTGTTTTTCCACAGGACGGTGATCAGGTCGACCTCGCGACCGCCGACCGCCATCTGGGAGTGCTATAGAATACAAAATCTTGGAGAGTCAAAAATTCCGCTCTTCTTCGTCATTTTTTTCTTGACGGCATCCACGAAAGTACTATATAGCATTAGTCCTAATATTATTGCAGTATTCAAATGGGTTCTGTTCTTGGTTCTGTGCTTACGAAAACGTCTTCCGGAGGTCTGTGATGCGAACGTTATTGAGGTTTGGAATTCTGCTAATGGTTGGTCTACTCGGCGCTCTGCAGCCGGTATGGGGCCAGGAGGTAACCGCCAACATCGTGGGTACCGTCACCGATCCGAGCGGAGCCCCCATCAAGGGTGCTGCCGTCGCGGCGACCGATGTGGATCGCGGAACGGTGTGGAACGCCGAGACCAATGAAACCGGCGCCTACAATCTGCTGCGCCTGCCGATTGGCAGCTACACGGTCAAGGTAACGTCCGCGGGTTTCCAGAGCGTCGAGCACGCGCCCTTCACTCTCGTGCTCAACCAGACGGCACGTGTTGACGTTCAGTTGAAGATGGGAACGGTCTCTTCGTCGGTCGAGGTCATCAGTTCAATTCCGTTGCTCCAGACCGAGACCACGGAAGTGAGCACGCTGATCGATGCAAATACCAACGTGAGCCTGCCGCTGGCCGCGCGCAATTACTTGCAACTGACTCTGCTGGCTCCCGGCGCGACCAACGTCGATCCCAGCGGAATGCGACTGGCGCAAAACCAGCTGAACTCCGGCCGTCCTTACATCAACGGCAATCGCGAACAGGCGAACGAGTATTTGGTCGATGGAATTCTCAATAGCGAAGACAAGAACAACGAGACTGGTTATCAGCCCAGCCCCGATGCGATTCAGGAATTCAACCTGATCACGCAGAATGCCTCGGCAGAGTTCGGTAACTATCAGGGCGGGGTTGTCAGCGTCAGCACCAAGTCTGGGACGAACAGGTTTCACGGGGGACTCTATGAATTTCTGCGCAACGACGCGTTGGATGCCCACAATGCTTCGGATGGCTGGACCCGGGGTGTGGACAACGGTCTCCTCGGATTCGACTCGCAAGGTGTACAGAAGAAGGCCGAACTGCGGTACCACCAATTTGGCGGCACGATCGGCGGCCCAATCATCAGGAACAAGCTGTTCTTCTTCGCCGACTATCAGGGGCAGCGCCAGCTACAGGCCGGTACGACCCCAGCGCAGGTTCTGACCGCGAAGGCGCGCACCGGGGATTTCGGGCAGCTCTGTACGGACTTTGGCGGAACGTTCGATGGTGCAGGTGTATGCACCGGGGGCACTCCCCCACCTCTCGCAGTTACTCAACTTGTTTATCCAAATGGCCCAAACGTAGGGCAGCCAATTCCTTTCAACAACCTGGCTACTGCTGGGTACACGATCGACACGGTGTCTTCGGCGATGTTCGCCTTGACCAAGTACTATCCGCTGCCTGCAGTGGATACGCTCGCTGCGAACAATCTTTTTTACAAAAGCGGGAATAACCTGACCAACAACCAGGGGGATCTGAAAATCGACTACAACATCTCCGAAAGAGACCATATTTTCGGTCGCTGGTCGCAGATGGATCTCTACAATCCAACCTTCACAGGCTGCGTTTTCTGCTTCAACGGCGCTGTCGAGGGCAGTGACGCCCCTGTCCGAAATGCAGTCGTCAACTGGACGCACACATTTCACGCGAACTTGCTGAACGAGGCTCGCTTCGGATTCAATGCCGTGAAATTCAATTCGACGACGACGCCAACCTCTTCCCTCGGCAATATCAGCGAGCAGCTTGGCATTGCGGGCGGCAACCTTCAGGGGCCCGGGTTGGTGCAGTTGAATATCACCGGCAACAACGGAGCTTCCGCTGGTCTGGGACTTCAAAACCTGATTCAGGTATTCCACTCTACCCAGGGCCAATTCGAAGATAACCTGATCTATACTCACGGCCGCCATCAGATCAAGACCGGCTTCCAGTTCGTCCGCGAGCGCCAGAACTACATTTATCAGGGAAACAATGGAGCGCTTGGCTTTCTCAGCATAGGGACGGCGACCGGGTCGGGTCTGGCAGACTTCTGGTTGGGCAATGTGGCTGGCGGGACGCAATCGCTCCGCGACACCGGCGGGGTGGTGAGCAATCCTGCGAAGCTCCGCGGCAACATTCTTGGCGCGTATGTGCAGGACGCCTGGCGCGCAACTCCGACGCTTACCGTCAACGTTGGAGTGCGCTTCGAAGACCATACGCCTCTGTATGAAGTGAACGACCGCGTGGTCAACTTTGGGCTATACACAGGCACAATCTATACCGCCAACGGAGCGGACGGAACCGCCAAGTTCGGCAACCGAGCGCTTTACAACAATTATCTGGGGATCGGTGATTGGCAGCCGCGAATTGGGTTGGCATGGACGCCGGCAGCACTGGGCGGAAAGACAGTGATTCGCGCCGGGTTCGGTATCTCCACATTCAGGGAAGGCGGCGGCAGCAACGAGGAACTCACGCTGAATTTGCCATTCGGCATCGTCCAGCAGCAGGCGGCAGGCGGGATTGGCACACTGGAGAATGGTTTCGGAGCTGCCACGAACACCCAATGTCCCGGGGGCATCAACCAAACCTGCTACCAGCACGGCGTGCGGCAAAGGATCTATGACCAGAACTTCCGGCCGGCCATGGTCAGTCAGTGGAATCTCACGTTCCAGCAACAATTCAGCAATTCCTTGACATTCCAGATCGGCTACGTCGGTCAGCGCGGCGCGCATCTCCTCAACTTTGAGGACGTTGCACAGTCGGTCCCGCTTAATGCTGCGGGAAAAGTTGCGGGGGCCGGGGAGCAGATCGTGAGCCGCGTTCCCGGACCGTTCCTGGGCGGTGGCACTCCCGGATCGCTCTATCTGGTGGACAATCCGCAATTCAACGATCCGAACTGCGGGAACCCTGGCGCCCCGGTATGTGGTGCTGAAACCCTTGCTGGAACCAACATGTCAAACTCCGACCAGAAATACAATGCACTGCAGGCAGTTTTGCAGAAGCGCATGACCAATGGCCTGCAAGGACAGGTTGCTTATACATGGTCGAAGTGCATGAGCAACTCGCCGGGATATTTTGGCACCGGCTGGGGCAGCTTCAATGCCACCAGTTCGGGCGGCCAGCCTGGCTGGGAGAATATCTATAACCCTCGCTTGAATTGGGGACCATGCTACTACGATCAAACGCACATCTTCACCAGTTACGTTACCTATGCACTGCCCCTTGGCCATGGCAAGCAATTTGGCCACGACATGAACTCGGCGTTGAACGCCGTGCTGGGGAACTGGGAGATCGGCGGAATTGTTACGCTGCACAGCGGAAACGCTCTGACCTTGAATAACTTCGGCGGATGGGGCGTGGGTGGCAATTCAGACAATACCAATGGCATCGGGCCCTACACGCTGGCGAATCTGCCAGATTGCAACGGTCCGGTGAAGATTATCAATCAAACCGTCTTGGCGTCGGGCGGTACGCCTGGATACATCCAGTACATCGACCCCTCCCCCACAAACGTCAGTCCGGCGGCGGCGAACACGTTTGGAACCTGCGGTGTCGGCAACGTTCGTGGTCCGAAGTACGCCAACTTCGACCTGAGCTTGCACAAGGGCTTTCTTTTCACAGAAGACAAGAAGCTGGAATTCCGGTTCGAAGCGCTCAACGCTTTTAACCATCCGGTCTGGACGTTCTTGGGTGGACCCGCAGGCGGCTCGTTTGATCCGGGCACAGCCGGCAGCAACGTGAACTTCGGTCGCATCACCGGTTCACAAGGCGCACGGATACTCCAGCTCGCTTTGAAGTTCTCCTTCTAGCGCCGGGAGAGCGGAATTGAAAAACGCGGCAGGCGCTAAACGGCGCCTGCCTTTGCTTTGCAGGGAAGAAATCGACGAAGGCGGGTGAGTTCGGACCGTGATCCTCTCGGCATATAATCGGCGAATGATCAGCTCTATCCGGTTGCCCGCCTTTTTCTTACTTTCGTCCCTGGTCTTCGTGAATCCAGCAAATCTGTACGCTCAAAGTGTGCCGAAGAATACCTCAAACGCCGCCGAGGGAGAAGCGCAGCGCGCCGCGAACCTGGCCGAGAGCGGACATTGCACCCAGGCTCTTCCCTTGTTGAAGAAGGCGATTCGTCAGGTCACCGATAAGGACCTCAAGAAGCGGCTCGGACTTGACGGCTTGCACTGCGCCATGACCCACGATGCTCCTTATGACTCGCTTGATTTCCTGGCCGTCCTGAGCCGTGATTTTCCACGCGACCCAGAGGTGCTTTACGCTGCAATCCATGCCTACTCCGACCTTTCCCTTCGAGCTTCGCAGGACTTGGCCCACGAGGCCCCATTCTCGTTCCAGGTTCACGAACTGAATGCCGAGGCACTGGAACTCCAGGGCAAATGGGACGAGGCGGCCGCCGAATACCATAAGATTCTGGATATCAACCCGATGCTTCCCGGCATTCACGCCCGCCTGGGTCGTGCCCTGCTCTCAAAACCGCAGCCTTCGCCGGCCGAAGTCGAACAGGCCAGAAAGAACTTCCAGGAGGAACTCGAAATCGATCCCAGGAACGCGGTTGCGGAATTTGTCCTCGGGCAGTTGGCGGCGGACGCGAAGGATTCCGCGACCGCGATCCAGCATTTCACTCGCGCCACCAAATTAGATACCGGATTCATGGAGGCATATCTCGGACTGGGGACGGCGCTCAACTCGGCAAAGCGGTTCCCTGAGGCCATCCCGCCGCTTGAGACCTACGAAAAGATGGCGCCCGACAGCCCCACCGGGCATTATCAACTTGCCGTTGCCTACGCCGGTGCAGGACGCCGTGAAGACTCGAACCGCGAGGCCGCGCTGCAGCGACAATCGTCGGAGGCATTGGAGGCGGTCAAACGGAAGGCGGCGATCGCTCAGGAGAAACAAAACTCTCCCAACCCGCCCGCGCCGGAGCCGAAGTAGCGATGCGCTTCGCTTCAGGGCTCGCTGGAAGAAGAGAATTTCTGCGAGTTCTGGCCGGAACCCTTGCCTTCCCTGCCTTGGCGCGGATGGCAGCTGCCGCTGACTCTCCTTCTTACCCGTTCTCTGAAGTCCCGTCCTCAGCCACCGGCATCACCTGGACTCACACTGCAGGGCTCTCCCCTGAGAAATACTTGCCCCAGTCCACTGGCGCCGGTTGCGCGTTCCTCGACTACGACAACGACGGTTGGATGGATATCTATCTTGTCAACAGTGGAAAGTGCGACATTTTCACACCCACACAGCCGCTGCGGAACGCTCTCTACCGGAACAACCGCGACGGCACCTTCACCGACGTCACCGAAAAGGCTGGGGTTGTCGGCGGTGGGTACGGCATGGGCGTCGCGGTCGGCGATTACAACGCCGACGGCTTCCCCGATCTGTATATAACTCAATATGGACGAAGCATTCTCTACCGCAACAACGGCGATGGCACGTTTACGGACGTGACCGCGCACGCGGGCGTGGCAGCTCCGGGATGGGCATCGAGTGCGGTGTGGTTCGACTACGACAACGACGGACGGCTGGATCTTTTTGTCTGCCGCTTCGTGGACTTCGACAAGTCCAAGCATCACAATTGCGGCGCGCCGAACATCCCCGCGATCAAGGGGCTGAATGAATATTGCTATCCCCGCATCTATTCGCCGATGGCGAGCTGGCTATTCCACAACAATGGGGATGGCACATTTACGGATGTCAGTCAGAAAATGGGAATCGCAGACAATCCCGGCAAATCCTGGGGTGTCGTGGCAACCGACGTCAATAATGACGGATGGATGGACCTGTTTGTGTCTAACGACACCGACGCCAACTTCCTGTTCATCAACCGCAATGGGCGGCGGTTTGAAGAGGTCGGTTTCACGTCAGGGGTGGCCTTCGGGGAAGGGGGAAGGGCGCGCTCGGGAATGGGCGTCGACTCCGCCGATCTCAACCAGGACGGGTGGATGGATCTGTTTGTCACCAACCTGAACCACGAGCTCGACGGCCTCTATCTGAACCGGCACGACGAAACGTTTGACGACATCGCTGCGCCTTCTGGAATCGCAAATGCCACCCGCCTGATGAGCGGCTGGGGCGTGAAATTCCTGGACTACGACAACGACGGGAACCTTGACCTGATGATTGCCAACGGTCATCCCGACGACCTCATCGAAAAAATCTACGACAATGTGACCTACCGTGAGCGGCTCTTGCTGTTTCATAACAGCGGCAGCGACGGCCTGGAAAATGTAACTCAGGCGAGTGGTCAGGCCTTTGCGCGTCCCATGTCGGCCCGCGGTTTAGCCCTGGGTGACTTCGACAATGATGGAGGCGTCGACGTGCTGGTTTCGTGTAACGACGAGCCACCGGTTCTCTTACACAACAATGTTGGCAGCCGGGGTCATTGGCTGGGGATTAAGCTCGTTGGCAAAAAGGCAAACATCGATGCCGTGGGCGCGCGCGTCACCTACCAAGCCGGCGATCTGAAGCGCAGCCGGATGAAAGCGGGTGGCGGGAGCTATCTTTCATCGCACGATCCGCGGTTGGTGTTAGGAATTGGCAAGCAGACGAAGATGGACTGGGTCGAGGTGAAGTGGCCCAAACCCAGCGAGTTGGTCCAGCGCTACACCGATTTGCCGATTGATCGCTACATCTCCATCGCGGAGGGCGAGGAGAAATGGAAGTAGCGCACGTCAACACCTCACCTGATGACCGTTCCCGTAAAGGTCAGAACTGCTCTTTAGTAATCCCGCCGCCAAGACCCGACGATCTGCTTGACCGTCGCCAGGCTTCGAACAGTTGTGCGTCCATCTGGCCTTCGAGAATCTGGTGTTTGGCTACGGCAAGTTTCTGTCGAGTCTAGCTACTTGGAATCAGTGACTCATCGCTCCGTCCGGAGGTGGGTTTTTCTTGAACGCAGTCGCTCGGCCCCCTCGCACGTACCTTGCAATCCAGTTTGTGTGTGCCGAAGCGGGGAACCTCCCTGCAGCGGCTGAATGGGTTGTGTACTTACGGCCGATCAGTCGACCTCGGATTACTTCCGGTTTGTCATTTTTGGGCCTGCGGCCCGCGAAACCTTATGAAAATGACTCATAGGTAGTATGGCAACAGGTTGGAGCGGCGAGGTCGAACGGGCAATGGAGAAGTCGAGGCCGACGGTTTGTCTGATCCGGAGCGTGCGTGATTGAGCGAATAATTGGGCGTCGTTTCTTCCCTTGGGGAGCGGCGATAGCCCGCGACCCTGGTTGATGTACGTTGCGGCACGCTTTTCGCTCCCACCAGGAGGAAGCGTATGGCTTACAGAATAGCGGGAATTGACGTTCACAAAAAGATGTTGGCCGTGGTGGTGGCCGACGTCGAAGGCGAAGGCGAGTACCAGTTTGAGAGGCGCCAGTTCGGCACCACCCCTGAGCATCTGCGATTGCTATCGGAATGGTTCGTCGCGCAGGAGGTCGAGGAAGTAGTGATGGAGTCAACCGCGCAATATTGGAAACCGGTTTGGGGAGCACTGGAAGGGTACTGGAAGCCGACCTGCCAGAAGCGGGAAGGTGCTGGCCCGATGTCAGGAGCGCCGCATCTGGAACAGGCGCAATCCAATCGCGGGCCGCAGGGGCGGAAGAAGGATTTCCCCGATGCGGAACGACTGGTGAAACGGTTCGTGGCCCAGGAGCTGACCTTGAGCTTTGTGCCCGATACCGAACAGCGACTGTGGCGCACCGTAATGCGCAGAAAGTACCAGTTGACCTGCGACCGGGTACAGTTGCAGAACCGACTGGAGAGTCTGCTGGAAGAGGCCCATATTAAATTATCCAGTCTGGTCTCGGATCTGCTGGGTCTGAGTGCACGGCGTATGCTGCAGGCGCTGGCCGACGGGGAAACCAACCCCACGTCTCTGGCCGCTTTGGCCGATAAGAAGTTGCGTGCCACGCCGGCACAATTGTGCGACGCGTTGAGCGCCGCAACGGAGCTCAACCCGGTTTACCGCCGGCTCCTGAAGATGGTACTGGAGGAATTGCAATTTCTCGAGCAGCAGATCGTCAAGCTGGAGCAAGAGATGGCGGGTCTTCTCATCCAGCACCAGGAGGCCGTGCAGCGGCTCGCCGAGGTGCCCGGTCTAGGAGTGGCTTCGGCGCAGCAGATCATTGCCGAAGTGGGTGCCAAAGCCGCGACGTTTGCTTCGCAGAAGCACTTGTCTTCCTGGGTGGGAGCGTGTCCTGGAGATGACGAGAGCGCGGGAGTATCCACGAGCCACCGCTCCCCCAAGGGCAACCGCCAAATGCGGCGCATTCTGAATCAAGGCGCCAACGCTGCGGTCAAAACGAAAGGAAGCATCTTCGAGATCGTGTATCGCCGCCTCGTACTACGCCTGGGACACAATCAGACTATCGGGGCAATTGCCAATCGCCTTTGTCGGCTGATCTGGATAATCTTGCACCGAGGGGTCCGCTACGAGGAACGCGGCCAGGTCGTGTGCGAAAGGTTGAAGCGAACACGCACCGCGCGTATGATCCGGCAGCTTCGAAGCCTCGGCTATCGCGTCGAACCGCTGACTGTTCAAGTCAACCCAGCATGAGACCCGGGGCGAACGGGCGGCGGCGGCGGGATTTTCGACCCTGCCCGCCATCTACCAAACGGAAGATCGGATTGCGTACTCTCGGCTGAACTCGCTGCAGGCCATTGTCTTGCAAAGGCACGGGACGATTGTCATTATGGAGGCATGCAAACTGTCTTCGAGGCGGCGGGTGGAATGGACGGCCTGCGCCGTCTTGCCGACGCCTGGCATCGTCGGGTGATGGCCGACGAGGTGGTCGGCCATGCGTTCAGCCACGGCTTCCACCCCCAGCATGTCGAGCGACTGGCCGCTTACTGGGCCGAGGCACTCGGTGGCCCCAGCGCGTATTCCGACTCCTACGGTGACGAGACCACCGTCGTCAAGATGCACAGCGGCAACGGGGAGCACGACGAAATGGATCGCCGTGCGATTGCCTGCTTCGACCAGGCTCTTGCAGATGTCGGACTAGCCTACGACGGCGCGCTGCGACAAGTGCTGCACGACTATTTTGCCTGGGCAACCACGACGACGATGTCCCGGTACCACGAGTCCGCCGATGATGTGCCGAGTGGGCTGAGCATCCCGCACTGGTCATGGGACGGGGACTCCAGGAGTAACTCGAGCGCGACCTCCGAAACGATCACGGTTCACGGCGAAGGCATAGCCCGGTACACATCCTCATTTGGCCCACCCTGTAAGGGATTGCCCAACCTGTTCCGGCCAGCCGAAACGGGGACGGCGATGGACAGGAAACGGAACGTGGAGCTCTTCTAGCAGACGCGGCGAGAGTACCTAGAGGATGAGTTCGTCTCTGAGCGGGCGATCACGCAGGAGTCACAGATTCAAGGAAGCATCCTAGCTTCGCGGTCGCCCGGAATTGCGGGATCGGATCGAGTTCTTTGAATGCAGATGTGAACGCGTTCGATAAGCTCCACATCGTTCGAGGTGTGAATTCCTCTTGCTGCGGATTGAAGTAGAGTTCGTGAACCCTCCGCGCCAGATGCTTCGGAACCTTCAGATCTCTATCGATCCAACGCGCGGTAGATCGTCAGCTTTGCCGCCGCTGCTGACAGTTGCTCGGCCCGCCAACTCTCGACCTGCCGCGGCATCGGCTCAAAGTTCCGCTGCATCCGATCCACCCCGATCGCGAGCGAGTCGACGAGCGAGAACGACTTTGAGTGTTTCGCGAGCACCGTGGTGAACACGCCGGGAATAACGTTTCCAAAACCGTGACCCAGTGAATATTAGATTTTCCAAAGCCGACTTATGGCCGCCCGGCTCTACGCTGTTCAATTTCTGGATTTCCAATACCTTCCTAGTCATTGGAGAAGAACGGAGCCCCGCCTATCGGACAGGATTCCTGCCAAAGCGGTAGGTGATATTCACGCTGGCGTAGGAAGGAATTCTTACGCCAACCACTTCGCTGATTGGATTTGCTGGGACCAATCCGTTGCTTCCCAAGCCCACTCTTCCCGGCCCATAGACGCCGGCAATGGCAAAGTTCTCGGTGGTCTGCCCGGTTCAGCCGCTGGCAATCATCATGTTCACGCCGACGTTCAACATCCCTTCGAAAAACGGCCGCGTCACCGCGAGGCTGAACTCCTTGTTCGCGACGCCGAGGCAATAGTAGTTGCGCATCCTTTCCTCACAACTCGATAGTTGGCGGTTGTGCGTCAGCATCTCCGTGAGCGTTGAGAAGTATCACGGCCCCAGCGAGTCTCTTAATTGCGCAGCAACCCCGGCAGTTGGCGGCACAATCTAGCAGTCCTCAAAACACAGTCAAGAACCTGAAACGGAAGTCGCGACCTCTCGTTGAATGATCCGCCCGCGTCCACGGTGGCCTGTATCGGATTCGGCCAGCGCTGGCGGATCGCCCGAAGTGTTTCCATTTTCCACCAATGCTTTCCGACTTGGTCGACAAACAAGGGTAGGTTTGGCGGATTTGGAGCACTCCATTGCTTTAGAACACTGCTCACGAGCCAGTCCGGCAGGGTTTTCCCCCTGCCCTGAGCCGGCGTACCTTTTGTCTCGGCGCCAAGAAGCTGATCCGCAAGTGCCAGTGTGCAAACAACCCAATCGGCATGGGTCCCGTGCTTCCCTAGGCAACGATTCCAGTCGAAGTTTTGCGGCCGAGACTCGAGAGCGGCAGCAACATCGCACAGCCAAAGCGGGCGCCAGGCGCCGTGTTTCAGCATGTGCAAGCAGAGAATGCGGAGGTGATCCTCTGCGCCAGGAACCCGGATCTCGGCTCCGTCCAGGTTTACCAATTGTGAGCGGAGATAGAGCGCCTCAAACGTTAACTCGCTAAATCGGGTCATCGTGTCGTGATCGAGATCGACAGAATACACCGAGGACGGCCGAGTGCTTAGGACTGCCTTCGCTCTCGCGTACTGCTCAGGAGAGACATACAGATCGATGTCCCCGGATGGACGCAGGCCACTCTCCGGGTACGATCGCGCGATTGCCCATCCCTTAAGCAGAATCGGCTTGACACCGGAGGAGCGCAACGCATTGAACACGCCGACAATTTCACTTTCCTGCTCGGCGGCGTGGACGGCGTAACGCAGATAAGTCGCTCGCAACTGCCCGAGCCCTGAGGGCACCCTCTGTCCCCCGGATTGGCGAATCCGCCACCACCCCAGTGCAGCTGCGCCAGATTCGACGAGTAACGGAGCAGTCGCTGCCAGGTCCGCCGTCGTTGCTTCTAGGTTTGGTGGCGAGGCCCGCCATGCGCCAGCGAGGACAGCGGCCACCGCACGGCCTTTGGACTCAGGTCTATGCATTTCCACACTGCCGTTCGGGGCACACCCAATTCGGCCTCAGTTGTTTCGCCGCAGTCTCCGGGACGGGGCCCGTACAGGAGAGACCGCGGCGGCCGGTGTTGGGACGACGATGGAGGTCGCGATCGGCAGCGCCAGGGCTACACCGGCGCCGATCCTCCTTACCAACTCCCTCCGGGACAACTGGTTCCTTTCGACAGTTGGTGCGACCTCATTCTGCAGCAGCCCGGACTTATTGAACTCGTGCACGGCAAGCCAGACCACTCCTTCATCAACCGGCGCCGCTGAATCCTTCTCCAGGGCGCGGGCAATCTCCTCCACACTCTTCCGGCCGTCACAGAGTCTCCAGACGGCGGCCGCCGTCGGATTTAGACAGTGAGCCTTGCGAGTTCTCCTGTCATATAATATGACCTCACTGTTCAGTTCTCGGACAAGAAGATCCTTCCGCATAGGCATGAACTGCGGCGTTCTGTTCTCCATGATTTCCCGCTCTCCTGGCACTGATTGAAGTTGCCCAAAACTCCCAAATGCTAAGCAGTCACCTGTTCCAGATGTCGAAGAATGGACTGGGCGGTTTCTTTCGCCTCGCCACGTGCGCCTCCCAGCACGTGAGCCCGGCACACCACCCTTTCCAGAGTCTGAAACGCTAGCTCCGGGTAGCGGCGCGCCGAAAGAGTGTTTTGCAGAAGACCCAGCATTCCTTCCCCCAGAGATAGGACCTTCGGCCGCCAACGTGCGCCCGGTTTATACCGACTAAGGATCACCAGTCCAACAGGCAGCGATTCGCTGCCTGTCCGGGCACCGAACTGCGCTGGCGCGATTCTTGCGGACGTGGCATTGGTCCTGACAGATAGCCATCTTGGAAACGCACGCACCCGGCCTTCCTGGTCGAACACCGCAAATTCGTCAGAATAGTAGGCAGCTCCTGCTTCCAGGAGCGCCTGCACAAGAGTGGTCTTTCCGCTATGGCTCCGGCCGGGAATCACGACTGCGCATCCTTTCCACCCCACTACGCCGGCGTGCACGAATAGCCAAGTAGGTGTCGTCTGTCCGACGTAAAAACACGCGTCTGATTCAAAGGCCTCGCACAGTTGTTCCCATTGCGTGGTGCGGGCGAGCTGCTGAGCGTTGCCAAACAGGAAATTGACGCGGCGCACGGATTCCTGCAGGCCCGCCCCGTCGGCCCCGATGACCGAATAGAGACGCTCCACCTCGCTCGAACGTATGGGTCTCCATCCGGCGGGAAGATACGACATCAATGGATCGAGCAATTCGGGCAGATTCGCGCGGATTCCAATTCGCACACCAAACATTGTGAACGATACTCCCGCCTTCCAATGTAGGCGATCAAGTTTCCCCATTTGTGAAGAATTCCATCGAACCAGAGACAGCCTTATGCCCGATTCGCCTCGATCGCAATGGGGCGAGTTGACCCAAGGTTCCGGGAGCAAATCGATCGGGGAGATAGCTCTACTCATTGTCCGCGTCTTTCCATAAGCCAAGTCGGCTCATACAGCGCATGGGTTCGTGGAAAACGGAAAACAGCGAATGCCTCTTGACGACCTAGTCGTGCGTGGTTCGGTGTCGTGATCTCTCCTCCATTAGCCCTGTTCCAGGGCGTGCTTCTAGATCTGTAATCTCCATCGTCCGTTTTGCGTCGTTCGTTCGGCCCGCCCTTGACTCTCCAGCAGGACGAGCGCCTCCGTAACAGCTCGCCGCGTCTCCCGGAGTCGAAAGGCCAAATCCTTTACCTCCACGACAACACCGTGCTTCGATCGCGCGTCTAGCCTGATCCGTCCGTAGCCCATCACAAAGCGAGCGAGTTCCTCGATGTCCGGTGTCTGGCGAGGTCCCCTGCCGCCCGGGAAACGTGAGACTCCCCTGCGGAGATCGCTAACCAGATTCGTTATTACTTCTCGTAGACTGTGCACACATGCTCCGATCAAGTTTCGAACCGGGAGGAAACATCCCGTTCCGTTCCTCTTGGTCGGTCTCCGTCGGCAACCAGTTCGTGCGATCCGACCTATTCAGACCAAGCACCCTGGGTTGTCGAGTTCTCTCATCTTCAATTCAGGCAACAACGCGCACCCTCCTCACTCGACCTCCAGTTGCTGCACCGTCTTCAACTCCGACGTCACGCTCCTCCCAGTGCCGGTCACCGAGGTATGACCTGGTGAGCAGCTCGGGTCCGCTTTCGTCGAGATCCAGCGGTGCTTTGCCGGAGTCATCGACCCGGATTCCGGCGGCCGCCATCAGATCCCAAGCGTGAATCCCGTAGATAATGCACAGACTCATCATCTTCGCGACATGCCTCGGTAGTTTGACCGTCGCTTCGTAATCCGAGAGTTGGCCGAGGGCGATGCCATAGGCTTGGTTCCCGAGCAATCGAGCGACAGCCATGGTCATGTCGTGAGCCTCGCGGAGAGTCAGACCGGCACGAGATCGCGAAACACGGACCAGTGTCGAAAGTTTCATCTCGCCGTCGCGGCGGGGCAACACGGGGCGGTGCTCGAACCGCGAAAGATGATAGGCCGTCTGCTCCGGTACATCCCGAGGACGGAGTTCCATGTCCACGAGTCCGAGCACTCGTGCTTCTTTTGTGAGGCGAAGCGGCCAGCTTGGTAGGGGAGCTCGATGGGGGAGGAGGACAATGTGTGTTTGGTCGACTCTCTCGATCTGGCAGCAAGTCAGGCCTCCCAGGTATTCGACGAGCCAAAGCGCGTCCGTGTCCAAACCGTTGCGGGAAACTTCTGGGGAATAAGTGCAGTCGGCACGGACGATGCTGCCCGGAAGAATTCTCGGGTGAACCACTGCATCGCTCCTGCCAATTTTTGCAAAGAGGTAGCGTTTCCTCGAGTCCCGCCACGCGCGATTCCAAAAAGAGGGGGCGCACCGGCGTTCGGCTGTTACCTGATCGGGCGTGACCAGGACGGTGCGCTCAACATGAAGCTTGATTTGGAGCGCGAAGATCAACTCCAGGTCAAAACCGCAGATCCGCACCCAGTCCGTGAATCGATAACCGGTGACCCGGCTCAGTGCTATGATCTGGCAAACGTGAGGCGTAACCCCTTCTTTTTGCTTGTAAAGAAATGTGGGAGGAACAAAGAACGGCGTGCTCCTGCCGCAGGATGCGCTCGTCGCAGCTGAGATCTGAGCCATCGTCAATCCTGTTCGCTTCACAATTCTCTTGATCTGTTCCGCACGGCTCTCGGAACGGCCTTGGCGTTCTCCATTGCCGCGGAGCGCCCTCAAATGAGAAGTGGGCTTTTCGATGAGTACACGGAGCAACCTACGCACCGCTCGCGCAGCGTCCATCCATCGACGCTCTCTGATGTGGACTCAAACGGCTCAGTCGCACAGACTTGTTGCCCTAATTTTTACTGCGAGGCCCCTCCCCCTAGGATCTCCTCGATTCGATCGAGCATCTGGCGGACAGCGGGATCGCTCGCGTCCGCGTTCCGCAAAAGTAGCTCCTTCGCCTCTTGAGGGCTGACACGCGTCACGGCGGGTGCAACGTAGGCCCGGGGGCGGTGCAGTCTTCGAGAAGGGCCACACGAGCTGGGCAGATTGTCAGATTTCATGCTGCGAACCTCCTATTTCGGTACCCCTAACTGGTCGGCGGCATTACAGGGAAAAGTGTTCACCACCCTGATTGCCTCTCGACAGGAAGTTAGGGGGGAGCATACCCCTCGAATTCCGATCGTGGTGAGTGGGAGGCTTTTCGTCGGTGGACCGACAAAAGCGATTCCGTACCAGACCGCTCCAAAAATCCCGTTAAGTATGGGTAAGTCGGCTACCGCCGAGCACTTCGTGAAACTTGGAGCAGCCGGCGTTCCCAACAAGGTTCTCGTCGGTACACCGACGACAGATTGCCGCCCTGATTGACTCTTTTCAGCAAGCCACCTGTGATTTGCCCAGATCTCTGGCTCTGCAGATAGGCCATTCCGGTAATCGCTCGATTTTCGAACATGTCGACGATCTTCTCGCGGCAACCCATACGGTTGGTTTCACGGCACCCATGCCGATAACCGCAAAGGAGACGTTTGATGAAAAAAGTCGTGCGTTTACTACTCACAGCGCTTCTGCTGGCATGCGCAACGTCCACTGCTTCCTTCGCTGACGGAGGATCCCCTTTCCCCACATGTTCGCCGGGGCACTGCACTAGCTTTACGAGTCCGACCCGGTAACACTGCGAGGCTGAAAACCGGAAGTGCCCGTTAGTCCTTGTGGGCCGGCTGGGTTGAGAGTAACCTTGCCAGTCCGGCCCATGAGTCGTTTGCGTCTAGCAACAACAGTCCTCTGGATAATCCCGCTGCTACTGCAGTACGCCATTGCCGCGGCCATGCTGCGACGCCGTCTGGTCAGGATCTTCCCAATATTTTTCAGCTACACGGTTTGGGTTTCTGCTCGCGAAACAGCACTTCTCTTCATCCGGTACCCAAGCAATCTTTACGCTTCTGTTTACTTATGGGGAGATGCCTTGGCGGTCTTGTTGGGCATCGGCGTGATCGTGGAAGCTATACACCAGATCTTCCCCTCGCACCCGCTCTTAAGGCGGCTTCTACGATCTGTGTGGATTTTTGCTATGATCGCCGCGGTCATGTCTCTTCTGCTTTTGATCTCTGCGAGAGCGAGCGGACCAGACCCGACACTTGAATGGATTCTGTTGCTGGAACGGTCCGCAAGGCTATTGCAAGCCTGTATGCTCGTTGTGCTGCTCGCATTGATGTCGCGCCTCGGATTGCGGTGGCACCACTACCTGGTCGGAATTGTCGTTGGATTCGGGGTCTATTCGGCTCTGAATCTGGCGGCGCTGGAGTTCCGTGGTCATCTGCATTTTGTCACTGACGTTACCTATGCGCTGCTCCAGTCCTCGGCCTACAATCTAGGGGCTATCATTTGGGCTTCTTATTTCCTCAGACCATGGCGACACACGACAATTGATCGTTTGCCTGAAACTGATTTGGAAGAGTGGAATAAAACGGTAACTGACCACATCAAACAATGGTATCGACCCTCTTAGTTTTCGCCGTCGTCCTACTGTCTCTTGTTCTCGCCGGGACGCTTTTGTGGCGCAGGAGCCCCGAAATCCGGAGCGCCGGTGATTGGGAGGCGAAAAAGCACGAAATTGACGTTCGGGCGTTCGAGGTCCTTATCGACGTCAACGACGAACGCCGTCTGCGACGCTGTCTCCCGTCCAGACGATTTCATCATTTCCAAAGGCGGCGAACCCGACTGGCGCTCCGCTTTCTCCAGTTGATGGACGAGAACACCGGTATGCTAATGAGCTTGGCACAACTTGCAAGAACGAAGCGGGATCCAGTTCTCACCGAGAAAGCGGATGAGATGATTGCGGTTGCGCTTCAACTCCGCTTAAAGCTGCTGCTGGCCAGGTTGTATTTGTCAGCAAAATGGCTATTTCCTTCCTGGACGGTATCCCTACCTACTTTCGAGCCTTCTTACAGAGAGCTGCTGAATTGCGTGATACAGGTTCAACAGTATGGCCAACAAGCCCTAACCTGAACGAACCTGTCCAAACGCAACAACCGTTCTTACTCTGCAAGGACTGCACCGCCAGCCCAATTTCTGATAGTCTTTCGGGGCGGTCATATTGAATTGAAAACGAGATGCGCTCCCATAACTGAATCGTATCCATGAGTGGTGTCTCCCGGGAAGCGCTATTAAAGGACTGAAACATAGCTCATGCCAGGAAAGCAGATTCGGGAGTTGCGCGAGGAACGTCTTGTCAAGCCGAGCGAAGTCGAACGCATTACCCGAGCCGTCGCTGACGCGAAAGGCAATCCTGAGTTTTACGTCTCTCACTCGACTTTGGCGGACATTGAAACGGGCTCGCTTCCGAGCATCTACAAACTCTTCAGTCTGGCGATTGCCCTGAGAGTCTCGCTAGATCAAGTTTTGCGTCCGTTCGGCATTGATCCGGAGGAGGTCACATCCCGCGGATTAGAATCGCCGCCGGAGGCTCTCCAGTTGGCGCCCGGCGGAGTTGCTGAACCGGGGTTCCCCTTCCGGCTTAACTTCGATGTAACCTTCAACGCACAACAAACAACCCTCCTCATCGGTCAGCCTCAGGAAATGGCAAAGGTTCATCCTGTCCTCATGGATCGGCTGGATCCGAAGCGCTACCGTTATGCAGTGATTGGAGCCGAAGATGACCATATGACGGACCTTCTCCCTCCGCTGTCGGTGGTAGAGATCGACACAACACAAGTCACTGTTCAGCTAGGCACCTGGCGGATGCTAAGGGACCGTCCGATCTACCTCGTCTGGCACACCGAAGGGTATACATGTTCCTGGTGTCAGGTTGATGGCCGGGAACTTACGCTGGTGCCCCACCCTTTGTCACCCCGGCCGGTGCGTCGCTTCAAAATGCCTCGGGAAGCGGCCATCATCGGCAGAATAATCAACGCCTGGCTTCCGTTTGGCACAAGTTAGCTCGGGCAGGGGTTTAGTCCAGCCACATTTCGGCAAATGCAGGCGTATCTTTCAGTATGGTCACGGCCAATTCGATGTTCAGGCAGAACAGTTCTGAAGAGAGCGAGGACGCCGAAACCGGGATCGTCGAACGGTACGCCTGCAAAGATTGCCAGGTCTCGAGCATCGTGTTTCGGTTGGCTCGCGTATAGCGGATGTATTCCTCCATCTGAAGCACATACCCAGACAATGGCACTGTCAGCAAGCGTCCAAATACTTCGTTATGACAGGCATTCAGCACTTGGTTCGCGTGCTCCAGTCCGATACTTTGAGAGAGCTGAGGCTGCAAATAAAGGCCGCTATTGCAGTCCCTGAGCGAAGCCAAGTAAAGCATTCTGGTCAGGTCATTCGGGAAGCTGTCCAAGCCCATGCGGCGGACATACGTCTCGAGGTCGTTCTTCATCTTGATCGAACCAATGACCTGCTTTTGCACAACCCGAGCACCAGCCGGGGATCGGGTGCTGCGACCTAGCAACTTCCTGAGTAGCGCGTAGAGTCGAAAGGGCATGCAGGTCACCCGAACGTTGAGTTCGAACCTGTCCTCCGTTCCGTCCGTCCCGGCGAATGTCTTTCGCCTGCCCGATTTCGGTCGGTCTGCCGACCGTTTGGGGATTTTAGTCTGCCACTAAAACACTTGGGAGAAAATGGCACCAACGAGTAAGCGCGGGCCGACCTGCGCTGAGGGGGAATTCCTAAAGAAGCGAGGTCTTGGAAACAAATGACTAGCCACGCCAGCCCCTCCCGTATTGTGGGACGCGCACTGCTCGTGTCGAACGATTCCGTGGCAGTAGAACAAATCGCGAGTGTAATGCGGAAATACGCCATTTTTCCGGAGATCTGTACCCACATCCCCACTGCGCTCGGTATGATCAACACCCATAAGTATGAAGCCGTTGTGGTTGATCTTGCATTTGGTGAGCACGTCGCTCATCTCCTCGAAAGGGTTCGGTTTTCGGCGTCCAACCAGAATTCCGTCACATTCGTCATAGGGGACTCCGTCAAGCACGCCGCGCCTCCCGCGCAGCCAAACTTCATCATGCCGAAGCCGCTGAGCGACACCCAGGTGGAGAGCACACTGAGAGCGGCGCTGGGGTTGATCATCCACGAATACCGCCGCTATTTCCGTTGCTCGATTGCGCTTCCAATTACGATCCAGATCGACGATGAAATTGGAGTCGCGTGCGAAATGATAAACATCAGCGAAGGCGGCTTGGCAGTCAATACGTCAATCCCGTTCCCGGTCGGAGCGGCAGCAAGGGTTCAATTTGCCCTGCCAGGAGAGTCCGTCGGCTTCGACATACAGTCTGAGGTTTGCTGGTCCGATCATAAGGGCCGGGCCGGACTTCAATTCCGGTTATCTCCCTCCGATCAAAAATCGAGATTGCAGGACTGGCTCTCGCGCCGTATCGAACAGGGCTTGCCCGCGCCCATCGCTCGGCTTTTCCAGAAGGAGGAATGAAGAGCCCGCCATTTCTGCAGCCAATGCATAGTTTAGTGCGAGCTACTAGACATGCGCGGCAGCGGCACGGCTCACACATCGACTCCTGAGAAGATCCATGATCGCGTCGGCCGGAGCAGGACGAGAAAAGAAGTAGCCCTGCGCCATCTCACAGTTCAATCGCTTAAGGATACTGATCTGCTCTTCTGTTTCCGTGCCTTCTGCGACGACTCTCAGATTTAGTGTGTGCGCCATCGTGATAATCAGCTTCACGATCTCCTGGCTGTCTGAATTATCGCCCATCGTGAAAATGAAGCTTCGATCGACCTTCAGGCTGTCCACGGGCAATCTCTGAAGGCGGCTCAACGACGAGTAACCCGTCCCGAAGTCATCGATACTCAAGCGAACCCCGATCGCCTTCAATTCTGCGAGCACGTCAGCCGACCGTTCCGCATCGCCCATCGCAATCGTCTCCATGATCTCGAGGTGGACGGTGCGAGGCGCAACTCCCGTCTGCTCGATGATCCCATGGATCTCCTTCGCCAGGTCCGACTGCGCAAATTGTTTGGGAGCAATGTTCACGCTCATGGTGAGAGGTGGCTCCGACGGAAACTCAGACTGCCAGACCGCTAGCTGCCTGCAGGCCGCGAGCATAACCGTTCGGTTAATGGGAACAATGAGACCGGTTTCGTCAGCGACGGGGATAAACTCGCCGGGAAGCACAAGCCCCTCGGGCCGCTGCCAGCGACTGAGCGCCTCAAATCCAACGATTTTGCCACTCTCGAGAGAAACGATGGGCTGGTAGTAAACAATGAGTTCCTTTAGTTCCAACGCCCTGCGCAGATCAGTTTCGAGCTTCAGTCGTCGTACAGCGCTGGCGTGCATGCCGGGATCAAACACTTCGCAGCGAGCTTTCCCGGCACGCTTAGCGCGATACATCGCCAGTTCCGCATCACGAATCAGGTCCTCGGCCTGAGAGTACGACCGAGCGCTCAATGCGATTCCTATGCTGGCAGAAATGACCACTTCCTGATCATTGATCACAAACGGGTTCGCGCAGCGTGCCTGGATTCGATGGGCTACGCGGATCGCGTCTCCAGGATCAGAAATGTCCTCGAGTAAAACTGTAAACTCGTCCCCTCCCAGCCTTGCCAAGCTTTCATCGACTGCGACGGACTTAGGGGGGATCCCGCCAGGGCGAGCGACCGTGTCGGTTTCTCGAAAACAGCCGGCCATACGATTGCCAATCTGGATCAGAAGCTCATCTCCCGCCGAATGTCCCAGGCTGTCGTTGACGACCTTGAATTCATCGATGTCAATGAACAGCGCAGCAAACCTGTAATCCGAATGCCGCCTCGCACGAGCAATCGCTCGTTGCAGCCGGTCCAGAAACAAGGAGCGGTTCGGCAGATCGGTTAAGCGGTCGTGGAGCGCGTTGTGCGCCAACATTTCCTCCGCCCGCTTGCGTTCGCTGATGTCGCGATTGACGATTACCAACTTCTCGGTGTAGCCGTTTCCGTTGCGAATGGCGCTGG
Organism: Terriglobia bacterium; assembly: GCA_020073215.1. Taxonomy (GTDB): domain Bacteria; phylum Acidobacteriota; class Terriglobia; order Terriglobales; family Acidobacteriaceae; genus Acidiflorens. The sequence continues at coordinate 4,437 of JAIQFO010000066.1, read as the reverse complement.
CGGTTGATTCCAGCACACGCCACGAGCCATCCTTGTGGCGCATTCGATACTCCAACCTCTGACCTCGGCCGGTGAGCCGAGCCTTCTCCGCTGCCTGCGACACACGCTCCCGATCTGCGGGATGGATTTGGTCGCTGGACGATTGGCCCTGAAGATCCTCCGGTGAGTATCCGAGAATTTTTTGATATGCGGGGCTGTTGTAGAGCCGATGACCCTGATTGTCTACGACCGCGATCATGTCCGCAGCATTCTCGGTGATCAGTTCAAACAGTTCATTCCCTTCCGCGAGTTGCTTGCGCAGTCGTTGCGACTGGAAATGCTGATAGACAGTGTAGATATCGAACAGCAAAACGAGGGCTGCCAGCCCCCGAACCCGTTCCTTGAGATCGGACCAGAACAGGCCGTCGCCCCCGAGGTGATATCCAGGGAAGCTTAAGGCAACGACTCCTGCCGCCAGGGCAAGGGTGACGGTCACCGCATACGCCCAGAGCCACCATTCCCGGCTTTCAATTTCGCGGACCCGAAGGGTCGTACTTTGGTTAGGCTTGCGCGAGCGTTTGTTGTTGTTCATACAACCTTTTTGCCGGATCCCCGCCAGCTGTTAGAGGAACGGAATCTTCGGGACAAATTACCGAAGGCACAACGGGTACGTACTCCTCGGAGTACCCCGCAGGTTCGAGTCTCATAGCCTATGCGCAAACTTCGGAAGTCTCCTTGTTCTGATACATCCGGCGATCGGCGACGTCCAGTACCTCGTCCAAAGTCTGCCCGTCGTGCCATTCCGCCATGCCAATGCTCGAACTGAGCATAAAGTCTTCGAGGTGGCGCTGGGCATTCCACTGCGCGAGGTGGTTGACAATTCTCTCGGCGACCGAGCATGCCCCCGCAGCAGTCGTATCAGCCAGCAGAATCAGGAACTCGTCACCTCCGTAGCGCCCCGCGGCGGCGCACCCTCGGATCGAGCCTTTAAGAAGGTTGGCAACTTCCGCCAAAACAAAATCGCCGGAGAGATGCCCGAATCGAGTATTTACATTTTTGACTTTGTCCACATCGACCATCAAGAACGTAAGCGGCACTTTCCGTCTTCGCGCATGGCTGATAAACCGGCCAACAATGTCATCGAGAGAACGACGGTTGTAGATTTCGGTCAATGGATCGGTGAACGATTGCTGCTCGATCACCTGTTTCTGCAGCGTGTTGAAAATGATCTCCTCGCGCAGACGGCGTACTTCCCGCCGTCTTCCAACAAGGTACGTATTCAGCAACGCAACCAACACGACCAGCCCGACAGCCAGTGGCCGGGAAACCGTCATATCGAAGTAAACGCTGCCATTCTTTAGGAATGCGCTTGGTAGGGCGATGGCGAGTATCCCCAAACTAACGAGGATTCCGGTGACGGAAACAATCGTCCACAGTTCCCAGTCTCGCTTTTCCAGGTTGTAGAGTTGCTGGCTCACCCGCCTCAGCAAGCTCTCCGTAGGTCGGTACATATTGGCATCTCGAAAAATACAATCTATCCGGAATGGTGTGCAGATGCATGAGTACTAAGGTGCCTAATCCCACTCGATTTCCTGTCCGCAACCAACTTTCGATTCTCTTGCGACGCGTCGTCGGTAAGCCGACGGTGTGGGCCTAACTATGTCGGTGTAGCGACTCTAAGTGCTCTTATTACATCGGTAATTTCCACTTAGCGCTGATTCACGTGGATAATGGTGGTCTACTCGTATCGAGGCGTTACCCGTCCAGAAACCGCGCAGTGCACCCCCGCACTCGTGAAGGACCCGAGAGCCCGGCGCAACTCATTATGTCCATATCGGCGAGAATGGCGGAAGGCGGCCAGCACGAGCTCTCTCAGACACTTTTGCTGCTCGATAAGGCAGTGTTTGAGATGATTATGGCGGAGCAGCCGTTGCAACGCGTTCTCGAATCTCTCTGTCTGAAGCTCGAGGAACGGTCGCCGGATTGGATCTGCTCGGTACTTCTCCTGGACAAGGATGCCGAGACGTTGCGCCACGGAGCTGCGCCGAGCCTGCCGCGGAGTTACTTTGCGGCAATTGACGGTGCCAAAATCGGCCCTCGCGCCGGGTCCTGCGGGACCGCGGCGTACCGCCGGGAGCCGGTAGTGGTCACCGACATAGCATGCGATCCCCTGTGGGAGGACTTTCGCGACCTTGCGCTCGCTCACGGTCTCCGCGCATGTTGGTCCATGCCGCTGTATTCCCGAGAGGGAGCGGTTCTTGGCACGTTCGCCTGCTACTACCGTCAGCCTCGTACGGCTGATGTTTATCACCTTCAGATGATTGAGCATGCCGTCCATCTCGCTTGCATTGCGATTCAACACTGCCGGACCAAGACGGAACTGCAGGTTGCGGAAACCCGATACCGTAGCCTGGTGGAGCGGCTTCCCGCCATCACTTACACAGCAGAGGTTGGCGCGAAAGGGCGTTGGTTTTTCGTGAGTCCCCAAATCGAAACCATGCTCGGCTACACATCGATCGAGTGGATGGCTGACCCGACCCTTTGGATGAACCGGGTGCATAAGGATGATTTGGAAATTGCGCTGGAGGCAGAAAATCGAGTACAGGAAACGGGTGAATTGTATAAGGCCGACTACCGCATGTGCGCCCGGGACGGTACCGTCCTCTGGTTTCGAGATGAAGGGAAGATTCTGCCAGAGATCTCCGGGGACAAGCCGGTCATGCAAGGAGTGCTCTACGATGTCACAGACTATAAGCGCCTGGAGGAACAGCTTCGGCAGGCGCAAAAGATGGAGGCGGTCGGTCAACTTGCCGGCGGCGTGGCCCACGATTTCAACAACCTCCTCATGATCATTCAGGCGCATGCGGACCGGATCGGCGAGAAGCTTTCCGCCAGCGACGTCTTGTGCACTGATGCTGACGAAATCAAGAATGCGGTATCCCGGGCGGCTGCTCTAACCCAGCGCCTCCTGGCATTCAGCCGCAAGCAGCTCTTGCAGCCACGAGTATTGGATCTAGGGTGTATCTTGAGCGATATTGGAAATATGATACGTCGCCTGCTGGCCGAAAACATTCGCTTGGAAATCAGTGTCGGCCCAGGGCTTGCCCAAGTTAGGGCTGACCGCAGCCAAATTGAACAGGCAATTCTTAATCTCACGGTCAACGCGCGCGACGCCATGGCGAACGGAGGCGAACTCGCGATTCGCGCGACCACGGTGCATTTTGATCAGATCGAGGCTTGGAGCCAGAATTCGGTTGCACCCGGAGACTATGTCATGCTTGCCGTCAGCGATACCGGAATCGGGATGAACGCTGAAACGCAATCGCGCATCTTTGAACCCTTCTTTACAACTAAGGGGCCGGGCAAGGGAACCGGGCTCGGCCTTTCGACTGTGTACGGCGTCGTAAAGCAGAGCGGAGGGGCGATTTCGGTTGAGAGCGAAATCGATCGGGGCAGCACCTTCAAGATTTTTCTCCCGGCGTGCGAACGGGAAAACTGCTGCGATGAGAAAGCATCGGTCCCTACTTCGCCGACCTCGGGCAACGAAAACATCCTGTTGGTGGAAGATCAGGTGGCAATCAGGGAGGTGGTCAGCGACCATCTCGTGCAACTGGGATACAACGTTTTCACCGCTCCAGATGGCGAGGCCGCTATTCATTTCACGCAGACCAGGAATCAGCCGATCGATCTTTTGATTACGGATATGGTCATGCCCAACATGGGCGGCCGCGAACTGGCACAGCGGCTAACCGAGAGGTATCCGAAGGCAAAAGTGCTGTTCATGTCCGGATATCCGGACGGTGCCATGCCAGGTTCGGAAGAATCAGTTCTGGACGAACAAATCTTGCGAAAACCGTTCTCACTCAAAACGCTTGCCAACAAGGCTCGGCGTCTGCTGGACGAAGGCGACAATCAGTAGCTTTGGGTGTCCCCAAGACGGTGTAGATGTCGGAAAACAGCTATGGCAGGCAGTGACTTAAAAGAGCGCCTGGCAAAAGTCACAGATGGACGGACCGGCCAAAATCGGCCTACGCTACCTGCCCCGCTGCTTCCCAGGAGAGCGTCGGTTCAACGTATGCCGGACCGCTTGAGCGAGAGCCTCCCGTGAATATGGCTTCTGCAGGAAGAACGCGCCTTCTTCAATTTAGTGATGCAGTGACGCCGCCTCTGCCGTGTAGCCGGTTGTGAAGATTACTGGATTACCAGGTTGGACGGCGGCCATTCGCGTATAAACATCGGGTCCATTCAATCCGGGCATGACAACGTCCAAAGTCTGTGATCCGACGCGCCTCTTGTGCCCGGGCCTCCAGCCGCTGTACTCAGTTGTGAAGTGTCAAGGCATAGCCCGGTACACATCCTCATTTGGCCCACCCTGTAAAGGATTGCCCAACCTGTTCCGGCCAGTCGAAACGGGGACGGCGATGGACAGGAAACGGAACGTGGAGCTCTTCTAGCAGA
>JAIQFO010000107.1 GCA_020073215.1 Terriglobia bacterium | reverse complement strand
ACTAGTACCTCTGCACAGTGATTATGACTCTTTGGGGGCGTCGGGATAGGCACGAGCCAGCTTGGTGCGCGCTTTTTGTGTTGTGAATTTCCATTTGACCCGCGCGCCGGACGCGTTGCGTTGCCGCTGCCACGCATTGATTTCGGACACCAGGACGTCACGCTCACCGATTCGGCGATCCAGACATTGACCGCGCAGCACACCTATTTCGATTTCCACCATGTTCAGCCAACTCGCGTGTTTCGGCGTGTAATGAAACTCCAGGCGCTGAAGTATGCGGTGTGCCTCAGGCGCCGGGAAAGCTTCATACAAGGCCCCGGCGGTGTGGGTTGAAAGATTGTCCATCACCACGCGGATCCGGTTCGCATCCGGATAATGGACGTCGGCCAGATCGCGCATGCAATCGGCGAAGTCGCGCGCGGTTCGGTGATCCGTCACTTTCACATGACGCCAGGATTTATGCGCGTCGATAAATACGAACAGATTGGCCGTCCCGTTGCGCCGATATTCGCAATCGTAACGCTCGGGTTGGCCGGGCGCGGCGGGTATCGGCTCGCGTACTTCACCAATCAGCTGCGTCGGGCTTTCGTCGAAGCAAACCACCGGACGCATGGGATCGGCCTCTTCGGCATAGAGGTCGAGCACATCCTCCATCCGGGCAACGTAGGTGCCATCCACTTGTGGAATGCACCACATTTTTCGGAGCCACGGCTTCAGGTCATCCTCGGCCAGACGCCGGCGCACAGTCTCGCGCGACAGCCCGTCATGCTCCGTCAGTTGCACTATCTCGCCGGCCAGCAGTTCCAGGGTCCAGCGCTTACGGCCTTCCGGTGGGCTTGAGCAGACCGTCGCCACCAACAATGCCGTCTCCTTGCCGGACAGCTTGCGGGCGGCTCCAGGACGCGCTTCTTCGCTCAGTGCGAGGTCAAGGTTGCCTTCCACAAAGCGACGTTTGGTCCGGTAAACCGTCGACCCGCCAACCGAGACACTGCTCGCGATCGCCTCGTCGCTGATCCCCGCGTCGGCGGCCAGCAGGATTTGCGCGCGTTTGAGCTTGCGCACCGCGTGCTTCCCGCCGCTCAACATCGCCGCGAGTTCCGCACGTTCCGCCTCGCTCAGTTCCACCCGGTACCGTATGTTCATGGCTGATCCCCCGCCTTCGAGGGCAACCATGAATCGCGCGGCAGGTGATTCTCACCCGGACTTCACGCCCAGACAGGGACAATATCTCGCGTTCATCCACGCCTATACCTTGGTGAACGGACGTCCGCCGGCCCAGGCGGACATTCAACGGTTCTTTCGGCTGACGCCGCCATCGGTTTACCAGATGCTGCTGACTCTCGAACGAGAGGGGCTGATCTCACGGCGCGCAGGGGGGCCTCGCAGTATCGCCGTCTTGGTCGATCGCGCACACTTGCCCGCGTTGGAACCACCGCAGGTCCAACCAGTCATAATCACTGTGCAGAGGTACTAGTACCTCGTCACAGTGATTATGACTCTTTGGCGGTTTCGGGATAGGCGCGTGCCAGCTTGTCTCGCAGAGGTGGCCGGCTTGGTCTGAACAGCATTTCGGTCCCGATAGATGGATTCCCGACCGATCCTTTCCATCGATTGCCGTTGCGGGGCGTCGCGTAGGGAGGGCGTAGCCCGACCGAAGCGATGCCCCGCAACGGCGGCGAATTTCACGCTGCCTCCGACACGACAAGGCCGCCGAAATAGGCGTGATCCGGCGTCCGCCCGTCAAGGCTCGAATGCGGCCGCTTGCGATTGTAGAACCCCAGATACGACCCGAGTGAGCTGCGCGCCTCCGTCACACTGTCATAAGCTCGCAGATAGGTGAGTGGCGCGGGGCATTGCAGCCCCGCGCTCTCTCAGAACCGGACGTGAATCTCTCGATTCATCCGGCTCCCATCATCCAGCCGCCGGTCCCAAGGCCCAGTGGGCGAACAGGGTCGGATCGCGCCGCCGAAGCGAACGTAACCATTCCCAGGCCGCCAGCGTGTGCCCCCGGAATCGTTTGTATTTCCGAGACACCCATCGCACGATGAAAGCATCGATCGTGCGGAGTTCCTCGCGAAGCTTCGAGGGGTAAAATCGTCCATAGTACCGCACCCATCCGGTAAGGGTGGGACGAGCCCATTTGGCGACCTCCTCCAACTCAAGATCGCTGCGCAGATGCATTCGCCACCTTCGCACCTCGAGCCGCATCCTTTTGGCGGCCTTATCGCTGACCGCCGGAATGAAGCTGACAAAGCGCTTTCGATGACGGCCAATCGCCACTCTCGGACGGAACGTATAGCCGAGAAAGTCGAACGACCGCTCGGGGTATTCCCCGGGGCGATTTGCGTCTTTGCAGTAGACGATCCTGGTCTTTTGCGGGTGCAGTCGTAACCGGCATTCCGCAAACCTCTTGTCCAACGCCTGATGTAACTCACGCGCCTGAGCTTCGCTCGCGCAGTGGCAGATCGCGTCGTCGGCGTAGCGTTCGAACAGGATGCCCGGATGCTCTCGTTGCATCCAGCAATCGAACGCATAATGAAGAAAGAGATTCGCCAGCAAGGGACTGACGACAGCCCCTTGCGGGGTTCCTCTCTCCCGCTCAACCAGGTCCCCGTCCGGCATGCGCACGGGCGCCCGCAGCCACCGCTCAAGGTAGAGCAGCACCCATGGGCAATCCGTGTGCCGCCGCACGGCCTTCATCAGGAGTTCCCAGTCAATCTCATCGAAGAAACTCTTGATGTCGAGGTCGAGCACCCAATCCGAAGCCCAACAACGCTGCCGGGCTTTGACGAGGGCGTCGTGCGCGGACCTCCCAGGCCGATATCCATACGAATCCCGGTGGAACACCGGTTCCAGAATCGGCTCCAGGTGTCGTTTGACCACCATCTGGGCGATACGGTCGGAGACCGTCGGAATCCCGAGCGGCCGGGTCCCTCCAGCATCACCTTTCGGTATGTCAACGCGACGCACGGGCGGCGGGAAGTAGCTTCCGGAGGACATTCTGTTCCAGATCCGATAGAGGTTCTTACTCAGATCCCTGTCGAAATTCTCGATGGATTGTCCATCCACACCCGCCGCCCCGTGATTGGCCTTCACTTGCTTGTACGCTTCCCACACTTCGCGTTTGGCGATACAAAACGGCTTCGCTTCATCCATGGTGGTCGTCCCCTTTCGGGTTGCCACCGGAATGAAGCTGAATGACGATGCCCCTTCGGTCCGATCCCATTACAGAACCATCCACCCTACTACGGGCATCTCCGCCCCTGTGCCCCGCATCAGTACTCAGACCCTCGCGGCGACTGACCGCTTGGATTTCTCCCTTCGCATCGGGACGACAGGTTCCTGTGTTCCTTACCGAAGCCTGTCCCGAGGTCACGCCGCCTTCATGCCGGACGCCGGTTGGGCCGTAAGCAGGCATCGCCCAACCCTTGCTCGCGGGACAGAAGTCGAGGTCCCGGTTTCGACGTCGATTGAATACGTTACGACACGTCATCAGCGGTTCACTCGCGTTCGTCTCCTCAGGACCCACCTGACGGAATAGCTTCCGCCTTTTCCAGCAACGCTCACCACAAGGGCTCTTTACCCTCGCGGCTTGTGGCGGTTTGAAGCCTGCCCCTGCAGACCGACTTCGGGGGGCCGTCCCCCATCTCCGGTAAAGCTCCGTTTCGTCTCAAGCGGAGACGAAACGTTCACAGCACACCACCTCCTCATACTTCACCGATCGCCAGAGCCGCTCGACGAACACGTTGTCGCGCCACGCCCCCCGTCCATCCATGCTGATCCTGATCGCGTTGTCCGACAGCAAACCGATGAACGCTGCGCTGGTGAACTGGCTCCCCTGGTCGGTGTTGAAGATCTCCGGCCGGCCATGTCGGGCCAACGCTTCGTCCACAGCATCCAGGCAGAAATCGACCTCCATGCTGATCGACACCCGCCAGGCCAGAACCCGGCGACTGAACCAGTCCATCACCGCAGCCAGGTACACGAAGCCATGGGCCATCGGTATATAAGTGATGTCCATCGCCCAGGCCTGATTCGGCCGCTCGATCGCCACCCCGCGCAGAAGATACGGAAACACCTTGTGCCCATCTGCTGGTTTGGACGTGTGCGGCCGGCGATACACCGCTTCGATCGCCATCCGCCGCATCATCGTTGTGACCTGGTCCCGGCCGATCACGATGCCCTCGCCGCGCAGCAAGTCACGCAGCATCCGGCTGCCGGCGAACGGGTAGTCGAGGTGCAGTTCGTCGATCCGCCGCATGATCGCGAGCTCAGCGGCAGACACTGGACATGCACTATAGTAGAGGCTGCCCCGGCTGATCCCCAGCATGGCGGCCTGGCGGGTCAGCGGCAGTGTGTGGCCGCGGTCGATCATCGCCTTGCGCTCGGATGGCCGGCCTTGCCGAGCGCAGCTGATAAAAAATCGTTCTCCAGCGTCAGTTCGCCGATCTTCGCGTGCAGCGTCTTCAGGTCCACTTCGGGCTCGGAGGATTTGCCGGTCGAGCCTGCGCCGAACAGGCCGGCCGCCCCTTCGACCAGTTGTGCCTTCCATGCCGTGATTTGCGTTGGATGCACGTCATGAAGCTGCGCCAGCTCCCCCAGCGTCTTCTCGCCCTTGATCGCAGCCAACGCCACCTTCGCTTTGAACGCCGGGCTGTGGTTGCGCCGTGTACGTCTCGACATCTTCCCCTCCTGTTGCGCGCCATCCGCGCCGCGGTCAGGCAGGGAATCCATTTATCGGGCTGTTCAGTTTTGGCCGGCCACCTCTGCCGTTACCCGCACCAGCTCTCCGGCGGGCAACAACAGCGTGTCGCCTTGGCCAGGGCGATGGTGTTCGAGCCGCGCATCCTGCTGATGGACGAGCCGCTTGGTGCGCTGGACCGCAAGCTGCGCGAGCAGATGCAGATCGAGATCA
>JAIQFO010000013.1 GCA_020073215.1 Terriglobia bacterium | reverse complement strand
AGTGCGAGACGGGGCAAGCCCCGTCTCTACGCGAGTTTTTTCGTTAGCGCTAGAAATGGAAGATATCCAGCACTACGTACGAACTACGGTTCACCAGCACTACGTTGCCCCCGATGAAAACGTGCGCGCATCCCGCGGGAGGTGGGGGCAGGCGCTCTTCGAATTCCACTGGAACCGGCACCATCTTCTTTCGGAGTCCGGGGGGCAAGGTTCCGCGCACGCGCAACTGTCTTTCGAGTCCCGGAGGCAATTGATCCCGCTTTGCCAGGCCGGGCGGTAAATGACCGTTGCGCTCATGGTCGTGATACCAGCCGCGCATGTAGTCGCGGTCGCGTTCGCTATAATGCTGCCGGTCACGGTTGTCGTCGCGATCGTGCTTGCCGTGTCCGTTGCCGTTCCCATTCCCGTGCCCGTTTCCGTGTCCTTGGGCCAGCGCCGCGCCCGAGAGTGCAAAGAGGACGGCCGTCGCCACACACAACCAACGTTTTGAGAGCATGCAAGTCTCCTTCAGCCTTCACTATGAGCATACGAGGCCGGCACGTTTGGCGCAGGTTACGGAAGGGCAAGGTCTGCGATGTGGCGAGGGCTAACCCTTGCGTAGCAAGCGTCGAGTCAATGTTGATCGCGGAAATCGTGGATAATATTTCTTCGCAGGAATGCAACTTCATTTATCTTCATTTATCTTGGGGTGGGAGCCTGGCATGAGATGGCTGTTGATTGTACTGGCCGTTGTCGGAATCGCTGCTTCTTCACTCGCGTTGCGCGAACATTACCGCACTGACACCTCGCCCTGCAGCATCAATGATCGCTGGGATTGCGGCATCGTAAATCACAGTCCCTACGCCATGCTCTACGGAGTTCCGGTGGCCGTGATTGGGATCGCCGGATATCTGCTGCTCGGCCTGCTCGCTTTCAGGAAAGCTTACCGGCTGATGCTGGTGGCCGCCCTTGGCGGCCTCGGCTTTTCACTCTATCTCGCGCACATTGAGTCGACGGTATTGGGCGTTTGGTGCATTTACTGCGTCATATCGCTGGGGGTCATTTCTTTGCTGACCTTGCTGATTTTGGGGACGGTGATCGTAAGCTTGGTCAGCGGAACGTCGCGGAAGACGGCCTGATCTTCAGACTGCAGCGAAGCCAAAGTTGTTGCGGCCTAGGCAACTGCCGAGCTGCGCTCGGCTTGGACGGGCGAGGTCGCCCGTCCCCACGCTAACCGTCCCCACACTAACCGTCCCCCACACGAGCACGGCCTACTCATAGCGGAGGCTTTCGATCGGGTCCAGTCTTGCCGCCCGAATTGCCGGCACCATTCCACTCAGGATGCCGACTGCTCCCAGGATGAGGGTCGCCACGGCGAGGCTGCCGGCGTTGATATGCAGATGGATGTCGCCGGCCTGCAGGTTATCGCCAAAGGCGCTCATCAGCGGCAGCGCACCCACGCCCCATGAGATCAGGTACGCGATGGCGATGCCGGCTAGTCCTCCGGCGAAAGTAATGGCCAGCGCTTCGGCCAGAAACTGAAAGAGGATGTGGCTTTTTTGCGCGCCCAGCGCCTTCTCCACGCCGATCTCCCGGGTGCGCTGCTGCACCGAAACCAGCATGATGTTCATCAGCCCGATGCCGCCGATGCCCAGGGTGAGCGCGCCGATAAAGGCGAGCAGGATCTTGAGCGCCGTGGTCACGATGGTGAACTCGTCGAAGTCCTGCTTGAAGTCGGCGATGAACACGGCTCGGCGATCGTCGGGGCGGAAGTTGTGGTGGCCGGCGAGCACGCTGCGTACCACGCGCGCCAGTTGCTGATGGTCTTGACCTTCATAGTCCATGAACAGACCGGTGATGTATCGCGTGTCGTAGAGGTCGCCCATGGTGCTGAAAGGGATCACCACCATGGTGTTGTCGTTATCGTCGCCGCCCTGCACTTTGCGTTGGTAGACGCCGATTACCTGAAAGCTCACGCCGTTGATGCGGATGCTCTGGCCGAGAGCTGGTTCGCCCGAGAACAGCCTCCGCTTCGCCTCGTCGCCGATCACAGCGACGCGAGCGTGCTCCGCCTGATCCTGCTCGCTCAGGCCGCGGCCGGCGGCTACGTCGAAGCTGCGAATGCGTTGGTACACCGGGTACACGCCGGTGAAAAAGAGATTGGTGAAGGTACGTGTGTCGTGCTGAATGGTGACGCCATTCCGCTTGTCGAAAATCGGAGTGACCCCTTTCACCATCGGCACTTCGTTACGGATGTAGTCGACGTCGGCCAACTGCAGGCGCACTTCGCTGCCTGCTTTCGCGCCGCCTGCCTGGAGTGAGGTGCGTCCCGGGAATGCTCCGATGACGTCGGTTCCCCAGGAGCTGAAAATCATGTCGATGGCGCGTTCGAATCCCGAGCCGAAGGCCAGCAGGATGACCACCGTCGCGATGCCCCAGGCCATTCCCAGCATCGTCAGAGTGGTGCGGCGGCGATTGTGCTGCATTGCTCCGTAAGCTTCTTTCAGCAGGTCGTTGGTCATGGCTGATTCCTCTGGTCGCTTGCTCTTGGAGGGACGGGTATCGGCGTCCCAGTGGACGGGCGAGGGCGCCCGTCTCTCCGCTATGGTGTCTGTTACTCCTGCCGCAACGCTTCCACCGGTTCCAGCATGGCCGCTTTGCGCGCTGGGTACAGCCCCGCTGTAATGCCTGCCAACGCCAGCGAGAGAACCGCGCCGATCGCCGAGGCGGGTATGATCCGCGGCGTGTCGAACCCTTGCGGGAGTTGCACTCCGGAGAGCAGGTGGATGACGAGCATTGCCCCACCTACTCCGATCGCGCCGCTCAACAGCGTGAGGAAGGCACCCTCCAGAAAAAACTGAAACAGGATGCTGCGGTGGGTGGCGCCCAGGGCTTTGCGCAAGCCGATTTCGCGCGTGCGCTCGGTCACGGCCACCAGCATGATGTTCACAATGCCAATCGCACCTAGCATCAGCGTCACCAGTCCGACTCCGCCCAGGAACCAGTCCATGGCGGTGAAAATCTTGCCCATGGTCTTTTGATTTTTGACGGTGTCCCATTCTTCCCAGATGTCAGTGCCCTTCGGGTCGAAAGCGCCGTGATTGCGGGCTACGATGCGGTGCAGTTCATCCTTGGCGTCCTCGTTTTCCTCAAAGCTGCGCGGCTGATAGTTGATGAACGAAATCGCGTTGCCCTCTTTCGAATTGTTCCCGGTCAGCGGATACAATTCGCGCATGGTGTTGAACGGAATGAAAATGCGAATGTTGGTTGCGTTCTGCTCCTCGCGGCCGATCATCGAGAGCACGCCGATGACTTGGAAGCGCACGCCATTGAGCAGGATGGTGTTGCCCACCGCGGGGCGTCCCGGAAACATGTTGCGCGTCATTTCCCGCCCCAGCACGCACACACGCCGCCGCTGGTCGTTGTCGTCGTCGTTGATCCAGCGTCCGACGGTCAGCGGGATCGTCCGGACTTGGCTGTAGATTGGAGGCACGCCCGAAACCTGGCCGTTGGTGCTGGTGTAGTCGCTGACCGCGCGGATGTCGTCGCGCGCGATCAGCGGAGAGATATTGATTGCGAGTTTCGATTCGTTCTTGATGGCGAGGTAATCGTCATAGGTGAGGTTGAACCACTTCATCGAGTTGAAACTGCCCTCGACCGCCGGAGCGCGTCCGCCGAAAAAGAAGATGATGTTCTTGCCGAAGGATTCCAGTTGTTTGCGATTGCCGTTGCGGAAGCCTTCGCCTACCCCGGCCAGAAGCAGCAGGGAACCTACGCCCCAGGCGATCCCAAACATGGTGAGGAAGGACCGCAGCTTGTGCGCCCACAGAGTTTGCAAGGTTTGCGAGAAGGTATCCAGCAACATGCGCATTTCGCCACCTCGGGGTCGGGAGGGGATAAGCCGACCAACCCACTAGCTAGTCCTTCGACTCGCGAAGGGGGCAAGGGTTAGCGCGGGAATTGGGCGTCGCACAATTGACATTTAAAATGTGTAATTGTGTCCCGCGGACTCGTGGCGCAAGTTTGGTTGTCATCCTGCGAAGCGAAGAACCTGCTTTCTTGTCAGCGCACGAGACAGCAGGTCCTTCGCTCCGCTCAGGATGACAACTGAGGATTTTTGTGGCAGGACGGAACCTCCGGATTCAGATTATGCGCCATCTTGTTCGCCAGCGCCCAGCTTCCACGCGATCTGCCGCATCATGCCCAACAATACCTCGGCGTCATTGCCACGCAACTGCATTCGCCGGACCAGCCGCCGCAACTTTTCTTCCGCCGCCGCTGCCCGTGGATTTACATATCCGCTGGCCCGGAGAACCTCGAGCAACACCTGCGTTAGCCGCTCCATCTCTGCCGACGTGGCGGAACGTTCCTCCTTTCGCCCGAGCGCGGCTTTTGCCAGAGCTGTCTTTTTCCTGCCACGCACGAGTTCATACAGGCAGACCGCCACCGCCTGGCCCAGATTCATGGAACCGTGTTCCTGTCGTGTCGGGATCCGCATCACCCAATGGCAGTGGCTGAGTTCGTCATTCGATAGCCCATATCTTTCTGAACCAAACAGCAACGCCACCGGTCCCGTTGCGAGGTGCCGTTTGATCGCTCGCGTGCCCTCATCCAACCGTCGCAACCGATGTTGCAACTCTCGTCGCGTTGCCGCCGTGGTCCCCACCACCAGCTTGCAGTCCGCGACGGCCTCGGCCACGCTCTTGTACTCCTCCGCTTTCGCCAGCAACCCCGCCGCGCCCACCGCCGAACGCGCCTCGCGAAACGCAAGCTCGTAGGGATTGACCACCCGCAAGCGCCGCACGCCAAAATTGCTCATGGCCCGCGCCGCCGCCCCGATATTCAGCGGATTCCGCGCCGCCACCAGCACTACCCGCAGATGATCGAGATCGGTCATTGTAGGTCAACCAAGATGTAAGACCTTCATTCTACGGCGCTCTGCCCACGGGCCGCGCCCACCCGGCGGGGTCTGCGACCTTCATTGTTGCCGAGCATCCAATAACCAAGGCTACAGTGCTACGATAGAAGTCCCGCCCTATGGCGACCAAACGGTCCGCCCTGCGGGAACTTGATAGCTTAATCAGAACTCTGGAGGATGAATGGTAAGCAACGCCACCGTCGAGGTCACCGACGCTAATTTCGATTCCGATGTATTGAAGTCCGACAAGCCTGTGCTGGTCGATTTCTGGGCCGCCTGGTGTGGCCCGTGCCGCGCGATCGCTCCGATCGTCGAAGAACTCGCCGGCGAATATCAGGGTAAAGTCACGTTTGGCAAAATGGACGTCGACCGCAACGGCGCCACGCCCATGCGCTACAAAGTCACCGGCATTCCTACCCTGCTCGTTTTCAAGAACGGACAGGTGGTGGAACAGCTGGTCGGCTACCGCTCCAAAGACGACATTCAGAAAGCGCTGAATCGCCATATCGGCTAAGCTGTCAGCTCTCAGCGATCAGGTCTCGAACAGACAAAGGCCCGGGGCTCAACGCCTGGGCCTTTTGCCGCAAAAGCGGGACGGATTTGCGATTCACTGATAGCTGACAACTGATAGCCGCTCTTCAGTACTTCCGCAGAACACCAATCACTCGTCCCTGAATCTCGAGCGATGCTGCGGGCACGATGATCGGCTTCATGGCGGCGTTCGAAGGCTGCAGACGAATGTTGTCTCCCTCGCGGAAGAAGCGCTTCAGGGTCGCGTCCGACGAGTCGATCAGAGCGACCACGATGTCCCCGTTGTGCGCCGTTTTCGTCTTTTCGACCAGGACGTAGTCCCCGTCGAGAATCGCTTCGTCCTGCATGGATTCGCCGCGCACTTCGAGCACGAACACTTCTTTCGAGCGTACAAAATCGGCCAGCGAGATGGTCTCGCTGTGCTCGACCGCCTCAATCGGACGGCCCGCGGCAATTCTGCCCACCAGCGGCAGCACGACCGCCGTATTCACCGCCATCGACTGCTTCAGCTTTCCCCGCGGCGGCAGCAGATCGATCGAGCGGCTGCGGTTGTAGTCGCGCGTCAGCAGGCCTTTCTTCTCCAGATTGGTGACGTGCTTGTGCACCGTGGCCAGAGAACTCAGCCCCATGCCTTCCTTGATTTCTTCAAACGAAGGGGAGTACTGCTTCTCTGCCACGAAGCGCGAAATGAAGTCATAGAGTTCGCGTTGACGCCGAGTGATCGCCATGCCGGGAGCATAGGCGAAGGTAAGGCGAAATGTCAATAACCAGATGGGAGAGGACCACCCGACAACGGGCGAGTGCCGTGACCGGATATGCCGACTGTAGCGCCGCCGTCTCGGCGGATGTCCGGCGGGCGTCTGGCCCGCCGCGCCGAGGGCGAGACGCCCTCCGAACAGCCGGCAAGATGCCGGCGCTACGGGTGGTCACGGTGCTACTTGGCGGCGCCGAGCAAGAACTCCGTTATTGACGAGGCCGCGGCCAGCGCTTGTCCATTGTGGTCTGCTTCGGGGTCGTAAGAAGCGATGCCGAGGGCTTTGATTCGAGTGTGCGCTTGAATGGTTCTCACCGCTTTCTGCATGGTTTCGATTGTCAATCCGCCGGGTGGCGCCCACTGGTTGGCGATCGCTTCGGCTGGATCAAGGACGTCCAAATCGATATGCAGATAAACCCCGTCGACATGGTGCGCCAACGACGCGAGGTGTGACCCGAGATGCTCGGGGTCTGAGACGCGGCTGACTCCTGTCCGGTCCAGGAGCCTGATCTCATCGGGCTCAAGGTCGCGAGCTCCCACCAGCAGTATGTGCTTTCCGGGAACCGGGTCGAAGCCGGGAATGGTCCGCGCCAATCGAGCCCAGCATTGGCCGGTGAGGATGCTGATCCCCATACCATCCAGAAATCCTGATGTGGTTGTATCCGGCGTCGTGGATTCGCCATGGGCGTCAAACCAGACCACGCCCGTATTCTCACACCCGCATCCGCTTACAGTTCCGACCGCGGTGTTGCAGTTGCCGGACAATACGATGGGGAAATCGCCGTCCCGTTGGCAAGCGCGCACTCGGTGCGCCACTGTGCGGCAGAGGGCAAAGGCCGTTTTGATCTCCGCCAGGTGCGAGTCGGGAGCGGTGATCTCTTCGTCGATGTAATGGTGCCCCAAGCGGGTAAGTAGTGGTTTCAGCCCGGACTCAAACAACCGGTCGGGCCCACGTCCCATCCGCGCCTTGTATTGACCAGAGTCGTAAGGAACATTAAGAACGCGGATATTCATAGCTAGTGTGTTCTCGAGGAGTACACTCGCCCTACTCTGCCGTAACTGCCTTCAGAAACACGTAATAAAAATCCACGCCCCGGAGAAACGCCTCGACCCCGGTCCGCTCATCTCTTCCATGCGCACGGATATCGTCCTTGTCATACTGTTCACCGGACACCGCGTAGGTCGGCATCCCGGCGGCATTGGTGTATACGCCATCCGACGCGCCTGTGCTCATATCCGGGAGCACTGGAATTCCGGGCCACATCTTGGCCGCGACCTTGTCCAGCGGCTCGAATACTTCCTTCCTCGGAGCGACCGGAACATAGCTGTGGCGATTTGACCCATGATCGAGCAGTTGATTGTCGTTCTCGCGGAACTGCACTTTAACTCTGGGATCGGCCACCACCTTCTCGAGTGTCAGCCGGGTTTCTTCCAACGTGTGTCCGGGCAGGATGCGGCAGTTGATGTTGGCCTGGGCGGTTTGCGGCAGGGCGTTGTTGGCGTGGCCGCCGCTCAGGCGCGTTGCGACGCAGGTGGTGTGCATGGTCGAGTTGTCGATCGGGTCCTCGGACAGGCGCGCTACCGCGTCCGGGTCGGGAGGAACCTTCAGCATCGCCTTCAGATCGGCCGCCCGCTGCCCCGTGGCCGCCGGCACCTGGCGCTCGTAATAGGCGCGGGTGATGTTGTTCAGTTCGAACGGAAACTGGTAGTGGGCGATCCGCGTCAGCGCGTCGGCGAGTTCGTAGATCGAGTTCTCCGGTCGTGGCAGCGAGCTATGGCCGCCCGGATTCGTCGCCGTCAGCACGAAGTCGCCGTAGAGCTTTTCGGTGGAATCTACCTCCATCATCAACGGCTTGCCGTGATCGGCAAGCACGCCGCCGCCATCGTGGTTCAGCACAAACTCGGCATCGATCAGTTCGCGATGATTCTTGATCAGCCAGTCGACTCCGTTCGATGTGCCGCCTTCCTCGTCGGCAGTCAGGGCGAGAATAATGTCGCGGCTGGGAACGTATCCTTCTTTCTTCATGCGGATCAGCGTGGCCGCCATGATGGCGTCGCCATCTTTCATGTCGCTCGAGCCGCGGCCGTAGTAGTAGCCGTCTTTCTCGATGAACTGAAACGGATCGGTCGTCCAGTCCTCACGCCGGGCTTCGACCACGTCAAGATGGCCGATCAGCAGTACCGGTTTGTGCTTGCCCGAGCCATGCAGCCGCACCACTACATTTTTCTTGCGGTCATTGGAGCTTGGACCGAGCACTTGAATATCGCGGTCGGGGAATCCGGCATCGCGAAAGCGCTTGGCCATCGCTTCCGAGGCCGCGGTCACGCTGCCCACCGAGTCGGTCGTATTGATCTCGATCAGCTGTTTAAAAATGTCGACGGCCAGCTTGCGCGTCGCGTCGTCCGCCGGCGATATCTGTTGCGCTTGCATCGAAACCACGAGCATCACGGAAAACAAAAGGCCCAGCCACAATTTCTTCGATTCCAAGTCGATCCTCCCCAAGATTGCTAAGAAAAAATCTGTTACGAGCCGAAGCTGAAAGCTAACAGATTAGTGCGGTAGAAGCCAAGCTGGGCGGGGCGAACGTGACCGAGGGATTTGAGTTGCAATGGCGAACGGCTGACGCTACCTTCGCCAATACACTTTCGTTAATGCAATGTGACGGGCATGGGTGACAAGCAGACAAAGATGGCGGCCGTTCGAGTCGCTCTGCTCTTCTGCATTTTCTTCCTGATTGCGTGCGGCCTGGGCTATCCCATCCTCAACCGATACGATCCGCGGCAGGCGCCGGGGCTCTCCGACGTCAAGACCTATGCCTCGATCGTGACCGGAACAACCGCTGGACTTGACACCGAAGACATGCGCTACCGCCGCTTCCGCGTGCTGGTTCCCTGGCTTGCCAAGCCCTTTTATCGACTGGCGGAAGGACGATCTTTCACCTGGGATCCGGTGATGTTCGGACTGCTCGCCGCCAACTCTCTGTTCGTTGCCGGGACCGCCGTTCTCATCGTGGTTCTCGGAAACCGCAAGCTGGGCGACTCCGCCGCAGGGCTGGTGGGCGCTTTGCTCTATCTGGTCAACTTCGCCGTCCCGAATCTTCGCCTGGTCGGGTTGGTAGATGCCGGCGAAGGCTTCTTCCTGCTGGCATTGCTCTGGAGTTTGTCGGAGTTCAAGCTCTGGGCCCTGCCCGTCATCGCCGTGCTGGGAGCGCTGACGAAAGAATCGTTCATCCCGTTCAGCATCGCATTCACTGCGGTGTGGTGGTTGTCGACCTGGACTGATCACAAAGATCAAGGCCATGGCGGCGGAAATCACTTCTGGCCCGATGCCGTCTGGATCGTGACCAGCTGGGTGCTCAGTCTGGCTGCGGTCATCGCTCTGCAACGGTCGATCACTGGCGGGTTGGTCAGTCCGCTGCGCTTTGGGTTCTCTCTTTATCGCGGCGGCGGCCACCACTTCGCGGTTTCGCTGCACGACCGAAGCCTCTGGTACATCTTTCTGTGGTTGTTGCCGACCGCCATTCCACACCTGAAGCGCCTGCCAAGGTCGTGGCTGATTCCCGCCGGCGCGACCTGCGTCATGGCACTTCTGCTGGATGCGTATTTTGGTGGACCGCCGACCGCGGGATCGGCGTGGGGCAGGGCGCTGTTTAGCATCGCCGGTCCAGTGCTCAGCCTGTCGTCGGCGTTATTCCTCTTGCGGATCTTCAGTTCGCGTCAAGAATTTTGAAATTCGCCGTCCGGAGGCGGACGGCCTGAGGCGCTCTCTGACTTACACTAATTCCCGGTCTCGCCCCCTACATTTGTTCCACAGCGGTCCAAGAATGCTCGATTTCAGAACCTCTGACTCGGCTCTCACCCAGTCTTCCAGCTCTTGCCCTTCCGCCTGTCCGCGCTCGTTGTAAAGCTGGCGCGCCCGCGCCCGTATCTTTCTTTCCAGCAATTCCAGCATCAGTTTCTGTCGTTCGCGAGTTCTGGTTACGCTGTCCACTTCCAATACCCCACAATTCTTTTGTCTACAAATATTGTAGACGGTGAACTGTGAAAGGGTCGTGAACAGGAGGGTTACCAAAGGGATGTCCCATTGGCGGTGCCGCCCCTGAAGGGGAGGCTGAGCTCAAGCGCTTCGGCATGGGTAAAGTGATGCCCTGATACGAAGCCCGAGCTTTCTGTACAGTTTGTTAGCTGGCCTAGTGCCCTGCTTCCACCACCAGCACCACGAATGAACCCGGCTCGATCTTTCTGTCCTGCCGAGTGCCGGTCACATTGGCGGTTACGGTGAACAACTGATGCGTTTTCGCATCCACCGCCATGGTGCGCGCGCCTTTTTGGGTCAACACCGTCTGCGCCACGGTGAACTTGGCGGCGCCCGCGTCATCTGGGCGAATCACCGTGATGGTGCCGTCTCCGGCGGAGGCAAAGGCCAGGCCCCGATCGGCATCGAATCCAGTGGCATCGCATCCGTCTCCGATGGCGAGACTCGAAAGTATTTTCCCGGTGTCCGCATCCACCACCACCATCTTCTTATTGCCGCCGCAGCCGGCAAACAGGCGCCGGTTCTTCCCGTCGAGCGCGAGGCCGGTCGGCTCTTCGCAGTCCGCCAGCTTCCAGCGCGACTTCACCGCCAGCTTCTCGGGATCGAACGCGACCAGTTCCGAAGTGTCTTCAATATTCACGAACACCGTGCCCTTGTCGTCGGTCGCGGCAAATTCCGGCTTGCCGCCCAGTTCGATCTTGCCCACGACCTCGCCCTTGGACGCATCCACGGCCGTTGTGTCATGACCTTTTCCGTTGAAAGTAAACACGCGCTTCGAGAACGGGTCATAGAGAATCGCGTCGGGGCCGCTGCCCACCTTGATCTTCTTCTCTACCGCGAGCGATTTCAGATCGAACACGCTGACCGTATCTTCGCGCCCGTTGCTGGTGAATCCGCGACCGATTTCCGGGACCAGGGCTACTCCATGCACGCCCGCCGTCTCGGGAATCTCGCCCACCTGCTTGCCGGACTCGGTATCAAGGACCATCACCCGCGTGGCTCGGGCAATGAACAAGCGGTGGCCAGTGCTGTCCATGGTCAGGTAATCCCATCCGCCATCGCCCCCCACCTTCCACGTCTTCACGACCTTGTAGTCTGCCCCGGACGCCGCCGCTGCCATCGCTACCATCGTGGCCAGCAGGATCAGAGAAATTCGTACCGCGATTCGCGTTTTCATGGTGCTCCCGTTTCCTGATTTAGAGGATAGATGTGCCGGAGCGGTCACCGCATCCGGCCGATTTGGAAATGTTGAACTTACGGAATGTTGAGCTGCCCGTTGTCCGGTACCGTCACCTGTTTCAGTCCGACCTTGCTGCGGCCGACGCAGAGGATTGTACTCTTCTCGCCCAAGGTGCGGGCTGTAGCCTTTCTATGGGCTCTCCACAATTGTGCAAACAATTGCCTAACCCGCGCCAAACCGCCCGCAAGCCGCCATTTCACACCGTCAAAGTTTGGTACCGGGCTTGCTCTTATTCAGGCTGGAGGAGCCAAGATCCGCCTGAGCGGATGGTCCCTCGCTTTCTTCGGAATGGGAGATGCAGTTATGAAAACGACCCTGTTTCTGCTCTGCCTGCTTTTCACCACCGCGGCCTTTGCGCAGCGCGCCGGGATGACCAGTAACAGCCAACCGCAAGTCTACGAGTTTCAGGATCATCCGGCATTTGCCTCGTACGCGCCCATGGCTCGGGAACGGAGCATTCTGGCCAGCACGAGTTTCTCTTTTGGGCAGGGAGAAAGGCCGGCTTCGGATTTTCCGCAGCAAGCCACGGCGGCGGAGACGGTGTCTCTCGGCGCCATTGCCCGCGAACTCAGGCAGCAGCACGCCCTGGTGAAAAAATCCCGCGTCGTCTGGGTAAACCAGTAGAGCAGTCGGAGACGGGGCGAGCCCCGTCTCTACAGGAGTTTCTCCGCAAAGGGTAAGGTCGCGCCCTTGCCGAACACGAACACGACCACGGTCAGCGTTAATCTACTGATTTCCCGCGTTCCCGTTCTTCAATACCAGCACCAGAATCCGTCCATCGGAGTGAAACTCCCCGCCCGTCGCCGTCTTCGCCGTAGTCAGCGGATGCGCCGGAACCACGTGTCCCCGCGCCGACACCAGTCCCGTCCCTGAGAGCGTCTCGTTCACAAACTCCCGCTCGCCGTCAATCGCCGGATCGATCTTGTGGGTCACCCCGTTGTTTCGCTGATCGCGCTCGAATCCGATGTCGTGCGTCGCGGCCACGCACCAAAGCGGCCGTCCCTCGACCTGAAACGGCGACTTCCACACCCGCAGATGATTGCGCGACATGATCACTCGCACCGGCTCCGCATGGGCAAACCCATAATCCTGCGGCCGATCGAACAGGTACAGCGTGCTCATCGGCATCGTCAGATAGTCTTTCTTGTCGAACGTAGCCATCAGTCCTGACAGCACCGTGCTCTCCACCGATTGATCCACCTTCACCCACGCCGCGGTCGTGAATGCTTTCACCATTTCATCTTCCGTCCCGACGATCAGAATGTTCACCATATCTCCGGGATTGTGATTCTGATCCGTAATTCGCCGGGGAATCGACTCCAGCAGCGCCGCTGTAATCGCCGGCATTGCCGTTTCCGCCGGGCCGCCGGCCACCGCTGCGTCGGCTGTCGTCAACCCCTGGTTCAAGACTTCGATCTTCACCTGGAAACTTCCGGTGGCGCCTTCCGCATCTCGCAGGCTCTGGTTGATTCCCAGAAACAGACGTCCCGCCACCGGAGCCACATAGGTCGCGTTCGCTCCCACCTCAAACGTCTCCGCCACATCGCCGGACCCGAGTCGACCAATCAACTCTCCGTGAGCCCCGTTCGGCACCGCGTATTGATGAATCAAGTCGGCGAAACTGCGCGTAATTCCCGCCGGGCCAAAATGGTTCTTCTTGGCGTCGGAATAAGTGACCGTCCCCTCCGCCGTGAACTGTAACTTCTCGCCGGCGCGCAAGTCGATGTTCGTATCCAACCATTGCTTCGACCCGCTCACTTCGAACGAGTACGACTTTTGGGCGGAAGCGGCGATGGCGGACGTTGCCGGAGCGGCTTGTCTTTCCGCAACCGTGGAAGAATCGGACGTTGGTCGTTGTTGCTTGCCATCTGCCGAAGGTGGGTTCGCCATCACCGCTCCGAGAATCGCCATGGTAATCGCCGCCGATACGACCTGCCTCGTGGTGTTCATATGGATACTGTCCCTCGTCAGGGAGCGTCCTCCGCTGTTTTAAGAGCCCAGGATGGCACTCTGATCTCGTCCTCAGCGCCTGAAGGCGCTTTTCCAGCGCAGACTTTGCGGCATGCCTGAAGGCATGCCCTGATACGAACCGTGCTTGCACTACGGGCTGCTGAGACGAGAAATGTTAACCTAGGAGAAACTCAAATAACCACCCGGCAATGACCATCCTGGAATTCACCGCCGTCGTCGCCCTCGTCTCCTTCGTCGCGGGACTTCTTGGATCGCTCACCGGCCTCGGCGGCGGCGTCGTTCTTGTGCCCTTGCTCACCGCCTTGTTTCACGTGGATATCCGCTACGCCATCGGAGCCTCGCTGGTCTCCGTGATCGCGACTTCCTCCGGCGCCGCCGCCTCCTACGTGAAAGAAGGGTTCTCCAACATCCGCATCGGCATGTTTTTGGAGATTGCCACCACCTTCGGCGCCTTGCTCGGAGCTTTCCTCGCCACCCGCATGCCAACCAGCGCGCTGGCGATCATCTTCGGCGCGGTCTTGCTTTACTCGGCGTATGTTTCGCGCAAGCCACGCCCGCACGCGCAGCGCAACCTGCCGCCCGATCCCCTGGCTACCCGTTTGCGGATGAACGGCAGTTTCCCCGACGCGGAAGGTCTGCGCTTTTACAACGTCCAGAGCGTTCCCAGCGGATTCAGCCTCATGTTCGGCGCCGGGGCGCTCTCCGGATTGCTTGGCATCGGCTCGGGAGCGGTCAAGGTACTGGCCATGGACCAGGCCATGCGGATTCCATTTAAAGTTTCCACCACCACCAGCAACTTCATGATCGGGGTGACCGCCGCGGCCAGCGCCGGCATCTATCTGAGCCGCGGATACATCGATCCCGGCCTGGCCATGCCGGTCATGTTAGGAGTTCTGGCCGGTTCGTTACTTGGCAGCCATATTCTGATCAAAGCCGAAACCAAATCCCTCCGCATGGTCTTCGCCGGGGTGATTCTGGTGCTGGGTTTGCAGATGCTCTACAAAGGATTCTGGGGGCAAATTTGATGCCAGCAGCCGAGGCGAGCGCGAGCAAGGGGCACCCGTTCCAGCCTCAACCGTGGAGAGATCGTCGCATAGAGCTTATCCTCGGCAACCTGCTCCGCACCGGAGTCCTGCTCTCGGCCGCCGTCGTTCTCTCGGGAGCGGGTATCTACCTCGCGCGTCACGCGCACGAACCCGCCAGTTACCGCATTTTTCGCGGCGAACCCTCCGATCTGCGCACCATCTCGGGAGTCTTGCACAGCATCACTCACGAGCGAGGCCGAAGCTTAATCCAACTTGGATTGCTCCTCCTCATTGCCACTCCCATCGCCCGCGTCGTCTTCTCCATCGTGGGATTCGCCATTGAACGCGATCGTATGTACGTGGCCTTCACCCTGATCGTGCTCGCCGTGCTGCTCTATAGTTTGCTTGGTTCCGGCGCGGGCGGGTAGGGCCTTATCGCGGCCAAAGCCAGCCGAAGGTGCCGGCGGTCAGCAAACCGTAGATGAGTCCGTCGATGACTTCCTTGATGGTTACCGACCATTCTTGACCTTTCCAAATGCCGTTGCTCAGGTTGCCCAGGCCGTAGGCGAGGAACGCGGCGGTCCCGACGACGCGAAAGACAGCCAAATAGTGTGTGCCGGGGGCCACCGTGTGGGCGGCGAGGTAGGCGACGAAGAATCCGATCACGAGGCAATACACGAACCACTGGATAAGAAACTTCGGCATGGCGGGCGGGCCGCTCGGAACAATGGTCAGAAAGCCGACCGGCCCCTGTTTTTGCTTTTCGATCAGGGCGGGCGACTTCATGTCCTTGTGGGTGCAGAAGGGGAAGACGTAGAGACCCCGCTTGAGAGGCGAGGAGCGCAGGACGGCGAGGATCTTATCCTCGTCGGGCAGTTGGCTGTAGTCGTTGCGATGATAGGGCAGCACCATGTGCATGATGGAACTGGCAACGAAGACGATGACCGCCGAGAGCAGGATGGGCAGCCAGAGAGCGGCGAGAAAAGCCATGTGCAGCCTCCTTAAGATGTTAGGGACAAGACCCGGGATTGCAGGCGAGGCTACGACAGGTGCGAGGGTGCGGTCAAGTAGAGACAGCAGCTCCCCCTAATGAGCGTATGTACAGGTTCAGGCTAGGATCGAGTCGTCGAGTCGCTTCCGGTGGAAATCGGCGACATGCTGCACGAAGGCCGTGACCAGCGGATGCGGTTTCGCCTCGGTGGATGAAAGTTGCGGTTGGAACAACGTCGCAACGAAAAACAAGTGCGCGGGAGATTCGATGGCCCGGCATTCTTCCTTGGAGCCGCGGGCCACGACCGGAAAGCCCGCTTCCATGGCCATCCATTCGAACTCGGGATTCAGTTCGTAGTTGCAAAAGAATTCTTCCTCGATCACTTCTTTTCCATAGAATGCCGCAAGATACGAGCCGGGGCGGAGGCGGATCTGATTGATTTTTCCTGAGAGCTTGGGCGCCTTCGGATCACGGTTGGGAACGGCGCAGGCTACGGGATAGATGACGATATTCTTGGCGTTCGGGTCTTCCTCGGCGGTGGTGGCGTCTTGGACGCCGAGCACGTTACGGGCGCACTCGATGAGCGCGTACTGGAAGCCTGCGCAGGTGCCGAGGAACGGGCGGTCGTGGACGCGGGCAAACTCGATGCCTTTCAACATGCCGTCGAAACTCTTGAAGGGACTGCCCGGCGAGGCCCACAATCCATCGAAGGAATCGAGCGTGGCGGCGGCGCCCGGTTCGAGGAGCGAGGGCGTGGGAAGCCACGCCGATTCGACCTCGAGTTTGAGCTTCCTGGCCGCGTGCTGGAGCGAAGCGTTGGTTGCGTGATGGGAACGGAATTCGGGGTTGAAATCGCCGAGAATTCCGATCCGGACGGGTTCACTCACAAGGGACATTCTAAATTAGCGGTCCGCCGTTGGAGTTGCGCAATTAGCTACCGCCGCATTACCCGCTACGAGGTACGAGCCGAGGGCTTCGAGCCAGGAGCGCAGGGTCACTACCACCGGCTCATCTCCAGTTGCGCCCACAGCGTGTACAGGCCGAGCAGCGCGATGGCTGCGCCTCCCCAGATCATGGCGGCTGATTTCCAGGCGAGTGTGCTGACGAATTCCTTCTGGCTGCGGAACGAGATCACGAACGTGGGATGGTTCGCGCCTTTCATCAATACGACCGGCGGAGTGAGATTGAAGTTGGATAGCTTGGCCTGGCCTCCATTTGGACGTCCTCCATTCGGATGCCCTTCATCTGGACGCGCTTTGGCGTAGGCGGAGACGGGCGCGGGCGGCACGTTTTCTTCGACCGCCACGGTCTGGTAGGGAACCCCGGCGGCCGACCAGGCTTCTGGTTTGGTGATGCCGGCGCGAGTGAGCGCGGCCGCGATTTTGGCCTGCTGGCTCATTTCCTGAGCGCTCGATGGAGCCGCGCCACTCGAGAGCTTGATGACCTGCGGAGCGGGCAGCGGCTCCGCCAAAGTTGGTGGGGCGAGGTCGCGCGGGGAATCGCCAAGCGGCGCGAGCGGGCGCACCTGCACGCCTGGATTTTCCGTGAGCGATCCCGCGATGAACATTGCGTCCTCGGGCTTGATCGACCATTCTTCGATGCGCAGGCGGCGGGCCGGAACAATTCCGTGGCGAGAAAGAAATACGCTAACCCGCGGTGGAACGTCATCTTGGGAAAAGAAGAACGACGCGCCATATTCCTCGCGAAAATCGCGGCGCAGATCGAGATCGGCGCCGAGAGGCTCAATGAGCAACTGCCCGGTCGAGTCGTCGATGAAGAAAGGCAGATGCAAAGTTTCGTCGGCAATTTTCTCCCATTCGCTCTTCTTGTTCTCACGCTGCTGCCAGGCGGTGGTGTGGTAGAGAAAGCAGGGCGCGCCGGTAATGGGCGCCGGAATCGTATAAGGACCGGTCACCACGCCGTTCACCTCAACCAGTCCCAGGGCGGCGCTGCGAATCTTGGAGGTTGGAGTGCTCAGCAACAAGCGCTTGCGGGCGAGCAGACGGAATCCGGTAAAGAAGAAATACAGCCCGCCGGCAATCGCCACACACGAAAGAACCGTGAGTTGGTTGATCGGGATGAACAGGGAAAGGCAGGCGGTCACGGTGCTTCCTCGATTGTCTCGAAGGATCTGATTAGAGGATAGAAAGAGAAATCAGGAAGGACACGGGAAAGACGCAGGATTGGCTTACGGAAGTAACGGTTACTGACCGCAGTTGCAGGCGAGGCGAGCAAGACCCGGCAAGTTCGTTTCTACTAGAACTGGTTTCATAAATGCCTTTCAACCCGGAAGGCACATCCCTCAGGGGCTAAAGCCCGCGTGTTTATTGGCTCTGGACGGCACGGCTGAAGCCGTGCCCTTCCCAAAACCATTTATGAAACCAGCTCTAGTTATGCGCTCACCGCGCGAGTTTTCAGTATGTCGGCCACCGCCGTCATCGCTGCATCGATTTCCACATCGGTGTTGTAGAAGTGCGGCGAGAAGCGAACTCCGGCTTTGGGACGCCAGTCTACGAGGATGTCGCGGGCCAGTAACTCCCGGCTCACGGCTTGGGAGTCGGGCATGTCGATGGAAACGGTGCCGCCCCGTTGCTCGGGATCGCGCGGGGTGTTGACCCGCCATCCGTGCTGATCGGCGAGCTCGATCAGGCGGGCAGTCTGGCGTCTGGATTTCTCGCGGATTTTCTCGACTCCAACTTCCCGAATAATTTTCAGGCCAGGACGCGCAGCTTCGATCGCGGGAATGTGCGTGGTTCCGTTCATGAATCGGAAGGGAGGTTCGGAGTAGCGGATGGGTCCGGTGGCAAAGGCAAAGGAATTCTCGTGGGCGAACCACCCGGTAAGCTTCGGCTCCAACTTCTTGCCGAGGTCGGGGCGCACGTAGAGGTAGGCAACGCCAGGACCGCCGCACAGCCACTTGAGCACGCCTCCGCAGGCGAAGTCGGCGTTGAGCGCCTGGATGTCGACGGGCACGGTGCCGAGAGACTGGAACGTGTCGAGGACGACATGGGCTCCAACCCGGTGCGCTTTGTCGATGATGGCTTTGGCGTCGTTGATATAAGAGCTGCGAAAAATCACGTGCGAGATGGGAACGATCAGAGTTTGCTCGTCGATGGCGTCAAGCAGACGATCGGTGGGGACCGTGATGCCGTCGTCGGTCTTGACCATATGAACCTGCGCGCCGTACTGACGTTGCGCCTCCCAGAAATACATGACCGAGGGGAAGTTCATGTCGCTGTAAACCACCTTGTTGCGCTTGCCGGTGAAATCGAAACAGGACGCGACTATGGCCTGGCAGGTGGTGACGTTCTGGTGGAGAGAGACGGAATTGCTGGGCGCGTTCATGAGGGCGCCGAGTTCGTTGCCGACTTCAAGGGCGAGCATCCACCAGCGTTCTTCCCAGGCGCGCACGCCGCGAGTTGCCCAAACATCGGCGTAGGCGTGGAGCGCGTCATAAACCGCGCGCGGCATGGCTCCGAGGGAGTTGGAGATCATGTAGTTGGTGCGCTCGAGGATGGGAAACTCGGAGCGGTAGCCAAGAAGATCGTCGGGCATGAAACACATTGTAATCTGGGAGATCTCCACGGCGTTCGCGACTCGCTTCCAGCTACCGGCGGCTGCGGAAAAATTCGGATATCGATCGCCAGCCGCTAGAAAAGATGGGGGCGAGCGAGAACTCGCCCCCGCTGTGTCTTAAGCTGCCGGTTTCCTGGCTCTGGACGAGCGCTCGGCACCTGCAGCGGCCTTTCCCGTGAGCGCCGCCAATAGACGGGCTCCATCGGGGCTGCCAAGCCCGGTGCACGGGTCCCATCCCTGCGCCGCACTAAAGGAGCCGTTGTTGCCCTGGGTGATGTCGTGAAATCCAGAGGTTTCCACGGCCTGCGCATATATGAGCGGGTTCAGAAAACCCACCGGTTTCCCCATCTGCTGATTGATTCGCGCCACGAGCGCGGCCCATAGAGGCGCAACCGCACTGGTGCCGCCGAAAACGAGATTTTGTCCATCGACCAGAATGTTGTAGCCGGTGGCCGGGTCAGCATCGCCCGAGACATCAGGTACGCCGCGTCCGCCACCCTGAACTGAGGGCTGCGGAACCCCGAGGCCATCCTGCCAGGTTGGAAGCGGGAACGAGTCGCTCACCCCGCCGCCCGTTGCTCCTCCTCCCGCCGGCAGGTTGTCCCAGACTGTCTCGTTCACAATTTGTCCGTTCGAAGCTTGCAGTGTGGTGCCGCCACAGCCGAGCGCGAACGAACTGGAAGCCGGAAAATCAACGTGGTTGCTGCCGTCATTGACTCCGTCGGAGGAACCATTGTCGCCGGACGCGGCGCAGACGGTTACGCCCATGGCTGCGGCCGCCTGAAACGCCTCGTCGAAGTTGGTGAGCGCCTGAGGTGTCCATTGCGACTCGGCAGCGCCCCAGCTTATGGAAATGACCGAGGGTTGATTGGCGCTGTCGTGCACGGCGGTGGTGATGGCGTCCAGAAAACCCCGATCGGTGTTCGGGGCAAAATAGACGACGATCTTCGCCGCCGGAGCAATCGCGCCCGCCACTTCAATGTCGAGCATCACTTCGCCGTCCGCGCTGTCTGGAGTGCTGGGGCTATTGGCGCCTCCATCGACGGAGAAGGAGATGACTTGCGGCGGATTGATGTTGAGCGAACTGAAATAGTTGCTCAGGTCATCGAGTTGAAAACCTCCGCCTAGCTCAATGATCCCGATACATTGGTCAGTTCCGTCTCCCGGCGGGTAGTCGTAGATCTGAGCCACTTCGTTGGGGTCATGGGAGGCAGTGGCGGTGTGAGCCTTAAATCCGGCGGCGGGTTGTGGCGAGCGCCTGAAATGCGGCTCTGCCTGCGGCCGGTTGTCCAGGCCAAACACTCCGGTGACGATGTCCGCATAGTCGGCGGGCACGCTGATGGTACCCACACGGCCACGGAAATTGCCCTTGGGGTGGCTGTACTCCTTGAGTTCCACGTGGAAGGCTTTCTCGAGATTGCTTGCAGTTCCCGACAGCAGTACGGTTCGGCGCGCGAGTTCGGTACCGGTTTCGTGGACCTTCAGGCCGTATTCCTGGGCAAACTTCTTGATCTGGTCGAGATCGGCCGGATCGGCACCGTGGGCATTCTCGAAGTCGGTACGCGACATGTGCTTGTAGTTGGGATTTTCGATGGCACTCCTTAACTCTCTGTGCTTGGCCCCTGATTTTGGGCGAAGGCGCAGGGAGATCTCAATGACTTGATCCGGATGGGCATTGTGGATCAGGCGCGCACCACGGACCGGCTGACGTTCACTGCCTGAAATTACGTTGAATTTTCGAGCGGAAGTCACAGATACTCCTTTGGTTTCGGGGGAACAGACCGGCCAGGAACTAGTCGCGACGGGGAGTCGCACAGGTAGGGAAGTCCGGGTTCGTCCCGCCGTTCAGATGGGTCCCGAAACCGCTAGAGCATATCAAAAAAGAGAAAATTATCAATACAAATTGGGACCGATAAATCAGAAACGCCGGTCGCGATGCTTCCTCAGTTTGGGACGATTGCGCGCCTCCTTGGTCGAAGGCAGCGACGGACCCCTCTTTTCTCGAACAACCCAAGTTTCTTCTCTTTTTTCCGCAGCGCCGGTTAGGAGTCGTTTTGCGTCACTCTGGGGCGGAGGAGAACGTAGACGGCGGTCAAGGCGATCAGAAAAGTCAGGCCGGTGATCAGGTTGATGCGGGAGTCCCACCAGGTTTTGGCGACAGAGGCGACCACTACCACCAGGCCGATGATGGATCCCCATCTGCCAAGCGGGGAGCGGGCGGGAATTTCGGCGGACTGGGCGGCGGTAAGGCCGCGGCGGAACTTGATGTGGGCGGCGAGCGAAACGATCCAGGAGAGCATCATGCCGAAGAACGCGCCGCGGAGAATGTACTCGAAGGCTTCGGCCGGGGCCCAGCGTTCCAGCGCCAGCGCTACGATGATCCCGTAAGAAGAGGCTAACAAGGCGAAAGTCGGAGTGCCTTTCGCGCTTAACCGCCCCAGGACCTCGGGAGCCCATCCCGTGCGGGCCAGAGAGAAAAGCATGCGCGAGGAGATGTAAAGGGCGGCGTTGGCTCCGGAGAGAGCGGCGCTGAGGACGACGAAATTCATGAAGTGAGCGGCGCCGGGGAGGCTGACGGAACGGAAGACTGTGACGAAGGGGCTTTCGGTGACGCCGGCCCGGTTCCAGGGCATGACGCCGACCAGGATGATGATGGCTCCAAGATAAAGGAAGGCGAGGGCGAGAAAAGTCATGCGAGCGGCGCTGCCGATGGCCTTGCCGGAAGTGGATTCGCCGGACGCTACCGCCACGAATTCCACGCCTCCGAAGGTGTAAATGGCAAAAGTGATGGCGAGGAGGGGGGCGGCTGGGCCGAGGGGGAAGAATCCGCCGTGGGTGGTGTATTGGGGAGCGGCGCGTCCGGTGAGCAGCAGGGCGGCGCCGAGGGCGATGAAGCTGGCAATGACGGCGACCTTGATCATCGCGAACCAGAATTCGAAGCGTCCGTAGCTGTGGACGGCAAGGAAGTTGGTGGAGAGAAGGAACGCGGAGAAGGCAAAGACCCAGAGAATGGCAGGCACGTGCGGAAACCAGAGCCGCATGTAGGTGGCCGAGGCGACCATCTCGGCTCCGATCGAGACGGCGATGGCAAGCCAGTAGCCGGCGCGGGAAATAAATCCGGCCCAGCGGTTGAGGTAGAGGTCTCCATAGACGCCGAAGGAGCCGGCGGCGGGATGAGTGCTGGCGAGTTCGCCCAGGGCAAGGGCGACCGTCCAGCTAATGAAAGCGGCGAGGACGAAGCTCAGGATCACGGCGGGGCCGGCGAGTTCGATGGCGGCGGCGGTGCCGAGCAAGAGTCCCGTGCCGATGGACCCGCCCACCGCAACCATGGTCATCTGTCCCGCGGTGAGTTGGTGGCGGAGGCCGGACTCTACGTTCGCGGAACCTGAGTTTGCGGAAGGTGCGGACATAAAGGGCTCGTATTCGTATATCAGAAACAGGCGAGTGCGGAGGAGAAAAGTGGTACTTCGTCGGTCCAACCCCAGGGGCGGGGCGACCGAACTCCCACACACCGTTAGGCCCTCTGCTTTTTGCGGCCGGGTCTTCGGCCTAATCGAGGAGTTGAGCAGCTTCGCTGCAGCGCAGAACGAGCCCCTGCATGACTTTCGTAATCGCGGGGAGGGGTAACCGCGTTGCTGGTGCGCAGGGTGAATCCTAGAATCGAAGACGGAACTCTCTGTCCGAAGACCGTCACCATCCATGCCGGAAAATCCAAATCGCCTCGAAGTCGCCCGCCGCGTGGAAAAGGCGGAGAAGCTGTTGCAGAAGGGGAAGACGGCCGACGCGCTGGCGGAATATCTCCAAATCCTGGAAGGCGATCCCCAAAATGACAACGTGCGGCAAGTCGCGGCAGACCTGTGCCTTTCCTTAAATAAAGGGGCGCAGGCGGTGCGGCTGCTGGGAGAGTTATTTGACCGGCAAGTGGCGGCGGCGGAGGCGACCCGCGCCAGCCTGACCTATAAGAAGCTGGCTCGGTACGCCAACCCCAGCTGGGACCAGAAAGTGCGCTTTGGCCAACTTTTAGAGCAATCAAACAAAAAGCTGGCCGTTGGGACCTATGAAAACGCCCTCGAAGACTTGCAGCGCCAGGGACGAAAAGAAGAGGCGTTGCTGGTCCTGCGCCGGATTGTAAGTCTGGAGCCCTCGCATCCCAACCACGTGCGGCTGGCGGAATTATCGTCGGAACTGGGCGAGCACGAGATGGCCTCGCAGTCATTCTTGCAATTGGCGGAAATGGCGCAAAGCTCGGGGGCCACCGCCAGTCCGTTTTTCGAGCGGGCCTACACCGAGAATCCAACCGATTCGAAGATTGCCGTGGCCTATGGCAAGAGCTTGCTCTCGCAAGGCGAGGCGGGGGCGGCGATCTTTATTTTCGAGCCGCTGGTCCATGGCGGGGATGAATCGCCGGAACTGCGCGACCTGTATGCCCAGGCGCTGCTCGCCGCCGACCGGTGCGTCGAGAGCGAACCGCTGATCTGGCAGATCTTCGAGCAGAATCCGGCGCGCATGCACGAAGTGGTGAGCCTGATCGGAAAGATGATCGACTTAGAACTGGATGCGGAGGCAGTCACGCTGGCGCGGAAGCTGGAAGTGTTTCAGCGGCGGCGGGGCGAACGGCGATCCTTCCTCGCCACCATGCAGGAATTGCTGGCCGCGCATCGTCCCTCGGTGGAAATGCTGGAATTCCTGGCGGAGCTGTTCAACGCGTCCAATCGCGAAGCGGACTACGCGCATGCGCTGCTGAAGCTGTTTGATATGTGTTGCGCGAAGCCGGATTACGAGAAGGCGGCCGAGTGTCTGGACCGGGCCGCGGAAGTCGATCCCTACGAGCCGGGACATCAGAAGCGGCTGGAGGCGCTGCGGGGCAAGATCGCCGATCAACGCTTCAACGTAATCGCATCGCGCTTCGCGACCGTGAAGCGAGAAAGGGAAGAGCAGGCGGCCAAAGTCGAAGAGCCAACCCTGGGCGCAGCCGCTTTGCAGGACCTCATGCTGCAGGCCGAGATCCTGGTGCAGTACGGCATGCGATCGAAGGCCATCGAACGTCTGCAGCGCATCCAGGAACTGTTTCCGCATGAAGAAGAACGTAACCATGACCTGCAGAAGCTGTACCTGGCGGCGGGCATCGAACCGCGGTACGCGAAGTCGGCAACGCCATCCGCGCCGCCTGCACCGGCCGCCGCGAGCATCGAGCCGCCGGTTCCGCCGGTTCCGGCGGTGGCGCCTACGCCGAGCGAGGCGGCCGACGTCACCAGTCTGGCGAAAGTGGCCGACATCACCCGCAAGCTCTACCACCAGGGAAACGCGGAAGGTGTCTTAAAGACGGCAGCGACCGAAATCGGCGCGAACTGGCGGACGGCCCGCTGTATGGCGGCCCTGCGCAAGCCCGGCCTGCCCCCCTCCAGCGTGCAGGAATATCACACCGAAGGGCTGATTCCGGCGAGTTCGGCGTCGCTGGTCAGCCTGGTGGAAACACTGCAGGACTTGGCAGTGGCGCGCGGCACGGTCACCATGAGCGACGCCAAGAACGCTCCCGAGCTGATCAGTGTGCGCAGTGCAGTCGAGGAGTTGCAGATTCAATCGCTGTTGGCTCTGCCCCTGACCGAGGGCAACGATCAAGTTGGGGTGCTGATCCTGACCCAGAACACGGGCCGCGTCTGGCAGGCCTCGGAGGTGCTCGTGATCCGGACGTTGAGCGACCAGGTATTGATCGCGCTCAATAACGCCGGGCTGCGGCGCCTGGTGAAGAACCTTTCGGTGACCGACGAAAAATCGGGCCTGCTGAAGCGCGCTTCGTATCTCGATCTTCTGCAGGCGGAAACCCGTCGCGGTCTGCAGCAAGGGACGGCAGTAACCGTGCTGCTGATGCAGTTTGGAAGGCGCGGCCTGTTGGTCAAGGAACATGGCGAGCAGGCGGTGACCGCGGTGATGGAACAGATCGGGCAGCTGTTTTCGGCGAACATCCGCACCAATGACCTGGCCTTCCGCTACGAAGCGACGACGGTCGCGCTGGTGCTGGGCGACACGGGCGAAAAAGAAGCGCTGCTGGCGGTGGAAAAATTGCGCCGGCTGCTTGGCGAAGTGCGTTTCCCGGGCAAGGACGGGGCAGTCGAGTTTAGCGCGGGCCTCGCGCAGGCGGTGATGCGGCAGCATTTCGATCCGGTCGACATTGTGACCGAAGTAGCCAACCGCGCCGATCACGCCCTCGAGCAGGCAGTGGCGCTGGGTGCGGGCAAGATCGTGTGCCAGGCAGCGCAGTTCGGGGCTTCGGCGGCGGTGGCGTAGAGCTTCTCACTGCCGGGAGCACGGAGTTCCCCAGACCTTTAACCGCGGAGCAGGCGGAGTTCCCAGAAACAATCTTCTCGTGTTTCAACCCAAAAGCTAAGAACTGACAGCTGACAGCTGAGAGCTGACAGCTGCTCTGTTAAACTCACAGGTTGGCTTCTGGCCAGCGCAATCTTCTATATAAGTTGGTCCTCATGTTGAAACCTGGAGACATTGCCATTGTCAGCGGGGCGCGTACGCCCTTTGGACGTTATTGCGGAAAAATCAAGGATTACACTGCGCAGGAACTGGGCGCGGTGGCGGCGAAGGCTGCGATCGAGCGGGCGGGGGTCGACGCAAAAGACTTCGATCATGCCGTGTTCGGCAACGCGCAGCAGACCACGGGCGACGCCCTTTATGGCGCGCGGCACGCGGCGTTGCGGGCGGGCTTGTCGATTGAGACTCCGGCGCTAACCGTGAACCGGCTGTGCGGGTCGGGGATGCAGGCGATCGTCAGCGCGGCACAGATGATCCAGACCGAAGAAGCGAAGGTGGTGCTGGCGGGCGGCATGGAATCGATGTCGCAGGCGCCGTTCTCGATTCGCGGGCGCGACGGATTTACGCTCGCTCCGGGCGGCAAGCTGGAAGATTCTCTGATGGTAGCGCTGCTCGATACCTATTGCGGCCTGTACATGGCAAACACCGCAGAACTCTATGGCGAACAGCAAGGCATCACGCGGCAGGCGCAGGACGAGTTCGCGCTGCGCTCGCAGCAGACGGCCGACGCCGCGTACAAGGCTGGACGCTTGCAGGAAGAGCTGACGCCGGTCCCGCTGCGAAATTCGAAAGGCGAGGCGACCGGGGAGATGCTGACCGAGGATGACCACCGGCGTCCTCAAACAACGATAGAGGGCTTGGCAAAGCTGCGGGCCGCCTTTGGAAAGAATGGAACCGTGACGGCGGGCAATGCCAGCGGAATCGTCGACGGCGGGGCGGCGGTGGTGGTGATGTCGCTGGAGCAGGCGCAGAAAAGAAATCTGAGTCCGCTGGGACGGATTATCAATTGGGGAATCGCGGGCGTCGAGCCGAAGCTGATGGGACGCGGTCCGGTTCCGGCGACGAAGATTGCGCTGCAGCGCGCGGGCTTGACTCTGGATTACATCGATCTGATCGAAGTGAACGAAGCGTTCGCGGCGCAGTATCTGGCGGTGGAGAAGGAATTGGGACTGGATCGCGAAAAGGTGAATGTGAACGGCGGAGCGATTGCGCTGGGGCATCCGCTGGGCGCGACCGGGACGCGGCTGGTGATCACGCTGCTGTACGAGTTGCGACGGCGGAAGAAGAAGTACGGGCTGGCAACAGCGTGCATTGGCGGGGGACAGGGGATTGCTATGGTGGTGGAGAGCTTTCAGTGAAGCCGTTTTGTCGGAATGACGAGTATCTTGGTAGCGGGCTGAATTGGAGCGCGCTAGTGCTTGCCAGAGCGAAAAAACCGCGCTAGGGTTGTAAGCGTATGAACGACTTGCGAAGCCAGATTAATAGCCTGTCCGCTGCGGAGAAGGCAGAATTGCTGGATACCGTCTGGGAGAGCCTGGAAGCGGACGCGCTATCGCTGACGGATGCGCAACGGGCGGAGCTTGATTACCGCATCTCTCGGCATGAGCAAAACCCTTCCGATGTTATCCCGTGGCAGCAAGTCAGGGCGGGCCTGTTTAAGAAGCCGTGACACTCCCGGTCGTCTGGATACCAGAGGCGAATGAGGATTTGCTGGAAGCGCGGTCATGGTATGAAAACATTCGGCCGGGGCTTGGGGAGCGTTTCGCGTTGGCGGTCGAGGCCACGGTTGAGGCATTAGCGGAACATCCATTGCAATTCCCTGTCGTATACCGGAGCCGTCACCGTGTTGGAGTGAGGCGCTTTCCTTACGGAATATTTTTCGAGGTACAAGAGCAGCGGATCGTGGTAATCGCCTGCTTCCACGGCAGGCGCAATCCGAGACGCTGGCAGTCGCGGTAAAAAGGTCTGATGTTGCTCGCAACTTGTTCTTAGCGATCTTTATTCAAGAAGGATTCCTATGGAAATCAGGAAGGTCGGCGTTCTAGGTTGTGGCTTAATGGGCTCCGGCATCGCGCAGGTCTGCGCGACGGCGGGATTCGACGTTACCGTGCTCGAAGTTGAGCAGAAGTATCTCGACAAGGGCTTTGCCGGGATTGAGAAGTCGCTCGGAAAGTTTGCCGAGCGTGGTCCGGAGAAGGGCGGAATCACTCCGCAGCAGAAGGACGAGATTCGGGCGCGGCTGAAAGGGACTACCAACAAAGCTGACCTGGCCGACTGCGACATCGTCATCGAGGCCATCATCGAAAACGTTGAGGAAAAGAAGAAGATGTATGCGTCGCTTGACGGCATCGTGAAAAAAGACGCGATCTTTGCCTCGAATACTTCCTCCATCTCGGTGACCGAGCTTCTGACGGCGACGAAACGCCCGGAAAGATTCATCGGGCTGCATTTTTTTAATCCTGTGCCGCTGATGAAGTTGGTGGAGGTGGTGCGCACAATTGCCACTGATCCCGCCGTGTACGACGCGGCCTACGAGTTCGCGAAAAAGGTGGGCAAGGTTCCGGTACGCACCTCGGACAAGACGGGATTCATCGTAAACCGGCTGCTGGTGCCGTATCTGCTGGATGCGGTCCGCGCCTATGAAGAGGGCGTGGGCTCGATCGAGGACATCGATAACGCGATGAAGCTCGGCTGCGGCTATCCGATGGGCCCGTTTACGCTGCTCGATTTCGTCGGCCTCGATACGACCTACTACATTACGCACGTGATGTACGACGAATTCAAAGAGCGCCGCTTCGCCTCGCCTCCGCTGCTGAAGCGGTTGGTGATGGCGGGCTGGTACGGGCGGAAGTCGGGCCGCGGGTTTTACGATTACTCGGACCCGGCGAAGCCGGTAGCGGGAAGATTCTAAGATTGCAGAGGTAAAACCGCTTTGTGCGGCAGAAGGCAGGCATTGTCGAGTTGTCATCCTGAGCGAAGCGAAGGACCTGCTTTCTCATATGGCCGCAAGACCGCAGGTTCTTCTCTTCGAATGACAGCGGCGCTTCTGGAGTAGTGCTGGTAGAGATAAATACCATGCGAATTCTCGGGACATCTATCACCATACAGCCCTCCTCGGACGAAGATGCCCTGTCAGATCTCTCTCTTGATGAGCGGGCCCGTTATCTCGCATGGTGGCGGAAGTTTAAGATGTTGGACCGCTTGAATTGGCTGGGGATAGGCATTGGTCTTGGTAGCTATTTTGGTTATCGCTACCACCCTTCGGAGAGCTGGGGAAGACTGGCCTTAACGGGGGTCGTCCTAGTGCTCGTGACGCGAATCTGGATGCGGGTGCTGATTTGTCCTCGTTGCGGAGCAACATTCAGCGGTGGGCTAATCACTGTCATCAATCGATTCTCCTTTCTTAACAAATGCTATGGTTGTGATTTGAGTCAAAGAGAGTTGGCTGCGCTCGAAAGGCGTGGGTATTAGGCCAGCTTAGAATCGGGATTCGTATCTATGACCTACGAAAACATTCTCCTCGAAAAGAAAAACTCCATCGCCTACGTCACCGTCAACCGTCCCAAGGTGCTCAACGCGCTCAATATGGCCACCATGGAGGAGCTGCGGGCGGCGTTTACCGACATTCAATCCGACGCCTCAATCCGCGTGGCCATTCTGACCGGCGCGGGCGAGAAGGCGTTTGTCGCGGGCGCCGACATCAGCGAACTCGCGAAACACGATGCCGTCGCGGGCAAGGAGTACACGCATCGCGGGCAATCCGTGCTCGATCTGATCGAGAACTTGGGCAAGCCAGTAATCGCCTGCATCAACGGATTTGCGCTCGGCGGCGGCTGCGAACTCGCGCTCGCTTGCACCATGCGCCTCGCCAGCGACAACGCCAAGCTCGGCCAGCCGGAGGTGAAACTGGGAATTATTCCGGGCTATGGCGGGACGCAGCGGCTTTCGCGGCTGGTGGGCAAGGGACTGGCGATGCAGATGGTGCTCACCGGGGAGATGATCACGGCGCAGGAAGCGCATCGCATCGGGCTGGTCAATGAGGTGGTCGCAGCGGCAGAGCTGGTTCCACGCGCCGAAGCGATTGCCGCGAAAATCGTCGCCAACGCTCCGCTGGCCGTGCGCTACGCGATGGAGGCAGTCAACAAAGGCATGGACATGACTTTGGCCGAGGGCTTGTTTCTCGAGGCGACTTTGTTTGGCGTTTGCTGCGCCACCGAGGATAAGAAGGAAGGGACTACGGCGTTCCTGGAGAAGAGGGCCGCACAGTTCAAGGGAAAGTGAGAGGCTATAGCGAGTCCAGAGCTGCTGGGGCCACGGGCAACTGCCGAGCTTCGCTCGGCTTGGACGGGCGAGGTCGCCCGTCCCCACACGAGCACGGGGAAGAGCTGAAATGCTGAAATCTTTGCATATCGGACGGTACGTGAGCGATGCGAAGGACTTGCGGGTGCTTGCCGAGTTTTTGCGGGCCATTGGATTCGAAACGGTGGCCGGAGAAGATGGAAGGTCGGCGATGCTGTCGGCGCCGCTTGCGCTGCTCAGCTTGAACTCGCTGGCCAAGGAATATCCGGCCGAAGTGCGCGAGCGCTTGAAGGATGTGAACCGGCTGCTGGTGATCGAGGTTTCGAATCCGGACGTGGTGTTTGAAATTGCTCAGCAGCGGAAGTTTAAGCTGCTCGCCGACGCCACCAATCCGAAGACCGAGGAACGCAGCTTCTCGCTGGAGTTGCCGGGAGAAATCGTCCTCTCCATTCATGGCCGCCCCGAGGAAGCTGCGCCCGCGCTCGAGGGCCAATTGAACGCGGCGGGAAAGCGCTTTGCCATCGTGGTCTCGCGCTTCAACGCTTTCATCACCGAACGCCTGCTGCAGGGAGCCCTCGATGGTCTGCGCCGGGCCGGCGCGCCAAACGACGGTATCACGGTGATCCGGGTTCCCGGGTCGTTTGAGATTCCCGCCGCCGCCCGCGCCCTCGCCGAAACGAAAAAGTATGACGCAATCCTCTGCGTCGGCTGCCTGCTGCGCGGCGACACCGCGCACTACGACGTGATTGTGAACGAGGTGACTCGGGGCATCGGGCAGTCGGCGCAGGAAACGGGAGTTCCTCATGCCTTTGCCGTCCTGACCTGCGAGACGCTCGAGCAGGCGATCGATCGCGCCGGCTTGAAGATGGGCAACAAGGGATTCGAGGCGGCGCTGGCCGCGGTGGAGATGGCGAATCTGAAGAGAGCTGTCAGCTCTCAGCTCTCAGCTGTCAGTAAAACCGGTTCCAAATCGAAGGTCACAGGTGTCAGGAAAGGCAAGGGAACACCAACTTCTCGGAAACGCAAGGTTCGCTCCTGACCCGCAATTATTCCGCAATGCAGCTGTCCTGTAGACTGTTGTCACCTCCCAGCTGTCGCAAGGTTTTACTGACGGCTGAGAGCTGACAGCTGAGAGCTTGCATGGGCACTCGACGCAAATCCCGCGAACTGGTCCTGCAGATGCTGTTTCAGGCCGATATGGGGAAGCAGACGCCGGACCTTGTCCGGAAGACATTCTGGGCGGAGCGGACTAATGTCGAGGAAGAAGTGCGCGGGTTTGCCGACGATCTGTTTCGCGTCGCGAGCGACCGGCTGGCGGAGATCGACGAGTTGATTGGCAAGCATGCACAGCACTGGCGCATGGATCGGATGGCGACGGTCGATCGGAATGTGCTGCGGGGAGCGGTAGCGGAGTTTCTGGGCTATCCGGCAACGCCGCGCGCCGTGGTGATCAATGAGGCGCTCGAAATCGCGCGCAAGTTTTCGACGCCCGAGTCGGTGCAGTTCATTAACGGCGTGCTCGATAGTGTGGGGAAAGAGGTAGCGCCGTAGAACGCTGTCAGCCCTCAGCTGTCAGTTCCCAGTTTTCAGCTCGAAGCACACTAGAATTCATCTCGTAAATCGCTTTGGGAAGGGCACGGCTTCACAGGCTGCGGAAGAAGTCGCGTTCCATGCGGCAGCGGCCCTCAGCGGCTAAAGCCGTTGATGAAAACACGCCAGTTATGCAGCGCTGAAGCGCTGCTCCACCCAAAACCAGGTGCAAC
Source organism: Terriglobia bacterium (assembly GCA_020073215.1). GTDB lineage: Bacteria > Acidobacteriota > Terriglobia > Terriglobales > Acidobacteriaceae > Acidiflorens. The sequence continues at coordinate 88,453 of JAIQFO010000013.1, read as the reverse complement.
ATCGAGTTTTTCCGCTGCCTGTTCAGCCGCGCCGCTAACGGCCAATAATAACGCGGGCTTAGCCCCTGAGGGCCGCACCGCTTGCTCTGAGAACCATTTATGAGGCCAGGTTCCAGGCCAAACTCCTCAAGCCAGTTCCCATCTCGCATCACCGCGGCTTGATGGCGACCAGGTCTGGCAGGCAGAGCGGGGCGTTTGTTCCCTGGTTGTTGCACATGTTGGGGTTGTTGGCGTCGTTGATGTTGTAGAAGGCCACCTGCTGGAAGTCGCCTTGACCGGTGGTGAAGTTTCCTATACCGGTGTTGACGATGTGCACCGACCCGGCTGCGCAGGGTTTGGTCGGATCGTTATTAGGGTACTGATCGCAGGCGGCGATGTAGACCTGGCTCCCATCGGTGGAGGCGGAGGCGGCCAGCGGAAGGCTGCCGCCGTGAAGCGGGATCGAAGTGGTGGTTCCGTCGCTCACCTTGAACAGCAGCACGGCGGGGATGTTCTTGGCGACGATGAGAAGGACGCTGCCGTCGGCGACAAGCTGGGTGTAAAGGGGAGTGAAATTGCCCTGGCCCAGGTCGAAGGATTGGCCTTTGGTGAATCCAGTCGTCGGTGGGATCACGGGAGGGTTGCAGGTGAACTGACCATCAACGATCGGATCCTGCCTGAACTGCGCCGTCAAGAACTCAATGCTGCCGGTTGATGGTTCGAGAGCGAGTATGTTCTGCGTTGCCCACAGGAAGCCATGCAGCTCGAAAGGTGGGGGAATGACGGGAGACGGGAAGAGTTGCAAGGGCGTGCTCGACGTTGCAACGCTTCCGAGGTTCACGCTTGGAACGTCAGGCAGGGAACAGGTCGAGTAGGCGGATATTGAGCTCGCGGGCGTCCCCGCGACGTAGGCGAAGCTGCCATCCGCCGAGAACGCGACATCGGTAGCCGGGGCCGCCAGTTGCAGCGGTGCGAGCGCGTCCACCGTGGAGTGGACAAACACCTTGCCCGAGCTGGTGAGGATGAACAGCTTCAACTGATCTGGTGAGAAAGCAGCGGCGGTGGCGGTTTCGCCGGGAATGATGAAATCCACGGGAGCACCGCTCGAGCCGCTACCGTCAAAGATATAGACCTGGCTGGGGGTGGAAACCGTGTCCGAGACAACCACCAGCTTGCCATCGTTCGAAATGGTGAGCACTTTACCGCACAAGGAAACATTGCAGGGCGTCGAGGAACCGGAGACCGCGACAACGGATGGATTGGTGGCGCCGACATCCACGTACATCAGGCCCTCGTTCGTGCCGAAGTAGACGCGGGCCGACGACTGATGGTTAAACATCATGGAATTGGGAGTGCGGGGCAGGTTGACGATGGTGCCGACGGCGTTGGTCCCAGAGGCCGTCGGAGCCAACGAGAACAACGCACTCGTGCAGCCCACGACGTTCCCGCAGCCGGTGGTTGCCGCCCAGGCCGTATAGGTAGGGGTCGTCGAGGTGGAAGTTACGTTCACTGAAATCGCGCCATAGGCCTTTATCAGATTCGGCGGCTGGCATCTCGTGGCGGGAGGGTGAGCCGCGTCGTAGTCGCTGGCGTAGATCGGGAGACTGGGGACTAGTTGTCCGGATGGTGTCAAGCCGGGTAGCCCGACATTGCAGGACGGGGGAGAACAGGAAGCAGTGAGGACGGCACCGCCGAGGTTGGCGCGGGCACTTGCACTGTTGCTTCCAGATGCATTGGTAGTGTTGCTGAAGGCAATGACTTCAGGGTTGCTCGTGCTCCAGGTGAGGGGTCGATCGGCTAAAGAAGTGTTATTGGCGACGCCACACAACGTATCGACCGCAATAGCGGTGACGGGCACGCTGCCTCCGTTGTCTACCGTGACCGAGTTTCCGGCCGTGTTCTGACCCCCGATTTGGAGGTAGATGGCTTGGATCAGGCAGGTTGTGTACGCAAAGGGGGCGCTGGTGGTCCCCGAAGCGCTGGCAAAAAGCTGGGTGATGCCGGGGATCCTGGCCGTGGTCTGGACCCGATTGAGTATGTTGGGCTGATTTGGAGGCACGATGGGAGTTGGGGTGACCACGCTAGGATTGCTCGACGACCAACTCATGGGGCCGACGGTGTCACTGATGTCTACACCATTGTTGTAAGCGATCGCTTCGAACTGCCAGGTCTGTCCCTGGGAAAAACAGTCATACTGCGGCGGCTGGCTCTCGGCCTGCTGAATCTGAATGCTGTCGATGTGCTGGTGAACGTAGACGGTAGTGGCAGGGCTGCTGTGGCCCGACGCCACCGCGGTGACGATCGCAACCCCTGCTGTGCCAGGAGTGCACTGGGTGGCGGTGGGGTCCCAGGTGCCGGCGCAGGCGGCGCCATTGCTGGCGACCGAGAGTGGCGCCGAGCCGTTCGTGCCGCTCGTAACCACAAATTGAATGTCGATCCCGAGGATGGTGCGGCCGAGGGCATCCTTGGCCGTAGCACTAAAAAACTGCGTGCCGCCGGTCTCGAGCGAGACTTCGGAACTGGGGCTCAAGGTAATGCTTTGCACCCCTCCACTGCCGGCATTGCTGCTGCTCTTGCCGAGGCAGCCCGTGAAGGCGGCGACCAAGCTGATGGCCAAACTAAGTAGAAGACCGGAACCGCAACGCTGCATGAACCCTCCTCGCGCCCGTTTGCCAGGCGCGAGCATAATGTTGTGGGGCGGAAAACTGTCAGTGTAAAAGGTAAGGTGCCAGGTTTCAAGGAGCGGGTGAACAACAATCGGGTCATCTGACCATCGGGCCATCGGATCATCTGAGTTCTAAAGTCAAATGCTCTTGCTTTTCGATGACCCGATGGCCCGATTCCGGCGACCCCAATCCTTGAAACCTGCTCTTTCTTCGATGCGTCGAACAGTGGTTGACGATGTGCAAGCCAATTGTTATTATCAAACAGTTCCGCGAGTTTGAGAGCTTGGAAGAACTACGTGCCCGGTTGGACGTGTGATCGGGTACGCCCTCGCTGAAACATCCTGCGAAAACCTTTGCGCCCGGGGTATGAAGTAAGAATCTGGGGTCACGCGAGGCTATGCAGGGGAAGCAGACGAAACGGAACGCCTCCAAACCCGAATCTGGTGAGGCGTGGCGTCACCGTCGTCGGCGATTTAGTCTGAGCGGGAAATTGAACGATTTCTCCCCGGCATGAATTATGCCGCGCGGGAGAGTATGGCTGGGCTTGGCAGGCCTGTGCCAGAGCGGAGACCGGGAAGTTCCCGTCTCTACGGGAAATGTGCGGGTTGCGGGGAAATGTGTGGTAGAGACGCGGCTTGCCGCGTCTGGGAGTGGCGAGAGTGCCTACTTTTAATCAGCTGGTGAAATTCGGCCGTGAACGGACCCGTTACAAGACGGCAAGTCCGGCGCTGCAATCGTGTCCGCAGAAACGCGGCGTGTGCACCCGCGTCTATACCCAGACGCCCAAGAAGCCGAACTCGGCGCTGCGCAAAGTGGCGCGTGTCCGCCTGACCAATGGAATTGAAGTCACCACCTATATCCCGGGCGTTGGCCATAACCTGCAGGAGCACTCGATTGTGCTGATTCGCGGCGGCCGCGTGAAGGATCTGCCGGGCGTCCGTTATCACGTGGTGCGCGGAACGCTCGACGCGACCGGCGTGGCGGGTCGTAACCAGGGGCGCTCGAAGTACGGTACGAAACGCGCGAAAAAGGCTTAGTAGGAAAAGTAGGGTAGAGACGCGGCTTGCCGCGTCTGAGGCTCTAGCAGGAAGCTAGCAGCCAGGAGCAAGAAGCGGAATGCCAAGAAAAGGACATACTCCGAAGCGGACGGTCGAGGCCGATCCGGTCTATGGATCGGACCTGGTGACGAAGTTCATCAACTCGATGATGTGGCAGGGAAAGAAGTCGACTGCCGAGGGCATCTTCTATAAGTCGCTGGAGAAGTTGAAGGAAAAAGGCGGCGATGAGGCCCTGAAGCTGTTCACCAAGGCGGTCGAGAATGCCAAGCCCCTGCTGGAAGTGAAGACACGGCGCGTGGGCGGAGCGAACTACCAGGTGCCGATCGAAGTCGCTCCCGAGCGCAGGACATCGCTGGCCATCCGCTGGATCGTGAGCTATGCGCGCGGCCGCGGCGAAAAGGGAATGATCGAGAAATTGACCAACGAGTTGCTTGACGCCTCGAACGGCAAAGGCGCCGCCATCAAGAAAAAAGAAGACGTGCATCGCATGGCGGAAGCGAACAAGGCGTTCGCGCATTACCGGTGGTAGCGAGAGATTTTGTAATTTGGTAATCGGGGAATTTTGTAATTTCAAACCCCGCGGCAGTGCCGTTAAATTACCAAATTACCGGATTACAAAATTACAAAATTAACGCAGTTTAGCCCCAGAAAAGAGTTAGAGAGTCGTGCCCAGAACAGTCCCATTAGAGCGTTGCAGGAACATCGGCATCATGGCCCACATCGATGCCGGGAAGACCACGACGACGGAGCGCATCCTGTTTTATACGGGCAGGACGTACCGCATCGGCGAGGTGCATGAGGGCACGGCGGTGATGGACTGGATGGAGCAGGAGCAGGAGCGCGGCATCACCATCACCTCGGCGGCGACGACCTGTACCTGGCGCGACATTCGCATCAACATTATCGATACACCCGGCCACGTGGACTTCACGGCCGAGGTGGAGCGCTCGTTGCGCGTGCTTGACGGCGCGGTCGCTGTATTTGACGCGGTCCATGGCGTGCAGCCGCAGTCGGAAAAAGTCTGGCGGCAGGCCGACAAGTACGGCGTCCCGCGAATTTGCTTCATTAATAAGATCGACAAGATGGGCGCCGATTTCGAGCACGCCGTCGATACCCTCCGCAAGCGCCTCAACGCCAAGCCCGTCGCCATCCAAATTCCCATTGGACAAGAAGATAAGTTTCGCGGCGTGATCGACCTGGTCGAGATGAAGTCCATCATCTGGGAGGATGAATCCATTGGCGCCGAGTATAAGACTGGCGACATTCCCGCGGAGCTGCAGAAGAAGGCCGAGGCGTTCCATACCCAACTGGTCGAAACCGTCGCCGAGAATGACGACGACATTCTGCACAAGTTCTTGGAAGGCGAAGCGATTTCGGCGGATGAGCTGAAGCAGTCGCTGCGCAAGTCTACCGTCGGACTGAAGCTGTTCCCGGTCGTGGTGGGAACGGCGTTCAAAAATAAAGGTATCCAGCCGCTGCTCGATGCGGTGGTCGATTACCTGCCCTCGCCTCTCGATACGAAAGAAACGCATGGCCTCGATCCCGACACGGGCAAGACGATCACGCGCAAAGCGGACGACAACGATCCTTTCTCAGCCTTGGCCTTCAAAATTATGGCCGACCCGTATGTCGGGCAGTTGACGTTTATCCGCGTGTACTCGGGACAGTTGAACTCGGGCGAGTCGGTGATGAACTCGCGCACGCAGAAACATGAGCGCATTGGCCGCTTGCTCAAGATGCACGCCAACAAGCGCGAAGACATCCAGGAAATTCTTGCTGGCGACATCTGCGCCGTTGTGGGATTGAGAAATGTCAGCACGGGCGACACGATCTGCAACGAAAAGCATCCGATCACGCTCGAGTCGATCGAGTTTGCGGTGCCGGTAATTTCGGTGGCGGTCGAGCCCAAGACCAAGGCCGATCAGGAAAAGATGGGCATGGCCTTGGCGAAACTGGCGCAGGAAGATCCTACCTTCAAGGTTCATACCGATCCCGACAGTGGACAGACCATCATCAGCGGCATGGGAGAGTTGCATCTGGAAATCATCGTCGACCGCATGATGCGCGAGTACAAAGTCGAAGCCAACGTCGGCAAGCCGCAGGTAGCCTATCGCGAGACCATCCGCAGGCACGCGGAAGCGGAAGGCAAGTACATCCGGCAGACGGGCGGCCGCGGCCAGTACGGACACGCCAAGATTTATCTTGATCCGAACGAGCCGGGCAAAGGCTACGAATTCATCAACGAAATCGTGGGCGGCACGGTGCCGAAGGAATTTATCAAGCCGATCGACCAGGGCATGCAGGAAGCCATGGAGGGCGGCGTTCTCGCCGGCTATCCGATGGTCGATATCAAGGCGACGCTCTACGATGGCAGCTATCACGACGTCGATTCGAACGAAATGGCGTTCAAGATTGCCGGCTCGATGGCGTTTAAAGAAGCGGCGCGCAAGGCGAGTCCGGTGATCCTCGAGCCGGTGATGGCGGTGGAAGTGGTGACGCCGGAAGATTACGCGGGAGCGATCATGGGCGACCTGAGTTCGCGTCGCGGACGGATCGAAGGCATGGAACACCGCGCCGGTTCGCAGGTGATCAAGGCGATCGTTCCCTTGGCGGAGATGTTTGGTTACGCGACGCACATGCGTTCCAGCACGCAGGGACGCGCCGAGTACTCGATGCATTTTGCGCGGTATGAAGAAGCCCCGCGTCACGTGGCGGAAGAGATCATCGCCAAGACGCAGGGCAAGACGGCGTCAAGGTGACAGCACGCGCTGCGGTTCGTCGCCGATCGCAGATTCTGGGCGGCGGATGGCCGGCAGGCGGACTTGGAAGAGGTTTTCGGCAAGGCTGGAATCTGGAGTGATCTTCTCCGCCGGGCCGAAGGTTATGCGGGGACGGAAACGTGGTGCGAGTCCTCGACGGAACGGCGATACCGGGTTCGCGATTTTTGGCGGTCGCATCGCGAGTTCGAGACGTTCCGGTCACGGTTTGCTGCAGAGGTAGAGCGGTTTCATTCGCTGCTGGAAAGCGAAGGGATCGTGAGCAAGTTTGAAGTCGTCGGTACTTATTACGACGAGCGTGGTGACGGGGACGATTTAGTCGCGACGTAGCGCTGAGGAGCGAAGAGCAAATGGCGAAGGAAAAATTTGAGCGGAATAAGCCGCACTGTAACGTAGGGACGATTGGTCACATTGACCACGGCAAGACCACGTTGACGGCGGCTATCACCAAAGTTCTGCAGAAGCACAACCCGAAGATCGTGTTCCGGTCGTTCGATTCGATTGACAACGCTCCGGAAGAGAAAGCGCGCGGCATCACCATTGCCACGGCGCACGTCGAGTACGAGACGCCGAACCGACACTACGCGCACGTCGACTGTCCGGGCCACGCCGATTACATCAAGAACATGATCACGGGCGCGGCGCAGATGGATGGTGCGATTCTGGTGGTGGCGGCGACGGACGGTCCGATGCCGCAGACGCGCGAGCACGTGCTGCTGGCGCGGCAAGTCGGCGTTCCCTATATCGTGGTCGCGCTGAACAAGTGCGATGCGGTAGACGATCCCGAACTGCTCGACCTGGTCGAACTGGAAGTGCGCGAGTTGCTGAAGAGCTATCAGTTTCCGGGTGACGATGTGCCGGTGATCCGGCTGTCGGCGCTGCTGGCGTTGAACGGCGACGAGAAGTGGGAAAAACAGATTGACGCGCTGATGGAGGCGGTGGACAAGAGTGTGCCGCAGCCGGCGCGCGAATTGGACAAGCCGTTCCTGATGCCGATCGAAGATATTTTCTCGATTCAGGGACGCGGCACGGTAGTGACGGGCCGAATTGAGCGCGGCAAGATCAAGGTGGGCGACGAAGCGGAGATTGTCGGCTTCCGGGAGACGCGCAAGACGGTGGTGACGGGCGTCGAAATGTTCAAAAAGCAGCTGGACGAAGGCATGGCGGGCGACAATGCCGGGTTGCTGCTGCGCGGCATCGCGAAAGAAGATGTGGAGCGCGGGATGGTGCTGGCAAAGCCGGGGTCCATTACTCCGCATACCAAATTCAAGGCGGAAGTTTACATTTTGACGAAAGAAGAAGGCGGGCGGCACACGCCGTTCTTCAAGGGCTATCGTCCGCAATTTTATTTGCGGACGACGGACGTGACCGGGATCGCGGAACTGCCGGCGGGCACAGAGATGGTGATGCCGGGAGACAACGTAAGCCTGGTGATCGAACTGATCACGCCGGTAGCGATGGAAAAGGGCTTGCGGTTCGCAATTCGCGAAGGCGGCCACACGGTAGGCGCGGGCACGATCGCGGAGATTATTAAGTAGGCAGCTTTTGTGGTAGCTGCGGAGCTTCGCTCCGCTGGACGGGCGAGTCGCCCGTCCCCACACGGGAAATTTAATTCGCGGCTTGCGGCTTGCCGCCAGATCTTTCCTCCTGGCTTTAGCCGGGAGGGGCAAAGAGAGTGAATAGTGACTGGAAAAGAAAGAATTCGCATCCGGTTGAAAGCCTACGACTACCGCATTCTGGATCAGTCGACAGGCGAGATCGTGGAGACGGCCAAACGTACCGGCGCGCAAATTGCGGGCCCGATTCCGCTGCCCACGATGAAGAACAAGTACTGCGTGCTGCGGTCGCCGCACGTGGATAAGAAATCGCGGGAGCAGTTTGAAATCCGCACCCACAAGCGTCTGCTCGATATTCTCGAACCGACGCAGCAGACCGTCGATGCCCTGATGAAGCTCGACCTGCCGGCGGGCGTGGACGTAGAGATCAAGGCGTTCGGGAAGGAACATAAGTAGCAGTGTGGGGACGGGCGACTCGCCCGTCCGTGCGGGCGAGCCGCCCGCACCCACACCAGACAAAGAGCGATAGCTCCCCAGCCAATAGCCGTCGGACGTTGATCGGTAAGAAGCGGATCGACGAGCCAAGCTGGGAACGGAGAAGGAAATGGCAAGAGTCGTAGGAATTCTGGGTAAGAAGGTCGGCATGACGCAGCTCTTCGATTCCAAGGGCGATGTGCGGCCGGCAACGGTGTTACAGGCGGGACCGTGCGTAATTACACAGCACAAGACCCAGACCAAAGACGGTTACGAGTCGGCGCAGATCGGCCTGGTCGAGTTTGTGAAGGAAAAGAAGCTGACCAAGGCGATGCGCGGACACTTTGCCAAATACAACCTTCCTCCCGTGAAATTTGTGCGGGAAGTTGCGGTGGAAGTCGACGCTCCAGGCGAGACGACCGAGGGTGTGATCAAACCTGGCGACCGCATTCTGGTGGATATTTTTGAAGGCGAGCGTTTTGTCGATGTGATTGGAGTCAGCAAGGGGCACGGCTTTCAGGGGGTGGTGAAGCGGCATCACTTTGCCGGCGGAGCGAAGTCGCACGGTTCGATGTTTCAGATTACGGGTTCGATTGGAGCGTCGGCGTTTCCGTCGCGCGTGGTCAAGGGCATGCGCATGTCGGGCCACATGGGCGATGCCCGGATTACGACGCGCAACTTGAGGATTTTGGGCGTAGACAAAGACGAGAACCTGCTGGTGGTTGAGGGCAGCGTTCCCGGCGCCAATGGCGGTTATATCGTGATCAATAAGGCGAAGAAGCCGCCGCGAGAGCGCCGCGGATTCGCGGGCGCGGCGACGGTGGATCCGTTGAAGGCGGCGAAACGCGCCTCGAAGAAAGTTTAGGAATTGGAAGCGCGGGCGAGTCGCCCGCGCCCACGAGAGAGATATGGCAACCATTGATATTTACAATCTGAGCGGAGCCAAGGCCGGGACGATGGATCTGGCCGAAGAAGTTTTCGGCGCGGTCAACGAAGACCTGCTCTGGGAGGCGATCACGCACTATCGCGCCTCCGCCCGCGCGGGCACGCATGCCACCAAGAACCGCGGGAGCGTTTCCGGATCGGGCAAAAAGCTGTGGAAGCAGAAGGGCACGGGGCGGGCGCGTATCGGCTCCATCCGTTCGCCGATCTGGCGCCACGGCGGCACCGTGCATGGGCCGCAACCGCGATCCTACGACTACGCCTTCCCGAAGAAGAAGCTGCTGGGCGCGCTGCGTTCGGCGCTGGCTTCGAAGTTTGCCGACGGCCAGCTGATGGTGGTGAATTCGTTCGAATTGAAAGAAGCGAAGACGAAGCTGTTTCGCGAGGCGCTCGACAAACTGAAGATCGACGGCACCACGCTGCTGGTCGATATCTCGACCTCGGAAAACAAGAATCTGGAATTGAGTTCGCGCAACCTTGACGGCCTCGAACTGGTGCGGGCGAACGAAGTGCATCCTTATCACATCATGCGATACACCCACGTGGTGTTTGCGCAGAAGGCGCTCGAGAAGTTGCAGGACTCGCTGAAGAAGTCGGCCTCGCGGCGTTCGCACGAAGCGGAGCCGGTGGTAGCCAAGAAGAAGCCGGTGCGGCGCATGGCGAAGATGAAGGCGGAGGTGGCCCAGTGAAATCCGCGTATCAGATTATTCGCAGGCCGGTGATCACCGAAAAGGGCCTCGGTATCAAGGAGACCCAGAACACGCTGGTCTTCCAGGTGGCGCCGAAAGCGACGAAGACCGAGATCAAGGAAGCGGTGCAGGCGATCTTCAAGGTGAAGGTCGTTTCAGTGCGCACGGCGAATTATCCGGGGAAGGAACGCCGGCGAGGCAAGTTCACCGGCTACCGTCCAGACTGGAAGAAAGCGTACGTGCGGTTGAAGAGCGGCGAGAAGATGCCGGAGTACGCGCAGAACTTGTAAGGAAAGTTTTCAGCTCTCAGCTATCAGCTGTCAGTAAGAGCGATAGCCGATTTAACTGAGAGCTGATAACTGAAAGCTGAGAGCTCTATGGCAATTAAGACTTACAGACCGACAACGCAGACGCTGCGCTATCGCACGACGCTGGTGACCGACGACATTACGTCGACCAAGCCGCACAAGCCGCTGGTGGAGGGCAAGATACGGACGGGCGGGCGGCGCAATTCCGGCGACACGACCATGCGGTTCCGGGGCGGCGGCAACAAGCGCAAGCTGCGCACGATTGACTTCAAGCGCGACAAGCACGGCATTCCGGCGACGGTCGAGACCATCGAATACGATCCCGGCCGCTCGGCGCGCATAGCCCTGCTGAGCTATGCCGATGGCGAGAAGCGTTACATTGTGCAGCCCGATGGATTGAAAGTTGGGCAGAAGATTTTGAGCGGCCCCGAAGCCGACATCCTGGTCGGCAACGCGTTGCCGCTGCGGAATATTCCGCCGGGCACGACCATCCACAACGTGGAATTGAAGCCCGGAAAAGGCGCGCAGATGGTGCGTTCGGCGGGCGGATCGGCGCAATTGATCGCCAAAGAAGGCGACTATGGATTGGTGAAGCTGCCTTCCGGAGAAACGCGCAAAGTTCTGCTCGACTGTTTAGCGACGATTGGGCAGGTAGGAAATACGGACCATGAAAACGTTACCTGGGGCAAGGCTGGACGCACGCGCTGGGTGGGGAAGCGTCCGCATAACCGCGGCGTTTCGATGAACCCGGTCGACCATCCGCATGGTGGCGGCGAAGGCAAGACCTCCGGCGGACGCCATCCGGTAACGCCGTGGGGCCAGCCGACGCGCGGCTTCAAGACGCGGAACAATAAGCGGACCGATACGTTTATCGTGAACCGGAGAAAGAAAGGTTAGTGGTAGAGACGGGGCTTGCCCCGTCTCCTTGGCGAGATGAGACGCGGCAAGCCGCGTCTCTACAGAGGAAATTATGGCGCGTTCGACAAAAAAAGGACCGTTCGTGGACACGCACCTGGCGACCAAAGTGGAAGCCATGAATGCGCGCAACGAAAAGAAGGTGCTGCGGACTTGGTCGCGGCGCTCGACGATTATTCCCGAGATGGTAGGGCACACGATTGCCGTGCACAACGGACGGAAATTCATCCCGGTCTATGTGACCGAGAACATGGTGGGCCACAAGCTGGGCGAATTCAGCTTTACCCGCCAGTTCAAGGGGCACTCGATGAAAGCGGCCACCGAAGTTGCGGCCAAGCCGGCGGGCGTGCCCGGCGGACCTGGAGCGATCGTGCCGTCAGCACCGCCGGCGCCGCCGAAGGCGTAAGAGTGGCTGTTTAGCCTTTGGCTTTTGGCTCTTAGCTAAAAGCCAAAAGCTAAGAGCTAATAGCTGAGAAAAAATATGGAATTTCGAGCGGAAGCAAAATACATGCGGGTCTCGCCGCAGAAAGCGCGGCTGGTGTTGAACCTGATCAAGGGACGGCGCGTGGAAGAGGCCAGGAACACCCTGGCCTTCACCAAGAAGCGTGTGGCGGCGACGGTCGGGAAGCTGTTGCAGTCGGCGATCGACAACGCGAACTTCCTGAGCACCGAAAAGGGCCTGGATGTCGATCTCGATAACTTGTATGTGAAGCACGCCGTGGCGAACGACGGCCCGCGCCTGAAGCGGATTCGTCCCGCCCCGATGGGACGCGCTTACCACTACGTGCGGCGCATTGCGCACCTCCAAATTGTGCTGGCAGAGAAAAACCGGAACGGCGCCCCGGTAGGAACTTCGTCGGCGGTGGGTGAAAAGCCGGCGAAGACCGCAGCTCCGGCAAAACCGAAAGCGAAAGCCAAAGCGCCGGCGAAGAAGAAGGCGGTTGGCAAGAAGGTGACGGCAAAGAAATAGATCGTGTGGTGACGGGGCTCTGCCCCGTCACCACACAAGCAGTTTTCGCAGGCAGGATTAGGAGCAACGATGGGACAAAAAGTTCATCCTTACGGATTCCGGCTCGGCTACACCAAGCCGTGGAAATCGCGCTGGTTTGTCGAGCGGGACTACGACAAGCTGCTGCTCGAAGACGTGAAGTTGAAAGCCGAGCTGAAGGAAAAGCTCAAGTCGGCGGGCGTGAGCTCGGTCGAGATCGAGCGTCCGGGCAACAAGCTGCGGATCATCATCAAGACGGCGCGTCCGGGGATCATCATCGGCCGCAAGGGCGCGGAAATCGACAAGCTGAAGCAGGAACTGCAGAAGCGCACGTCGCGCGAGGTGCACGTCGATATCCAGGAAGTGCACAAGCCGGAACTGGATGCGCAGCTGGTCTCGGAATCGATCGCGCTGCAACTGGAAAAACGCGTCGGCTTCCGGCGAGCGATGCGCAAGTCGGTGGACTCGGCGCTGCGCTTCGGATGCAAGGGCATCAAGGTTCGTGTGAGCGGGCGGCTGAATGGCAACGAAATCGCGCGTTCGGAGTGGTATCTGCAGGGACGTTTGCCGCTGCACACCCTGCGCGCCGATATCGACTACGGCTTCACCGAGGCGCGCACGACGTACGGCGTGATTGGCGTGAAGTGCTGGGTTTATAAAGGCGAAATTCTGCCGACGAAGAAGCGGGAAGCAACGCCGGCGCGGGAAGTGAGCACCACAGGAGCGTTTTAGGATTGCAGATGTCAGAGGTCAGATTGCAGAGGTTAGAGAGCAGCTGACGGAAGACTTACTGAGAACTGACAGCTGAGAACTGAGAACTGATTTTATGTTGATGCCGAAGAAAGTGAAGTACCGCAAGCAGCAGCGTGGGCGTATGACGGGCAAGGCCTGGCGCGGCAGCGAGCTGTCGTTCGGTCAATATGGGCTGAAAGTGCTCGAACCAGGATGGATTACCGACCGGCAGATCGAGGCGAGCCGGGTCGCGATGACGCGTTTTATCAAGCGCGGCGGAAAGATCTGGATCCGGCTGTTTCCCGATAAGCCGGTGACCAAGAAGCCGGCTGAAACCCGTATGGGCAAAGGCAAAGGCGCTCCCGACCACTGGGTCGCGGTGGTGCGGCCGGGAAAGATTTTGTTTGAGATGGAAGGCGTAACGATTACGGACGCGAAAGAGGCCATGCGGCTGGCGTCGCACAAGCTTCCGCTGCGCACCACGTTTGTGAAGCGCGAGGTATTGTAAGAAACAATTTGCTCAGGCGCGAAGTTCTTACTGAGAACTGACAACTGAGAACTGAGAACTGACTTATGAAAGTAGAAAAGATTCGCAACTTAACCGACGTCGAGCTTAAGCACCAGGAGCGGGACTTGGCGGACCAACTCTTCAAGCTGAAGTTCCAGATGAATATGGGACAGACCGAGAGCCTGAAAAAGATTCGCGGGCTGCGCCGGGATATTGCGCGCGTCCAGACCATCCTGCGCGAGCAGGAACTGGCCGGCGCGAAGACGGAGAAAAAATAATGGCGGAAATCACGGGCCAGTCCGAAAAGGCGCAATCCGAAAAACAGTCACACCGCAAAGTGCTGATCGGCACCGTCGTCTCGAACAAGATGCAGAAGACGATCGTCGTTGAGGTGACGCGGAAGAAGGCGCATCCGATGTACGGGCGGGTGATCTCGATCCGGAAGAAGTTCTATGCGCACGACGAGAAGAACGAAACCCACCCCGGCGACGTGGTGAGGATCGAAGAGTCGCGGCCGCTGTCGAAGCTGAAGCGCTGGACGTTGAAGGAAATCGTGCGGAAGACGGCGCTGGTGCCGGAAGTCGATATCGACGCCGGTTTGAACGTTGCCGCAAAGAATTAAGGCGCGGAGAGAAGGAGACCGATATGGCCGTAATGATGAGATCGATGCTCGAGGTCGCCGATAACTCCGGCGCGCGCAAGCTGCAGATGATCCTGCCGCTCGGCGGCTCGACCGGTCTGCGCGCCGGTCTGGGCGATGTGATCACGGCGAGCGTGAAAGAGGCTGCGCCCGACGGCCAGGTGCAGAAGGGCAAAGTGGTGAAGGCGGTCATCGTGCGGACGCGGAAAGAGCATCGGCGGCGCGACGGGACCTACATCCGCTTCGACCAGAATGCGGCGGTGCTGATCAACGAAACCGGCGAGCCGGTGGGCACGCGCGTTTTCGGCCCGGTGGCGCGCGAACTGCGCGAGAAGAAATTTTTGAAGATTGTGTCGCTGGCGCCCGAAGTGCTCTAGCGCTCGGGTAGAGACGCGGCTTGCCGCGTGTGAGACGGGGCGAGCCCCGTCTCTACAGAAAGAGATTTGGAAGGATTGAGTATGGGAACAGCAACAACGACCGATCATAAGCGAGTGGATATCCGCCGGAACGACACCGTGAAGGTGATGACCGGGCGGGATGCGGGAAAAGAAGGGCGCGTGCTGCGCGTGTTTCCCGATGAGGGCAAGGTGCTGGTGGAGCACGTGATGACGGTGAAGAAACACGTGCGTCCGAATCCGCAGCGCAACATCAAAGGTGGAATTGCCGAGCAGGAACGGGCGATTTTCCTGTCCAACGTCGCGCTGGTATGCGCAACCTGCGGTCCGGTGCGGATCGGACATGAATTGCGCGGCGATCGCAAGGTAAGAGTTTGTAAGAAGTGCGGGACGACGCTGGACAAGTAGCTGTCAGTTATCAGTTGTCAGTTTTCAGTTGAAGCGCGTGGCGCGCGCGGTAGAGGCGAAAAATTCGGGACTTACGAACCGGTATACGTCGAGCTCAGGCCCGACAATCCGAAACCGTGAGAGACAAGGCAGCATAGGAAAATGGCAGACGAGCAGAAAAAAGGCGAGCAGCAAAAGAAGGCGAAGCCAGCCAAGGGCGATAAGGGACATGCGCAGGTCGAGGCTAAACCTAGTCCCGACGCTCCAAGGCACGCCGCGAAAGAGCGGCCGCGGCTGCGGGCTCGGTTTGAGAAGGAAGTTGCCGTCGCTTTGATGAAGGAACTCGAACTCAAAAACCCGATGGCCGTGCCGCGGCTGAACAAGATCGTCGTCAACATGGGTGTGGGCGAAGCGACCCAGAACGCGAAATTGATTGACCCGGCGGTGAATGAACTGGGACAGATCGCGGGACAGAAGCCGGTGGTCACGCGGGCGAAGAAATCGATTGCGGCGTTCAAGGTGCGCGAGGGCATGCCGATTGGGGCGATGGTCACGCTGCGCGGCGACCGCATGTACGAATTTTTCGACCGGCTGGTAACGATCGTGCTGCCGCGAGTACGCGATTTCCGCGGCGTCTCGACCAAGTCGTTCGATGGGCGCGGCAATTACACCCTGGGTCTGCACGATCAGCTGATCTTTCCCGAGATTGATTACGCGAAAGTCGACAAGCTGAAGGGTATGAACGTGACCATTGTGACCACAGCGCGCTCCGACGATCAGGCGCGGTCGCTGTTGAAGCATCTGGGGATGCCGTTTAGGGCTTAAGTCAGAAGTAAGAAGTCAGATTGAAGAAGTGGAACCGAGATCGAACAAGAGGGTTGCTAGAAGCTGGCAGCCAGGAGCTAGAAGCTAAGTGGCCACTACAGCAAAACGAGTGAAGGACGCGAAGAAGCCGAAGTTCTCGTCGCGCAAACATAATCGCTGCAAGATTTGCGGACGTCCGCGGGGTTACCTGCGGAAGTTCGGCGTCTGCCGTCTGTGTTTCCGGCAGTTGGCGCTGCGGGGCGAGATTCCAGGGGTTTCGAAGTCGTCCTGGTAGGAATCAGTCGTTGGACGTTGGCCGGTCGTCGTTCGCCAACGGCCAACGACGAACGACGAACGACCGAAAGAAGCAAGCTGCTGACAGGTTCTCCGCGGCACGCGGAGCGAACGGGCGGCTCGAGGAGAAGCAAACAATGAGGTTGACCGATCCGGTCGCAGACATGCTGGCGCGCATCCGCAACGCGATCCGCGCACGGCACCAGAAAGTCGACGTTCCAGCTTCCAAGCTGAAGACGGAGATTGCCCGCATCCTGAAAGAAGAGGGCTATATCGCGAACTTCAAGCCGGCGGAAGAAGAGGGCCACAAGGTCCTGCGCGTGTATTTGAAGTACGGCAACAACAACGAGGCCGTGATTACGAACCTGGCGCGGGTGTCGCGTCCGGGCTGCCGCGTCTATGTGCGCCGCACCGAAATTCCGCGGGTGTTGGGCGGGATGGGAATCAATATCCTGACCACCCCGAAAGGCGTGATGACGGGACGCCAGGCGCGCCGCGAGGGCCTGGGCGGCGAATTGCTTTGCGAGATTTGGTAGAAAAACGCTTTCAGCTATCAGCTCTCAGCTTTCAGTTAAACCGCTGAGATGTAACTGATAGCTGATCGCTGAGAGCTGAGAGCTTATAGCTATGTCACGAATTGGAAAAAAGCCGATCGCGATCCCGAAGGGCGTGACGGTCAAGATCGAAGGCAATACGGTGTTGGTCCAGGGGCCGAAAGGCAAGCTGGATACGACTCTTCCGTCCGGCATCACGATGGAGCAGAAGGACGGCAACCTGGTCGCCATCCGCGAGAACGATTCGCAGGCGGCGGTGCATGGCCTGGCGCGCGCGCTGGTCAATAACGCCGTCGATGGCGTGACCAAGGGCTGGACGCGGGAATTGGAAATCGTCGGCATCGGCTACCGCGCCGAGATGAAAGGCAAGGGAACGGTGGTCTTCAGTCTGGGGTACTCGCATCCGGTTGAGTATCCGCTGCCGACCGGCGTGGATTGCGCGATCGATGCCAAACTGACCAAGCTGACCCTGAACGGGATCGACCGGCAGAAGGTTGGCCAGGTGGCGGCGGAAATGCGATCGTTGCGTCCGCCCGATCCCTATAAGAATAAGGGCGTGCGCTACGCCGGCGAGCGGTTGAAGAAGAAGGTTGGCAAGACGGGAGCAAAATAGCTCTCAGCCGTCAGCTTTCAGTTACTTCGGAATGAAGTCTGAGAGTTAGAGGGATGTAACTGACGGCTGATAGCTGATAGCTGAGGGCTTATGTTAAGAATCGCTTCAAAAAATCAGACGCGGCAGCGGGTGCACGATCGTATCCGGAAGAAAGTGATGGGTACGCAGGAGCGTCCGCGGCTGAATGTGTACCGTTCGCTGAACCATATCTACGTGCAGTTGATTGACGACCTGAAGGGGGTCACGCTGGCGGCGGCTTCGACGGCGGACGACCGCAAGGGCGCGCGCGTGACCGGCGGCAACGTGGCCTCGGCAAAGATGGTGGGAAAGAAGATTGCCGAACTGGCCAAGCAGAAGGGCTACACCAAGGTGGTATTCGATCGTGGCGGCTACATCTATCACGGCCGGGTTAAAGCGGTCGCCGATGCGGCGCGCGAAGCGGGACTACAGTTCTAATGAGAAATGAGATTTCAGAATGGCGAGAGTTACTAAAAAACTCGATGCGGGTTCGTTTCAGTTAAAAGACCAGGTGGTCTCGATTAACCGGGTGACGAAGGTGGTCAAGGGCGGCAAGAATATGTCGTTCGCGGCGCTGGTGGTCGTGGGCGATCCTTCGGCGGCGGTGGTGGGTTTCGGGTCGGGCAAAGCGAAGGAAGTTCCGCAAGCCATCCGCAAGGGGATCGAGGCGGCGAAGAAGAACCTGATGCGGATCAACCTGACGCAGACGACGGTGCCGCATACCGTGCTGGGACGTTTTGGTTCGGGCATGGTGTTGCTGAAGCCGGCGCCGGAAGGCACGGGCGTGATCGCCGGCGGAGCGGTGCGGGCGGTGATGACGTCGGCGGGCGTGCAGAATGTGCTGACCAAGTCGATTGGCACCAACAACCCGCATAACGTGATCAAGGCTACGTTCGAGGCGCTGAAGAAACTCAAGAGCCGGGAAGCGGTCGCGGCGCTGCGGGGCAAGTCGGTGGAGGAGTTGTAATGGTGACCAAGACATCGAAGACGGCGGCAGCCGGTATGATCCAGTTGAAGTGGGTGCGCTCGATGATTTGCACTCCGGTAAAGCACAGGAAAGTTGTGAGGGGGCTGGGTTTCACCCGGCTATACCAGGTGATTGAGCGTCCGGACACAGCTGCGATTCGCGGCATGGTCAAGAAGATCCCGCATCTGGTGGAGATCGTGAAGTAGGTAGTAGAGACGCGGCTTGCCGCGTCTCTGGGGCGAGATGAGACGAGGCAAGCCTCGTCTCTACAGAGAAAAAGTCATGAATTTATCGACAATCAGGGCACCCAAGAAGGCAACGGAAAAGAAGAAGCGAGTCGGACGCGGCATGGGGTCGGGCATGGGCAAGACTTCCACGCGCGGTCACAAGGGGCAGTGGTCACGGTCGGGTGCGCGGCTGATCCGCGGGTTTGAGGGCGGGCAGATGCCGTTGCACCGGCGCGTGCCGAAGCGCGGCTTCACCAACATCTTCCGCGAAGAATACGACGTCGTGAACCTCGACCGGCTGGCAACGCTTGGCGCTGCCGAAATCACGCCCGAGTCACTGAAGAAGGCGGGCGTGGTGGATGGCAAGGCGCCGGTGAAGGTTCTCGGCAACGGCGAACTTACGGTGGCGATCACGGTTCACGCCCACAAGTTCTCCAAGTCGGCGCAGGAAAAGATCACCAAAGCAGGCGGCAAGTTCGAGGTCTTGCAGTAATGCTGGAAAAGCTGGCGAACATCTTCCGGATTCCCGACCTGCGCAAGCGTGTGCTGTTCACGCTCGGCATGCTGGCGGTGTATCGCATCGGCGGCCACATCCCAACGCCGGGGATCAACGGCGACCGACTGGCGGCGTTCTTCGAGCAGAACAAGGGCTCGATGCTGGGCTTTGTCGACCTGTTCAGCGGCGGCAACCTGCGACGGCTCACGGTTTTCGCGCTCGGCATCATGCCGTACATCACGGCGTCGATCATTTTGCAATTGCTGACCGTGGTGTATGAGCCTCTCGCCAAGCTGCAAAAAGAGGGCGAGATGGGCCGGAAGAAGATCACGCAGTGGACGCGTTATCTCACCGTGCTTTTGAGCGCGGTGCAATCGTTCGGCATCGCCATCAGCCTGCAGAAAGCGGGCGATTTCGTCAACACTCCCGGTCCAGCCTTCATCCTGATGACCATGTTGACGCTGACCACGGGCAGTGCGTTCATTATGTGGCTGGGCGAGCAGATCACCGAACGCGGCATCGGCAACGGCATGTCGCTGCTGATTTTCGCCGGCATCGTGGTCGGTCTGCCGCGGGGCGTGATCGATCTGTACCAGAAGGCGCAAACTTCGGCCTGGGGAGTTTTCACGGCCCCAGCCCTGGTCTTGCTCCTGGTGCTGATGGTCGCGGTGGTGGCGTTCATCGTGTATGTCGAACGCAGCGAGCGCCGGATTCCGGTGCAGTATGCCAAGCGCGTGGTCGGACGAAAGGTGATGGGTGGGCAATCCACGCACCTGCCGCTGCGCGTGAATGCCGGCGGCGTCATGCCGGTCATTTTCGCTTCTTCGATTTTGGCTTTGCCGCAGATGCTGGGGGCGGCGTTCCACAATAACAAGGTGGTTGGCCCGCTCCTGGACGCGATGCGCTGGGGCGAGCCGCTCTACACCTTGCTCTATTGCACCGGCATTGTTTTCTTTGCCTACTTCTATATCTCGATCGTGTTCAATCCGAACGAGGTCGCCGACAACATGCGGAAGTGGGGAGGTTTTATTCCCGGCATCCGGCCCGGGAAGCGGACTTCGGACTTCATCAACGATGTTCTCACCCGGATTACGCTGGTCGGCGCGCTCTACCTGATTTTGATTTCGCTGATTCCGGAGTGGATGATTGCGGGCATCAAGCTGAACCATCTTCCCCTGCTCGGACGAATGTTCGAAAACCTGCCCACCTGGGTCACCAATGGCTTGGGCGTGAATTTCTATTTTGGCGGAACCTCGCTGCTGATCGTGGTCGGCGTCGCGATGGATACGGTTACGCAGATTGAAGCGCAGTTGATCATGCGGCATTACGATGGATTCACGCCGAAGAGCGGACGGATTCGCGGACGCCGCTGGTAGAAACAGTTCTCAGCTCCCGGTTCTCAGCAAGAGTTCCGGAACCTGGGGGTTTTCTGACAACTGAGAACTGAGAACTGGTTTTGCGGACGCGGAGAAGAGCGGTTATCCGCGACGGGAAATACGAGTAAAAGGGGCCATGGCGATGGCCAACGAAACGGCCATTTCGACGGCCAATGACACCGCGCGAAATATTGGACCGGTCATTCTTCTAGGGCCTCCCGGGGCCGGGAAGGGCACCCAGTCCAAGCAGATTGTCGACCGTTACGGCGTCCCGCAGATATCGACGGGCGATCTTCTGCGCGACCATGTAGCGCGCGGCACCAGCCTCGGCCTTGAAGCCCAGGCGATCATGGCGCGAGGCGAACTGGTTCCGGACGAGTTGATGTACGGCATCGTAGCCAACCGGCTGCGGGAAGCCGATTGTCAACGCGGATTTGTGCTGGATGGCTTTCCACGGACAGCCGCCCAGGCAGGATGGCTGGATGCTTTCCTGGAAGAAGAGGTCTTTGACAAGAGATCGGAACACTCGGCCCCGTGTCTGCCGGTTGTGATCCAGTTGCTCGTCGACTATACTCAATTACTACTGCGGCTTACCGGTCGCCGTTCGTGTCCCACCTGTGGACGGCTCTATAACATCCACTTTCAGCCACCTCTGGTTGACGAGTTGTGTGATGTGGATGGATCCAAGCTGGTGATCCGCAACGACGATCGCGAGGATGTTATTTCCGGGCGATTGGACGCCTATGAGACGCAGACCCGGCTGGTGACCGACTATTACCGGGCGCAGCGGCGCTTGGTCGCAGTCAATGCGGATCGGCCGGTGGACGAGATTACGGCCCAGATTTTCGGAGTGATCGATCGTCATCGCCAGAATGGATGCGATCCGATGAACGGCGAAGCTAGAATTAAATGATGAGTTTTGGAGAAGACCGGATCGTCCGCAAGTCACCGGAAGAGATCGAAAAGATGAGGCGGAGCGGCAAGATGGTCCGCCAGGTTCTCAACCACTTGAAAGGTATGGTGGCGGCCGGCGTGACCACCATGGACCTGGAAAAGGCCGCGGAGAAGATGATCGCGGAATTCGGCGCCGTGCCGGCGTTTAAGGGATATTACGGTTATCCCTGTGTGCTGTGCACTTCGATCAATGAAGAGATCGTGCACGGGATCCCGTCGGAGAAGCGGGCGCTGAAAACGGGAGACATCGTTTCCATCGACTGCGGCGTGGTCTACGACGGCTATTACGGAGACGCGGCCATCACCGTGCCGGTCGGCGACTCGCTGACCGCGGAATTGAAAAAGCTGCTCGAGGTGACTGAGGCCTCGCTCTACAAGGGCATCGAGCAGGTGAAGATCGGCAACACTGTAGGACACGTTGGCTCGGCGATCCAGAAACTGGTGGAGGCGAACGGATTCAGCGTGGTGCGGGAATTTGTCGGCCATGGCATCGGAACCAAGCTGCATGAAGCGCCGCAGATTCCGAACTTCGGCAAGAAGGGCCAGGGCGCGGAGTTGACCGAAGGCATGGTCCTGGCGATTGAGCCGATGGTGAACTCGGGGCGTCCAGAGACGAGGGTTTTGAGCGACAAGTGGACGGCCGTAACCCTCGACGGCAGTTACAGCGCTCACTTTGAGCATTGCGTGGCGGTAACCAGAAAAGGGCCGGAGATTTTGACCCAGTAGCAGCTGTCAGCTCTCAGCTGTCAGTTAAGGCGATGAGATGGAAGTTGTAACTGAGAGCTGACGGCTGAAAGCTGACAGCTACTTAAGGAGTCGATGAGCAAAGAAGACGCGATTGAAGTGATGGCGGTGGTCGTCGAGCCGCTGCCCAATGCCATGTTCAAGGTGGAGCTCGAAAATAAACACCAGGTACTGGCGCACGTTTCCGGCAAGATGCGGAAGAACTTTATACGAATTCTGCCGGGAGACAAGGTCGCGGTCGAACTTTCTCCGTACGATCTGAATCGCGGGCGGATCGTGTATCGATATAAATAGGTCGCCGGGCTTCGCCCGAGCGGGACGGACGAATGTGTCCGTCGCTACGAGAGGAATTATGAAAGTAAGAGCATCGGTGAAGAAGATTTGCGACAAGTGCAAGGTCATCCATCGCAAGGGAGTAGTGCGGGTGATCTGCGAGAACTCGAAGCACAAGCAGCGTCAGGGCTAAACAGTTGCGTTTGCAGTTACTGAGAACTGACAACCGAGAACTGAGAACTGGTTTAAGAGAGGGATCATGGCACGTATTGCAGGCGTCGATCTTCCGCGCAACAAGCGCGCGAATATCGCGCTCACTTACATCTACGGCATCGGCACGTCGCGCGCGGCGCGCATCCTGGACGCGGCGAAAGTAGACCCGATGAAGAATGTCTCCGACCTCGCGGAAGACGAGGTCAACCGCATCCGCCAGGTCATCGAGGCGGAAGGCTCGGTGGAAGGCGATCTGCGCAAAGACGTTTCGATGAATATCAAGCGGCTCATCGAAATCGGGTCCTATCGCGGCTTCCGCCATCGCCGGAACCTGCCGGTTCGCGGACAGCGCACCCATACCAACGCCCGCACCCGCAAAGGTCCGCGCAAAGGCACGGTCGCCCAGAAGAAGAAGACGGCAAAAGCGTAAGAGCAGTCGCCAGTACTCAGTACCCAGTACCCAGTTTTCTGGAGAACGGTTTTACTGAGAACTGACAACTGAGAACTGAGAACTCTAAAAATGGCAAAACCAGTAGCAGCAGGCGGCGCCGCGGCGCCCGAGAAAAAAGGCAAGAAGAAGACGTTCAAGAAGAAAGAGCGCAAGCACGTTCCCCACGGACTGGTGCACGTGCAGGCCTCGTTCAACAACACCATCGTGACCATCTCGGACATGACCGGCAACGTGCTGGCCTGGAAGAGTTCGGGCTCGCTGGGTTTCCGTGGGTCCCGCAAAGGCACCCCGTTTGCCGCGCAGCAGGCCGCCGCGAATGCGGCCAGCATGGCGCGCGATCACGGCGTGCGCTCGGTGGATGTGCGGGTGAGCGGTCCGGGATCGGGGCGGGAGTCAGCGGTGCGCGCCCTGGCCTCGGCGGGAATTGAAGTGCGGTCCATTAAAGACACGACACCGATTCCGCACAACGGCTGCAGGCCGCCGAAGCGTCGTCGCGTGTAGTTCAACATGAAGATTTGGTTTCTTTGCGCGGTTTCGTTTCTTTCATTCTGCCGGTTATGCGTAGGCCAGAACGAATCGCTCAAGCCTGAAACCATCGAGATGCGAGCGGTGCTGTTTTCGAATTGCTTGCGCTCGTCGCAAAAGATCGGAACTGAGGATCTCTGGCCGGTTCGAATAGTAGGTGTCCGTATTGAGAGAATCGGCAGGAAAGTACGTAGCCAGTTCCGAGAGTCAGACGAAGGGTGCAAGAGCGAATTCTCGAAGTCTTTTGACTGGACTGCTGCACGGTTCGAAAGCGCGAAGACTCGGCTGAAGAAGGCTGGCATGCACGATGGAACTTTTGGGTGGGCCGAATCCAGTGGAAATGAGTTACCTGTTTCGTATTTGAAGGTGCAGAGCCCAGACTTGAATGGCGAAATCTATACTATGTATCTTAGGTTTCGGTGGTCTGGGAAGATGAGCACCGACAAAGTTTTGGATGAGTGGCGCTCTATACTACGGGGCGTCGCACAGCAGGTGAGTTACAAGTTTGTAGAGTGAAAAATTGATTTTCGTCCGGGACGAAGGGTGCAGCCAAACCTGTAAACCGGTCATCAAAAAGGAGAACAACTTGGCACGTTATACCGATGCAGTATGTCGTCTTTGCCGCCGGGAAGGGATCAAGCTCTTCCTCAAAGGCACCAAGTGCTTCAGCGACAAATGTCCCATTGAGAAGCGCAACTTCGCTCCCGGACAACACGGGAAAGACCGGAAGACCAAGGTTGTAGGCTACGGCCTGCAGTTGCGCGAAAAACAGAAAGCCAAACGCATCTACTTCACCCAGGAAGGCCAGTTCCGGAATTACTTCGAGAACGCCGTCAAGTCCAGGGGCGTGACCGGCGCGAAACTGCTCGAGCAACTCGAGCGGCGTCTGGACAACGTGGTCTTCCGGCTGGGTTTTGGTATCTCCCGCCGCCAGGCGCGCCAGTTGGTGCGCCACGGGCACGTGCAGGTGGATGGGAAGAAAGTGAACATCCCTTCCTACGAGGTCAGCGTGGGAGAAGAGATTGCGATTCGCGAGGGGAGCCGCAAGGTCCCGATTCTGGAAATTGCCAGGGACTTTGCCAGTCATCAGCCCGCGCCGGCATGGCTTGAGATCGACCGCGAGAACTACAAGGGGCGCGTACTTGCCCTGCCGAAACGCGAAGATATCCAGTTGCCGGTGAACGAGCAGCTGATTGTCGAGTTGTACAGCAAGTAGCGCGCTCGTGTAGAGACGGGGCTTGCCCCGTCTCCGCTGCAAAACTGAGACGCGGCGAGCCGCGTCTCTACAATAGATTTTGTTTGGCCTGCTATTCGCGCCAGATCAGCCCGCTGCGGCGCCTGATTTGAACTTTGTGTTTGAAGTAAAGGCCGGTTCAAAGAGCCGCTGCGGAGCCACATGGCCGAGAGGAGAAACACAGAATGCTTTGGAGAGGTTTTCAAAAACCGAAACGGCTGGCGAGCGATGCCAGTTCGCTAACCGACAAATACGGGATGTTCTGGGCGCAGCCCTTTGAGCGCGGCTTTGGCACCACCATCGGCAACGCGCTGCGGCGCGTGATGCTGAGTTCGATTGAAGGCGCGGCTGTGACCGCGGTGAAGATCGAAGGCGTGCTGCACGAGTTCCAGTCGATCCCCGGCGTAGTCGAGGATGCGACCGACATCATCCTCAACATGAAGCAGGTTCCGTTCAAGCTTGCGGGAGACGGTCCGAAGGCGATTTACCTGCGCGCCGATCAGCCCGGCGTAGTCACGAGCGGCATGATCGAAGCCGACGGCGATGTGGAAGTGCTGGACAAGGAAATTTACATTGCGACTGTGAGCGAAGGCGGCAAGCTCGACATGGAAATGCGCCTCAAGCGCGGCCGCGGCTACGTGTCCGCCGACAAAAACTTCGAAGACGATCTCGGCATCGGGTTCATCCCCATCGATTCCGTGCACACCCCGGTGCGCAAGTGCAACTACACGGTCGAAGCCGCGCGCTTGGGCCAGATCACTGATTACGACAAGCTTACGGTGGAAGTCTGGACGAACGGTTCGATCACTCCGGGCGATGCGCTGGGACTTTCCGCGAAGCTGATAAAAGATCACATGAATATCTTCATCAACTTCGAAGAAGAGATTGAAACCGCTTCCGCGGGCGAAGAGCATCGCCCCGAGATCAAGAACGAGAACCTGAACCGTTCGGTTGAGGAACTCGAACTCTCGGTGCGCAGCTATAACTGTCTGAAGAACGCCAACATTCAGTCGATCGGCGAACTGGTGCAGAAGACCGAAGCCGAGATGCTGAAGACGAAAAATTTTGGCCGCAAGTCGCTGAACGAGATCAAGGAGATACTTTCCTCGATGGGTCTGAGCCTGGGCATGAAGATTGACGAGCACGGAAACGCCGTGCCCGGACCAACTTCAAACCAGGTGCTGCCCGCGTCAGCCTACGGCGACAACGATCTGTAAGAACAGTCGCCAGTTGCCAGTGGTCAGTTGCCAGTAAGGGCCGACCACGAGCTACCGGCTTCTGGCTCTTAAATGCTTCGGGAAGGGCACGGCTTTAGCCGTGCCGCCCTGAGCCAATAACAACGCGGGCTTTAGCCCCTGAGGGCCTGGCCGCTGACGAACAAACCACTGGCAACTGGCCACTGGCAACTGACAACTGGGGTTTAGACATGCGTCACAAAGTTGCAGGATACAAACTAGGACGAACCACTTCGCACCGGCGCGCCATGCTACGGAACATGGTCACGTCGATCATCATGGAAGAGCGCATTGAGACGACCGTGATCAAGGCGAAGGCGGTGCGTCCGTCGGTCGAGAAAATGATCACCCTGGGAAAAAAAGGTGATCTGGCGGCGCGCCGTCAGGCAGCGGCCTATTTGATGACGGACGAAGCCGTCCACAAACTGTTTGATACCGTGGCTCCGCGCTTCGGCGACCGCAAGGGCGGTTATTTGAGAATTGTCCGCACCGCCTGGCGCAAGGGCGACGGCGCTGAAAAGGCGTTTATCGAACTGCTCGGCAGCGAGCAGGTGCTCGATGAAAAGCGCCAGAAGCGCGCCGAAATCCGCGCCAAACGTGCCGAGGAAAATCGCAAGGCGATGGAAGAAGCCGAAGCGCAGGCCAAAGCTGAAGGCGGTGCTGAACCAGCCGAAGGCGGAGATAAGAAAGAGTAACTCAACGGGTGAGGCGCGCCTCGCCGCGTCTCATCCCGCGCTCCAATTTTCATGATCAGCAACGAGAGAGGCGTCCCGCGGACGCCTCTCTTTAGTTTTGCGATAAGTTTTGCGATATTGAATCCAGCCCTGGGCGCCCTCTCGCCTCTCAGTTCCCCGGCGCGCCCGTCGCCGTACCTATGGATCCCGTCTTGTTGTCCAGCACCGCCAGTCGCAGTTGCTTGGCTCCGGCAGGCAGTTCCATATCGATGGGCACCATCATGCCCTTGTCAAGAATTTGTTGATACGTGGCGGAATCAAAGACGCGGTCCACCTTAATCGTGCGCGTCCCCAGGTTCTTGCCGTTTGCGTTATAGGCACTCGCATACAGGCTTACGTTCATTTTCTTGCCGCCGCCGGAGTCATCGGCGCTCAAGGTGTGCGCATCCACCAGGAACACAACACGAACCTTGCCCGGATCGGTCGGCTTTGCCTGCGCCATGAACGAGACCTGCGTCGCTGGCGCATGGAACTCCATCGCCTCGGCAACATCCGACTCAAAGTTTGGATTCTTCACCTGCGCCGGATCCAGCGCGAAGTATCCCTTGCGGTACCGTATCTCGCGGTCTCCCTGGTCGAGCTTGACCTTGAGCGATCGGAATTTTCCATCCCACTTCTTGTTCTCGGGATAGTATCCGAGCTCATACGACGCCTTCTCATCGGAGACGGCGAGGGCGATGCCGTTCTTGATCTCATTTTGATTGACGTAGGCCTTGCCACCGGTTTCCTTCGCCAATTCCTGCAGGGAACTGGTCGAATTGACATCGATTCCCGACGCCATGATGCCTCGCATATCCACTGGATAGACGGCAATACCAGAGCTGGCTAGGGCGAATTGCGCTTGGCGAATTTCCTGATTGTGCAATGCGCGCTGCTGAGACAGCCCATTGCCGGCCGCGTTGTTAATGGCATCATTCCGTACATTCGCCATGCTGGGCAGGTCGGCCAGGACCTCTGCGTCGCTCTTGTTGGTATCTTCGGGAATTAAATCGAACGGGAAATCGGCTGTGAGCCACACTACGTTTTTGCGGCCGGGAAGTCCGCCGAGGGCCCGCGAAAGATCGCGCATGGCTTGAATGGTAATCAGTGTGCGACGCTCAAGTGCATAGCCGGCCGCCTGGTTCTGGAAGCTCTCAACTTGCGCTTGGGAAATCGCGACGAGTTCCGCAAATTGTCCGCCCGGAGACACTGGAACGTTAGCAGAAGAGCTCCTTAACCCTGGCTCGACATTGGTTTGGGCCGGGGCGCTCATAGATTGAAGAATCGGTTCTTGCGGCTGAAGCTTCCTGATCGCCGTCGTCAGGATCTTGGGATCGGAGGTGAAATCCTGAAGAACCCTTAATCTGTCCGTCAGCGTCATGACGGCCATTGGAGCGCCGGCCTCGGACTGCTCCAGAACATACTTCAGCATCTGGCCGCGGCCGTATGCTTGGTCCAGAAAGTGGGAATTGTTGGCGTCTAGAAGCAATACGGTAGGGACTCCGGCGGGTTTGAGATACTCGGGCCGGTTAGTCAGGAGTCCGGCAGGCAGCGGCTGTGGCGCTTTCTGATCCGCGCCTGGCGGCAAGAACGTTGCAATTTTCTGCTTCTTCCCGTTCTCCTCCATGGTAAAGTCTTCCGCCTTCAGGCCCGTGATCGGCTGGCCTTTCTTGTCCGTGACTACGACGTCGACCATCACCATCCGTGTGTTGGCTCGAATGGTGAAAGATGGAACTTCTGGTGTGGTGCCCTGTGCGTGAACGATTGCGGGAACTGCCATGATTACTGCAAACAGGTAAATCGGGATGATTCGGTTCCTGGAAGACATGAAAACCTCCTAGTAAGGGAGCAAGTAGGGGAAGAAGCTGGAATGTAGCGCGTTTCGAGGTCTTTGGCAATGATTGCGCTCACAGCTCGCGCGCCATTTGCCTGATCTTGCCCCGCTCCCTACAATAGAACGATCCCGAATTTATGATCCATTTTCCGGTTCCCGAAGCTCTTACATTCGACGACGTATTGCTGCTGCCCGCGCGCTCCGCCGTCGTGCCCGCCAACACCAATACCCAGACCCACATCTCGCGCAACATTCCGCTGAACATCCCCATCATCAGCGCTGCCATGGACACGGTGACCGAATCGCATATGGCCATTGCCATGGCGCAACAGGGCGGGCTGGGGATTATTCATCGCAACCTGACCGTCGAGCAGCAAGCCAATGAAGTGGACAAGGTGAAACGCTCGGAGAGCGGCATGATTGTCGATCCCGTTACCATGTCGCCCGACGCCAAGGTTTCCGACGCGCTCGAAGTCATGCAGAAGTACAAGATTTCCGGCGTGCCCATCACGCAGAAGGACGGAAGACTGGTCGGCATTCTCACCAACCGCGATCTGCGCTTCGAGACCCGCTTTGATATTCCCATCGATAAGGTGATGACCAAGAAGAATCTGATCACGGTGCCGGTGGGGACCACCCTGGAGCAAGCGGAAGAGATTCTGCACGAGCACCGCGTGGAAAAGCTGCTGGTGGTGGATGACAAGTACAACCTGAAAGGTTTGATCACGGTCAAAGACATCCAGAAGAAACTGAAATATCCCGGTGCCGCCAAGGACCAACAGGGCCGGCTGCGGGTGAGCGCGGCGATCGGTGCGACCGGCGATTTCCTGGAGCGCGCCCAGGAACTGGCAAAGGCGAAAGTCGACCTGCTGGCCATTGACAGCGCCCATGGACATTCCGCGCTGGTGCTCGAAGCGGTCAGGGCGGTGAAGGCAAAGTTGCCGGAGGTCGAGCTGATCGCGGGCAATGTGGCAACCTTTGACGGCGCGTGCGACCTGGTGCGAGCCGGAGCGGACGGGGTGAAAGTCGGCATCGGCCCAGGCTCGATCTGCACCACGCGCATCGTAACCGGCGTAGGAGTTCCTCAGATCACCGCGATTGCGGAGGCGGCGCGAGCCACGCGCGATTCGGGCGTGCCCGTGATTGCCGATGGCGGCATCAAGTATTCCGGCGATGTCAGCAAGGCCCTGGCCGCGGGCGCTTCCGCGGTGATGATTGGATCGATGTTTGCCGGAACCGATGAAAGCCCGGGCGAGTTGATTCTGTATCAGGGCCGCACCTTCAAGTCCTATCGCGGCATGGGCTCCCTGGGAGCGATGGCGGCGGGTTCCAGCGAGCGCTATTTCCAGAACACGGATGGAGATGCGTCGACCGCCATGCCCATCACCGTGAATGGCGAAGAGTCGAACCGTCTGAATAAGTTGGTGCCGGAAGGAATTGAAGGGCGCGTGCCCTATCGTGGTTCGGTGGCGATGATCGTGCACCAGATGGTGGGCGGCCTGAAGTCGGGCATGGGGTATTGCGGATGCGAGACCATAGCCGAACTGCAGCAAAAGGCACGTTTTGTGCGCATCAGCGCCGCCGGCCTGCGCGAAAGCCACGTGCACGACGTTATGATCACGCGCGAAGCGCCGAACTACGCGGCGGAGTAAGGGAAGAGACCCGATTTGACTGCGTCCCGTCCCAATCTTGCGCGCGCCTGGTGGCCGGCCATCGTCTGGATCGGTCTCATTTCCTTTGAGTCCACCGGTTTCTTCTCCTCCCAGAATACCGGCAGCATGCTGTACATGCTATTAACACGCCTGTTCGGCGCAATCAATTTCCACGACTTCCTCGTCTTTCATCACTACCTGCGCAAGACTGGACACGTCGTCGGGTACGGCGTCCTCAGCCTTTTGCTGCTGCGTGGTTGGCGGGCGACGTTCGGCCGCACTCGAGCTTTATTGTGGCGGACCGCACTGCTGTCGTGGCTGGGCACCGCATTCGTTGCCTCGATGGATGAATGGCACCAGACCTACATTCCCTTGCGCACCGGCACGTGGCGGGATGCTGCGCTGGATAGCGTGGCGGGCCTGGCGTTTCTGCTCGCCGCATACTTCAGTTTGCGCCAGCCGGATGTGGCCGAACAAACGGAACAGAACAGCCGGCCCGAAACCGTGTTCAGGCCTTGACAGGTCGCGCGGGCCAACGGTGCGCGAGCAGGGCGAACGCCGAGAACGCTGCAATCCCCGCCGACAGATAAAACGGCATCGGCGCTCCATAGATCTTCCACAATGCGCCGGTAATCACGCTGGCCAGCAGCGTCGTCAAACTGGTCACGAAAAAGTAGATTCCCAGCGCGCGTCCCCGCACGTCGGCGGGCACCGTCTCCACCACCAGCGCCTTCAACACCGGATTGGTCAGCGCATAAAACAGTCCATAGAAGGCCATGGTCAGCCAGATTGCCAGTTGTGAAGGCGCCAGGGCGAAAACGAAATAGACGAGGGCAAAAACGAAGTATCCAGCGGCAGCGATGGCCGAGCGCGAGAAGCGGTCGCTGAACTTACCCGCGGGCCAGGATAACAACGTGTACATGAGGTTGAACACCAGACCCAGCAGGGGCGCGCGTGACGCTGGAATGCCGATTGATCCGGCGCGCAGGACGAGGAACATATCACTGGAATTTCCCAGAGAAAACAGGGTCACCACAGCCAGGACGTAGTAGAAGCCGAACGGCAACTTCGGGAGCCACTCGGATTTGCCAGGGGCTGAGCTAGGTTCGCTGGTGACGGGCGAGGACGCCCGTTGCACCACCGGCAGGTTGCGGTGCGTTTCGCGGATTCCAAGCCAGGCGACGATTACGCAAAGGGCTCCCGGGACCGCAGCCGACGCGAACACGCCGCGCATGCCAAAGCGTCCGATCACGGCCAGCGCCAGCAGCGGTCCGGCGATGGCGCCGGCGGAATCCATGGCTTGAATCAGGCCGTAGGCCGAGCCGATTCTCGATGGCTCGACCGACTCCGCCACCATCACGTCGCGAGCCGTCCCGCGCACGCCCTTAGCGAAGCGGTCGGCGAAACGAATCCCCAAAATCTGCCACCACGAAGAAACCAGCGCCAGCACGGGTTTCACCGCGTTGGCGACGAAGTAGCCGCCAACCACGATGGGCTTGCGGTGCTCAACCTGGTCGGTCACATAGCCCGAGAAAAGCTTGGCGAACGATGCCACGCTCTCCGCGATGCCTTCGATAATCCCAAGTTGCGCCGGCCCGGCGCCCAGCGATGCCAGAAAGGCGGGCAGCACCCAGTACGCCATTTCACTGGCTGTGTCGTTGAGGAACGAAGTCAGGCCGAAGGCGTAAAGATTTCGGGGAGTAGATTGGGCAGGCAGAGGAGGCGGCATATCCATGTGCGTTCACTGAAAATATCATGGGGATGGAGCGATGCGGAGGCGCCTGATGTCGGGCGCATAACTCGTACCACAAAAGAACATCAAATGTGCTCCATCATCAAATGCACTGTGTCATCAAACACGCTCTGACAGTGGGATCTAGTGAACCAGGCCGGCGGACACGGACGGTGCTTCGGAAGGTGGTTCCCGCTGGGCCGCCGTCGTTGCCACCCGCGTTCCGATTCCAATCTGCATCGCTGTATTCTTGGGGAATTCCACTTCGCGTCCGCGGGCGATGAAATGGGAGTAGATCGAAGCCGCAGCTCCGTACGCTCCCATGGTGGCGCCGAAGGCACGGGACCGCACCGCCGCACCCATCACCATACCGACCACCTTGAATCCCCCCAAACCGCCTGCAGCCTGATTACCGGTGTCATTGTCCTGTGACAAAGCGGCTAATCCGACCGATAACGTCGTCGCCAGGTATCGCGACTTCGGGGTGGTAGCTTCCGCACCGCCTTCGGAATCCAGTTTCACGTTGGCATTTTTGCCGGCTTGCACGCCTTGCAACGTCGATACGATCTTCTGCTCAATGCCATCGGGTGGAACCAACTCCGAGAATGCGATCCGCAGCTGTCCATTTCTTTTCAGGCGGCGAGCCGGTTGCGCCTGCTTTACCGTGCCCTTGAGCCGGCTGCCTTGGGGAAGGATCAGGCGGTCGCCATCCATCAGTGGCTGCGACAGGACCGCTTCCACATCCTGACCTTTGTGGGAAGTTGCCGACGATAAGGGCGTGACCAGACGGGCGCGAACGACGCTGCCCTCGGGCAGCGCGCTGTCGAGAGAAGAGGCCATCGAGACGGTCATCACCTCGCTGCCGAAATTCAGGGGGTCCTGTAATTCCGCAAAGTACACGGTTCCGGCGGGAATGTACTGCCGGTGCACCGGTAACTGGGCTTCACTGTAGCGTTCCAGACGCCGCAATTTGCCCGGCGTCTTCAGTTGCTTTAGGGCGTTGTCCCATTCCTGGTGGGCCTGTTGTTTCGCCTCGTTTATCTTTTGGGACGCCTTGTCGCTTACGATATTTTTCTTTGCTTTGTCGTTGGCCGCCGTCACGAACTGGATGACCTGGCCCGACCCGGGAGTGACACTGGTATGCAGCGGAAAACGTCGGCCGTCGTTCAGCACCAATTCCTCGAAGCCGATTTCCACTTTCCGTTGTGGCGTGAAATCCGCATTCAGCGCCGCCTGCGTGCGCTTGCCGCCCGAGAGCGTCTCGATCTTCGTGACTTTTCCGATGATCTCAGAACCAACCGGCACCACAATATGGTCAAAGGCATAGACCGGTTCCACGATGCGTCCGTGGACCGGTTGCCCGACCCTCTGCACGCGCACTTCCCGATCCAGAGCGACTTGCAAGGGTGAGCCCTTTGCGACGGTCAGCGCCACCGTTTGTGGCGGCGCGGGTTGCGCAGGTTCACGAGAAGGAGGCGCAGGCTTGCGTTCCGAACCCGGAGAGAGTTGGGGAATCGGAACATCCTGAGCTTCGAGAGTGCAAGCCCAGGTCAGGGAAAGCAGGATTGTGCACAATGCCCGCATCAGTGCCATGTTGATTTCTCCGCGCAGTCCCCCCAATTAATCACCATTCTAGAACAACGAACGAGCCCACAAGACGTACAATTTTGGATGCAAAGGCCGGTTCCCAGGGAAGCCCGAATCAGCCCAGTCGCCCCAGTCAAGATCAGTCAGCTAAGACCTGAGACCTGACACCTTCTCTTCCAGTAGAATGAAGACACATGTCCGACCGCACCTTTAGCCTCGATGAAGCGCAAATGCTCCTGCCGATTTTGGAATCGTTGCTGCGGCAGGCGATCAACGGCAAGAAGCTGATTGAAAGCGTGGACGCCGAGTTGCAAGAGACGGCGCACCGTGTTTTTCTCAACGGTGGCACGCTGCTGAATGTCGTCCATCTGGCGCGGCGCAAGGCGGAGCGCGAAAAGGCGATTCGTCGCATCAAAGACGCCCTGGCCGAAATTGACGCGACCGGCGTCCAGGTAAAAGATCTCGACATCGGACTGCTCGATTTCCCCTGCAAGGTGGAAGGAGAGATCCTCCTGCTCTGCTGGAAACTGGGTGAGCCAGCGATCAAGCATTGGCACGGAACCAGCGAGGGTTTCGCCGGACGCAAGCCGATTGACGATAGGATCGCAAAAGCGGGGAAGAAGCGGACGAAGTAGTAAGACTCTTAGCCCTTTCGGCTGTCACCTCTCGGCGATCCGCCAACCCGTCTAGAATTTGTCATCCTGAGCGAAGCAAAGGACCTGCTTTTCGCCCGTGTCGCTGGCGATCTCAAGGCTCTGGCGGGAAATCCGCCTTTTAACAGCCCCCGGAAAACACCGCTGCAAGTTCAGAGGCGCGTCCCGTTCTTTAATGTTTGGGAACGCGTCGAGCACGTGATGGGCAGGGTGGGCAAGGGTACGACTCCACCCATGCACTATCGGGGATCGAGCAAGGACCGGGCGTTCTGCTAAAATCACGCTATCCGAGGCGATCATTATGTTGACTGGGCGCAAACTGGTGTTGACGCTGGCCTTTGGAATATTGGTTGCGGTGGCCCTGGGAGTCGGGTGCCGGGGATTTTTTGTCAATCAACCGACGTCTGTAACCATAACTCCGGCCTCTCCGACGTTTACTTCCGGTCAACAGCAGGCCTTCACCGCACTGGCTGCTTTCTCCGATAACACCTCCAAGGACGTAACTGCAAAAGCGACCTGGACGACTTCGAATTCCTGCATCGTGGCAATCATCGCCTCGGGCGCCAACGCGGGCCACGCCACCGACGTCGGGAGCGGCGGTTCCGCGACAATCACGGCGAGTTACAATGGCGTCTCCGGCACCGCTACCGCCAGTGTCGACACGGGACTGACCATCACTCCTTGCCCCATGCAGGTCGTCGGCAATTACCCCGAAGTTGTTTTTAACGTGGGCCAGAGTGCGACCTTCACCGCCAGCGGTGCGAGTGGAACGGTAACCTGGACCTCGAACAATACTTCGGCCGTGAACTTCGCATCCAGTTCCAGCGGAACCGCGACCTTCCCCAGCGCGGGAACAGCGACGATCACGGCGACGGCCAGTACCAATACGGGCACACTCTTTATTACCGTACAGTAACGGTTTTCCCATGGGTATGTCCCTTTGGAATTTCTTCACCTTTCCGCCGGGTGCCCCATCCTAGCGCGTTTTGTGTGTTCTTTGCGAATCAGTGGGTGCCTGCACCGAATAGACCGCAGATGACACTGCTTGGCACGCCTTCCCCTTCTGGTTTGGACAGCTCAAGGGCCTTCTCTGTCCTCCGTGACTCTGTGGTGAAATGAGCGTGCTACGGCCGTTTGCTCGGCAACACCCGAAATTGACGTTTCCCTTCGATGCGATAGGTTGCGAAGTCCGTTTGATCGACCGTGAGGATGACGGAAAGAGATTCGCGCCTTGCCAGATACACGAGTGTGGCGTCGGCGAAATCCATGGGTCTATCCCAATAGCGCGACATCAGACTGTGCAGGTGCGTCAGTTCCGCAGGTTCGATGATGCCGAGAGTGAGCGCTCCCGAACGGACAAACTTCCACGCGGCTTCCATCTCGTGGCGCGAGTCGCCGACCAAATGGAAAACCTCCGTGAGCACCGCCTCCGAGGTCAACAGCGGCAGTCGCAGTTGACGGAACGCGTCGACGCAGACCGTGTGCCAACGATCGGATCGGTCGAGGAGGGCGAGAATCGCGCCCGTGTCGATGAGCCCATTGGCAACCAGCGCATTAGCGGGCATGGCGCCGCCGCAGGCGTTTGCGCAGCCCATCGCGCGCTGTTTCCGCGCGCCGAGCGTTGCCGCTGCTGAGGGTTCCGAGGCAGTCAGCGGCAGCGGCCTGAAGTCTGCGCTGCGCCTCGTCGTCCGGAACCTCCGTATCGCTATGCTTCAGCCAATCGCGCACGGCAGTCTCCAGAACTGCCGAAACCGGCACTTTCTGGCGACGCGCTCTCCGCTCCAGGTCCGACTTCAGCTCCCCCGATAGACGCCAGCTATAGACTTCGGTTTTCATGCACTACAGTGTAGTACATTCCGGGCACTTTTGCAACGACGCCGCCGGCGGTCGGATTCGTCGAGAAAGGGGGCGGCAGCCTGTTGTCGGCGTTGCAGACGAAATCATGAAGTGAGTACCGGTGGAAGCGGGCTCGCGCTATATTGATAACGAGCCCGTGAAACGCCTCCTACAGCAGTTGGTGTCGTTCGTTCCGTCGTCCACCCTGAAGTTCATTCTGTTTTTCATTCCAATCTTTTGCCTCGTGTTTCTCTCAGCCTGCAATCGAGGCCGCGGCCGCGTCCTCGAGATCGCCTACGTTTCCGGCATCCAGGTCAACCTGCGCGATCGCGTGGCGGCGGTGTACGAAAAAGCCGGAGTGGTGAAGAACGGCGACCGCGTCGAAGTGCTCGACCGGGATCGGCGCTTCGTCAAAGTGCGCACCGCAACCGGTGCGATGGGATGGATGGAACAGCGCTACCTCGTCGGCCAGGATGTCTTCGACCAGATCCAGAAGCTGACCGCCGGCAACCAGAACGATCCCGTGCAGGCGCAAGGCATCACCCGCAACGACACGAATCTCCACGTCGAACCGGGCCGCGATACCGAACATCTTTATCAGATTTCTTCCGGCGAAAAACTATCGCTGTTGAAGCGCGGCACGGCCGAAAAGCCAGGAGCGGTTGCCCCGCCATCGCGCTCCACCGCTCGCGCCGCCACGCCGGGCGGCAAACCGCAGATTAACGATAAGAAACCCGTGCCCGTGATTGAGGATTGGTGGCTGGTGCGCGACTCCCACAACCGCGTCGGCTGGGTGCTGGCACGCATGGTGGATCTCGACGTCCCGCTCGAGGTCGCCCAATACGCGGAAGGCCAGCGCATCGTCGCCTTCTTCGTGCTGAATCAGGTTCAGGATGGAGACAAGAAAGTCGCCCAGTACCTGACCGTCCTCACCGAACCCAAAGACGGCCTGCCCTTCGACTTCAACCAGATTCGCGTCTTCACCTGGAACGTGAAACGCCATCGCTATGAGACCGCTTATCGCGAGCGCATGGCAGGCGTCCTGCCGGTGACCGTCACAGAAGAAGATTTCGACAAGGAAGGCAAGTTGCCCGCGTTCACCATTCGCGTAGAAGACGATAACGGAAACGTCACCGAGCGCAAATACAAGCTCAACACTCCGATCGTGCGCCGAGTCTACGCGCCGGGAGAAGAGCCGGTCCGCGCCACCCCGAAACGACCCGGAAGGCGGAAGCGATAACCCTCGAAAAACCGCGACCTGCCTGAACTCCTACAGGTGTCATCCTGAGCGAAGCGAAGGACCTGCTGTTTCTTGCCGCGAGAAAACAGCAGGTCCTGCTCTTCGTTCCAGAGGACAATCTATATCATCCCGGAAGGCCGCCAGGCACGGCCGATAGGACGTATCCTCCCAAACTCCAAACGCTCCTGCCAGCGCTGCGTACGTCAATTTTCGGCCACCGGTCCCGCAAACGGCTCAGCCTCTACCGCGGTGATCTGAAGTGCGCCAACTGGCTAAAGAGAACTTCAGGGCGATCCGATAGCTTCATTATGGCCCCACTGATTCCGGGGGACCGCCATTTCATTGAGGGAGACTATGTGCCGACGGACCGTTTTATTGCTGTCCATTTCCTTTTCCTTCTGCGCAGCGCGGCTCTCACTGCAGGCGCAGGAATTCAAACTCTTTGACCGGCAAGTCCAGATCCACGGCTTCGCCTCGCAGGGATTCGTCCACACCAACGACAACAATTGGCTGACCATGAACACCGGCAACGTCGGCAGTGGCGAATTCACCGATTTTGGGGTCAACGCCGCGGTGGAGATCACCGACAAGTTTCGCGTTGGGGCGCAGATTTATGATCGCAATCTCGGTCAACTCGGGCGCTGGCATCCCTCCCTGGACTGGGGGTTTGCCGACTACCGGTTCAAACCATGGTTCGGCGTTCGCGGCGGCAAAGTCAAAACCACCCTGGGTCTATATACGGACACGCAAGACCTGGATTTTCTCCACACCTTTGCGCTGCTGCCCCAGAGTGTATATGCCATCGACCTGCGCGACTCCACCATCGCTCACACGGGTGGCGACATTTATGGCAGTGTGATCCTCCGGCGTCACCTCGGCACCCTTTCCTACACAGCTTATGCGGGGCATCGCAGTGACACCATGCACAGCGGCTACCCCTATCTCTTATCCAAGTACGGAACTAACTTCAACAGTTTTGGTGGACTACAGTACGGAGGAGATCTCCGCTGGAACACCCCCATCAGGGGCCTGCTGGTCGGAGTATCCCGCCTGGACCAGGACACTACAGGCAAAGGCACGAGTGTGGATCCCCTCAACCCCGGTGGGGGGATAATTTCCTACTCCGAGTCCTCGAAGGCCGACTGGACCAACCAGTTCTACGGCCAGTACACAGTTGGCAAATTGCGCATCGACTCAGAGTATCGTCGCTACGTGCGCGACCAGTTCATCTTCAGCGGCGCTTCGTCGAACTTGACCGACGTGCGTGGCTGGTACATCGCCGGGGCTTACCGGGTCGCCAAACGGCTGGAGCTCGGTTCCTACTATTCCCGCTACGCCATCACCAGCGTGCTCGGTGGCGCTATGCATGACGCAGGATTTCCCGACCAGACCGACACCAGCCTGCCCGCTAATCACATCTACGACAAGGTGGTCACAGCGCGCATTGATCTAAACAAATTCTGGAACGTCAAAATCGAAGGCCATTTTATGGATGGCTACGGGAATAGCACTTACCCGGACGGGTTCTACCCGCAAGTTAACCCGCAGGGCTTCAAGCCCAACACTAACGCCCTGGTCCTGAAGACCAGCGTGAACTTCTAAGGTGCCGGAGGGACGGAAAGCGGAGAATACGATGAGAAACCAGAGATTTACGACCCTCGCGGCGACCTTCGTGATGTTCGTCTCCGTTTACGGTCTGGCCGGCGACGTCAGAATCATTGTCAATCCGAGTGTCAAAGCGGATGCAATCTCCGCCCAGGAAATCAAGAGCGTCTTCCTGGAGCAGCGGAATTCGCTCCGCGACGGCACCCACGTCGAGCCGGTGCTCTCCCAGGGAGGGCCGGCGCACGCAACGTTCTTGAAGAACTATCTCGGCCAGAACGACGATGCCCTGCAGAACTACTACCGCTCGCTGGTGTTCACCGGCAAGGGCTCGATGCCGAAGGTCCTGCACACCGATGAAGAGGTAGTTGCCTACGTCGCAAAGACACGAGGCGCAATCGGATACGTCGGTGCCACCGTCACCCTGGACGGGGTGAAGACCTTGGCGGTCTACCAGTCCGAAAACGACGGAACCAGGAGGCTGATTGCCCGCGTCGAACCCGTGTATCCGGTCATTCTGCGGGCCAACCACATCGGCGGGACGGTTCGTCTGAAAGTGACGATTGCCCCGAACGGTACCGTGGAAGACGCCGAACTGCTCGGAGGCAACCCGATTCTGGGTGAGGCGGCGATGGCTGCCGCAAAACAATGGCTCTACACGCCGGGCCGTTCGCGCACCATAGCGGAGGTTAGCGTCCCCTTCGACGCGAACCGTTGAGACGGCACCATCTCTAGCACGCTGCCCTAAGAGGCGGCGGAAAAACTCGTGTTTCGTATCAGGGCATTGCTTTAGCGATGCCGCAAGTCCTTCGAAATCAAAAGCCTCTTTAAGCGCTGATTACCGACGTTCGACTTCTTCCCCAGCCTGCCAACCGCAGACTACGCTGAGCGCGCAGAGATTTTAGAATTTCATTTCTCCGCGATCTCTGCGCCCTCCGCGGTGAACTCAGCTGTAGAACTCGGCAATACTCTCGACCACCGCCTCGATTTCCGCCTCCGTCAACTCCGGGAACATCGGCAGGGCCAGCACTTCCCGCGCCGCCTGTTCGGCGACCGGCAGGTCTCCCGCCTTCAGGCCCAGGTAGGAAAAGACCGGCTGCAAATGCAGCGGCAGCGGATAGTAAATTTCCGATCCAATCTTCCGGTCCGCAAGGAATTTGCGCAGATCGTCCCGGCGCTGGACGCGAATCACATACTGATGAAACACATGCTTGGCGTGCGGGCTCCGCGAGAGCAGGCGCACCGGCGCGCCCCTTGGATTCAAAGTTCGATTCGAAGTCCGATCCGAAGGCTCATTCGCAGCAGGGCCGGACGTCAGCCCGGCGCCGGCTAACAACCGGTCATAGGTCGCGGCGTGCTGCCGCCGGCGCTGGTTCCAGTCCGCAATGTGTGCCAGTTTTACGCGCAGCACCGCCGCCTGAATGGCGTCCATGCGTCCGTTCCAGCCAAATTCGTGGTGGTAGTAACGTCGCGGGCTCCCGTGATTGCGCAGTTGCCGCATGTGCTCGGCCATCTCCGGACGCATCGTGGTGGCGATGCCCGCGTCTCCGTAAGCACTCAGGTTCTTGGTGGGATAAAAACTGAAGGCGGCCGTTACGCCAAGCGAGCCTGCGCCCCGCCCGCGCCACTCGGCACCGATGGCTTGGGCGGCGTCTTCGACCATGGCAACTCCAAACTCCCGCGCGATTCCGTCGAACGCATTCATGTCGGCGCACTGTCCGTAAATATGCACGGGAAGAATCGCGCGAAGATTCGCGGGCCGTTTCTTGCGGAGACGGCGATCGCGCAGCTTGCCATCCCGTAGTTGTTGAGCAACCAGCGCCGCATCCAGATTCAGCGTGCCGGGATCGACGTCCACGAAAACCGGCGTTGCGCCCGCCCGCACAATGGCGCTGGCCGAGGCAAAGAAACTAAACGCCGTGGTAATGACCGAGTCCCCGGGCTTGACCCCGGCGGCGACCAGCGCCAGCCAGAGCGCCTCCGTACCGGACGCGCAGCCAACCGCGCCAGTCGCGCCCGTCAGTCCGGCAATCTCACGCTCCAGCGCCTCGACTTCGGGACCAAGAATAAACCCCTGCGAATCGCAAACCCGCGCGATCGCCGCCAGCACGTCTTCGCGGATTCCCTCATACTGCCGGCGCAAGTCCAAGAGTGGGATGGAGAGTGGGACGGACCCAGGCGCAGCGTTTCGTATCGACTTCCGAGGTGTGGTGCGCGGCGCCGTCCGTGGAGATGAAAGAGCCGATTTCACAGGAATCAAGATTCTAGCAGGCGCACTCACTTCAACTTACCCTCGGAGTGCATAACGTGATGGAGGAAGGGCCGCGCCATAGCCCACATCGTTTCCTCCTCCTCTTCGCAAGTGTCCGCCCAGCGATCTACATGTTTCCATAGATTTATCGTCGACATCTCTCCAGAAAAATGTAGATGAACGTTTGGCAAACCAGTATGTGATTGAAAACTATGAGTGTTACTCGATTGCGCTTTGGACTGTGGATTGCACTTTGATGCAGGTTGTCATTCGGGGGTTTCCTCGGAGTTGCGCGCCAAGGTCAAGCCCTTCCTGTGCAATCTACGTAACGTTCGGCGCATTTTTTAGATTTTCCAGGTTCAGATAGGAGAAATCGCATGGAATCTGCATTCCGCAACACTTGGACTTACTTCCTACTTCCCCTCGTAGTTCTAGCGCTCTTAACCGGAACCGTCTGGGCGCAAGGTACAGCAGAGATTGCAGGTCTGGTCACCGACCCGACCGGCGCGGTGGTTTCGGGAACGACGGTTACGCTCACCAACAGTGCCACCGGCGAAAAGCGCACAACCGTTACGACTGGAACCGGAAACTACCGGTTCCCGTCGCTGCCGGTGGTTGGTACCTATGCTGTTTCGGTTGCGCCCAAGGGCTTCAAGAGCACGAAGGTTCAAGGGATCGTGGTCAGCGTGGGCATTACCGTTACAGCAGACTTGAAGTTGGAGCTGGGCGCGGCCAGCGAGCAGGTTACGGTCGAAGCCAGTGCCGAAACGGTTCAGACCTCAGAATCCGCAGTTTCCCAACTGGTCGACCGGAGAATCTGGCAGCAGATGCCTCTGGAGGTTCGCAATCAAAACTCGTTCATCGAGTTGGTAGCCGGGGCCGTACCCCAGGACGCCGGATCAAGCGCTGCTAGCCGTGGTGCGTCCGTCAACGGGACACGAACCGGGGCTGGAAGCTACCTGGTGGAGGGGTCTGACAACAACGAACAGGGCCAAGCGGGGCGCGGCCAGATTTCTCCTTATGACAAGGGCGGCGCGGCAACCAGCATCTCCCCCGACGCTATTCAGGAGTACCGGGTCATTACCAACAGCTACTCCGCGGAATATGGCAAGGGCGGCGGCTTCATCACCGATACTGTACTGAAGAGCGGAACCAACAAGTGGCACGGTTCGCTGTTCGAGTACAACCGTATTCAAGCGCTGGCGGCCCAAGACTGGTTCTCCAATAAAGCCGGGATCAAGGACAGCTTGGTGCGGAACCAGTTTGGCGGCTCAATTGGCGGCCCGATCATAAAGGATAAAACCTTTGTCTACGGTAGCGCTGAGTTTCACCGGGCACGCACAGGGAGTCCAGTAACTGCAACCGGGACAACGCAAGAGTTCCTAGATTTTGTAAGCAGCGGCGGACTACAGCAGTGGGCAGAAAGCACTGGCCCATATGCGGGGACGGGTTTATGCGCCGCTTGGCGAGGCGCGTCGTGCCCGGGCGCGTTTGCGCTGTCGAACACGATTGGACCGATTTTCACGCAACTCAGAGCTGTGCCTGGGCAGAACTATCCGGTTGCTACGCAAGATCTTACGAATGTGGCCGGCGGGCTGTTCACGGGCGTCTTTTCCGAAGCTATCCTCGGTGCACCGTTGACCTACCCGGTCCCTGTCTACGGTACAGTGAGCACGACGGATCCGAACTCGTTCAACGAATCGCGGTATAGCGTCAAATTTGACCACCGTTTCAGTGAAAAAGACTCGGTGTCAGCTGTTTACTTGTTTCAGGATGGGACGACCCTCGATCAGTTTAACGGCGGAAACAATACCATTGGCCCGGCCAGCATTACTAAAGGTCGAGGTCAAACCGCAGGTGTCACCTGGAACCATACATTCACACCAACCCTCCTTAACACATTCAAGGTGAGCTACCTGCGCCACGCGCTCAACTTTCCGTTGCCCGGGGGCATAACTACGGGGATGCCTACGTACAGCAATGGGATCGGAGACATGGGTGTGGATGTTGGAGTCTACTCGGGGTCTCCGCAGTTTTTTACCGACAACCAGTTCCAATATCTGGATACGATGTCTCTGGTTAAGGGTAAGCACAACATTAAGTTCGGCGGCGAGTACCGGCGCACGCGGAACAAATCTGAATTCTTCCTTGATACCGCTGGAACGGTTTATCCGTATGGCATCGAGAGTACTCTGACCGACTTGGCGTTCGACGACGAAGCAGAAACTTTGCTCTTCGGCGAACACTATTATGGCGGCGCGTACATGAGTGCCGCCGTCGATACGACCACTGGCCAGTTCCCTAACGTCTATCGTGGTTTCCGCGCCAACGAGGTCGCGTTTTTCGTCCAGGATGACTTCCGGGTCACTCCCCGCTTGACTGTCAACCTGGGCC
Organism: Terriglobia bacterium; assembly: GCA_020073215.1. GTDB lineage: Bacteria > Acidobacteriota > Terriglobia > Terriglobales > Acidobacteriaceae > Acidiflorens. The sequence goes on along the minus strand of JAIQFO010000013.1, from coordinate 44,967 downwards.
TGCGCTGGGAGTACTTCGGTCCGCCGCACAACGTTCAGCCCGGCATCACCTCAAACCTGTACTTCGGCCTGCCTGTGACGCCGTACGCGAACTCATCCACAAACCAGTTTTTCCCCTCAACGAGTCCATTCTTTGCGAGCGTTTCGACCGCGAGCTTCCAGGTGCGTGACAACTCCGTCTGGAACAAGGACACGAACAACTTCGGTCCGCGGGTCGGCTTCGCGTTTGACGTGTTTGGGAACCAGAAACTCGTCATGCGCGCCGGCTTCGGACTCATGTACGATCGCATCTACAATAACATTTTCGAGAACATTCGCTTTAATCCGCCGTTCTTTTCAGACAACGGTATTGGCCCGGTAGGTCCGTTGTCCACTCCCGGGCTGTTCAGTTACCCGTTTACAACTCGCGATCAATTCAACAACCCACTCTATGCCCCAATGCCGAACCCGCGGCATATGGATCAGAACATAGTGACCCCTTATTACGAGCAGACGCACTTTGGCTTCCAGTGGGAGTTCCTGAAGGGGTACGTGTTCGAGCCGGAGTACGTTGGCACGTTTGGTCACAAGCTGACAGGATTTAGTGACATTAATACCTTCAACGGTCGCACGGCGTTCGGTGGGGAGACAGCGCCGAATTGCGACCCCAACGACTCCACTACCTTTGCCTATTGCCGTCCGAGTCTAAATTTTGGAGCGGACAACTTCCGCTCCAACGGCTATGCGTCGAACTACCACGCGTTACAGCTCAGTGTGCGCAAGGCCTATACCTCCGGGCTTAGCTTTAACGCTAACTACACTTATTCCAAAGCACTAGATACGTTAAGCGACCTCTTCTTTAATAGGTCAACAAATGGGGGTCGCCCAACTGACAACGAAAATCACAGGTACGATTACGGTCCGGCGGACTTCGACACGAGGCACAGGTTCCTGGTTACATTTAGCTACGACTTGCCGTTCCTCAAGGAGAACCGTTGGCTTGGCGGATGGGGCTTCAACTCCATCTTCAGCCGACAGACGGGTCACCCATTCTCACCTTATAGCAGCAGCACATCTTACGATCCGAACAAGGACGGTTACCGTACAGATCGGCTGGTGCCAACCGTATCTTCTCAAAGCACGGTCATGAGTGGGAGCCCGGGGAACGGGTACTTCGATACGACTAAATGGATACGATACACGTGCCCCGCTTCGGTCAATGGTGGCCTCTGGTGCGATCCTCCGATCGGCCGTGGGAGCGTCATTGGTCCAGGATTTGTGAATCTGGATCTCAACATGACAAAGAGATTCAAGATCACAGAGCGGGCAGGGTTTACGTTCTCAGCGAACTTCTTTGACATCCTCAACCATCCGAACTTCGGGTTGCCGGAAGTCAATTCAAGCCTTGCAGCTACCTATGGCAGGTCCACAGCGACTTTAGGCGACTCAGGTGGCCACCGAATCACCCAGCTGGCGCTTCGGTTCGACTTCTAACCAACCTGACGTGTCTTCTAGGCCGGCCGAAAGGCCGGCCTTTTTTAGCCCTGCGGGGCATCGGGTGGACGCAAGAAGGAGATTCTCGGCATGTGCTAGACTTCCTCGTAACGCCCTATGCAGGTTGTCCGGTGGTTTGCTCTTGTATCAATATTGACCCTCGCAAGTCCTACCGCCAGCACCAAATCTCAGGCCAACGTGAGATCAGTGCGAACGGTTCCCCCCAACATCGTCCTCGTCACGTTGGACACGACTCGTGCTGATCGCATGGGCTTTCTCGGATCAACCCGCGGACTGACTCCGAGCCTGGACGCATTGGCGAAGCAGAGCGCGGTCTTTTCTCGAGCTTATGCGCACGTACCGCTAACCACGCCTTCGCATGCAAACATCTTCACCGGCACGTATCCCCAGTTCAATCACCTGAACTATATGGGGCAGCCGCTGGCTGCGGACCTGCCCTACCTGCCCGATCTTTTGAAGCATCGCGGGTACAAAACCGCTGCTTTTGTCGGATCAATGATCATCGATTCCAAGAACCCGGTGGCCGCCGGTTTTGGCCGCGGATTCGAAACCTACGATGCTCCCTTCCACAATCGCGTCAAAGGAGAAGATCGGTATCGGAGCGTCGAGCGCCGGGCCGAAGCGGTGGTCGACAGCGCTCTCAACTGGCTCAACACGCACCGGCAAGGGCCCTTCTTCGTCTGGGTGCACTGCTACGATGCCCACGCTCCCTACGACCCGCCGGAGCCCTACAAGACCCGATATGCATCGGAACCCTACGATGGAGAAATTGCTTACACCGACTCCGCCATGGGGAAACTGTTTGCCGGCCTGCGGGCACGCGGACTGTACGACGGAGCCGTCATTGCGGTGATGGCCGATCACGGCGAGGCGCTGGGGGAGCACGGCGAACATCATCATGGAATCTTTCTCTACGATGAAACCATCCACGTGCCTCTGCTGTTCAAACTGCCGGGTCAGCGGTTCGGTGGGAAGCGCGCGGAAGGACGGGTTCGGCTGGTGGACGTCGCACCCACGATTCTCGATGTAGCTGGCGTTACTGTACCGGCCGCGATGCAAGGCGAGTCGCTGCTCGGCGTAATGAAACTCATCGGCGGAGGTGCTTCCCCTGGGAATGTGAATGCCGATCGTCCCGCCTATGCGGAGAGCGACTATGCCCATCGTGCGTTTGGATGGAGCGCGCTCCGCTCGTGGCGCGCGGGAAAGTATCTGTATGTGGACGCACCCGAGCGTGAACTCTACGACCAGACTACGGACCCGGGAGCAGCGCATAATCTTGCGCCCAAAGCCCAAGCAGTTGCCGACACCATGCAATCGCAGTCGGACGAGTTCCGTCACAAGACGGCGCGAGTCGAGAGCGCAAGGGCAACTCTCACTCCGGAGCAGTCGGAGAGCCTAAGGGCGCTGGGTTATGTCGGGACGGATTCCAGTGCCGCTGCGGAAGGCGCAGACCGTGGGCCAGATCCCAAGGGAAAAACCGACATTGCCGATCTGCTCGATCAGGCACTGGTTTCGATTCAAGAGCAGGAATTCGACGCTGCGGTACCAAAGCTCGAGGAGGTGTTGAAGGCCGAGCCCGACACTGCGCTAGCCTATCTGGAACTCGGCCGGGCGTATGTTCACATGAGGGAACCAGCAAATGCGCTGCCCTTCTTGCGGACGGCGGTTGAAAAGCTGCCGGAGGATGGCATGGCGCGCTTTATGTTGGGGCGCGCCCTGGTGGAGACGGGCAACTGGGGGGAGGCGGCTCCGCAGTTCGAGGCGGCGCTGACTCATGCTCCAAGTTCCTCCAGTTTGCATTTTTATCTGGCGGTGGTGTACGAGCGGACGAAAAAGATTCCAGAGGCGATGAAACAGTTCCGGGAAACGATTGCGCTCAAGCCCGATCACTTCCGATCCAATCTGCTGCTCGGGCGTTTGCTGGCCATGCAGGGGAATAGCGCGGAAGCGCTTCCGTATCTTCGTGAGGCGGTCAAAATCGATCCCAAGTCAATTGACGCGCATATGTTCCTGGCCAATGTGTACGCCGAGTTGGGACAACGGGCAAACGCAGAACGAGAGCGTGCGAAAGCCGTCCAGCTGAAGAGGCAACCGCCCGACTAGAGCGGAATCCCGTAAGGTAAGTCCACTTCTCGTCTCATGTTCACTCGCGACGCCTCTCCGCAGTGGCGCGCCTTGCAAACTGTGAACCCACTCTAACTTATTGAGTTTAAAATACTTTACAGGTAAGTCCTTATTCCTCAAAGACCTGGGGGGAATCACCCCCTAAGTCTTTGATTTCCAAAGACCGTGTCCAGGGGGAGGAACGCGGGGGATCGAACACCAGCAGAATCCGCGATAGGTTCCGTCGTTGCTTATTTGCCCTTGCTTCTTTCCCGCTTCGCGTCTTCGGTCCGTCCCACATGTTCGTAGGCTTCGGCCAGCGAGAGGTGCGCGGGGGCGAAAGCAGGCTGGCGTCCGGTGGCGATTTCCAGGTGCACGACGGCGGTCTTGAAGCCGCTGGTCTTCAGCAGGCTCGCGCCGATTTCGTAATGCGCCCAGGCCGAGTCGGGCTGGAGTTCAATCGCTTTGTGCAGATGCTTGGCCGCCTCGGCGTATTGCCCTTTTCGCGCCAGCGCCGCTCCCAGCGCGTACTGCGCCAAGTAGAGGTTGGGATCGGCCGAGACGACGGGCGTGAGCGCCGCAATGGCGCGATCCGGCTTCGACTCGTTGCCCGTCGACGCCGCTTCCATCACTTTGTTGGCGGTCGCTATCTTATCTTTGGGATCGGTTCCGGCAACCGCGGCTGCCGTGCCCGACGATTTCTGCAGGCCGACGTATCCGAGCGATGCCAGTTTCTGCATCTCGGAAGAGCTCAGTTCCGCGGAAGACTTGCCGGCTTCGCCGCTGAAGTGGCGGTCAAACGTTTCCAACTGCGCGGCCATCGTGTCGAGCGTGGCCTTCGAACTCTGCGCCAGGTTGTGCGTGGCGCCCGGGTCCGCAGTCAGGTCGTAGAGTTCGGGCCTGGGAGCTCGAATGTAGAGATACTTTCCGGCGCGCCAGGATTCAAGCGGGCTCCAGCCGAATCCGCGCTGGGGCAGATCAGCCCGGGAATACACAGGCTGGTCACTCCCAGCACTTGATTTTGCGACACGCAGCAGCGACTGTCCCTGCATTTGCGACGGCACCGGGAAGCCGGCGATTTCCAGCACCGTCGGAGCGATGTCCACCAGCCTGACCTTCGCCGATACTCTGCCCGTCGCCGGCTTCGCAACCTGGCTCGCAGGGAGCTTTACAAGCAGCGGCACGTGGATCGTCTCGTCGTAGAGAAAAACACCGTGTGTGTCTTCGCCGTGGGCGCCCAAGCTCTCCCCGTGGTCGGCGACCACAATCACGGCCGTATTTCCGTAGATTTTCCGTTGTTGCAACGCGCTCAGCAATTTGCCGATGGCGGCATCGGCTGCGGTGATGGCGGAGTTGTACGAAGCACGGCCTGCGCGCGCATCGTTGATGTGAGTATCAGTGATATGAACCCACAGAAAAAACTGCTGCCGCGCATTGTGGTCAAGCCATGCAATGGCGCGGGCGGCAACCTCATCTCCGCGGCGCTCGGTTAGGGGAGGACGGGCGTCGCCGGGCATGGCGGGACGAAAGCCTGCGTCATAAGTCTCGAATCCGCGATCGAAGCCTTGGGCCAGCCCGTTCCGCGGGTCGAGATCGATGGAGCCAACCAAGGCAGCCGTTCGATAGCCGTGCATCTTCAGCAACTCTGGCAGGTAAGGCAGCGACGATGATAGCGTGCCCCCAATCTCGGTCATGCCTGTGCTCTGGGGGTAGGCTCCGGAAAGAATGGTCGCGTGCGAAACCACACTGCCCGGCGCCTGGGCGTAGGCGCGCTCAAAGACGAGGCTTTCCCCGGCAAGACGATCAAGGCTGGGAGTATGTGCACCCTTGGCGCCCAGGAAGCCCACACGGTCGGCGCGGGTGGAGTCTAGGGTGATCAGCACCAGATTGGGTTTGGATACGGCTGCCGCAAACGAAAAACTCAGACCAAGAAAAATCAGACTCGCGCCGGCAACCACTCTTCGGATCATGCCAGTAAGTGTAAAGGCCGCGCCGCCATTCATCAAAACCTGCAACGATCAAACCTGTATGATCAAATCTGCATGATCAAATCTGCAGTGACAAGGACCTGGGCGGGGAACAACTTCTGGCGGGCTCGCGGCTAGCCCCTACCGTCTTGACGTCCACCGAACCCCGCGTACAATCTATGTACCTGCTCCTCGGGATACCTCTCGTGGTGCTGTTGCGACCACCACCCATCCTTAGTTAGGAAGCTAGCCAGGAAGCTAGCAGGAAGCCGGGCCATAGTTTGCAGATCATACTTGCGTGACCGTGCCCTTCAGAAAACGCCTTCGTCTACTGTGCCTGATGGCTTTGTGCGCCGCGGGGTTGTGCCTGCTCCTCTCCTGCCAGCACGCGCGCGGCAGAGCGGTTGCCTCCAGGAAGATGATCATCCTGGGCATTGACGGGCTCGACCCGGATCTGCTCGCGAAGTTCATGGCCGAGGGCAAGATGCCAAACTTCGCCCGGCTGGCCGCGCAGGGATCGTTCCGGCGCTTGACCACCAGCATCCCGCCGCAGAGCCCGGTGGCGTGGTCGAACATGATCACGGGAATGAACGCTGGGGGACATGGAGTGTTTGATTTCATTCACCGTGACCCCAAGACCCTTCAGCTATATTTTTCCACGTCGAAGGTCGAAGGTCCCAAGCACAGCCTTCATATCGGGAGTTGGGTGATTCCGCTGGGCGGCGGCACGGCCGAGGACTTGCGGCACGGCAAGGCCTTCTGGGAGATTCTGGACGAACAGGGCGTGCGCAATTATGTTTACCGCATTCCGGCGAATTTCCCTCCGATCGCGGCCAAAGGTAAGACGCTTTCCGGCATGGGCACGCCCGATCTGCGCGGCACCTACGGCACATTCACGTTCTACACCGACGATCCTACCGCGGCCGTCGGCGCCCTTGAGGGCGGAGAAATCGTTCAGGTCGAGGTGAAGAACAATCGGGTCGCGGCCAATCTGATTGGTCCCGACAACACGTTTCGAAAGAACTCGCCTCCCTCTACCGAGCCTTTTACGGTTGACGTCGATCCGCTGGAACCGGTTGCGCGCATCGCTGTGCAGGACCAGCAGTTCGTTCTGAAGGAAGGCGAATGGAGCGGATGGGTTCCGGTGGAATTTCAACTTATGTCGTTTATCGGCAATGTGAAGGGCATCTGCCGCTTTTATCTCAAGCAGACGCATCCACGTTTTCAGCTTTACGTCTCGCCCATCAATATTGATCCGGAAAATCCCGCCCTGCCCATCTCCACGCCGTCCGGTTACTCGCGCGATCTGGCGGAGCAGATTGGCGAATTCCACACCCAGGGTATTGCCGAAGACACGAAAGCGCTTACCGCCGGCGTGCTCGATGACAAGGAATTTCTCGAACAGTCGCACACCGTGCTCGCCGAACACCGGCGCGCGTTCGATGCGGAGTTCCCAAAATTTCACCAGGGCCTGTTCTTCTTCTATTTTTCGAGCCTCGATCTGAACGCGCACATGTTGTGGCGCCTGATCGATCCGCAGCACCCGGCGTATGATGCCGCACTCTCCGCTCAGTATGGAACCGCGCTGGAGGAGTTCTACGAGCAGATGGATCAGGTGTTAGGCGAGGTGCTGCCGAAAGTCGATGAAAATACCACGCTGCTCGTACTTTCGGACCACGGGTTTGCTCCCTTCCGGCGCTCCTTCAATCTGAACACATGGTTGTTGAACAATGGGTACATCACAAGGAAACCAGGCGCCGGCGGGGATTCCAGCGAACCCTTTGCCGATGTGGATTGGAGCCGCACGCGGGCGTACGGGTTGGGGATTAACGGACTCTATCTGAACGTGCGTGGACGCGAGCGTGACGGCATCGTTGATCCCGCCGGGGTCGATGCGCTGCTGCGGGAAATTCGCCAGAAGCTTTTAGAGGTTCGCGATCCGAAGGATGGTTCTCAGGTGATTACGCGCATCGATCTGGCCAGCGAAGTCTATCAAGGCCCCTACGCCCGCTCGGGCCCGGATGCGCTGGTTGGCTACAACCGCGGATATCGTTCGGGATGGAAAACGATTCTGGGCGCCTTCCCGGTGGACGTGCTCGAAGACAACACCAATCCGTGGAGCGGCGATCATTGCATGGACTTCACCAAAGTGCCAGGAGTGTTGCTGAGCAACCGCAAGATTGAAGCGCAGGCTCCAGCGCTGACCGATATGGCGCCGACGATTCTCTCCGAATTCGGAATCGCGAAAACCAGGGATATGATGGGGCAGTCGGTATTTCAGCCGCGCTAGGCGCGGTCTGTAGAGACGGAGCTTGCCCCGTCTTTGCCGCCCAAAGAGACGCGGCAAGCCGCGTCTCTACCGAAAATCAGAAAGTGGGAGAAATTATGTTCGGTTCCTACAAAGTTAAGATCGAAGGCGAACTGCTGGAGAAGGTCAAGCAATGTTCAGATGCCGCGGGATACGAATCGATCGACGAGTTCGTGATCCATCTGCTGGAAAAAGAAACGAAAAAAATTCTGCCGGACGAGAGCAGCGCGTCGAAAGAAGAGATACAGAAACGGCTGCGCGGATTAGGGTACATCGAGTAGCTTGACTGTTCTCTCAAAACCGATGGCAATGCCCGGCCGGCCCGCGGCAGTCGTGGTGTTCCAACTCTTCCTGCTGACCAGTCCCCTGGCGATTGTGGTAGTCCTGTCGCTGGTAGTCGGCTTGGTGATGGTTGTCCTGTTCGGCTACACATCGGATCAGAAAGCAATCGGCATTGCGAAGGACCAACTGAAGGCCCATCTGCTGGCGGTGCGACTGTATCGGGATCAGATTCCGGTGGTAATGGGTTCGTACGGCAAGATTCTCCGCGGCACGGGGCGCTACCTGAAACTCGCATTCAAGCCCCTGCTGTACGTAATCGTACCGATTACTTTGCTGGTGGTGCAGGTCGATCGCTATCTGGGCCAAACGCCGATTCCTACGAACGCGCCGTTTCTGCTGACCGCCCATTTCACCAGCAGCGACCCGCTAAATGATGTCACGCTCTACCTCCCGCCCGAGATCACGACAACCGCGCCTCCGGTGCATGTTCCGGCATCCAATGAGATTGTGTGGCGGCTGGCGGGTTCAAAAGAGGGACAATATGAAGTAAAGATCGCCGCCGGCGAGAGCGCCGCGAAGGCGGTTTGCGTGGGCAGCGGCCTCCCGCGAATTTCGACGGTACGCTTGCGAGGCCAATTCTGGCGGCGTATCTTCACATCGGCCGAGCCGGCGCTCCCGGAGAATAGTCCGATCGAATCGATTGCGATCAACTACCCGGACCGCAATATCGATGTAGCGGGCTATGGCATCAACTGGATTTGGCTGTTCTTCATTTTGTCGATGGCCGCCGGGTTCGTTTTCAAGGAATTGCTGGGGATCAAGATATGAAGCGACTGTGTAGGGCGGGCGCCCTCGCCCGCCTGCTTGCATCGGGCATCAAGTTGCGGGACGAGCGCTGTGGCCAGTTGGTCCATCGCCGGCGCCGGCTTTTCGCGGGCGGGGGCACCCGCGCCACACAGGTCCTGCTGATCGCGTTGATCTTCTTTCCTGTGCTGGCGCACGCCTACGCCGGGCCGGGCGCGGGATTTGCGGTCCTGTCGTCGTTCTGGGCGATTTTTGTTGCCTTCCTCTATTCGTTCTATGCGCTGATGACCTGGCCCATCCGCCAGTTATTCCGCTTTCTCCGCCGGCGAAACGCCTACGGAAAGGCAACGTTCGACCGAGCCGTGATTTTGGGATTCGACGGCATGGACCCAGATCTAGCCGGCCGGTTCATGAAAGAAGGCCGCCTGCCGAACCTGGCAAAATTGCGCGACCAGGGAACCTTCAGCAAGCTGCGGACGACGTTCCCTCCGATTTCTCCGGTGGCATGGTCGACGTTCATGACCGGCGTGAATCCGGGCAAACACAATATTTACGACTTTCTGGCGCGCGATACCAGCAACTATCTTCCATTTCTCTCGTCGGCTGAAATCAAGGGGCCGAAGCGGCATCTGAAAATTGGCAAGTATTCCATTCCGTTCGGCAAAACAGAAATCAGGGGAATGCGGAAGGGCACGCCGTTCTGGCACTGGCTGGGAAACGCGGGAATTTTCAGCTCCGTGATTCGCGTTCCGGTCACGTTTCCTCCGGAAAAGTTTCAGGGCGTGTTGCTTTCCGGGATGTGTGTGCCCGACCTGAAGGGCAGCCAGGGCACGTTTTGCTTGTGTACGACTCGCACTTCGAACGACAAGTTTCGCGAAGGCGGCGTGCGCGTGCCCATCGAGCGCAAGAACGGTGTTTGCCGTTCCTACATTCCGGGGCCCGACAGTCCGCTGGCAGAGAAGGCTGGCGCCGAACTGCGGGTCAGTTTCGAAATTCGCCCGGAGCCGGGATTGAAATCGGCGCGCATCACAGTTGGCTCTGAAAAGTTCACCTTACACGTCGGGGAATACTCGGAGTGGATTCCGGCGGAGTTCAAGGCGGGCATGGGGTTCACGGCGCACGGCATCTGCCGCTTCTATCTCAAAGAAGTTTCCCCGGAGGTCGAAGTCTATGTCACGCCGGTGAACATCGACCCCGGGCATCCCGACCTGCCCATCTCCCACCCGGTCACGTACTCAATCTATCTGGCTAAGCTCTTCGGACCCTACGCCACGCTCGGCCTGGCGGAAGACACGTGGGCGCTCAACGAACACGTGCTCGATGACGATGCCTTCCTGGCGCAGGCTTACGGCAATCACGAAGATCGCGAGCGCATGCTCTTTGACGCGCTCGACAAAACCAAGCAGGGCCTGTGCACGTGCGTGTTCGATACCACCGACCGCGTGCAGCACATGTTCTGGCGCTATCTGGAAGAGGATCATCCGGCGGCGCGCGATGTGCCGCACAGCCAGCATCCCAAGGTGATTCAGGATTTGTATGAGCGCATGGATCGCCTCATCGGCCGCGTCATGGAAAAGATTGACGATGACACGCTGCTCATGGTGATCTCCGATCACGGCTTCAAGTCGTTCGCGCGCTGCATGAACGTGAATGCCTGGCTGCATCAGAACGGATATCTCGCGCTGAAGGATGGCAAGGCCGAGAGCGGCGACTGGTTTGAGGACGTGGACTGGTCGCGCACGCGCGCTTACACCATGGGCCTAAACGGCTTGTATCTGAATATCAAAGGCCGCGAGAAGCAGGGAATTGTGGATCCGGCCGAAGCCGACGGGTTGAAGGACGAACTGCGGCAGAAGTTGGATGGCTTAGTTGATCCGGCATCTGGCACAGTAGGCGTCACCGGCGTCTTCGTTACGGACGAGTTTTATCGTGGGCCGTATACGGACAACGCGCCCGATCTACTGGTTGGCTACGGAGCCGGCTATCGCGCTTCGTGGGACTCGGTCATGGGAAAAGTTACGGGACAAGTTTTCGAGGACAACACTAAGGCATGGAGCGGCGACCACTGCATCGACCCACGCTTGGTTCCCGGAGTTTTATTTTCGAGCCACAAGTTCATCGAAGAGAAGCCGGCGATTGTGGATGTTGCGCCGACGATCCTGAAACTGTTTGGCCTTGCGCTGCCTGCGCACTTTGACGGCAGGCCGTGGACGCTGGCGGCGAAAGCTCATTGAGTGTAAACGCCTGATAACAGCGGCTACCTCGCAGCCACTGTTGGCTTGATGCAAGGAGGTCAGGCCCAAGGCCCAGCAAAACTTTCCACACAAATCCATCTTTCCAACGCATTTTCAAGCGGCACGCAGTGCCCCGGTGAGGTTTTGTTAGAGCCTCTTATAATAAATACAATCATGTCCGACTACCTGCTTTTGGCGCTCCTCTGGGCCGCTTATTGCGCGGTTCACAGCGTGTTGATTTCGATTCCCGTAACAAGCTGGCTAAGAACGATGCTCGCCAGCAGGTATCGCTTTTGGCGGCTGTTCTTCAACATTTTTTCGATAGTCACACTTATGCCCTTGGTGATGTATTCGCATTCGGCACGATTCAACTCCGAAACGCTTCTTGCCTGGAGCGGCTATTGGAGGATTCTTCGGTACTGTCTCGTCGGCTTGGGCGTGGTACTTGTCGTGGCGGGCGCGCGACACTACAGCATGCTCCAGTTCCTTGGAATCCAACAGATTCGCAAGGAGTCGGCGCGCGGTGCGATGACCGGCAGTGGCGATTTTGACGACAGGGGAGTGTTAGGCTTGGTGCGGCACCCCTGGTATGTTGCGGTCTTCATCTTCCTCTGGACGAGTGATCTGAACGTCACGGCGATCACCGTCAACCTCGTCCTGTCTGCTTATCTCATCGTGGGAACTCTCCTCGAGGAACGCAAACTGGTGATCGAATTCGGCGAGGAGTACAGACGTTATCAGGATCATGTGTCAATGTTCATACCGCTCAAATGGCTGACTAAGAAACGAATTTACTAGGACGGGCTGAGCTGTACCTCAAAACTTGATCCAATTTCTCTAAACACGGCTTCTTTGTAAACTTCTTTCCCTAGCCTATGGAAAACACTTTCGTTTGTGAAATGACTGACATCTCCCATATTTGATTTTCGCTTTTCTGACGCATCAGCCCACACAGCCCCTTTTGCTAACCGAGAATTCGGAGGGTCACATCGTGATGTGCGGTCATGGCCAAGAGTCACCGCGCAGGGCGAGACTCTCAGCTGCCGACAAATCGCGATTACATTCATTGAGCTGACGGTACGAATCTCAGTCAATGGCATTCCCCAGGGGCCCGGCAGGAACGAGCAATTCAGGGTTGAGATCGCGGTGGACGGGCATGGGCGCTCGTCACTCCATTGAAGCCCTTGTTCTCAGGCGCGCCGCAAGCCATGCTGCGCTGGCCAGCATTCCGCACCATCCCATGAAACGGACGATGGCGGCGATCCGTGTGTCATAGGGCAGAACTCCAAGACTCGAAAAAATCGTGTTCCAGTCGTGTTCGACGTAGTCGGAGTCTCCCGTGGTCACAAGAGGCAAAGCCATGGCCCGTGCGTCGGCCATGTAGGTAGCGGTGTAGAGCCAGTTTTCAAAAAAGAAAAACATGCAGAACACGAACGCCGCGGGCTGCCGTTCGCGGAAGAAATAACCTGCCAGCAGCAGCGGGACCAGCCATTGCAGAATGGTTCCTCCCCACAGGCCGAGCGCGGGCCCAAACCACCCGAAGAGCAGGTGGCCGCCTTCGTGTACCACAAGGTTCGCGGAGTCGATAAACAGGTAGCCGCCATGCTTACCGAATGCGTAGATCAGAAAGAAGACGTAGAACACTAGCCACGCCATGACCGCCCAGCCTGAGACGGGCCGCCAGTCTTCCCGGGCGCCAGACCATTCCACAATCGAGTCCAGGTACTCGCGCATGATGAACCCAATTGTATTGGCGATCTCCGAATCTCCACCTCCCAGACACTATTTACTAAACATGGGATAGTGGCTGGCCGCCCCCATCAGGAACAGCATGGGGAATGACAGCACGAAGTTCGCACGCGACGTAAGGAAGGACTGCCGGGCCAGATACTTTGCTCTGTCGGGTATCGCAGTGCCATTGGCCGCGTTGTCGGCGGTCCACCGTATGATTTTCTTCTGCGCGCGCCAGATTACTCCCCAGACGTTGAGCATCATGACCCAACCCATCCCGCCGCCCAGGCCGATGGCGAGCAGGCGATTGCCCTCCCATCCATGGTCATTGAGGCGCACAAACAGGCAGCAGGCCGCCACCACGATGACGGTGTAAATGGCCGCCAGCACCGGCCATTTGTCCAGAGGACCTTTGCCGGGAATCTGGCAGGCATACATCAAGGCCCAAGCGGCGGTCCAGATCACGAAGAACGATCCCATGGGGCCCGCGGGAGTTACACCGCCGTTTCTGGCGTCGGAGCCGACAATGCTACCCCAGTAAGCCAGCCCCGTCAGCACGGTGACCACCGATCCCCAGCGGAACCACCACAGCGCCCGAGACATCAGGCTGGGCAGCACTTTGCCTTTGGTGGCCGGATCGAGTTCCTTCATGAACGGTACATTGACTAGATTGAAGAAATAGAGCAGGCCGAGCCAGGTTATGCCGCCCACAAAATGCAGCCATCGAAACAGCATCAGAAGGTTAGTGTTGAAGTCGGTGGGGAAGGTGATATCGGTCAAGGTCAGGGCTCCTATTCTGAGATTCTGCTCCGGAAGCGACGATTGTAGATGGCTGGCGCGGGAAATGAAACCCGGCCGACGCTCCGGGCGTTCCGAATCTGTCCTTTTTCACCACCGAGACCGGGACAACCTGCTGCTGCGCAAAACGTTCCCTGGTGGTTCGTTGCAGGTTCAAGGTTTTCTCCGTGTCTCCGTGTCTCCGTGGTGAAAAATTATTCTCCCGGAAGTTGAAAAGCGCGAGACAAGCCCGTATTGTAAGAACCGACGGAAACCGAGCTGACGCCAATTGCCCCCGAAAGCCCATGGCGCAGCATCGCACCCGCAAGCAAGAAGGAGATCGGCAAATGGAAGCCAAGCCGGCACAGCAGAATATTCAGGATTCCTTCCTCAACACGGCACGAAAGGAACGGCACAATATCACGATCTATCTGGTCAGCGGCGTGAAGCTGACCGGCCGTATCCGATCCTTCGACAAGTACTCGGTGGTCCTCGAAACCGGCAACCAGGAACAGCTCATCTTCAAACACGCGATTTCGACGGTCGTCATCGCGCGCGCATCCCACAGCCACGCAGAGCCGAAGCCGGCGGTGGAGTCACACGGGGAAGCGGCGGCCCCAAACTCCGCTTCCGGCACTGAAGGATGAAGTGAGTTTGCTTGCGCCGAGATAACTCTAGACTGGGCAGCCGTGATAGTTCAGGAAATAGTTCAGGAAGAAGTTCGCGCAACCAGCCCAAGGCCCTGCTGAATCCATCGGAGCGGCGGGAACGTGCTTTCCTGGTGGGGGTGGAGTTTCGCACCCGGGGCCGCTCCGGAAAAAACAGTGCCGCCGGCATCACTCCGGGAGCCCAGGCGGCTCGCGATCACGCCACGAACGTGGCCGCCTCCTCATCGTTCTTGCCCGTGGATTCCCCGGACGTCAGCTCCGATTTTACTTCCGAAGACTCGCTCGACGAGCTCCGTGCGCTCGCGACCAGCGCGGGCGCCGAAATCGTCGGCGAGTTCACCCAGCGCAAAGACCGGCCCGACCCTGCCACCCTGATCGGCAAGGGCAAGCTCGAGGAAATTGCCGGCGCGTCGGCCTCGGTTTCCGCCGATGTGGTTCTGTTCGATCACGACCTTTCGCCTTCCCAACAACGCAATATCGAGCGCGTCGTTCACACCCGCGTCATCGATCGCACGCAGCTGATTCTCGACATCTTCGCGCGGCACGCCCGCACGCGTGAAGGCCAGTTGCAAGTCGAACTGGCCCAGCTCGAATATTTGCTTCCGCGGCTGGCGGGGCGCGGCGTGGAAATGTCGCAGCTCGGCGGCGGCATTGGCACTCGAGGACCGGGCGAAACTCAGCTCGAGACCGACCGGCGGAAGATTTACCGCCGCGTCCGCCACGTCAAGCAGCAAATCGAAAATGTGCGCCGCATACGCGCCCAACAGCGGCAGCGCCGCGAATCGGTTCCAGTGGCCACGGTGGCCCTGGTGGGCTACACCAACGCGGGAAAGTCCACCCTGTTCAATGCCCTGACCCAGTCGAACGTGGTGGCCTCGTCGCGCATGTTTGCCACGCTCGATCCCACCATCCGGGCCGCCGATCTGCCCTCGAAACGCAAAGTTCTGTTCTCTGATACGGTGGGTTTTATCCGGCATCTTCCGCACACGCTGGTTTCCGCCTTTCGCGCCACGCTCGAAGAGGTGCAGCGCGCCGCCCTCATCATCCAGGTCTCCGATGCCAGCAGTCCCATTTCCGGCGAGCAGGACGTGCAAGTCGAAAGCGTCCTCAAGGAACTCGAGGCCGACAAGACGCCGCGCCTGCGGGTCATGAATAAGATCGATCTGTTGCCTCCCAGGCAGCGCGAATCGCTGCGCGACAGCGATGCCACGGTCCACGTCTCGGCATCGAAGGGGATCGGACTCTCCACCCTGCTCGATCGCGTCGACGCCCTGCTCGAGGCAGACCGCCCCCGCCGCGTTCGTCTGCGCGTCCCGCAAAACCAGGGCAAGCTGCTGGCCCAGTTGGAGGCCGGCGCCCGCATCTATTCCCGCCAGTATCAGGACGGGTTGGTGGTGCTGGAAGCGGAAGCGCCGGCATCGCTGCTCCGCCGCTTGCGGGAATGGGTAGTGGAGTAAGCTTCGGGAAACGAGCGCCCTTGTGCTGCCAGCGCTCACGGGGGGCCACAGTAGGAACTTGTCATAGCCGGCCAATCTGATATCCCATAGAGGCCATGAGAACCCGCTTGTTGTCGAAACTGACCCTCTGCCTGCTTGTCTGTCTGACGATTCGCTTGTCTGCCCAGGACTCGGCAAGCGCCGCTTCGCAAGTGCGCAAACTGGAAGAGAAATGGGCCGAAGCGTACAAGCAACGAAACATTGACATTCTCTCGTCCCTTCTCACCGAAGATTTCGTGATTACGGTGGAGGACGGCAGCACCTACAGCAAAGCGGGCTATATCACGCACAGCGCCGATTCATCGGTGCACGTGGAAGTCGCCGAATTGTCGGATCTCCGTGTGCGCGTGCATGGCAACGTCGCCGTCGTCACCGGGGCCTATCACGAGCGGGGACAGTCGAACCGCAAGCCTTACGAGTATCACGACCGGCTCACCGATGTCTGGATCAAGGCGGGGAACTCCTGGCGTGTGCTTTGTTCCCATTACAGCACCCCGCTGAAACCGTGATTCGGGGTATCGCAGGAGTTCTAAGCCTTCCCGAACGGATCCTCCAGAGACGGACTCTGTGCCGTGAACAATTCTGCTCCGCTTTCCGTGATGTGCATATCGTCCTCCAGACGGATGCCGAATTCTCCCCGGATATAAATGCCCGGCTCATCGCTGAAGGTCATCTCGGGCTGGAGTTTCATTGAGTTGCCGCGCACCAGATACGGCCACTCGTGGCCGTCCATGCCCATGCCGTGTCCAAGGCGATGCGCGAAATATTTATAATCCGGCCCGTAGCCGGCGTCGCTGATGACTTTGCGCGCGGCGGCGTCCACCGAACCGGCTTCTACCCCAGGCCTCGCCGCCGCCAACGCGGCGCTCTGCGCTCGATGCACGATGTCGAAAACCCGTTTCATCTTGTCATCGACTTTGCCCAGTACAAACGTGCGCGTGATGTCGGATTGATAGCCTTCCACCGAGCAGCCACCGTCGATCATCACGATCGTGCTCTCGTGAATACCCTGCGGCGCAACCGATCCGTGGGGGAAAGCCGAAAACTCGCCGACTTGTACATCCGCGCCGCCCTCGAATCCCAGTTTGCGGTGCGCTGCTTCCAATAGTTTTCCCACATCCCGCTGCGTCATTCCCACTTTCATCGAACGATAGGTTGCCTCGTAAGCGGCAAGCGTGACCTTCGAGGCCAACCGCATCAGGTCGATCTCGTGCCGGCTCTTGATCATCCGGCATCCGGCGGTGACCGGAGTCGCGCTCGCAAACGTCGCGCTGGCCGCGGCTTTTCGCAGCTCGTTGGCGAAAACAAACTTTACCGTCTCCTCGACGCCGACCGTGCCGGCTGCGATCCCGCGGTCGCTGAGTCCTTGTGCCACGCGAACATAGGGACTCTCGTCTTCCTGCCAGATGCGAACATCGGGTTTGGCGCCATCGGGAGCTTGCGCAATCTGCTCGCGAGCCCGGCCCTCTTCGAACGCGGGAGCCACGTAAAACGCTTCGCCCTTGGCGGGCAATACCATGGCAAAGAGCCGCTCTCCGCCCTCCCAGCGTATGCCCGCGAAGTAAGCAAGCGATGTGCCCTGGGCCAGTAGGATGGCCGACAGCCTCTCATCCCGCATCAGGCGGCGAGCCTTTTCCTGACGTTCGACGCTTTCTTCGACGGTGATGGGCTTGGCCTCGGCGCCGAGAGGGCGAAGACCGGCAATGGCGGGCGGAAGATCTTTGTCGGCCTCCGCGGCACGGGCGAGCGTGGGCAAAGCGACGCTGACGCCGGCAGCGAGAGAACCAGTTTGCAGGAAACGGCGGCGCGAAACCATGAAACCTCCGGGAAAGAGGATCATTATAGTGAAGGCCTGGCCTGTTGGAGAGGACCGAACCCGGCCTAACTAGCCAACTGTATGGGATCACCGCTGCATTAGAATGTCAGGTTGTCATCGCGGCGAGTCTTTCGGAGGAGCAATGAGTAATTATCCAGGAACCGCAGGAACGGTTGCCCACAACATGGTCACCACGCAGTTCGAACTCGATGGCTTTCGCGTCGTGCGCACGCTGGGTGTGGTGCGCGGAATCACGGTACGCTCCCGGTCGATCTTCGGAACCATTGGCGCCGGGTTGCAGACTCTGGTCGGCGGCAACATCACGTTGCTCACCAATCTATGCGAAAAGACGCGGGTCGAAGCCTTCGACCTCATGTTGCAGCACGCCGCACAAATCGGAGGCAACGCCGTCGTCGGCGCCCGCTACGACGCAACCGAAGTGATGCAGGGGGTCACGGAAGTTCTTGCCTACGGCACCGCTGTGGTGGTCGAACCTTCACGATAAGGTTGTGTAGAGACGGGGCTTGCCCCGTCTCTCCCCGAAGCGGACGCAGCAAGCCGCCTCTCTAACAAATGTTGTCGATCTACTCCTTGTACAAGAATCCGGCGACCACCGCCGCCAGGATCGCGCCCACCCACATTTCCAGCATCCATCCCAGCGGCAACATGCGCGAAATCGGCGACCATGTAGCTTGCGCAAAGTTGCCCGGCACCCCCGCGCAGAATCCCACGATCATCCCGATTTTGACAGCTGTCTTCGCTCCGGCCCCGGCCGTGGCGCGGCTCCACGCGTACAAATACGCGATAAGAATCGACATCGCGAACACCAGCACCAGCCACTGCACAACAAAAAGTGGATAGCGCGGTTCCTTGAGGAACAATCCTTTTTGCTGCATCGCCTCGTAGAACGGGGTCTGTCGCGTCTTAATAAAAAAGCCCCATGCGTTCCACACCACGCCGCCGGCAATACCTCCCAGCCACACCCGAGTCGTATTCAGCCTCATTGTGCCCTCTCTTTAGTGTTGGCTCAAATTCCGCCCAAGTGTACTCCAGCGGGCAAACCCGTGGAATCCCTAGTATGGTGACCGCCTAACCAGCCATCACGATGGAGAGACGGGTATCGGGCCCCTTCTCACGCCGAAGGGTGATTACAGTCACTGCGCCCCATCGGACGGAAGGGCAATCATTAAGAGGGCTTAGTGTCAGCTCTCGCCAGGAACCGTTCCTGGCAGCGATGCCCGATTGGCCAGGCATGGTCGACCTGCGGCCTGCGCACTTCAATCGGGAGGAGGTTATTCGATGAACCGGGTCTCCAGGAACAAGTTTAAGACGGCCATGACCATTTTCGCGGCTCTGGCCGTGATGCTGGCCTTTTGCACTCCAGCTTCATCCCAAACCGGCATAAAGAAGCGAAGACCGCTTCCCTACGAGTACGGCCGCGTCATCATTAAGAACTACTCCGAAAAAGCCGGCCTTGCGCCCGTCGTCTTCGAACATTGGATCCACCGCTCAAAGTTCACCTGCCGAGTCTGTCACGTGGACATCGGCTTTGCCATGAAGGCCGGAACCACCGACATCACGGCCGCCGACAACGCTCGCGGCTATTACTGCGGCGCCTGTCATGACGGAAAGAGGGTCGTGGATGGAAAGACCCTCTTCCAATCTTGTTCCGACAACCCCACTGCGGAAGGCACGAAGCGATGCGAGCGTTGCCACTCCTACGGGTTGAAGGTAGCGTCCGATTACGATTTTTTCCAATTCAGCGAACCGCTTCCCAAGGAGCGCTTCGGCAATGGGCTGGATTGGGAGAAAGCGGAGGAGTTGGGACTCATCAAGCCATCCGCGTCTCTTGAGGGCGTTACCATAAAAAGAAATCCCCTCGTCGTGCAGAAGGACTTCGCGCTCAACCCCAAGGTTGCGGGAATGCCCGACATCATTTTCTCCCACACCAAGCACACCGTGTGGAATGGATGCGAGCTCTGTCACCCCGAGATATTCGTGGGCGTGAAAAAGGGCACCAGCCATTACACGATGGTGGAAATCACTGAAGGAAAGTCCTGCGGCGTGTGCCATACCAAGGTGGCATTTCCGTTGGCGGACTGCCAGCGCTGCCATTCCAAGCCGGTACAACCCTGAACCGAGGCGTCCATGTTCGTCAACCCGAAGTTCAAGACGATGATCGTTACCGTGCTGCTGTTCATGGGCCTTGCTGCCTTCTCCGGCGTGCTCGCCCGCGGTGCGCCCCAGTCTTCTGCCGCGCCCGCGAATCCGGCGCAGGAAACTTGGCGCAAGGAGTTCGATGACGTCTGCGGCAAGACCCAGGACGCGATGACCTTCTCGACCGAGGAACTCACCGCTCTGGTTCGAAGGTGTGATGCCTTACTGCCTCAGATTGAAAAGACTGCAACGCTCAACGAAACCGGGAAAAAGGTGTACGTGGGACGACTACGAAAGTGCCGAGGCCTTTATGCCTACGTGCTCGATGAAAAAAAGAAAGAAAAAAAATAAACGCGGACTTCTCCCGCTCGTGCTCGCCTGGGGACTTCTACTCCCGGGGAATTTCGTGTCCGCCCAGATCTATTTGCCCAAACCTGCGCCCGAACCGTCCGAGTATGGCAAGGTGATTCTCGACAACTCCAAAACTGGACCCGGCCCGGTCGTGTTTGACCATTGGCTTCACCGGTCCATGTTTACCTGCCGCCTCTGCCATGTCGATATCGGCTTTGCTATGGAGGCCAAGGCCACCGGCATCACCGCGCGCACCAACCGCGAAGGTTTCCATTGCGGCGCCTGCCACGATGGAAAAAAGCTGTTTGAGGGGAACCTCATCTTCGCCGCCTGCTCCGATACTCCCAACAGCAACACCAACGACCAGCAGTGCAACCGTTGCCATTCCCTGGGCAAGAAGGGCGTTAGGAAATATGAGTACAAAAGATTCACCGCGAAACTTCCGAAAGGCGTGTACGGGGTGAATTGGGAAGCAGCCGAGAAATCTGGAGCCATCAAACCGGCCGATTTTCTGGAAGGTCTATCCGTCGGCAAGCCGAAAATGCAGAACCGGCAAGATCTTTCCGTTCCCACCGCGTATTCGTGGGTCCACCCCGTCATTTTTTCTCATGAGAAACATTCCGTTTGGAACGGCTGTGAACTGTGCCATCCCGAAATATTCCCGACCGCCCCGAAAGATACGATTCACTTCTCGATGTTCGCCAATATCGAGGGACGATACTGCGGCGCCTGTCACGGCAAGGTCGCTTTCCCGCTCAATAACTGCCAAGGCTGTCACCCGAAGGCGCCGCTCTGGGCTCCATAGCTGGGCGGGAAGAATCGACTGCAAGCGAAAAATTCACATTCCCACCGCCCGCGAACCACTTCTCTAAACACAACCCCTAGTGGTCATCTTCCTGGTTAACCGCAACATTTCGCGTTTCGCACCTTGAGTCCCTTACGAAAGTCTCAACCTGAAACTTTCTTATTGACAACAAACCATTTAGGCGTAGGATGTGGACAAAAGTGGTTGAAAGTGGACTAATTATTAGAGGTTGTGGGCGTAAGTATAAGTTTCGAGGCGCCAGTGATTTGCAAGGCTGACACCGAAAAAAGACGACCCAACGAACCCGAATCCACTGCTTTTGTGACCGCTTCTACCTCCCTCGTTGTAGTGGCTGTGGTAGCAGCCATAAGTAAAAGGACCCCACTAGCGAGCAGGGCACATGTTTCGCGGAAATCATCCAGCGCGCGTCGACGAAAAAGGACGGTTAAAAGTCCCGGCCGAATTCAAGCGCGTGATCGACGAGAAATATGCCCAGAAATTCTACATCACAAGCCTCGATGGAATAGTTGCTCAAGTGTATCCCTTCGAGGAATGGGAGCGGATCGAGCAGAAGCTGGCTGCGCTGTCCACTTACAACCCGACCAAGAAAAAGTTCTTGAATCGCGTCAACTATTACGGGCAGGTCGTGGAGATGGACGGGCAGGGGCGCCTGCTGGTTCCGCAGATCCTGCGTGAGTCGGCGCAGATTCGCGGCGAAGTGGCAGTGCTCGGCAATCTGACCTACCTGGAAGTGAGGAACCTGGAAGCGTTCCGCAAGGAGATCAGCGAGCAGGCTTTCACGGATGAAGACACCACGACGCTCGACGAACTGGGCATCTAGTGGAAACAGATTCGGATTCAGTAAACACCCCCGAGCGGGGTGGGCATGGAGCGGTTGGCCATGTTCCGGTTCTTTTAAAAGAAGCGATCGATTTTCTAGCCGTAAAGCGTGGCGGAACTTATCTGGATGCCACGGTCGGCTTAGGCGGGCACAGTTGCGAAATCGCAAGACGCCTAGGCGCACCGGGACATTTGATTGGCTTCGATAAGGATCCCGCGGCGCTGAACATCGCGCGGGTGAAATTAGAAAGTAGCGCCGGCGTCTCGCCGGCAAACGCCGATTGGCCGACGATCACATTGCTGCATGGGTCGTTTGCAGAACTCGCGAACGACCAACGACCAGCGACTATCGACGGCATTCTGGCGGACCTGGGCGTAAGCAGCTTGCAACTCGCTGACCCGGCGCGCGGATTCAGTTTTCAGGCGGAAGGACCGCTGGACATGCGGATGAACCCGATGTCCGGCGAGACCGCCGAACAAGTGGTAAACCACATCGACGAGCGCAAGCTAGCCGATGTGATTTACGAATTCGGTGAGGAAAGGAGGTCGCGGAGAATCGCCAGAGCCATTGTCCGGTCGCGGCCGATACGCACGACGCAGCAACTTGTCGCAGTCGTATCAGCCGCGGCCCGGTCAATGAAACATGAGCGGATTCATCCGGCGACCCGTACCTTTCAGGCTCTCCGAATCTTCGTAAACCGTGAACTGGACGATCTGAAAGCACTGCTGGAGACGGCGCCCAGAGTGCTGAAGCCGGGCGGAAGGCTGGTGGTGATCAGCTTTCACTCGCTCGAAGACAGGATCGTCAAGGACGCGTTTCGCGACGGCGCGAAGCAGGGCTGGTACCGGCTGCTGACGAAAAAACCGGTGACCGCCAGTGCAGAAGAGATAGATCGCAATCCGCGGTCGCGCAGCGCCAAGATGCGCGCCGCCGAGCGACTGTAGCGCCGGCATCTTGCCGACAAGATTTTGGGTTTGCCCGGAGAAACTGCCGGGCTCCCGGTGCGGTGAACGCGAGACGTGCCGGGTAAAGATTTTACAAGAAACTCTGTGGTGGAGTTTTCCCGGAGCGGCCAAAAACAACAAAACAAGGCCGCGTCCGGAGAAGAAGAACTGGAACGTTCGAAATGAAATTTACCGGCACCCTGATTGAAGATCTGATCGCAACCGTCGAGCGCGCGGAACGGACGGCACAGTCCGACCGGGCATTGTCCGGCGAACCCCTGACGTCTGAGTCATTGTTCGTCAAACCGTTGCTCGTCGGATCATTGGTTGACGAACCCTGGTTCGCTTCCGTTCTGGAAAACCGGGACTACGATTCCAAACTTATTGGAGTGGCATAAATTATGAGCGCCGTGGCCATGCAAAGCGCAATTCCTTCGAGCCGGCGCAGGTCCTGCTGGCTCGGAACCCCCGAGATTTATTTTCGCAAGACCATCGATAACTCGCGCCTGGTGAAGGTCGAAGACCCGCGCCGCGCGCGCGAGATGAAATTCTTTGGAATCGCGCTGTGCGTTCTGTTTGCGCTGGTGATGGGGTACGCGCTCCAGCATTTCCGCTCCATTGAATATGGGTACAAGATCGAGGCTCTTCGCTCGCAACGCAGCGACCTCGTCGAAATGAACCGGGCCCTGCGTCTGGAAGAAGCGTCGCTGCGCGATCCGGAGCGCATCGACGTGATGGCCCGCAAACTCGGTCTGCAATCGCCGCAACCTGGACAAGTGCAGCGCATGGACGTCGCCACCGATGCCGCTACGCCGGTGATGGCCAGCGTGACTCCGGTCTCGGTAGTGTCGGCGAGATAGTTCTGTAGAGACGGGGCTTGCCCCGTCTCACTCTGCGGCCGGAGACGCGGCAAGCCGCGTCTCTACGGGAAATCAGCTATTTCGCGGCGGCTCTCCGGGGCCGCCGAAAGTTTCTGAGGACTGGAAGTGGCGGCAACTTCGTCGAACGGCGCAAGATTCAGGCTCTATGCCTTATCCGGACTGCTGTGCCTGTGGCTGCTGGCGATCTGTCTGCGCCTGGTCTATCTGCAAATTTTCTGCTACGGCGACTTCCAGCGCCGCGCCCAGCACCAGCAGCAGCGCAGCTTCGATCTTTCTCCGAAACGCGGCATCATCTACGATCGCGCCGGACGTGAGCTGGCAATGTCCATCCAGGTGGACTCGGCCTTCGTCGTGCCCTCCGAGACGCCCGATCTCGCCAATACCATCAGCCTGGTTACGCGCATCACCAAAGACGATCCCCGCGTCGTGCTCGCCGACTGCCGCGCCCACAAGACCTTCTGCTGGGTGGCGCGCAAGGCCGACGCCGAAGAGATCGATCGCATCCGCGCCCTCAATCTGCAAGGCATTCACTTCCAGAAAGAGCCCAAGCGTTTTTATCCAAAACGCGAACTGGCCGCGCAAATCCTGGGTTACGTGGGCACCGACGATCAGGGCCTCAGCGGATTAGAGCGGCAATTCAACCAGCAACTGCAGGGCAAGCCCGGCAAGCTGATGATCTCCGTCGACGCGCGCAAGCGCTGGTTTGCCAGTGTTGAAAAGGAGCCCGAACCCGGCAACAGCCTCGTCCTCACCATCGACCAGAACATCCAGTACATCGCCGAACGCGAACTCGAGCGCGGCATGGAGGAAACGCACGCCATTGCCGGCACCGCAATCGTCGAAAATCCCCGTACCGGCGAAATTCTTGCGCTCACCAACCGGCCGACGTTCAATCCCAATATCCGGAAGGAAATTAACAATGAGACCCTCAAAGACCGCGCCGTAAGCGACATCTACGAGCCGGGCTCGACCTTCAAGATGGTGACCATCTCCGCCGCTTTGGAAGAGAAAGTCACGCGCCCCGAGGAAATGATCGACTGCCAGATGGGATCGATTGTCATCAACCGAATGCGGATCCGCGACAGCAAGCCGCACGGCTTGTTGTCCGTAGCCGACGTGATCGCCGAGTCGAGCGACGTCGGCGCCATCAAAGTGGGGCTGCGCCTCGGCGACGACCGCCTCTACAAATACATTCGCGCCTTCGGATTCGGCCAGCAAACCGGAGTCGAACTTCCCAGCGAAACCCGCGGTTTGACCAAGCCGCCGGAACGCTGGTCGAAGGTTTCGATCGCAGCCATTTCCATGGGCCAGGAAATCGGCATTTCGGCGCTGCAACTGGTTTCCCTCATCTCGACCATTGCCAACGATGGCGTGCGCGTCCCGCCGCGCATCGTGGCAGGCGCCATGTCGCCGCAAAATGCGCCCCACAATACTCCGCAAACCATCGCCTTTCAGCCCGCCGCGGGGACGCGAGTGATTTCCCCGCTGACCGCGGCCCAAATGCGCCAGATGCTGCAGGGTGTCGTGCTGCACGGCACCGGACGCAGAGCCATTCTCGAGGGCTACAGTTCGGCGGGCAAGACCGGAACCGCGCAGAAGGTGGACCCAGCCACCGGCGCGTATTCCAAGACAAAGTATGTCGGGTCGTTCGCCGGATTCGCTCCCATCAACGATCCCCAGCTCGCAGTAGTCGTCATCCTCGACTCCGCCGTTGGCCTGCACCAGGGAGGCCAGGTCTGCGCGCCGGTCTTCCAACGAATCATGCAACAGGCGCTTGAGTATCTGCACGTCCCGCATGACGTGCAGCTTTCGCCCAGCCGCCAGGTTCTGCTGGCTCGCCGCAATGTGCCCGACGCAAGTCTGGAAGAAAGCTCGCCCGATCATCTGGGCGCCAGTCTGGATATGGCCGAAGCGAACGAAACCCCCGCCGTTCCCGCCGCAGCAAAGCCCGGCACAATTGGCGCTCAGATTGTTCCCGCCGCCCAGACCGCACCGATGACCGCCGCTGCGAGTTCGGCCTCTACAAGTTCTGCTGTCACGATTGCTCAATCTGAAAGTTCACCCGGGCAGAAATTGCCCGCCGGCGGAACAGTGGTTCTTGACGTGGAAGAAGGAGGCATCGAGGTCCCATCGTTCCTCGGCAAGAATCTGCGGGTTGCCCTCGAGGCAGCGCAGGACGTAGGACTAGACCTCGACGCCATCGGCAGCGGCGTAGGCCGCGAGCAATCGCCCCAGCCCGGTGCGCGCGTAGCAGCGGGATCGCGCATCACAGTGCGTTTCGGGAGATAAGGGTTTCCCCTGTCGACCTCTGTGCCTGCCCTGAGCGAAGCCGAAGGGGTGCCCTGTGGTTAAAAGCTTTTTCTCTCAACCACACAGGACACAGAGTTTCCGACGGAACCAAAGTACCGGCCCCGAGGTTCGCACGGGATGACGAAGGCGACTATTTATAATCACTCCAATGACCTTCCAACATCTCCTGCAGGGCGCCGAGGTCCTCTCTCAGAGCGGGAACCCGGCCGTGTCAGGAGTGGAGTACGATTCCCGCCGGGTGCGCCCCGGAACGGTCTTTGTCGCCATGAAGGGCGAAACCAGCGACGGCAATCGCTTCATCGATCAAGCCATAGCCGCCGGAGCGGTAGCCGTAGTCACCGACTCTCCCACCGAAACGCCGCGCCCCGCGGTCGCCTGGGCGCAAGTCCTGCATGGACGCCGTGCCCTGGCCCGCCTAAGCGCGAATTTCTACAAGCGTCCCGCCGAGCGAATCGCGAACACGGGAATCACCGGCACCAACGGAAAAAGCACGACCGCCTTCCTGATCGAATCCATATTCCAGGCGGCCGGACGCAAAACGGCGCTGGTCGGAACCATCGAATATCACGTTGCCGGAAAAACTCTCCCGGCTCCGCACACCACCCCGGAAGCGCTGGAACTGAACCGCCTTTTGTCGCAGGGCCTGGGCCAGGGAGTCACCGAAGCGGTGATGGAAGTGTCGTCGCACGCGCTCGAGCAACAGCGTGTTTTCGGAATTCCTTTCGATGTGGCGGTATTCACCAATCTCACCCGCGACCATCTCGATTACCACCTCACCATGGAAGCGTACTTCCGCGCCAAGCAGGGAGTCTTCGAAGGTTGCGGCACCGACCCGCCGCGCGCCGCCGTTCTGAACATCGACGACGAATATGGCCGCGAGCTCTTGAAGCTTTGCAAAAACAAGAGCGCGCTGGTGTTTTCCTATGGTCTTGCGTCCGGCGACTTCCATGCCGAGTCCGTCGAAATCACGCCGCGGGGGACTCGTTTTCAAATGGTGACGCCCTCGGGCAAGATCGCCATGTGGTCTCCGCTGATTGGCAGTGTGAATGTGTACAACGTGCTCGCAGCCTCTGCCGCTGGCTATGCCCGCGATTGTCCCGCCGAGGCAATCGCCAAAGGAATCTTCGACCTCTCAAGCGTTCCCGGCCGCTTCGAGCGCGTAGATTGCGGCCAGCCCTTCACCGTGGTCGTCGATTATGCCCACACCGACGACGCGCTCCGCAACCTCACCGTGCAGGCCCGCGATTTTGTAGCTCGCGCCGGGCTCAACGGCAAGGTCATCACGCTGTTCGGATGCGGTGGCGATCGCGATCGCGCGAAGCGTCCTCTGATGGGCGAGGCCGCGGGCAAGGGCAGCGACTTCGTCGTGCTTACCTCGGACAATCCGCGCTCCGAAGATCCGCTGGCCATCATGAACGATGCCGTCGTTGGACTACAAAAATCCGGACTACAAAAGTCGGGCGCAAAATATGTCATGGAGTCCGACCGCCGCAAGGCCATCGCGTTTGCCCTGCAACAGGCAGCCCCCGGCGACATCGTGCTGCTCGCGGGCAAGGGACACGAAAAGGTGCAAATCACGAAAGAGGGAACCATTCCCTTCGACGATGTCGACGTTGCCCGCGAGAGCCTGAAGGCCCTGGGCTACGACTGCACGCCCGCCGCAAAAGCCGGCACCGCGGGGAAGACCGCATGAAGCTCCCTCTCTCTCGCATCGCCGAGTTTATTGCCACACCCGGCCAAACAACCGCCGGTCCCTTCGACGGTCATGCCCTGGCCCAGGGATATTCCATCGATTCCCGCACCCTGCAGCCCGGGGAATTGTTCGTCGCGGTCAAAGGCGAACGTCTCGACGGTCACGATTTCGTCGAGCAGGCGCTGAGCCGGGGCGCGATTGCCGCGGTGGTCGAGAAAGGGCAACTGGCGCGCTATTCCAACTCTGCCGGACTGCTCGCCGTCGACGACACTCTGGCCGCGCTCCAAACGCTGGCGACGGCCGTGCG
This sequence comes from Terriglobia bacterium, assembly GCA_020073215.1. Lineage (GTDB taxonomy): Bacteria > Acidobacteriota > Terriglobia > Terriglobales > Acidobacteriaceae > Acidiflorens. The sequence goes on along the minus strand of JAIQFO010000013.1, from coordinate 16,999 downwards.
GAAAATCTGGGGTAAGACGGCCATCGGAGTCACCGGTTCGATGGGCAAGACCACCACCAAAGAAGCGATGGCCCATTTGCTCGCGATCAAGTACCGCGTCCATCGCACCAAGGGGAATTTCAATAATCATTTTGGTCTGCCGCTCGGCCTGCTGACTCTCGAACCCGAATACGACCTCGCCGTGGTTGAGATGGGAATGTCTCACCCGGGCGAAATTTCCGCCCTGGCTCGTATCGCCTTGCCAAACCAGGCGGTCATTACCAACGTTGCCCCCGTCCATCTGGAAAGGTTCGACTCACTGGCCGGCATCGCGCGCGCGAAATATGAATTGATCGAAGCCCTTCCGCACGGCGGCACCGCCGTCTTGAACGCCGACGATGAATATGTCTGCCAGTTTGGCCGCGACTTTAAGGGCAAAGTCATCCTGTTCGGGATGAAGGCCACGGCCTGTGTTCCGGCAGATGTGCGGGCGGAAAACATCGAGGTGCTCGGGCCCGAAGGCACCCGCTTCGATCTCGTCAGCCGCGAAATGCGCCAACCGGTGCACAGTCCGCTGCTCGGAAAGCACAATGTGTACAACGTGCTCGCCGCCGCCGCCATTGCGCTGGAGCACGGCATCACCCCGTCAGAGATCGCCGCTGCGTTGCCCTCCCTCCAGCCCGCCGACAAACGCGGACAGGTCGTTCAAGTGGGTAACATCACCGTGCTCTACGATTGCTACAATTCAAGTCCGAGGGCGCTCATGGCTGCCGTGGACACTCTGGCCGCCATGCCCGCCCGGCGAAGGATTGCCGTCGCCGGCGAAATGCTCGAACTCGGTTCGACCGGCGAGCAACTGCATCGCGAGTGCGGACATTACATGGCCCAAAAGAAACTCGACTTCCTGCTCGGCGTGCGGGGCCTGGCAAAGCCCATGGTGGAAGCGGCCGGCGAAGCGGGATTGAAAGCGGAGTTCGTCGCGACCCCGGAAGAAGCCGGCGAATGGCTAGCGCGCCAAGCTCAAGAAGGCGATGTTGTATTGTTAAAGGCGTCGCGCGGAGTAAAACTGGAAAAAGCGCTGGAAACGTGGCAACGAAAGAACGGCGTTCCCAACTCCCCAGGCGCAGGGAGCTAATAACTGAGAGCTGACAGCTGAGAGCTGACAGCTGCTGTCGGAGGCGGATTGCTCTACTGGCTGCTCTATCTGAAGCTCTTCCATTATTTTCCGCCCTTCCGTATTTTTCGTTACCTGACCTTCCGCACCGCCTTTGCCAGCCTGACTGCTCTTTTCACCGGCCTGATCGTCGGTCCGATCGTGATTCAACGCCTGCGCGATTTCCAGATCGGACAGTACATCCGCGAAGAAGGTCCGCAGGCCCACCAGAAAAAAGCGGGCACCCCGACCATGGGCGGCTTGCTGATCGCCATCGCCATCCTGGTGCCGACCTTGCTCTGGGCCGACCTGAGCAATCCCTTCGTTTGGATCGCTGTCTTTGCCACCGTGGCCTTCGCGGCGATCGGTTTTACCGACGACTACCTTAAAGTCGTGAATCGCCGCAACCTCGGCCTCACCGCGCGGGCCAAGCTAGGCTACCAGACCGCAGCCAGTTTCCTGGTCGCGATCGCGCTGATCGCGTTGCAGCACCGCGGAGAATATTCCACCGTGCTGCTCGTTCCATTCTTCAAACAGTTCCACCCCGATCTGGTAATCGAAAGATGGGCCCATCATCCCCAACTCTGGCCGCTGGCCTTTCTGCCGTTCGTGGTGTTCGTCGTGCTTGTGATTGTCTTTTCGAGCAACGCCGTCAATCTTACCGACGGTCTGGACGGCCTCGCCATCGGCTGTACGGTGATCGCTGCCGGCGCCCTCGCGGTTCTCACCTACCTGAGCGGCCATGCCACGTTTGCCACCTATCTCGAATTGCAGCGCATGCCGCAAATCGGCGAACTCACCATCTTTTGCGGGGCCATGGTCGGCTCCTCCATCGGATTTCTCTGGTACAACGCCCATCCCGCGGAAGTGTTTATGGGCGATGTCGGCTCGCTGGCGCTCGGCGGCGCGATCGGCACTGTAGCCGTTATCATCAAGCAGGAACTCCTGTTGCCGTTCATCGGAGGCATCTTCGTGATCGAAGGCCTCTCCGTGATCCTGCAGGTGGGTTCCTACAAGCTGCGCAAGAAACGTATCTTCAAGATGGCGCCGATCCACCATCACTTCGAACTGCTGGGCTGGTCGGAGTCGAAGGTGATCGTGCGCTTCTGGATCGCATCGCTGGTATTCGCGCTGTTCGCGCTGACGACGCTGAAACTAAGATAAACATGTACCGCGGAGGCACGGAGACACGGAGAAAACCTAAGCAAAGATTTGCTTCTTCTCCGTGCCTCCGTGTCTCCGTGGTGAAGTGATTTTATGGATCTCAATAACAAACGCGTCCTCGTCGTCGGTCTCGGTAAGTCCGGCGTGGCCTCCGCGCTTTTTCTCATATCGCGCGGCGCCCGCGTCACGGTATCGGATTCGAAGCCCGAAACCGACCTTCGCGATGAAATCCTGCTCCTGCTCGAGCATGGCATCACGGTCGAAACCGGAGGCCACGGCGACCGCACGTTTCGCGGTCAGGACCTGATCGTCGTCAGTCCGGGTGTGGCGGTCGATGCTCCGCAGTTGGCGTTGGCGCGCAACCTGGGAGAGCCGGTCATCGGCGAAATCGAGCTCGCAGCGCAATTCTTAGCCGGCCCGATCGTTGCCATTACCGGAGCCAACGGCAAAACCACGACCACTTCGTTGGCCGGCGAGATTATTGCTGCGGGAAAATTCTCTACCCTGGTGGGCGGCAATATCGGCACGCCCGCCATCAGTTTTGTGGATCGGGCCGGGCCCGCGACCTGGACCGTGCTCGAAGTGTCGAGCTTTCAGCTGGAAACCATCGTCGAGTTTCGTCCGCGGATCGCTGTCATCCTGAACATCACGCCTGACCACCTCGACCGCCACAAAACGTTTATCAATTACGTCAACGCCAAAGCCCGCGTCTTCGAAAACCAGCGGCCGGATGATTTCACCGTCCTCAACGCCGATGATCCCACCACCGTCGGATTGTCGGACCGCACCCGCGCGCAGTTGTTCTGGTTCAGTCGAAAGAAAGAAGTTGAAAAAGGAGCTTTTGCCCGTGGCGCGCACCTCTATGTCCGCGACGGCCACAGCGAACGCGAAATTATGCCGCTGTCGGAATTGCCGCTGAAAGGCGCGCACAACCTGGAAAATGTGCTGGCGGGAGTTTCGATCGGCATCCTCGTTGGTTGCCAGCCGGAACAGATCCGCCAAGCCGTCCGGAATTTCAAAGCGGTTGAGCACCGGCTGGAATTTGTGGCCAAGGTCGCAGGTGTGGACTACTACAACGACTCCAAGGCCACCAACGTGGATGCGACCATCAAGGCCCTGGAATCTTTCTCCGCGAACATCCACCTCATTCTAGGGGGCAAGGATAAGGGCAGCGACTACACCGTGCTCCATGACCTGCTGCGGCAGCGAGTGAAGCGTGTCTACACCATAGGCGCCGCAGCCGCCAAGATCGAATCGCAGATTCAGGACGCCGCTGAAATCGACCACGCGGAAACTCTGGAAACCGCTGTCCGGCGCGCCAGCGAATCGGCTGAGCCGGGCGACATTATTCTTCTCGCTCCAGCCTGCGCCAGCTTCGATCAGTTCCGAAGCTACGAGCACAGGGGCAAAGTATTCAAGGAAGTGGTGCTTTCCTTGGCCATGGCAAGATCGACGTAGGGGCGAGATTTCGATCGGGTCGTCGCGGGGAGCAGTTCTCGATTTGGGCCACCCGGTTAGAGCCCCTCGATTAGAGCGACTCTATTAGAAGTCCTGTCATCCTGCGCAGTCGAAGGACCCCTACACCTTAGCGCGCCGGTCTTTCGCTCCTCCCTCGGAACCAACTCAGTTATCCCCCAGCCCGAAATCCACAGCCGAAACTCCTCCGTGTCTCCGCGCCTCCGTGGTGAAATGATTCTGTATGGCCAAGCGCGTCAGCGTCGATCGCTGGATGTTCACCGTGACCACGGTCCTGGTCTTTATCGGACTGGTCATGATCTTCAGCGCCTCCGCCGTGATGGCCAAGGAGCGCTTCGGCTCCGCCTACGGATTCCTCTCGAAGCAATTAGTCTGGGCGGTCGCGGGACTCGCCGTGATGATGCTGGCGATGAAAGTGGACTACAAGCGCCTGCAGCATCCAGCGCTGGTTTTCTCGCTTCTCGGCTTGACTACCCTTCTGCTCATTTCGGTTTTTTCCCTTGATCGCGCTCACGGCACGCATCGCTGGTTTCACGTGGGTCCGCTTTCGTTGCAGCCCTCGGAGTTGGCCAAGCCCGCGCTCATCCTGTTTCTCGCATGGTTTCTCGAAAACAAGACCAGGACCATGGTCATGGACGACTGGCGCAATACGCTGATCCCCGCCGTGGCGCCTACCGCGGTTTTTCTCGGGCTGATTGTTTTTCAGCCGGACCTTGGCACTGCCATTGCCTGCGCCGGCATTACCGCGTGTGTGCTGTTCATCGCCGGCATCCGCCTGCGCTACTTCGGATACGCCTTCCTGGCCTCGCTGCTGCCGCTCTATTTCCTGATCTTTCACGTAGCGTACCGCAAAGACCGCATCCTGGCCTTTCTCAATCCTTACGCCGACCCCAAGGGCTTTGGCTTCCATATTATCCAGTCGCTGATTGCCGTCTCGACCGGCGGCATGACCGGACTCGGCCTGATGGAAGGGAAGCAGAAATTGTTTTATCTTCCCGAACCGCACACGGATTTTATTTTCGCCGTGACCGCCGAAGAGTTGGGGCTGGTCGGAGCGCTCACCGTCATCATCCTGTTTGCCATCTTCCTCTGGCGCGGGACGCGCGCCGCGCTGCGCACCGAGGACAACTTCGGGCGCTTTCTCGCGGTTGGCATCACCAGCATGATCGTACTGCAGGCTTTCATCAACATCAGTGTGGTGCTGGGCCTGATGCCGACCAAAGGGATTCCACTGCCGTTTGTTTCCTACGGTGGATCGTCTCTGTTTGTGACCTTGATGTGCGTCGGCGTGCTGCTGAATATCACCAAGCAGGCGGAGTAGGTGGCGCCTGGTTTTCTTTCTTTACCTTCTTCTTAAGACAACTCTCCAACCAGCGCTACCGTTCTCTTAGGGTCAATTTTGTGACACAACTTACTCCTGCTAGGGAGAATATATTGAATGGCAATACAAGGGAGAAAAACGGAAGAAATATGGGAGAAATAAGGTAGAAAGAGGCAAGAAACAGGGTAGAAACGAACTCGACATTGAAAGGGCAATGTGGCCAGACAAAGTGCAGAAACCACTAGCTTTAAGGCTGGGCGAGCTCAAGTATGAACGTCGCATTACCCTGCATGAACAGTGCAAAACCTATCATCTTGACAGCCGCATACAGAGAGCGAAGAATGTAAGTGACGTACAGGGTCCCTCGAAACTGTCGGCCAGAGCACGCTCCCCGCGTTGGCAGTTTTTCTCTGTCGTATCTTACTTGAATGGAGGCGACCTAATGAGAATCATCAACCGGAAGTCGTGGTTGACATTGGTGGCGCTGTTACTCGTGGCGCCCGCTGCTTTCGCAACCGTGTCGTCCACAAGCCACAGACAGCGATCGAAACACTGGAACGTGCCGGAAGGTGGATCCGCCCTGGTCTACGTGGTAGCAACGGGCATCACCTGTCTGGGCGCAATGGCCGTGCGCTCTCGGTTCGCAAGACCGAAGCAATCGTAACTTACCTGCATACGATAAAAGCCTTGATCCCGAGTGTGTCGGCTCGGGGTCAAGGCCGTTTTGTTTCTGTCGTGGTTCTGCGCCGCTTTTCCCCGGGCCTGTTACCGTCAATAGTCCGCATTCCTCTCCCAGCCTGGCGTTTTCGTTGCACACTATCTCCGGTTTGCCGTGATCCAGGCACAATCACCAAAACAACTAACTGGGCCACATCGACGGCACGCCGTCCAAGCGACCATTTGCGTGCGAGCACTGGTCTGTGACTGGATTTTGGACATCACGGGGGTTGGCCTTTTGCGGATCGTATGCACACCTCTGTGACCTTGGCCTTTATCTGTTGACCATCTAACCTTCACGGCAGCTACTTCTGTCCAGGGTGGCGTGCTCAATTCTCTTAGAACCTACCCGCCCTCGAATCACCCCACGCAAGCTGTGGATTTTCGAAATGAGGTGACAAATGCAGCGTACTTGTCTCGGCGTGCTTCTCCTCCTGATCCTCGTTTTCGTAATGCCCGCATTTCCGCAAAATGGAAATGGGGCGCCCAACGGCGCTCACTATAACCTGAACATTATTGGCGTCGAAGACCCCAAGAACGACCCCATGACCGGCTCCGACCGGCACACTATTTTCGTGGCTCTTGGCAAGAAAGACTCAGCCGTAACGAGCAACATTTATCTCACTCCGGGCGACTTCCAGGTATGCGACGGGAATGCGTTCGACGCTGCCTATGACTGCACTGGAAACCAAATCCAGGGTCAAGGCGCCGTGTTCCAGCTTCCCTGCAATACGAACATCCCCGCCGATATTACCTGCGCCGCCGGTACGACTTCGGCGTCATACCAGGTCTGGGGTCGTGCCCTTGGCCAGCCGGGAGGATCCGTGACCATAACCACCTGCGCAACGGATCCCACCACGAACGAAGTGGTTTGTTCCGCGGAGAGTACTCTAAACGTATTTACTCGCAAGAATGGCAAACAGACCTTCACCAACGTCACCAACGAATTGACATCGATCGTTGTCAGTTTCGACGGCGGACTCACCTATCAGCGAGTGGCGCTTTTCTCTGGAGGACTTCAAGACTTCTTCTGGCAGTACGCCAACAAGGGTTTGAGGCTCCTTCAGCTACGGTTCTATCTTCTGTAATCGGCAAGCACGACGGGGGCCGCAATCTGCATTGCGGCCTTCTCCGTTCTTTTATCGAAATGATTCGTGTTTTCATCATTCTCGGCCTGCTTTGTGGCTGTCTCCCAGCTCAGGGGGTCGACCTCGGGGGCGTCAGTTTCCTGGAAACTACCTACGATTTTGGGCCGGTGAAGCAGGGATCGAAGATTGCACACAGCTTCACGGTGAAGAACAACACCACCGCACCCCTGGCGATTCAAAGCGTTCAACTGTCAATGCCGGGAATGAATGCCAGATTCAGACCGGTAATCGCGCCCGGTGGTGAAGGCACGATCACCTTGGAGTGGGACACCTCGCATTTGACTGGCGACATGGATGGAGAAGCGATCGTCCTGTTTGGCGACAGTCGGGAGCGGTCAACAACCTTGTTGCTGAAAGCGGCAGTACGTCCGCCCCTTGAGATCCGGCCTTTCCCAACGGTCTTCCTGAGTGCATTTCAGGGAGAAGATAACGAGTGCCGACTGAGAATCATCAACAACGAAGAGGAGCCAGCGTCTGTCTCGCTGTCGGCAATTGCCGACAAACACTTTGCGGCCTCGCTCACCACGATTCAGGATGGAAGGGTTTATGAACTTGTGGCCAAGATTCCGTCCACGATCACATCCGGGCGATACGACGAGGAGTTGTCTCTCTCGACCGATAATCCCAAGTTTGCCGGCATCACCATTCCGGTCCACGTGTTCGTTAAGCCCGATCTCTACGCTAATCCGGAGGCGGTTGATTTTGGTCCGGTCTCAGCACAAGAACTGCGACAAAACCCGGCGACTCGCGAATTATTGACGCAAACTTTCCTGGTGAAGAAACGCAAAGGTGAATTTGAGATCAAGAAGGTGGGGTCAGATCTGAAAGCGGTTGAAGTGAGAAGAGACCCGCCACAAGGTAAGAGCGCAACGTATCGCGTCGATGTCGCGCTAAATCCACAGAAGGTCAAACTCGGGAAACTGGAAGGCTTTGTGGAAATCGTTACGGACGACAGAAATTTCCCGACGATTAGAGTTCCTGTGGCTGGCACCGTATTCTGAACATCTGGCTGCCGAACCGCGACAACTATTTCAGCCTGACTGAGCGGACCACTGAAAGAAGCGGATAGTTGGCGACAAATCGCGACGCCGCTCATTCGACGGGGAGTAGGGAAAACCTGGGGGCGGACGGGACCGCCGCCCCCGGCAAGACCGGCAATTCACTTCAGCAGCAGGAAACCCCGCTGCCCCCGTACGCAACCACCCCTAGTTCACCGTGAACTTCGTCGGGCTGTTCGCTGTCCCGCCCGGCGTAGTGATGGAAATTGTCACCGCGCCCGCCGCCAATCCCGATGGCACAACCGCCGTTACCTGCGAGTCAGACTTCACCGTGAAGGTGGTCGCTTTCACGGCGCCAAATTTCACCGCACTCGTCTGAATCAGTCCCGTGCCGTTGATCGTCACCAGGGTTCCCGCAGGACCGCTCGATGGCGAGAAGCTCGTGATCTTCGGTTTCACCTTATACGTTTGCGGACTGGTCAGTGTAGTCGTGCCCGTGGTCACCGTTACTGCGCCGGTGTGTGCTCCTGTGGGAACGACCGCCGTGAGGTAGGCAGTGCCTGAGCGCGTCACCGATGTAGCCGCCACGCCGCCAAACTTCACCACCGACGCGCTGCTGAACCCCTGCCCGAACATGCCCACGCTCGCACCTACATAGCCGGCCTTCTCGGTCGGCTCCAGACTTACAAACAGCTTATCGCCCGTAGCCACGCTGAAGAACGCGCCTTGGCAGACTTGGGGGCAGGAGCCGCCTCCGCCCCCGCCGGGGGTTGTTCCATACACCAGTCCGTTCGTATTCTGAATCAGCGTGGAACTTGGCAAGGACCCGTCAACAGGGGGGTTCGGGAACAGGAATGCCGAGAACACATTGGCGGAAGTCAGTTTGTAGATGCTGCCATTTCCGTTCGGCCCGTAAGCCGGGTTAACCCCATAGAAGGTTCCGTCGGCCACTTGCAGCAGACTCACTGGCGGACCGACATTGTTGACGCAGGACGCATCGGTCGCATTGTTGAAATCGTGCAAATCAGTAGCGACTCCGGCGGTGGTCATCTTGTAGATATTTCCGGAGCCATTCGCCGCTCCCTCGTTCGTGGCTCCATACAGCTTCCCATCCTTGCCCTGAATCAATCCAGTGCATGGAGTCTGGCCGGTGGCGAACGTGAAGTCGTGAATTTCTTTGAAAACGCCTGTAGTGCTGATCTTGTACACGCAGCCCGCGCCTTGGACGACGGTGCAGTTCGCAAGCGTGCCATAGAGATTGCCATCGCTGGCTTGGAACAAATTGGAAGAGTGGCAGTCGCTGCCGGAAAAAGCATGCAGATTCGTGTACACGCCCGCCGGGGTCAGCCGGTAAACATTCCCGCAAACCTGAACTTCATTTCCAGACACGCCATAGAAATTGCCGTCGCTGGCCTGGATCGGAGGGTATACGGGCAGGGAATCGCCGTTCGCGCCCGTGAAGTCATGCAGATCGGTAAACACTCCGGCTGGCGTCAGCCGGAAAATGCTGCCCATGCCGGTAGCCGGATTCCCACCTTCGCATGCGCCGTAGAAGTTTCCGTCGCTGCCCAGCGTCAGCCCAGCGCCACCACAATTGGTCCATTGCTGCGGGAAGTTGTAAAAAACACTTTCCGCTCCAGCCGGAGAAATCTTGTAGATCGCGCCGGTGCCGTTAGCTCCGCAGGACGCACCACCCCCGTACATATTGCCGTCGCGGCCCTGCACGATGTTGCCTCGGGGAGCGCAGGCTTCGGTCGTCTGCATGAAGGTGTAGAGCAGGGTGGGAGTTTGCGCCTGCGCCGGAACGGCCGCCCCGGCGAACATAACCAGAACGGCAACCACGGTGACCGCGATTGCAGTCATGTCCGAGCGCCTACCTTGACGATGATTCGAGTTCATTCCTTCTGTCTCCTGAGAGTGAATTACGTTGGCTCTTGTTTAGGGAGGGGGGACTTTCTACCGCATTTGCGCTGAACTTTGGCCCGGAATGCCCGCTTCCGTCAATGGTTTGGAGATAGCCCTTGGCTGGTGGGTATCTGGCGAGATAAGGCGCTTATTCCTGTAGGTTTGCGCGAATTTATTTTCTGCCTGGACTCCCGGTTCCGTCGCCCCGAAGCGCGCTCTTTTCCGCTGCTCGGGTCAGGTGCTAAACTACACCTTCCCCCACCAACCGACTTTATGGGCTCTGCATCGGTGCCTCCCACTCTGGTTCGCTTTGGTGTGTTCGAAGCCGACCTGCGCGCGGGCGAGCTTCGTCGCAACGGCGTCAAGGTCCGTCTTCAGGATCTGCCCTTTCGAATGCTGACCCTGTTGCTGACCCGTCCCGGGGAAGTGATCACGCGCGAGGAATTACGCCAGGCGCTCTGGCCTCCCGACGTCTTCGTGGATTTTGAGCAGGGAATCAGCAGCGCGGTCATGCGCCTCCGCGACGCCTTGCGAGACTCTGCCGACAATCCAATCTTTATTGAGACCATCGAACGCCGCGGATACCGCTGGATCGCACCTATTCATTCCCCTCAACCGGTCACGGACAAATCGCCGGAAAAAGAAGCGCCGGAAGGACCAGCGGCGCCGGCCGCCGCAGCGCCGCCCGCCGAGCTCCCTTCGTGGCGGAAGCTCGCCTTTGCCCTCCCCTTGCTGGCGATCCTCTTCGCCGTCTGGATCTTCCGCCCCGGCCATCGCGATGCGAAAGCGAGCGCCAAATCCGCTCCCGTCCCCGCCCACACCCTGCATCGCCCCAATCGCGAGGCCGAAGACTTTTATCTCAAAGGCCGCTACTACTGGAACAAGCGCACTCCCGAGGCCCTCAACCAGGCTCTGGAGTCCTTCACCCAGGCGATTGCGCACGATCCCAACTATTCCGACGCGTACGTTGGGCTCGCCGACAGTTACAACCTGCTGCGGGAGTTCTCGGCGCTGCCTGCGAATGAAGCCTATTTCAAAGCGTTTGCGGCCGCGAAGAAGGCAGTCGAGTTGGACCCGCAGTCCTCCGAGGCGCACGCCTCGCTGGCATTTGTGACTTTTTTTGGAATGTGGGACGCCGCCGGAGCCGAACAGGATTTCCGCCGTGCCATCGAACTCGATCCCAATAACGTCAAGGCCCACCACTGGTATGCGACCTTTCTGCTTACCCTGAGCCGCCACCAGGAAGCCCTGAACGAGATTGAACTGGCGCGCAAACTCGCCCCCGATTCGCCCTCCATCCTCGCCGACAAGGGAGAACTGTTATGGGCGGGGGGACATCGCGAAGAAGGGCTGCAATTATTGAAGCAACTCGAGGCGGCCGATCCGGATTTCCTTTCGCCTCACCGTTACTTGAGATTCGCTTATTACGACACTGGCGATTATCCCAACTACATCACGGAGCTGAAAAAAGACGCGTTGCTGACTAACGACACCGCGCAATCCTCGGTGGCTGAGGCGGCAGCCAAGGGCTTCGCCCAGGGTGGGGAACGCGGCTTGTTCGAAGCGCAACTTGCCGAACAAAAGAAGCTGTATGGACAGGGAAAGTTCTCACCCTATCTTGTGGCTCAGACTGAAGCTCGGCTCGGCAACACGCGCGCCGCGCTCAACTACCTGACCATCTCCATCCAATCACACGACGAGCACGTGTTGAATCTTGGCGTTGACCAGGGTTTCGCCAGCCTCCACGGCGATGCCGCCTTCCAGCAACTGCTCGCCAAAATCGGCCTACCGACGACCCCTTGAACCGCACAGTTAGCCAATTCTGCTCATATCAACGGGTACTTGTCACTATCGAAGTGCAGTGTGGGGGCGAAGAACGCCTTCAGAAGTTGTTGTCATCTGCCGCCCTTCGCGTGTGTCGATGAGCGTAAACGCCTGTGGGTGCTGAAAAAGTCGTGGCGTAAGAGCTTTTACCCTGGGTCCGAGTGCGCAGTTGGACGAGTTCTTCTCCGGGCGTTTAACTAAGTCGTCGCGGGCACAAGAGGTCTCATCGTATTATCGTCAATTGACAGTTCCCGATAATCGCGTCTGCGTCGAAGAGAGAGGGCGTTGCCCGTTCGTCACCAGCAACCGATCCGTCCGTCGCATCATTCTCCAGTCATATTCGTAAGCAGTTCCGCACCGTGGGCAGATCTGATAGTGGCGACCATCGGCGTCAATCCGTGGCCAAGTGAAGCGATGCGAGCAACCTCGTCCGAAAAACCGCTTCCAAAAGTTCATTGCCTCACCCCTTCATTGCGACTTCTCCACGTCTCGAACCAACGGCTGAAGAACGGTCGGGGTCGACGGTTGAGCAGTTGCTGAAGCGTGGATAAGAGAATCTTTGGTGGCTGGGATTTCGACAGGAAGGTGTCCACCGCCTCCAGTTTGCTCTTCGGCAATGGCCCGTAGGAGGATAACAGCATGATCGGGACATGTGACTTCGTGCGCTTCATCTTCGCGGCCACCACGTCACCATTCATCCCGGGCATCTGGTAGTCGAGGACTACCGCGTCCACGGAATGCGAGAGGAACAACCGCAGTCCTTCGTCCCCGCCGGTCGCTGCCAGGACTTCATAGCCGTTGCTTTCGAGCAACATCTTGCGGCCGATGAGCCCACTCCAGTGGTCGTCAACGCAGAGAATTGTTGTTTTCAGCCGAGAGATCACGGTTTGCACTTCTCCAAATCGGCCAGGGCTGGTGTTTTTCCGAGGGACAATTCGGTCTGTGTAAGGGCCGAAGTTGCCTTGTGAAGTGGCGGGCAAACTGATTTGACTACTTTAGAAACGTACTTTCAAATTACGAACGTCCACTCCGGGCGCCAGTTACCCGGCATCCGATCGCGGGAGCCTAACGACTCTTCAAACGGTATTTCATCAGCAATTCTCAGTTGGTGAAATCGGCCTGATTTCGACAACAATCAATCTCTCACTCCGGTCGGTCCGGGCCTCTGGGCCCGCCTAACCACGTGTCTTTTCGCTTTCAGCCTTGGCTCCGGTGAGGCAGTAGCGAATCTTCTCCAGCAGATTCGGAAAGAGGTACTGCTTGGGAAGCCAGAGCGTTACGTGCTCAGACTCTACAGGCTCGAACGCAGTCATAACGATTACCGGAAAATGCGGGCTGCGGTCACGGACAGTGCGAGCCAGATCGAGACCGCTCATGCCCGGCATCTGAAAGGCCGTGACTAGAAGGTCGAATTCCTGCTCTTCTAAGGCCCGCAGCGCTTCGGCTGCATTCGAGGCAGGAACGGCTCTGTACCCTTCCGTACGCAAGATGTCACAGGCCAAGCGGCAGAGCATTTCATTGTCATCGACGACGAGAATTCTTTTCACGGCGTGCTCCTAGCCGCGGCAGATTGCTCGCTGGCGGTAGCTGCGATCTTGGCGAACGTCAAACCGCCGTCAGCCTTGATGCCGATCGAAACGCAGTCGCCACCTTTTACCTGCCCGGTGGCAACCAGGTTTGCCAACCCGTAAACAATGTTCTTCTCGATCACGCGCTTCAAATGTCGCGCGCCATACTTGGGGTCCGTGCCTTCCCGCAGCAGCCATTGCTTGATCTCGGGCGTGCAGCGGAATGTGAAGTGGTTCTGCCCCACCGCACCCGCAATGCGCCGCTGTACCTTCCCGAGTTCCAGCTCAAGAATGTGCTCAAGCTGATCTGGGCGAAGCGTCTTGAAAACGACAATCTTGTCTAGCCGGTTCATGAACTCCGGCGAAAACTTTCGACGCGCCGCCTCCATTGCCGTCCTTGCGATTTTTTCGTCCAGGTTCGCGTCCTCGATGGGCGCCTGCACGGCAAACCCGAGGCCACCCTCGGCGAGCCGGCTCATCTCCGGCGCGCCCACGTTCGAGGTCATGAAAATGATGCACTGGGAAAGGTCCACGTGCGTGTTGTCGCCTAGCGTGAGACTGGCCTTGTCCAGGATTCCAAGCATGAGCTGCCACAGCGACTCCGAGGCCTTTTCGACTTCATCGAACAGCAGAAGCGTGAGTTTGAGTTTCTCAGTGTGCCAGCGGGTCAAGGCCTCCTGTGTGAGTATCGGCGGCGTCTGCATGTGGCCGATATAGCCGGGTGGGGAGCCGATCAACTTGGCGATTTCGTGATGTTCCTGAAATTCTGCGCAATCCACTTTGATGAAGGCGTGTGGATTCCCGAAGAGCGCTTCGGCGAGCACCTCGATTACATAGGTCTTACCGGATCCGGTCGGCCCGAGAAACAGCAGGTTCCCTACGGGCCGGTCCGGCGGAGACATGCCCACAAGAAATATCTGGTAGAGCTCGACGACCGCGTCCACGGCAGCGCTCTGCCCGACGATTCTAGAGCGCAAGAACGCCTCGATGTCCCTGGTGGCATCGCCGTGACGTGTAGCATCGAGTGGCTGATCCGTTGTTTCTTCGAGAAAGGCAGAATTCCCCGGACTCGATCCGCTGGACATACCACGCCCCTTGCTTGGCGCTACTTAATACTCGCACCCTTCCTGGCAAGAAAACAGTGACGGTGGACACGGGTCATCGTGACCCCCTTTTTGCGATGTGAATCCATTCACCAGGCCAAACGAGGTTAGGTATTTGGGATGACCGATTGCTGGATGCTGGGCGAGTTCTCCGACTTGAAACAAGCCCGCACGGTTTGCGGTCTTGGGCTTCTCCCTTTGACAACCGAACGAAGGAGCCTTTGTCGCAATGTCGCGATAGCGCTCATTGAGCAGGTTCTGAGCGCTATCGCCTTTCTCAACAGTTAGAGTCTGATACGGCCCCTGTTTGCTTCGATGAAGGCGTATAGACCCCTAGGTATGCCCTGCGGGATCTTGTAAGACAGTTGATCGCATCGATCAAGTTCCTGATCCCGCTCTTCGTTCGTCTCTTGCATTATGGCCTCGATTCGGGCGACGGTAACGGGTGAAACTTGCAGCGCGTCGATCGAATTCTGTCTCCGATTTGAACCGTTCGCATTTTTGTCACAATTCTATACAAGGCGACGTGAAAACGCGGGTCCATGCAAATGGAAACAACCTCAGGAGTGTGACTCCGGACACGAGATATAATGACCCGCACTAGCGGAGAGTCTGGTTGCAGGTTGAGGTTTGATCAGTGCAGGCACAAGTCAAGCTCGGGCGTATTGCCGGCATTTCAATTGGGCTGCACTACAGCTGGTTCATCATCGCGTTGCTGATTACGCTCTCCCTGGCGGGTCGTTTTCATTCGGTTGCGTCGCAGTGGAGTACCGGCGTGGTCTGGGCTTCGGCCATCATCACGAGCCTATGTTTCTTTGTTGCCCTGTTGATGCATGAACTAGCGCATTCTCTGGTTGCCAAGGCACACGGTATACGGGTTCAAGCCATTACTCTCTTTGCACTGGGAGGCATTTCACAGATCGAAAACGACGCGCCTGATGCCAGGACCGAATTCTGGATGGCAATCGCCGGTCCGATTACCAGCGCCATCATTGGTTTTGTCTTTTTGGGAATAGCATTTTGGGTGGGCTGGCGACCAGGGGCGGCACCAGCTCAGCCAGCGGTCGCCGTGTGTCTCTGGCTAGGCTACATCAACCTAGTTCTCGCTGGCTTTAACATGATTCCGGGTTTTCCGCTCGACGGCGGGCGGATCTTACGAGCTGTGATCTGGCGGATCACTGGCAACGCCGACACGTCCATGCGCGTGGCGGCGCAAGCCGGCGAGACAGTGGCCTTTGCCTTCATAGTGTTGGGGCTGATGCGCTTCTTTGTGGGGGCGAGCTTTAGTGGCCTTTGGTGGGCTTTCATCGGCTGGTTTCTTCTGGATGCTTCGCGCAGTAGTTACGCGCAGACGGAGCTGCTGGCAGAGTTGCGAGATCGGCGAGTGGGCGAAATGATGGAGCGCGATTGCCCGACCGTGGACGGCAAGTCAACCCTCCAGGAGTTCGTCGATCGGTACCTCCTCCCAACGGGTGGTCGCTGCTTCATTGTTGAGGAAGGCGATCGTGTCGCTGGGCTGATTACGCCTAATGAAGTGAGAGGTGCCGAACGCGCGTTGTGGCCGTCGAAAAGAGTTGACAGCGTGATGCGGCCGCTGCAAGAACTTCATATTGTCACACCCGACACTCCTGCCATCCAAGCGCTGCAGATGATGCGCCGCGAGGACGTCAACCAACTGCCGGTGGTTTCGAACGGGCGGCTGGAAGGGATCTTCTCTCGCAGCCATGTCTTGCGTTTTCTTCAGATCCGCGGCGAACTGCTGAGATGATGGATCTGAGTGTCCACCAATCCTGACGCCCAACGAGGGCGTCCAGTCCCAATGAGGTGCGATTGTGTCGGAGCCCAAAGCTAAAGTTCGAATCACCATTTCCACAGACTCACCGAAGCGGGTCAATTTGAATCGGGCCGTCGTCTGTGGGTTCGAGCTCAACTGAAGCCGAGCACCGGATGCGATGTGTACGGCTCATCGAGAGACGCAACCTCTTCCGGCGTCAGGAGGAGCGAGAGCGCTGCTACGGCGTCCTGAAGATGATGCCGCTTCGGTCAAGAAGAGCAGCGGGGATACAAGGGCTATGTGATCGAGGTTCGGTATGCGAGCTAAGAGGGGTTTTGAACACCCACTCCCGATTACACCAACAACCCGAGAAAAAGCATTCCTTTTCCGCTTCTCTGGGTGCCGGGGGAATCTCCGGGGCCATTTTCTGGCAGGATTGCCGAAGGTGTATCGTTAAAAGGTGGTCAGGGGCACACTCGCGACATGATGAAAAAGCTCCGATTCCTGGTATCTCTTCACACCCGCGAGAACGATTTCCAAGTGGCACAAGCCCAATCCGCAGAAGATACCGCGCACAAACTGGGGAGCGATGCGGAGATCGTCTTTGCCGATGACGACGCGGTGAATCAGAGCACGCAACTACTAAAGCCAATCCAAAAGCCGGTTGACTCCCGACCCGATTCGATTGTGGTGGAACCGGTTGGGAGCATGGCCATGCCTCAGGTGGCCCGGGCCGCCAGCGCCGCCGGAATCGGCTGGGCGGTCCTGAACCGGAGGCCGGATTATTTGTCGAATCTCCGCAGGGCGGCAACCGCACCCATCTTTGCTGTCAGTTCCAATCACTTCGAGATTGGATGTATTCAAGGAAG
>JAIQFO010000065.1 GCA_020073215.1 Terriglobia bacterium | reverse complement strand
CTCGGCTGGACAGCCGAGGGCGGCTGTCCCTACGCGAATCGGTCAACGGGCGGCGGCCATCCGCGCTTCGCCCAGATGTTCCAAGGCGCGGTCAATCACGGTTTGCAGTTCCTGGGCGTACTTCACTTCGCGGCCTTTGGCCAGAGTGACGCGAGCCTGTTCGGCATCGAACCAGGTGGGATTACGGAAGTCTTCATCGGGACGGCGGGTTTGGTGGACGTCCATGAGGAAGGCTTTGACCACGAACTCCTGCACGCCTCCGGGCTGCCAGAAGACGCCCTTGGAGTGGATGTAGACGTGGAAGTGGCGCGGCTCGATGATGCCGATCACGCCAGCCTCTTCGCGGGCTTCCCGTTCGGCGGCCTGGCTGTGGGAAAGGCGAGCGTCGGGGGCTCCCTTGGGAAACGTCCACTTGCCGCCGCCGTTGGTGTTGACCAACAGAAACTCGGCGTGCGAATTGACCCGCCGGTAGCAGACGGCAGCCACCTGCAGGGGCAGCGCGAATTGCGAGACGCGTGGCGAGCTCATTGTCCGCAGTTTACCGCAAAGACATTTCGGGAATGTTACATGCAACGAGAATTGCGCATCTCTTTGGTAACCAGCGGGCCAGTTCTCGGTTCTCCGTTCTCGGTTCTCAGCCACCCAATTTCTAAGGGATAAGTACGACAGCACTACTGAGAACCGGGAACTGAGAACTGAGAACTTTTCCCGAAGCTCAGTCCGCTCAGGCCGGCTGTTTTCTTGGAATCGATCCCTCGGCTGGCAACCAGCACCTGGAATGTCTCTCCCATACCTACGGGCGTTACCAGATGTTTGAGCTGGAGGGCTACCTTTGCCCGTTCTTGGGGAAGGCGGCAGTCTTCGAAGGCGTCGGCAAACTGATTGTTCTCGCCAATCCCCATGAGGAATTGCGATTGCGTAAGCAGCTTTTCTACCTGCATGCCTTCCTGCTCACAGGCAGCGGCGAGCGCGGTGAAATTGACGTGGGCGGTGAGGTCTTGCTTGCCGGGAGCCTGGTACGGGTCGGGGCTGGCGGAGTGCTGGCGATAGGCCATGAGAGTGCCGCGGTGGCGTCCGGCTAGCTGCTGGTTGCGCGTGTAGCCGTAGTCAATGACGATGACCACGAGCGAGCCGTGCTCCGTGGCGCGGGCGATTTGCCGCACCCAATCCTGCGCTACGATGGGCACTTCGATGCGCTCGCCGGCTTCGGGATGAACGCCGTAGCGGTCGAGGAATTCCAGTTCTTCGGCCAGCGGCGGGAGCCAGGTTTCGTGCAGGCGATGGTTCTCGAGCGCGAGGTGGAGTTTACCCGCGGTGCTGAGAATTTCCACGGGGAGGGCGTCGAAGAATTCGTTGGCGAAGACGATGATGGGAGTCTCAGGAGGGAGGGCGCGGCTTAGGCCGTTCCGTCGTCCCTCCGGGACTTTGGCTCTGCCCGCGTCTAGATGCTCGCGCAGGGTTGTCTGGAGTCTTGCTCGCAACGCAGGCGAACTCTCTTGCGCCGTATACGTGAGGGCGGCAAAGAAGTCGGGGAATTTCTTTTTGGACCAATCCAGCACATCGCGTGCGAACAAGCCGCGGCCGGGGCCGAGTTCGAGGATTTCGATTTCAGGAGGGCGGTCGAACGCTTGCCAGATCTGGTCAAACTGGCGCGCCAGCAGGCGCCCAAAGACGGCGTGAACGTCACTCGAGGTATAGAAGTCTCCGGCTTTGCCGAATTGTTCGTCGTGGGCAGAGTAGTAACCATGCGTGGGATCGTAGAGGCAGATCTCCATGTAGCGGGAGAACGGGATGGGGCCGCCCTCAAGGATTTCGTGCTCGATTTGTTCGCGGAGGGACGGCTGGACAGACAAGCGACTAGCCCCCTTGGCTTCCTTGTTTGTCAGGCGTTGGACTACGGGGTTCGGCGCGATTCTGCGGAGTGCGCGCAAACATTTCGATGAAATAGTCGTGCAGTCCGTCATAGAGCTGGCGCTGAAGATGCCAGGCGAACTGGGGATGATCGAGGTCGCGGGGATGAATCGGTAACACGTAGGTGTGAACGGGGACGGTGGAGTTCTTCAGATCGATCAGAACTTCGATCGCGCCGCTGGTTTCGCGCGCGGAAAAGGCGAGCAGGGGATGATCGTAGAGCTTGAGGTGTTCCTGAACCATTCCGAGTTTGCTGGCGCCGGACACGCATCCATTCTACTTAGGATGGTCTAGTTAAGCGGGACGGGCGAGACGCCCGCCCCTCCACCATAGGATTCAACACCGATCGCGGCGTTAGGCTGCCATGCGGAGTGAGTGGCGTTGTTCGTGAAAGGCGCGCTTGACCGCCGGCATCGCGAGATAAAGGATCACGAGGGCGTTGATGATCCCGAAAACCAGCGGCATTCCGTGCACGATAAGCACGACGGGCAATAACAAGACCAGGCCGATGGCGGACAGAAACAGGGTGAGCAGACGGCCCCAGTTCTGGACTCTCAGAACTCCGTAGGCGGAGATGAGGTGCAGGGCTGCAAACAGAATGATCACCAGGCTGGCCAGGCGCCCGAAACCAGCAAAAAAGTGTCCGGTGGCGCTGCCTTCCGCAGCCAGAGACGCGAGTTTAACGGCGAGTCCGGTGAACAGCAGGAGTGAGAGACCGAAGAGCAGTCCGACTACGCCGCGCAGAATCTGATAAAAGCCGACCAAGGTGACGCCGAGTGGACGCATGTATCCTCCTGTGCGAATTTGGAGTGAAATATAACACACGCGGGAGCGGGGAGGGCAGCCGAGTTTCACGGGCCGAGATTTGCAGCCGAGCAAGGCTCGGCACGGACCCTTCGACTTCGCTCAGGGCAGGCTCGCGGGACGCCCGTCCCCACACCAGCTATTCGTAGCGCAGAGCTTCGATGGGATCCAGGCGAGAAGCTTTGATGGCGGGCAGCATGCCGCTGACGACGCCGACGAATCCGAGGATCATAGTGGAGGCCAGCAAGGTGGTGGAATCGATGGTGAGATGGATGTCGCCTTCGGTGCCATTCTCTACGAATGCGCTCCACAGGGTAAGCGATCCAACCGACCAGGACACGATATAAGCGAGAACTACACCGGCGAGTCCACCAAGAAGTGTGATGGCAAGGGCTTCGGCGAGGAACTGGATCAAGATGTGCCAACCGCGGGCGCCCAGAGCTTTTTCGACGCCGATTTCGCGGGTGCGCTGGGTCACGGAGACCAGCATGATGTTCATCAGGCCCACGCCCCCGATACCCAGCGTCAGCAGGCCGATGAAGGCGAGCATGATCTTGATGCCGGTCGTGATCACGCGCAGGTCGAGCAGGTCGGCAAAGACGTCGAAAACAAAGACGGCGCGCTTGTCCTTGGGATTGAACTCATGGTGAAAAGCCATCGACCGGCGCACGGCATCCGCAACTCTCTGGTGGTCGCCTTCGTATTCCATGGCGATCGCGCTCAGGTAGTACGTGTTGGTGAGGTCGTTCATGGCGCTGAACGGGATGTACACTTTGCCGTTCATGTTTTCGTCACCATTCTGGATGACGTGTTTGAGCACTCCGGTGACCTCGTAGGAAATGCCGTCGAGCCGCACCTTTTCGCCGAGCGCGTTCTGCCCTGAGAACAACTTCTTCTTGACGTCGGCGCCGAGGATGGCAACGCGGCTGTGGGTGTTTTCATCGAGGTCGGTGAAGAAACTGCCGTCTTCGACTTGCATGCGCCGCATCCGCGAATAGTAGGGATAGACTCCGCTGACCCCGTAACTGCCGCTGCGCGTCCCGTAAGCGACGCTGGTTTGTTTGGCGGCTTCGGGCGAAATGCGCTTGATCAAGGGCACTTCTGCCTGCAGGTAATCAAGATCGTTGACGGTGAGTTTGACTTCGCTGCCCGCCTTGGTGCCGCCCACTTGCAGGGAGGTGCGTCCGGGGAAGATGAAGACCAGGTTTGTGCCCCAGGAGCGGAAGGCGACCCAGAGGCCGCGCTCGAACCCGGAACCGTACGCCAACAGCAGTACGACGGTGGCGATGCCCCAAGCCATGCCGAGCATGGTGAGAATGCTGCGGCGGCGGTTGTGCTTAAGCGCGTTGTAGGCCTGGCGGGCGAGTTCGAGAATCATAAGCTAATTTCTCGTAGAGACGCGGCTCGCCGCGTCTCGGCATTGTCGCATTGACTGAGACGGGGCAAGCGCCGTCTCTTCAAAAGCACTCACTCCTGGCGCAGAGCCTCCACCGGTTGCAGCAGCGCGGCCTGGCGCGCCGGGTACAACCCCGCGGCGATGCCGGCAAACGCGAGCGCGAGAATGGCAATGGCGGCCGACGATGGAACAATGCGTGGCGTATCGAATCCTTCGGGCGCGGGCAAGGCGGCTAGAACCGCGACTAACGCGCTGGTGATGGCCACACCAATGCCTCCGCTCAATGCGGTCAGGAACGCGCCTTCCACAAAGAACTGGGTCAAGATGGCGCGATGGGTAGCCCCGAGCGCTTTGCGCAGTCCGATCTCGCGGGTGCGTTCGGTAACCGACACGAGCATGATGTTGATGATGCCGATGGCGCCCAAGGCAAGCGTGATCACACCGACCACGCCGAGAAACCAATCCATGCCGTTGAAGATCTTGCCGACGCGTTTGTTGTCTTCGATGGTGTCCCAGTCCTCAAATGATTCTGCCAGCTTGGGGTTGAAACCGTGCCGGCGGGCAATGATCTCGTGGACTTCCTGCTTCGCCGTCAAATCCCCGCTGGGGGTCAGCGGACGGTAGTTCAGGAATGAAATCGCATCTTCGCTGTTCTTCTCTTTCAGCCGGAACAGGTTGCGCATGGTTCCGATGGGAATGAAGATGCGCGCGTTGGTGCCGTTGTTCCCGTCCTGGCCGACTTTCGCGACCACGCCGATGATTTCGAAGCGGACTCCGTTGAGCAGTATGGGCGAGCCCACGGCTGGGCGCCCGGGAAAGATGTTTTTCAGAAGCTCCCAGCCAACCACAGCCACGCGGCGGGTTTCGGTATTGTCCTGATCGTTGAACCAGCGGCCCGGACCGACCGGGACATTGCGGATCTGGTTGTACTCGGGCGCGATACCGAAGACCTGGCCGTTGGTGGAACCGTAATCGCTGACCGCGCGAATGTCTTCGCGGTTGAGCACCGGCGAAACATACTTGAGCGAGTGGGCCTCTTTGCGAATGGCGAGATAGTCCTCATATGTGAAGTGGTAAGTGCGGCCGGACTGCGTGCTGCCTTCGACGGCGTGAATGCGGCCGGGGAAGGTAAACATGATGTCCTGGCCGAGATTCTTCAGTTGCTTGGCCTGGCCGCTGCGAAAGCCCTCGCCTAAGCCGACCAGCAGGAGCAGAGATCCGACGCCCCAGGCGATGCCGAACATAGTGAGAAACGAGCGCAGTTTGTGGGCCCAGAGGGTGGCCAGCGACTGGCGCACGATTTCGAGGAGCATCCGCATGAACAGGTCCGCAGCGCAGGCTGCCTTATAGGGAGTCGACGTCTCTACCCTGCGCTCTGTTGTTTAGTACGGGATGGAGGGCGTTGCGGTTCCAGAAAAAAGCGCACTTCACCGCCGGGTTTGACGTTGGGAAAACGCCTCGGTTAGCAGCCAGGCGATCCTGTAGAGAGGCGAAGACTTAAGGTACGTACTCCTGCTCACTGCCGGGCTTGAGGCACGTCTAAGATGCCGACCAGGGCGGGGCCACGATCCGTGCCCATTTCAAACGAAAATTCGAGACGCACTTGAGGAGGCATTCCCATGTTTCGTGCAGCATTGCGAGGAGTCCTGTTCTGCCTGCTGATGGCAGCCATGTCGGGCGCTATGTCGGAATTAAGCTCGGCGCAATCGTTCACACTCGACCTGCCCCTGCAGAGCCAGCGGGCCGAGATCTCACAACGCATCGGCATCACCGACGTCACCATCAACTATCACCGGCCGCTGGTAAATGATCGCAAGGTTTGGGACGGACTGGTTCCCTATGGCAAGGTGTGGCGCGCGGGAGCGAATATCAACACGACGATCACGTTCAGCGATCCCGTCCAGATCGAAGGCAAGCCGCTCGACAAGGGCACCTACGGCTTGCACATGATCCCGAACGCCGATGAATGGACAATCATTTTTTCGAAAAATTCGACTTCGTGGGGGTCCTTCACCTACGACGAAAAAGAAGATGCGCTGCGGGTGACGGTGAAGCCCAAGGCCGCGGACATGCACAACGCGCTGACCTACGACTTCGATCAACTGCAGAAGGATTCGGCCGTGGTGGAAATGGAATGGGAAAAGATCGCGGTCCCGTTCAAGGTGTCGGTCGATGTCCACGATGTGGTCGAGGCGAGCCTGAAAAAACAGCTTCGTAACCTCTCCCAATATACGTGGATGAGCTGGGACAACGCGGCCAATTACCTGCTCGCGGAAAAGGTCAACCTGGACGAGGCCCTTACGTATGCCAACAAATCCATCGAGAATGAAGACCGCTACGAAACTGAGATGACGAAGTCGCAAGTTCTGGCGGCTCTCAATCGCAAGGACGAAGCTGCGACCGCGGAAAAGAAGGCGCTCGAACTGGCCGGGCCGCTGCAACTCCATCAATACGCCCGGCAGTTGCTGGGTCAAAAGCGTAATGAAGAAGCGTACGCGATCTTCCGCGACAATGCCAAGAAACATCCTGACCAGTGGTTCGTGCATACCGGACTGGCTCGGATGTATAGCGCGCAGAGCAAGTTTGACGATGCGGCGAAAGAGATGAAAGTTTCGATGGCCGCAGCTCCAGACGACCAGAGGACTTACTTGGACGGGCTGGTGAAGCGGCTGGAAGCGAAGCAGGATATCAATTAGCGGTCAGTTGTCGGGAGGCACAGGACAGGAGTGTTTTGCGGCGGCGCGGATGATTTCGAGCTTCTTGGCTACCTCGCCCGTAGCCGCCTCTTGGATCACCACCACTTCCTTGCCCATGCGCCTGCCGGCCTCGACGACGGCGGCCAGGGTGTCGTCATCGGTTTCAAGCGCACGCACGATTTCGATCCGCTTCACCTCGTGCTCGGGATCGAAAAAGCGCATGCCGACGCACTGCTTGGCACGATAGGTGACGCTGGCGATCTCGGTGATGCTAAGCGAGGCGGCGTTCGAGGCAAGAATCGTGCCGGGACGGCAGAACTTGTCGAGCATGATGAAGATTTCCATCTTCGATTCCATTTCCTGGGGAACGGCCTCGATGACAAGTTCGGCCTGGCGCGCGGCTTCGTCGATGGAACCGGCATATTCCAGTCGGGCAAAAGCGGCGTCGGCCTCGGCGGAATTGACTTTGCCGAGTTCGACGGCCTTGTCTAGATGGGCGCGGATTTCTGTCTCCGCCTTGCGCAGCGCGTTCGGAAAAAGATCTTCGAGAATGGTGCGATAGCCGCCGAGCGCGGCAGCATACGCAATACGCCGGCCCAGGATGCCAGCTCCGATAACCGCCACGGTGCGGATTTCGGTCACTCTTATTTATCCTCTTTGCCCGCCTGCTCGAGATGCTGCAGCACGCTCTCATAGCTGGGTTCGGACTTGCGGATATATTCGCCCAGGCGGGCGCACTCCTCTTTGGTCATCGCCGGGATGCTGGCGCTGATGCGGCGCAGGGTGGTGGCGATGTCGTCGATGTAATTCATGAGGCGGATGAGTTCTCCAGTTGCGGGCATGAAGGCTCCTTGCGTTTTCCCCGACACACCTGCGGAACTAACCGCCGCGGCTAGGGGAACTATTCATTGTTCAACAGGCGGGCGGAATTAGCAAAGGGGGACCTTCTAATCTCCCGTAGAGACGCGGCATGCCGCGTCTCCGGCCGCAAACAAGACGGGGCAAGCCCCGTCTCTACGGGAGAAGCATGGGCTGCCGAGCTGCGCTCGGCTTGGACGGGCGGGGGCGCCCGTCCCCGCACAACAAGCATTCCCCACACTCGCGGCTAGTCGAGCCCGTGGAAGTGGCGGAAGCGGGAGTGGCCTTCTTTGCCCATATAGCGCTCGAGGACCGAGGGATCGGTCTGGCGCAGATCGACGATCACCAAACCGTCGACCACGTCGGAAAATTTGCGGTCGAGATTGAAGCCCACCAGCCTGCCTCCTACCTTGGCATACTGTTTGAGCAGGATAGGCAATCCTTTGCCATCTTCTTCCACATCGGAGATGGGCTCGGCGAGTTCGTCGAGATCGCGCAAAGCGCTGCAGAGGGCACCGCAATCCCAGCGGCGGAGCTTGGGGGCGCGGAACGGTGTGCGCGCCTGGATGAGGTCTCCAAATTCGCGGCCGTCCCCATCTTTAACTCTGCGCTGCTCAAAATAGCGCACCATCATTTCGCGCGACAAACTGCAGTACTCGTTGCTGATGCTGACCGCTCCGAACAGCACGGGAGTCTCGGGATGAGCGGCCACGAAACGCGCGATGCCCTTCCACAGCAGCAGCAGCGGCGCGTACTGTCGCTGATACTCGGAACGCACAAACGACCGTCCTAACTCCAGCGCGGAGCCAATCTTCAAAAAAAGTTGTTCGTCGTAACGAAACACGGTGTTCGTGTAGAGACCCTTGATGCCATGGGTTCGGATGATCTCATCCGTGTTACCGGCGCGGTAAGCGCCCGCCATTTCCTGTTTCTGTTTGTTCCAGAGCAGCAGGTGCCAGTAATAGGCGTCGAATCGATCAAGGTCGGCGCTGTGTCCCGTACCTTCACCGGCGGCGCGGAAGGTGATTTCGCGGAGGCGTCCGAGTTCATCGAGCGCATGGGGCAAGTCGGCAGCGCGCGCGGCGTACACGGCAAATTCCGCATTTTCGACGAGCAACCGCTCGGCGGGCAGGGCCGCAATATCGTCGATCACAAATCGCGGCGGAACCTCGGCGGCGATCGGCGCCGGCGGTTTGCGCGGCAGCGCGGACAGCATCCTGGCAGGCAGGGAGATGTGCTTCCTACCACGATACGACAGCAGGTACGTTCGCAGACGAAGATACTCCGTCGCCTCCTCGTCGCTGTCGAGATTCGAAATCAACTCCGACTGGATCGCACCGCCAATGCGGACCCGCACATCCTTCCCGCGTTGCTGAAGGAATTCCTGCAAGAGAAAAAGCGTCCGCAACTGCGGGTTGATCAGTCCGAGCAACTGGAATGTAACGCTATTGCGCCCGCAGAAATAGACGGGGAGCGCGCTGGCTCCGGTCTTGCGCACCAGGCGAGCGGCCACGGTGTTCCACGCGGGGTCGGTGACTTGCGCTTGCCGGACATTCCATTGCGATACTTCTCCGGCCGGGAACACGGCCAGCGCCCCGCCCTGGCGCAGCCAGGCCATCGCCTGCTTCAGGGTTTTCAGATTCTTATCCGTTGAACATGCGGCTTGAAAGGGGTCCACAAAAATGCAATGCTCGCGCAATTCGGGGATCCCTTCGAGCAGCGCGTTGGTCATTATTTTGACGTCGGGACGCACTCGCAACAGAAGCTCAGCCAGAGCTACACCGTCGAGCACGCCAAAAGGATGGTTGGCCACCGCCACCAGCGGACCCTCGGCCGGGATGCGGTCGATGTCGGCGGGCTGAACTTCGAGCTTGATCTTCATTTCCGCCAGCAGAGCTTCCATGCGGAAGCCGTGCGGCACCGAGCACACCCGCTGATACAATTGGCGCGCCTGGTCGATGGGAATAAATTTGCTTGCGAATTCCGGAAGGCCGGGAAGAAGCTGCGCCTCGGTCAGGATACCTTGCCCTTTATCATCCGCGATTGGCAATTTAGGCATAGCTGATTCTTGCCTTGCCTTAGTTGCACGATTGTGAAGGTGGGGTTAAAGCTTCGTGAATAAGTATTCCCTAAGTAACTATCTGTGTATGTGAGTAATCTCCTCAAGGAGGGTGACGAATGTCACCACACGGTGGGACCAGTTCTCAGAAGAAGTTGAATGAGACGGAGAACTGCCTTGCTCAGGCCGCCCACTCTTCATTTGCGATCGCCGGCAATGGCTGCGGAAGGCGGTCCGAGACTTCTGCCAGAGTGGCCAGTTTCATCGCCAACTCGGGGCGCAACAACTCGGCGGCAAAACGCCAGCGCCAGTTCCCCTGTTCACGGCTAGGTACATTCATGCGCGCATCGCTTCCGAGCCCGAGCACATCCTGCATCGGCACCACCGAGAGGCTGGCCACGGAATCGGAGGCAGCGCGAATCATCGCCCAATTGACGCCGTCGTCACACCGGCCTCCATCTTTATCTTTACAGCCACCCAGGTATGCTTCCACCTGCTGGCGTTCGTACTCGGTCGCGCTCGAATTCCACCAGCCGAGCGCCGTGTCGTTGTCGTGCGTGCCGGTATAGACGACCTTTTCGGGGGTAAAGGTGTGCGGCAGATGGGTGTGCGCTCCGGGATTGCCGAAACCAAATTGCAGCACGGCCATGCCGGGAATCTTCAGGCGTTGGCGGAGCTCATGGACGTCGGGGGTGATGTATCCCAGATCTTCGGCGAAAAACGGAAGTCCGCCCAGAGCTTCGCGCAGTTTCACGAATAAATCGTCTTTCGGACCGTCGACCCAGCGGCCATGAATCGCGGTGGGTTCGCTCACCGGAATCTCCCAGCACTGCGAAAATCCGCGGAAATGATCGAGACGGATGTAGTCGAAATTGTGCGTGGCCCAGCGCATCCGGTCGATCCACCACGCGTATCCCTTCTCCTTCATTACGTCCCAGCGATAGAGAGGATTGCCCCAGCGCTGGCCGTCTTGGCTGAAAAAGTCCGGGGGCACGCCGGCGACAACCTCGGGATCGAGCTCGGGATTCAGGCGGAACAGATCGGGATGGGTCCAGACATCGGCGCTGTCGAAACTTACG
Source organism: Terriglobia bacterium (assembly GCA_020073215.1). Lineage (GTDB taxonomy): Bacteria > Acidobacteriota > Terriglobia > Terriglobales > Acidobacteriaceae > Acidiflorens. The sequence continues at coordinate 16,526 of JAIQFO010000065.1, read as the reverse complement.
AAGATGGCAATGTCGCCGACGATGCGAACGGAACGTTGCGCGCAATAGGCACGAAGCGCCTGCCACTGTTCGAAGAAAAAGAACTGCACGGCGCGGCGGACGTCGAGCTCGCCGAGCATTTCCTCGTGCGCCTTCTCGATCGCGGCCGGATCGCGATGCGCCAGTTCGCGAGGCCAGCGGTTCCAGCTTTCCAGATGGAAATGCGCGCGCAAACCGTCGAACAGAACGAAGTCATCGAGCCACCATTGGTTTTGCCGGCAGAAGCTCTCGTAACGCGAGCGGGGATTCGGTGCAGCCGAGTGCAGGAAATTGCGCGCCGCTTCAAAAACCAGGGGCAGCTTGTGGTGGAAGACCGACAAGTAATCCACGGGTTCGACGCCGGGGTCGAGCGCGTCGAGCTTGGCGCGGTCAATCCAGCCGCGATCGGCAAGCCGCTCCAAACTGATCAGCAACGGATTTCCGGCAAAGGCCGAAGTGGAAGAATAGGGCGAGGCTCCGTAACCGAGCGGTCCCAGAGGCAACACCTGCCACAACCCCTGCCGCGCGGCGGCGAGAAAATCCGCGAAGGCGTACGCTGACGGACCAAAGTCGCCGATCCCGCCGCGGGAAGCGAGCGAGGTGGGATGAAGCAGAATTCCGCTGGCGCGCGGGAATGACATGCAAATTCAGTTCTCAGTTGCCAGTTGCCAGTTGCCAGCTCTCTGTTTGCAGTCCGGCTGAGAACTGGCCACTGGCAACCGGCAACTGATTTACGAGCCCTCTTGGCCCGCTCTCCGGGTCAGGTTCTTCATTTCGTCCTGATTGACTTTGAGCCGGTTCGACTTTTCCATGTCCTTGCGCAGGTTGGTAACGAACAATCCGAACAAATCATTCCGCTTGGCTTCGAGCAGCGACTGGCGGATGCCGTCCTTCTTTTCGGAAAATTCCTGATCGGTCGGAGCCTGTCTTTCGAGCAATTGTGCGACCACGCCATTGCCGCCGGCTGTGATCGGTCCGCTAATCTCGCCGGGCTGCAGCGAGAAGATCGAACTCGCATTGGACATCGATCCGATATCCGGAACCTGGCCATCCGGCAGCACCAAGTCGCTCGTCTTCACCGTCGCACCCAGATCCTTGGCAGCTTTTTTCAAATCATGCGCAGCCTTGGCGCGATCGGAGAGTTCCTGCGTCTTTTGTTGCAGCAGAAAGCTGGCGCGCTCATTCTTGAACTCGCTTTCGACCCGCGAGCGAATCTCCTCGAATGTGGGCGTCGCCGGAGGCTTTACGCCGAGCAGTTGGAAAACCACGTAGCCTTGCGGAACCTGCACCACATCGGGCGGAGCCTTGTCCGCCTCGTTGAAGACGGCATCCATAAACTGGGGATTCGCCGTCAGTCCGGGCAGGTTATCCGTTCGGCTGAAGAATTCGGTGGTGACCGCCGTCTGACCTTTGGCCGCGGCAGCCTTGTCGAATCCATCGGTGCGCGCCTGGCTGAGCAAGGCGTTGGCCGCCACTTCGGTGGCGCGCGCCGTTTTCTGCTGCTTCACCTTTTCTTCGATCTCGCTCTTCACCTCGGCAAGCGTCTTGAGATGAGCGTCATGCTTGTCTTCGAGGCGGATGATGTGGAAACCGTAACTGCTCTTGACCAAGTCACTGGTCTGTCCTTTGGCGAGCGAAAATGCGGCCTTTTCGAATTCCGGCACGGTGCGTCCGCGGCCGATCCAGCCGAGTTCGCCCCCACTCTTGGCGCTGCCGGGGTCGTCAGAATATTTTTCCGCGAGCTTGGCAAAGTCTCCGCCCGCCTTAAGTTCCTTCAAAAGTCCTTCGGCCTTGGTGCGGGCGTCGGCGACGGCTTTCGCATCTTCCTTGGCGCCGGGCGCAGGCAGAGGAGTCTTGATCAGGATGTGGCTGACCTTCACCTGTTCGGGCACGCGGTACTCGTCGCGATGCTGATCGTAATAGGTTTGCAAATCCTGCGCGCTGACAGCCGTCGCCGCCGCGATTTTCGAGCTATCCACGACAACGTACTTAATCTGCCGCTTCTCGGGGATGGAGTTGTTGTAAGCGGCCTTGTTGCGTTCGTAGTAAGCCTTCAGTTCTTCATCGGTGGGATGCAGACCCTTGAGGATGTCGGCCTGCGTGATCACCGCATACTCGAACTTCACCTTGGTGTTGCTGCGGTTAAATTCGTCGCGAACTTCGGAGTCTCCCACAAACGCGCTGCTGGCCACCAGAGCGCGCAATTTGCGGATCAGAATAAAGTTCTTTTCCAGCGCTTCAAACTGAGGAACGGTCAGGTCGTTGCGCTGGACGAAGTTTTCGTACTCCTCCTGGCCGACGAACTTGCCGTCGGGAAAGAGCATGGAGCCAAGCTGTCCGTGTTGGAGTTCATCGCGCAGTTCGTCGTCGTTGGCGCGCAGACCCAGGCGGCGCGCCTCGGCGACCAGGGCTTTCTCATTGATGAGTTGCTCGGCAGCCTGACTGGAAAAATAAGGCAGCAGCATGCTGGCCTGCGGGCCGCCGCGAGGAAACTGCTGCCGGATCATCGCCTTGGCCTCACGCTGGACCTCGGGCACGGTGACTTGCTGGTCGCCAATCGTGGCCAGAACACCCGCCGGGGGCGCGCCAATGCCGAGGCTGGAACCGATGCCGCCGGGAATCAGCGTAATCGCCATCGAGGCACAGATAAGGACCAGCAGGGCGCCGAGAATGATCTTCACCGTCGGCCCGGCATTTTGAAGCTGTCGAATCATAGTTGGATAACTCCGCTAGATTGGTTCACGCTGGGAAGCGAGAATCTTTCATTATAAACTACGCATCGAGACGGCAGCCTGTCGCCCGCTCTTCAACTCCAGATGGATTTTGTCATCTTGAGCGCAGCGAGCGCTCTGCATTCTTCGGCGAACCGCAGACAATTCATCGAAGGTGTCCATCGCCGCACTTCTAGAAGTGCTCTATTGAAACGAATTAATAAAGGTGTTATGAACATAGGGCAGCTCCGGCGGAACGGGTCGCCGGCTTTCCAATTCTTGATCTAAGGATGCCTTCATGAAGATATTGCGATTCCTCATCCCGTTCGTTTCGCTGGCGGTCGCGGCCGCCCAGCCCGCCGTTCAGCCGAGCCTGACGTTCCCCCTGCGCGAAGGATGGATGCTGCAGCCTTCCACGAAAGTCACGGCAACCGGCGAAGCGATCTCCAGCGCGTCATTTGGTGCCACATCCCAGACCAACGGCTGGATTCAAGCAGAGGTTCCGACCACAGTCGTGGCCGCGCAAGTAAAGAGCAAACTGCTGCCTGACCCTTTTTACGGCATGAATCTGCGACAGTACCCGGGGGTCGGCTATCCCGTCGGCTTCAATTTTTCGAATATTCCGATGCCGCCCGACAGTCCCTACGCGGTTTCGTGGTGGTACCGCAAAGAATTCTCTCTGCCCAATCGGTTCGCCGGGAAGACCGTGTGGCTGAACTTCCGCGGTATCAACTATCGCGCCAACATTTTTCTTAATGGTAAGCAGATCGCGAATTCCAACGAAGTTGCCGGGGCGTGGCGCACTTACGAGTTCAACGTCACCTCCGCCGTCAAGCGCGGAACGAATGTGGTCGCGGTGCAGGTATGGGCACCGACGGAGAACAGTCTGGCGATCACGTTCGTGGACTGGAATCCCTCGCCTCCCGACAAGAACATGGGGCTGTGGCGAGAGGTGTATTTGACGGCCAGCGGACCGGTCGCGCTGCGGCATCCGGCCGTGCTCTCGCGAGTGGATTCGCCCGGAAACAACACGGCCCACTTGACGGTAACGGCGCAGGTAAAAAATGGCAGCGATCATCCGGTAAAAGGGACGCTGCAAGGCAGAATCGAAAACATCGAATTCGCGCAGCCGGTGCAACTCACGGCCGGAGAGTCGAAAGACGTGGTGTTCTCGCCCGATCAGTATCCGCAGCTCAACCTGAGCCATCCGCGGCTGTGGTGGCCGGCGCAGATGGGGACACCGAACTTGTATGACCTGCATCTTTCGTTCGAAGTGAACGGTGCCGTTTCCGACGCATCCCGCACGAAGTTCGGCATTCGCGAGATCACCTCTGAAGTCGCCGAGCAGGCGCCCGGACGTTTGAAACGCCTGTTCAAGATCAATGGCAAGAACATCCTGATTCGCGGCGGCGGTTGGACGCCCGACATGATGATGCGCGAAACCCCGGAGCGGCTCGCCGACGAATTCCGCTACGTGCGCGACCTGGGGCTGAACACGGTACGCCTCGAAGGCAAACTCGAAACCGAGGAATTCTTCGAGATGGCCGACCGGCAGGGCATTCTGGTGATGGCGGGATGGTGCTGCTGCGATTTCTGGGAGCACTGGGGAAGCTGGAAAGACGAGGATTTCGAGATCGCGAAATCTTCGTTGCGCGACCAGATGTACCGACTGCGGAACCATCCGAGCCTGGTGATGTGGCTGAATGGCAGCGACAATCCTCCGCCACCGGACGTGGAGGAGATGTATCTGAAGATCGAAAGCGACCTGCTGTGGCCGAATCCGATCGTATCTTCGGCCACGGCGAAGCCCACTACCGTGACCGGCGAAAGCGGCGTGAAGATGAGCGGGCCTTATGAATACGTGGCACCTTCGTACTGGACGACGGACCCATATTTTCGAACGACTGAAAATCTCTGCAACCCGGGCGGGTGCGGCGGCGCCTACGGCTTCAACACCGAAACCAGCATGGGGCCGGCGGTTCCGCCGATTGAAAGCGTCGAGCGCATGGTTCCGAAAGACCATCTTTGGACGGTCAACGGGCCGGTCGACGAATACTGGAATTTCCACGCGGGCGGCGGTTCATTCAAAACCATACAGGTGTTTACCGACGCGCTGAATGCGCGCTACGGGAAGGCTAACAGCGCGGAAGATTTCACTTACAAGTCGCAGCTCATGACTTACGAAGGCGTGCGCGCCATGTACGAAGCCTACAGCCGCAGCAAGTACACTTCGACGGGTGTCATCCAGTGGCTGCTGAACAATGGGTGGCCTTCGATGATCTGGCATCTTTACGACTACTATTTGCGGCCGGGCGGCGGATATTTCGGCGCCAAGAAAGCCATGCAGGCACTCGACCCCGTCTATGGATACGACGATCATTCCGTGTGGCTGGTGAGCAGCCAATATGTGGATGCCAAGGGGCTGAAGCTCGAGGCGCGGGTGTTCAATCTGGATGGAACGCGGAAGTTTTCGAAAGACATTGCGCTCGATGCGGCCGCCGACAGCACGGCGAAGGTGTTGGAGCTACCGCAGATCGAAGGACTATCGCCGGCGTACTTCCTCGATCTTCGCGTTAGCGATGGCAGCGGCAAACTGGTCGGGTCGAACTTCTATTGGCTCTCGACGAAAGCGGAAACGCTCGACTGGGCAAAATCGAACTGGTATACGACTCCGACGGCGTCGTATGCCGACTACACTTCGCTGGCGCAGTTACCCAAGGTAAAGCTGAAGGTATCGAGCCGCAGCGAGCGCGCCGGTGAAGATGAGGCAACTCGCGTCATCGTCGAAAATCCAGGCAAGAGCGTGGCGTTTTTTGTGCGCCTGAAGCTCGACAAGGGCAAGGGTGGGGAGGAAATTCTACCGGTTGTCTGGCAGGACAACTACATTTCTCTGCTGCCCGGTGAGAAACGGGAGATCACGGCAACCTACCGCGCCAGCAGCCTGGGAGCGGCGAAGCCCGCGGTCGAAGTTAGCGGGTGGAACGTGGAGTGAGGAGAAGTCAGAGGTTAGAAGTCAGATTGCAAAGGTGAAAATCAACAGCGGTCTAGGTCTAGCAGTTTTCACGTCTGCAATCTGACCTCTCACCTCCTACTCCTCTGCTGGGATATCGAAGTTAACCAGGTCTCCGCGGAAGCCGCGGGTCTTCCAGGCGCCGAAGGCGATTCCCGCCGCCATCCAGATGGAGCCCGCGATTTTGGCGGGAGTGCTCAGGCTCAGCCACAGCAGGAGACAGATCACGAAACCGCAGACCGGTGGCACGACAAACGACACGGTCCGCTTGTGTTCGCGCACCACATAGCGCACAAACGCCGCAGCATTCACGCCCATAAAGGCGATGAGCGCTCCGAAATTGAGCATCTCTGCGCCGAGGCCGTAACTCATCACGAACGCGCCAACCAGCGCGACTGCACCGACAAATAACACGTTATTCCGCGGCACTCGATGCTTCGCGTCCACCACACCGAAAAACGATTTCGGCAGCGCGTTGCTTCGTCCCATGCCGTAGAGCAGGCGGGCGGCGCCGATCTGCGAGCCCAGGCCCGATCCGAAGTTGGCGACCAGCAGGGTGAATCCGATGACGCCAAACATCGGCTTCCAGGCACGGGCAGCAACGTGAACGAAGGCCGTGTCAACGTTCGGGAAAGGCTGCGATGCCGGCCAGATCAACTGCGCGACATAGACCTCGACAGCCGACAAGATGCCAATCACCAGGCAAGTCAGCACCGTTGCCAGCAGAATGTTGCGGCGTGGGTTTTCCGCTTCTTCCGAGAGCGTGGAGATGCCGTCGAAACCGATGTAGGTGAGCACCGCGAGCGACGTTCCCCCGAGCACGGCCTTCGTGCTCCACAGCGCCGGGTCGTAGAAGGGCCGCGTATAAAAGCCCGCGCTGTCGTGCGGATGTCCGAAGATGTAGCGCGCCGCAACTACAAAGAAAATTGCAATCACCACTCCCATGGCCGCGGCTAGCCCGGTGTTCACCCGCGCCGAGGTCTTCACTCCCTGAACGTTCAGGAGCGTAAACACCAGCGCAAAGAAGACAGCCCACACCGCGTAGGGCACGCCGGGAGCAAACACGTGTGCCTGCTGGCTGCACCAGATGGTACAGATGATCGGATTGAGCATGTAATCCATCACCATGCTCCAGCCCGTAACGTAGCCCAGGGCGGGATTGATTTCCTGGCCGACGTAAGTGAAGGCCGAGCCGGCGCTGGGATAGGCGCGCGCCATACGGCCATAGCTGACCGCGGTGAATAACATCGCCACCATGGCGATCAGGATGGTCGTGACCACGTGCCCATGTCCGCGGTCGCTGAGCCAGCCGAACACCGACATGGGCGCAACCGGCTGAATCACGATGACGCCGTAGAGAATCAGGTCCGCAAGTGTGAGCGAACGTCTGAGGCGCGGAACGCTCGCGGGCGGGTTGGCAGTAGAACTCATTCCGTTTCTAAAAACAAAACCCCATTATCCTGCGGAGATAACGGGGTTCGGGGAAGGGACGCTCGTGGCTCGCGGGGTGCCAATAGAGCGACCCTGCCGCAGTTCCACAAATTCCTCTCGAATTCTATACGGAAGGGATATTCTGTCAACAAGAAAATACTTGTATTAAAACGATTCTTGCCGAGTCCTGGAACGACACAATCTTTCGGCAAAATTCGACGGAAGCAAGGGAGCGAATCCATGGTCGTGAATCGCAGAGTGCGACTTCTACTTTCTTTCCTCTTTATCTGCTGGCTGCGGAGTTTCGCTCAGACGGACGATGAAAAAGCGATCCCAAAAACGACGGCACCAGAAAAGACGGTCCAGGAGCGCTTGGGCTATCCCGCATCGGCGCGCCTGCTGGTCATTCACGCCGACGATCTTGGCATGAATCATTCCGTCAACCGGGCGACGTTTGAGGCCCTCGAAAAGGGATGGATTACTTCGGCCAGCATCCTCGTTCCCTGCCCGTGGTTTCCGGAGGTGGCGCGCTGGGCAAAGCAGCATCCGAACGCCGATCTCGGCATTCACCTGGCCCTCAACAGCGAATGGACCACTCTTCGCTGGGGACCGGTGAGCCCAACCGACAAGGTACCCAGCCTGCTCGATGCGGCAGAGTACCTTCCACTCGACACACCCGCCGTCGTACAGAATGCAAAACTCTCCGAGGTGGAGGCCGAACTGCGCGCGCAAGTCGATCGCGCCCGGTCTGCGGGCGTTCCTCCGACACATTTAGACACTCACATGAGCGCGCTGTTCGAGTCGGCCGGTCTGTATCAGGTCTATCGGAAAATGGGCCACATTTACAGTCTGCCCATCCTGCAGGCGAAGGCGGGAAGCCATGCCCCCGTGGAAACGACGCCCCCCGCGGAGGAAGTCCTGGTTCAGAAGGTAATCGAGATCGCCCCCGGCATCGACGCCCAGGACTGGACCTCCTGGTACCGGAAGCAACTTGAGCCGCTGGGTCCGGGCGTTTATCAGATGATTGTGCATCTCGCGTACGACGACGAAGAGATGCGGGGCACGACCTACGACCATCCTGACTGGGGCGCAGCATGGCGGCAGCACGATCTGGACATGGCCAGGAGCGCGGAGTTCCGGCAGTTCCTCAAGGAGCAAAGTTTCATACTGGTGACCTGGAAGGAACTGGCGAAAGCACTCCAGAAATGACGCGAGGCGACAGCCTTCCAAGGATGCTTTCCTGGCTAACGAGGCAGGGATTCGAGCCGAGACTGGCTCCCTGGGGAAGACTTACGGGCGTAGTAGCCTTTGCGGGCGTAGACCCGGAGCTTACGGCCGGACTGGTGCGCTGTGATGTCGATGTTGCGGAAACCGCCATCGCGTTTGAAGAGGGCAGGTTTGTAAGAGACGAAGTAACGACCGCGGATCACCTGCTGAAGCTCTCTCAGGCTATGGTCCATATTGTGGACTGAGCCTGGGAAAAAGGCTCTTCCACCGGTACTTTCGGCGAGCGTTTTCAAAACACGATCGCCCCGCGAGGCGGTGTCTTTTATGGTGGCGTTAAGGTCGCCACCCTCGCGCGTGCTAACGGTGTAGAGAAACACATCCGCATTCTCTGCCGCCTCAATGGCACGTTTCAGACTGACACTGCTGCTGTTGTCGTTGCCGTCGCTAATGACGACCAGCACTTTGGCGACGGGCTGTTCGTCGGGCCGGGTGGCGAGTTTGTCGGCCGCAAAGGTGACGGCGTCCCACAGAGCGGTTCCGCCGGCCGGCGCAAGTTTATTGATGGCTTTAGAAATCCGGCCGTTTTCGCCAGTGAAGTCCTGGACCAGTAACACCGAATTAGAAAATCCCACCACAAAGGCACGATCGTCTTTTCCCGCAACGACCTTGCTCACAAAATGGATGGCGGCCGCTTGTTCGAACGCGAACCGGCTGGTGATGGATTCGCTCGTATCGATCACCAGGCCCAGTCGCAAAGGCAACTCAGCCTCGCCCCGGAATGTCGTTACCACGGTGGGAAGCTGGCCGCTATCGCGAATCGTCACATCGTCTTGGGTAAGGCCGGTAACCGCTTTTCCGTGGTCGGTGGCCGCAAATATGACCGGGACCTCATCCACATTGCTACGAAAGGTCCAGCCGGTTTCGTTCGATCTCGTCGGCCCGGGGCGCGGGTCCGCATTGGGCAAGAAGCCGGTTTTGCCGGCCGCGGCAATTTCCGCCGTCTTGCAGCCCTCGCACATCGTTCGCGCCGCGGCGACCGGCTGGTCGTTCTCCTTCGCCTTGGCCTCGTTCACGACCGTCGGCACCGGGGAAGGAGCTTCGACCGGCGTCGTGCTGGCCGCAATCGGGGCGGACTCCACCGCGGCGCTGAGGGGTAGCGACAGAACTTCGTTCCCCTTTTGCTCCCCCTTAATCCTCTGCAGAATTCCACGAGCGTGCTCTGCCGCCGGCGATTTTGGATTCTCCTCCAGGAACTGCTCTAACTCCAGCTGCTCTTCCTTCAGATTCTGCTGAGCGTCGCACGCCGCGGCCGCATAGTAATGGACGATTGCGGCGCCGTCATGAGGTCGGCTGTGAACCCGGCGAGAGGTTTCGACGGCCTCCGGGTAGTGATGGTTCAATAGCTGGGTGTATGCCAGTGCCACCAGGACTTGCTGATCCAGGGGCGCAATGGAAGAAGCGTTCTGCACCGCCTCTTCGGCCGCGGAGTAGTGTTGCAGCGCCAATTCGGCGGAGGCAAGATTCAGGTAAGAGACCGGTAAGTGGTCGTCGAGCGCAAGTGCCTTGGCAAACTCATCGCGCGCCTGCTGGTTCTGCCGCAGGCCCAAATAGGCCGAACCGAGTGCAATGTGAGCCGCCACGAAATCGGCATAGATCGAGGTCGCGCTGGCCAGGTGTTCGGTCGCACTCTGGTACTCCTTGCCGCTCAAAAACCGAAAACCCGCGTAATACTCTCTTCGCGCTTTCAGAGGAGCTTTGAAATCCAGCTTCGACACCGAGATCGCGAGATCCTGAACCGGGCTGAGGTCCTGGCTGGCACCCCGGTCCAACATCGTGATGTTGAATCTTTCACGGTCAAACGAATCAGATCCCTCGAGGTGCGCGGAAGGCCCTTCCGCAACCCGCTGCGCGGCGGCCGCATGCACGACAAACGTCAGGAATGCAAACAGGACGGCCGTTCGCGGGATTCGATGGATCATGAAAGCTACTTCCTGGCGGAACCGATGGCGTGACCGGCATTATAGCCGATGATGGCGTTGGCGCCGCCAATTCTTGCGGCCGGAACCCTACCCTAAGAAAGCCAACCGACCAGCAATCCGCGGACTCTTGTGACCCCGGATCACCTCTCAACTCCTCACGACCAGGGCAGGCCTCGGGGGTCGTGGCTGTTCGCGCCGTCACGCGAGCTTCAATAGCTGAAGAGGCCGTGGGTGTTGTCCAGTACGCACCGGCTGTCGGGAGGCGCGTTCGATCCGGACGTCTGGGCACTTCGCTGTGTCTTCCACCATTGCAGCAGAGGCTTCAGTTGGGACTCGTAAGGCTTGCGGCTCTCGTTGTTCAGGAACTCTATGTTCTGGAACTTGTTCTCGCGTGCCACACTGATGTCGAAAACATGCAGATCCGGGAGCACCAACGGGGGCAGGGTCGGCGGCACATTAAGTTCGCGAAATTGCTTACTGTCAAGAATTTCTTCGAGTGCATTCCAGTCGGCCTCCGACAGTTGCCCTTCGTAAACTTTACGCTCTCGATCTTTGCCCTTCTTGCGGTTTGCCTTTTCAGCATGGAAACGGCGATCCGCAAACACCAAGGTGCAGTATTGCTCCGTGGCCATGGTGCCGGGCTGAACTTCAGAAAGCATAAGGCGCAGAGCCGGACTCTTCGCCGGTTCAGTGGGGCCAGCGTTCGCCGCCAGGCCGATACCCAGCAGGCAGGAAAGAACGATCATGAGACGTGACATCGCGTTATCCTCGGACCAATCATCTAATAACTACCTGGAATCATCCGCCTAGCGGATGTTCATCGGTACGCAGTACTGGGGTTTCGATTCCTTCAACGTTGATTTGCTCTTCTTTTGTAATTCTTCAAACCACTTCATAAGCGGGTTGAGTGTCTTCTTGTAGGGCGCTCCGTTGTCCAGGTAGGTATCCATTCCAGTCGAAAGCGAGGAGGTCGCGGAAATCAAAGCTCCCGTCTTTACCCGTTCTTTCAGAAACGTGAATCGCTGTACGGTTCCCTCATGGCCGATTTGCGCATCTAGAGTTTCGATTTCCCGTACGACCTGGGTGTCGGCGGGAAGCTCTGGCGCTTTGGGCGTCGTGATTTTCTTGAGATCCTCATTCTCCAGAATGGACTTCAGTTGCTGCAGATCATCCGCCGCCAGGACTCCCGCTTCCGATTTGATTTTGGGATGGCCCAACGTGTGTTCTTCCCTTTTCTCGAAGGCGTACTTACCATCGTTATACACAACCAGGCAGGCCGCGGTGTTGGGATATTTCCACACATCTCGCGGGTCGCCCGTGGCGGCATCCCATACGTTATTTCCCATTGATTGTCGATTCTGATCAATCGCTGCCTCCGCCGTTGAGCGCTGCAACCGGAGCAGGATGGGGATGCTCTGGCCACTGGCGATCTGTGCGATCACTAACAGCGCAAGAGGCATTAGCCGCTTCAAGTTTTTGTAGTAAGCCGACTCACTGGGCATTTCTTTCTCCTCCGCAGCAATCTAAAATTGACTAATGTTACACCGGAACGGATCGGCCGTCAGTGATTGTTGTACTTTATGGGCTGTGCGATACTAGGAATCGCGGAACTGGCGCAGACCACTCCGAAGCGGATACGGGCAGTGGGAAAGTGCTGCGGTAAGTTCTTCGGCAACCATTGCTTACTATCCTTCGCCGGGATGGCGGAACTGGCAGACGCAGCGGACTCAAAATCCGCCGGTACTTAGTACCTTGGGGGTTCAACTCCCCCTCCCGGCACCAGCTTGTTGAAGTGTATTTTGGGCGGCGCTACAGAAGTTCCCGCCGATTCGCCGATCGATCGCTACATCTCCATCGCGGAAGGCGAGGAGAAATGCAAGTAGCGCTTTCCGGTCAGCAGCGACGCGCCGCGACCACTGCCTGGCCCAGGGACAATCCGCCGTCGCCGGCGGGAACTTCGCGGTGAGAGAAGACCTGGAAGGCGTCTTCGATGAGCCGCGCCTGCAAGCGCTCGAAGAGCTGAAGATTATTGAAACTGCCTCCGCTCAGGCAAATGCGGTCCACGCCGGTGCGTTGTCGCAACCGACTGGCGATCTCTGCCAACACCGCCACCAGCCCGAGATGGAAGCGCCGGCTGATCGCGGATGCCGGAACCTTGTGCTTGAGGTCGGCCAACATCTCCTGCCACAGCGGCTGGGTCTCGATGATCCAGCCCTCGTTCACGCCCTCGTTCTCTTCGACAAGCGCGAAGCAGTACGGGCATTCGTCGGTGGAGTCGCGCGCGAGCATCTCCAGTTCGATCGCGGCCTGGGCTTCATAGTTAACGGTCTCGCGGACGCCGAGCAGCGCCGCCACGGCGTCGAAGAGGCGCCCGCAGCTCGAGGTCAACGGACAGTTCACCTTCTTCTCCAGCATGCGCAGCACTAGCTCGGCCTTCTTTGCCTCGACGCGCGCCATGGACGGCAGATCCTCCAGTTTCAAGCCGCAGTGCGTGAGATAGCTGAGCGCCATCCGCCAAGGCTCGCGGATCGCGGCCTCGCCTCCGGGCATGGGCACATACGCGAGATGCGCGGCGCGCTCGAAGCCGACGTAGTCCGCCAGCAGAACCTCGCCGCCCCAGATGTGACCGTCGGTGCCGTAGCCGGTGCCATCCAGCGCGAAGCCGATCACTTTTGCTTTGCCGTCGAGGCCGTTCTCCGCCATGCAGCTGGCGACGTGCGCGTGATGATGCTGCACACCGACTTTTTCCACCCCGTCCCGCGCGAGCGCCCAGCGCGTCGAGAAATAATTTGGGTGCAGGTCGTAGGCGATGACGCGCGGCTCGATCTCCAGGATGCGTTGCAAGTGCTCGACTGCTTCTTCAAAGAAGTTGTAGCTCCCCAGGTTCTCGAGATCGCCGATGTGCTGGCTGAGGAAGGCGTGGCGCCCCTTGGTCAGGCAGATCGTGTTCTTCAATTCGCCGCCGACGGCGAGCACCGGGGGCAGCGCCTCATTGAGGAAGACTGGCATCGGGATATACCCGCGCGAGCGGCGCATCTGGCGCGGCGCGCCGCCCGCGCTGCGCACGACCGAGTCGTCGCAGCGCAAAAGAATGTCGCGGTCGTGGACGAGCAGGGAATCGGCGATACCGCGCAGGCAGCGCACCGCTTCCTCGTTGTCGATGGCGATCGGTTCCTCGCTGCGGTTGCCGCTCGTCATCACCAGCGCGCGGAACCCGCCGGCCGCGAAGAGAAGATGATGCAGTGGCGTGTAGGGCAGAAAGAGGCCGAGGTCGAGGTTGCGCGGCGCTACCGCCTCCGGCAAGCTTTCTGGTTTGCGCGGCAGCAGAACGATCGGGCGCTGCACCTGTTGGAGCAGCGCGCGCGCACTGGCGTCCACCTCGCAGAGCTGTTCGGCGGTTGCAAGGTCGGGGACCATGACGGCGAATGGCTTGTCGACACGCCCTTTGCGTTCGCGCAGGAAATCGACCGCGCGCGAGTTCGTCGCGTCCACCGCGAGGTGGAAGCCGCCCAGGCCCTTCACGGCAACGACTTCACCTGCTTGCAAGCGCGCGGCAGCTTCAGCGATTGGGTCATCGTCATCGCTGCTGATCGGGTTGCCAGATGCGTCCCACAGTTGGAGTTGCGGGCCGCAGCGCCAGCAGGCATTCGGTTGGGCGTGGAAGCGTCGGTCCAGAGGATTGTCATACTCGGCCTGGCAGTCCGGGCACATGGTGAAACGCGCCATCGAGGTATAGGCGCGGTCATACGGAATGTCGCGCACGATGGTGAAGCGCGGTCCGCAGTTGGTGCAGTTGATGAAGGGATAGCGATAGCGGCGGTCGCGGGGATCGAGCAGCTCGCGCCGGCAGTCGTCGCAGACCGCGACATCGGGCGAGATCAAGGTTTGGACCGCGGCGCCTCGTGCGCTCTCCACGATCACAAAGCGGACGTCGCCATTGCTCGGCAAGTCGCGCAGGTGAAGGTCGGTGATGCGCGAGAGCGGCGGCGCTTCGCTGCTGAGGCGCGCGATGAAGTCCTCGACCACATCGCTTTCGCCCTGGATCTCGATGTCGACCCCTGCGGGTGTGTTGCGGATCTGCCCGGCGAGTCGGCGCTCGGTGGCCAGGCGGTAGACGTGCGGGCGAAAGCCAACGCCCTGCACCACGCCCGAGACCTCGATGCCCTTGCGGACCACCATAACTACGTCGCCGCACCGGCGGGCGCGCCCTCGAGTTGCGCGCGGCGGTTCTCCAGCCACGATCGCCACGCCGGCAGGCCTTCACCAGTCGTGCATGAGACTTCCACGATCTCCATGCCGGGATGGACACGGCGAGCGTTCTCGCGCGCTTTCTCCAGGCTGAACGGCACGTACGGCAGCAGGTCAATCTTGTTCAGCACCAATAGCTCAGACTTAAAGAAGATGGAGGGATACTTGAGCGGCTTGTCCTCGCCCTCGGCGGCGCTCAACACCACGATCTTCGCCGCTTCGCCGAGATCGTAGCTGGCTGGGCAGACCAGGTTGCCGACGTTCTCGATCAGGAGCAGGTCGAGGTTCGCGACGTCCCAGCGCTCCAGCGCGCGCTCGATCATCCTGGCATCGAGGTGGCAGGTGCCGCCGGTCGTGATCTGCTGCACAGGGAAACCGAAGCGAGCGAGGCGCGCGGCATCATTGTCGGTCTGGATGTCGCCGGTCAGCACCGCGACTCGCATGTCTCTGGCGAAGCCCTCGAGGGTGCGCTCCAGCAGGCTGGTCTTGCCGGCGCCGGGCGAGCTGATCAGGTTCAGGCAGAGGATGTTGTGCGCAGCAAAACGCGCGCGCAGTTCGGCGGCCAGGCGATCGTTCTCACTGAGGACTTTGCGTTCCAGGGAAACTCGGTTCATTGCTATTGCTCCTCCAATTCCACGAATGAGAGTTCCAGTTCGGTGCCGCTGATGCAGTCGGTGTCGCGGCTCCCGCACGCGGGACAGCTGGTCTGATAATCGGCTACAGTGAAGGTCTCGCGGCAATCGCGGCAGCGATGCCGTCGCGGCGATGGCGTGAACTCCAGCGAGACGTCCGCGAACTCGGTGTCGCGCACCAGCGCTTCCAGGCAAAAGCGCAGCGAGTCGCTGTCCACGCCAGAGAGTTCGCCGACAACGAGGCCGACCTTGCGCACGCGCGTGCCGGGCCGCCGCTCGGCTTCCGCCCGGACCGAGTCCAGTACCGCGCCGGCGATGCTCAACTCATGCATAGTCCGTCAATGTCCCTCAACGTCCCTCAACAGATGCGTGGCAGTTGGTCGCCTGCCAGCATGTCGACGGTGCGCGTAGTCCCCAGCGTTGTGCGCATGGCGACCAATCCCGGGTGCGACTCGGTCACTGTTCCAATGATCCGCGCTTCGCTGCCGAGCGGATGGCGGCGCATGGCTTCGATCACCTCGTCGGCGCGGCGGGGATCTACGATTGCGATCAGCTTGCCCTCATTGGCGACATAGAGGGGATCGAAGCCCAGCATCTCGCAGGCACCCTTCACATCTTCGCGCACCGGGATAGTCTCTTCCTCGAGCAGGATCCCGACCTTGGACTGTGCGGCGATCTCGTTACAGGTGCTCGATACGCCGCCGCGCGTGGGGTCGCGGAAGCAGCGGAAATCGTGCGTCACATCGAGCATGGCCGCGACCAGAGTATGCAACGGTGCCGAATCGCTCTCAATCTCACTCTCGAACTCCAGGCCTTCGCGCTGGGCGAGGATAGCGATGCCGTGGTCACCGATCGAGCCGCTGAGCAGCACGCGGTCGCCGGGGCAAGCCTGGTCGGCGGAGAGCCGCAAGCCGTCGGGCACCAGCCCGATGCCCGAGGTGTTGATGAACAGGCCGTCGCCGCTTCCCTTCTCCACCACCTTGGTGTCGCCGGTGACCACCTCGACGCCGGCAGCGACGGCGGCGCGGTGCAGCGAAGCCACCACGCGCTTCAGCACTTCCAAGCTCAGGCCTTCCTCCAGAATAAAGGCAGCGCTGAGAAACAGCGGCTGCGCCCCGCCCATGGCCAGGTCGTTCACGGTGCCGTGGACGGCGAGCGAGCCAATGTCGCCGCCGGGGAAGAACAGCGGCTTGACCACGAAAGAATCTGTAGTGAAGGCCAGGCGGCAGCCGTTCACGTTGACGATGGCCTGATCGTCCAGGCGGGCGAG
>JAIQFO010000064.1 GCA_020073215.1 Terriglobia bacterium | reverse complement strand
CTGGGTTGTCCGGTGTACTGGCTTCTGTTCCGACGCAAAATGAAAACCGCAGCTCCGGAGTCGGCGCGGTCCGAAGCGAGCTCTTAGAGCCAATCAACGTTCTGGAAGTAACACCACTCGCGCGAAATGGACGGCGCTAGACGCGGACACAAAGCTCTGCATTAGCTATCTGGTCGGTGGACGCGACTTGGGATGGGCCACAGAGTTTATGGAGGATTGCGCCAGTCGAATCAGCAACCGCGTCCAGATCACTACGGATGGTCACAGGGCATATCTAGACGCTGTCGAGACTGCTTTTGGGGCTGATATTGATTATGCGCAGTTGCAGAAGATTTACGGCACCCCGACCGAGAACGAAACGCGCTATTCGCCAGCTCGTTGCATCGGCTGTGACATGAGAGTCGTGAGCGGGAATCCAGACCCGAAGCATATTTCTACCAGTTATGTGGAGCGCCAAAATCTTTCGATGCGGATGAGCATCTGTCGGTTCACCCGCTCAACAAATGCGTTTTCCAAGAAAGTAGAAAACCATACGGCTGCTGTGGCACTCTGGTTTATGTACTACAACTTCTGCCGCGTGCATCAGACATTACGCGTGACTCCTGCGATGGAAGCGGGACTTTCCGATCACATTTGGAGCGTCAAGGAACTAATTGCTTTATTGGCTACTCAAATTAAAATGGCCGCTGTGTAGATTGGAGTTTTTTAGCGACACTTGCAAACCGACCGTATTTGCCCACCAAACGGCACGATCTAACCCTTGATTCTCCGCAATAAGGTAAAACATGACCTCGCTCGAAGAAGGCAAACTACTCCTGAAGAAATTGTTGGATGAGGCAATCCCAGTGCTTGCGTTCTTGTCGGCTGCGGATGGTTCCTCCGCTAAATTATCCGGCTTTGTCGATAGTTGCACCAACGAGGTCGGAATCGTAATCGCTGGTAAAAAGGGAGCACCCGCGGAATCAGCAAACTTGCGTCTAGCCGTCAGAACGGGCGGATTAGAATGTTTCTTCGGTGACGAGCGAGAACTCGACCCAGACCCTCTACAGGAAATTCAAGCCCACGCCACATGTCTCCGAGACCTGCGAATGGCCCGCATCAGTCCCGAAGAGCTAAAGCAGAAGCTGGACCGGCATGAACCAGTGACCACGGCCTGCGATCGCTCCTGGTGGCCAAATTCGTGCCCGGCCTGAATGCGGTTGCAGCGCCTGTGGCCGGTACGATCCGCATTCCCTGGTGGCAGTTTGCAGCGGTCGACGCCCTCGGGATCCTCATTTGGGCAACGAGTTTTGAACTGCTGGGATTTATCTTCGCGGCCAACTGGAAAGAGTGGCTGTGTATGCGTGGCGAATGAGTGCATTCCTATTCGCCACGATGTTCATCGCCACGCTGGCTGCTGTCCTGGTTCGCAAGCACCTGCGGCGGCAGAGGCCGGTGCCTGCGATTGCAGGACAGCCTGCTCGCTGTGCGACATGTGGCGATAGTTCAACTCCGTAGGTATCGGGAGACGGGGCAAACTCGTCCCTGATGTGTGGTTATTCAGGATATGAGCGGAGGCGAGGATCTATGTCATCTCAACCAGGAAATGCGTTCGAAGCAATGAGCCGCGAGGATTTATTGCGGGCACTGGAAATGTTCGCCAAGAACTGGCTCGCCCACGATGGCTGTTGGTTCCTCGCAGCAGAGGAACGTTTTGACATGGAGACCGCCATTGATCTGGACGCTAGCTCCTGGAAGCGCTTTGCCTCTGCGGAGGCCCACCGCATCATGACCACATTCAACCTTCCGGCTGGTGGTGGGCTTGAAGCTCTCGAAAGAGCCCTGAGTCTGCGTCTCTACGCTGTTATCAACACTCAACGAACCGAATGGTCGGATGACCGCAGGCATCTGCGCTTCTTCATGGATGTCTGTCGAGTGCAGGAAGCTCGGCGCCGCAAAGGCCTGGCGGATTTCCCCTGCAAAAGCGTCGGTATCATTGAGTTCCAATCGTTCGCTGCGGCTATCGATCCGCGAATCCATACGACCTGCTTGCACTGTCCCCCTGACGCAGCCCCCGGCCAGTATTGTGGGTGGGAGTTCACGATTGCGTGACTGCTTCCATCCCGTAACCCCGCCAACACTGTGGATTCTGGCGCTAATCGCACCGTGATCAAGGTCACCAACTAAGAGCGGCGAGTCCAGGTACATTATCGGAGATGATAAGCCCAGCAGGATCAGTTTCGGCGGAACGGTGTTTCTTGATTTTGGGATCCTACTTTTCGGCATACATTCCAGTGTTAAGCAGCGCATCGGTTTTGGCTTACGGCCGGGCCCTTGTCGGTCGCGTAGCAGCGGATTCCTTCAAACACGCTGAAGCCGTACTGCATCCCGGCGCTCAGAAACGGCACAACCCCTTCGCTGGCGGGCTTCAGAGCATTGTCCATCCATATATAACGAGCGGCTCCCATGGTCTCCTCAATCAAAGCTGGAAACTCTTAAGAGTACCTGCGCCGCCATGCGACGGCAAGGCGCAAGACAGCGCGGCACGCAAACTTTATAATCCCCGCTTATGGAAATGGGGCTCAAGAACCGCGTCGCCATCGTCGCTGCATCTAGCCAAGGACTTGGTCGAGCCACTGCCGAAGCCTTTGCCGCCGAAGGCTGCCGCCTCGCTATCTGCGCCCGCAACCAGCAAGCGCTCAACGCAGTCGCTGAAAAAATCCGTGGTGAATACAAGGCTGAGGTGCTGGCCGAGCCCTTCGATGTCACCGACGCCGGAGCCGTCCGCGATTTTGTCAATGCGGCTGTCCAGAAATTCGGCGGCATCGATATCTGCGTAACCAACGCCGGAGGCCCGCCCGCCAAGGGTTTTCTCGCCACCACCATCGACGAATGGAAACGCGCCGTGGACCTCAATTTCATGAGCGCGGTGTACTTTACCCACGCCGTGATCCCCCACATGCAGAAGAAAAGGTGGGGACGTATCATCACGATCACCTCCATCACCACCAAGCAGCCCGTCGCCGACCTCGTGTATTCGAACGCGGTGCGCGCCGCCGTCGTCGGACTGGTCAAAAGCCTCGCCAACGAGTTTGGCAAAGACGGCATTCTCGTCAACAACGTTGGCCCGGGCTACACCGCCACCGACCGACTGAAAGAGCTCGCCCACTCGCGCTCGGTCGCCTCGGGCAAGACCGAAAAAGAAATCTTCGAAGGCTGGTCCGCAGATGCGCCTCTCAAGCGCCTGGGTGATCCGCGCGAACTGGCGGACGCCATCGTTTGGCTCGCCAGCGAGCGCGCCTCCTACATCACCGGACAGACCATTCTCGTCGATGGCGGTCTGTACAAAGGGTTGTAGGATCCATAATTCCATAAGGCGACTCCGCGTCAGAGTGGAGGGAGCTGGCAGATCCTAAAGATTGTTGTCTAAATTGTTCTCTAATTCTTGCAGCGTTTGTTGTTTTCCAGTAAACTTTCGCCCATCCTGAAAATCAACTTCACACTTCCGCGGGGCGGAAAGCTAAGGAAGAAGTGCATGCGGAGCATGTTGATTCTGGACGAAACTGTGCCGGCAAAGGCGCGCTTGCTCGTCAAGCGATGTCCCGGCTTGAGCTGAGCCGACCTGTACCTGATGCGAAAGGCGAGTTTTTCCCAAGGGGGCAGTGTTTATGTCGAGACTGAAAACGTTGGCAAGTGTAATCCCGGTTGTTCTCGTACTCACAGCGATCGCGGCAGCCCAAGGCGGAGCCACCGGTGCCATCAGCGGCGCCGTGCAAGACATCACCGGCGCCGAGGTCGCAGGCGCTCAAGTCCAGATCATCAACCAGGACACCGGCGCCGTCGCCCGTACCGTGAAGACCGACGCCAATGGTGCGTTCACCGCGCCGCTCCTGCCGGTCGCCACCTACACCGTCAAGGTCACGGGTCCTGGCTTCGGCGAAGGCAACTTCAGGAACATCGCCGTCCGGGTCACCGAAACCACCCGTCTCACCGCCAAGCTCGCCCCGCTGAGGGTCACGGAGAAGGTGGAAGTCCAGGCCACGGTCCAGACCATCGAGACCACCACTGCCACCACGGGTCAGGCCATCGAAGAGCGCACCATTCGCGACCTGCCGCTGGCGTCCCAGAACTTCCAGCAGTTGCTGACGCTCTCCAGCGGGGCGCAAAGCGAACTCAATGCGTCCGCCCAACTCGGCCGCGGCAACGCCCGTATCATCGTCAACGGCCAGCGCGAGGACAACAACAACTACCTGATCGAAGGCATCAGCGCGACCGACTACAATGTTTCGCAATCCACCAACGTCCCGCTGCCCAACCCCGACGTAATCGAAGAGTTCAAAGTCCAGACGTCGCTGTACGATGCCAGCCAGGGACGAAACAGTGGCGGCAACGTGAATGCCGTCCTGAAATCCGGCACGAAGAACTTTCACGGTGATCTGTACGAATTCTTCCGCAACGACATCTTTAACGCGAACGAATTCTTCCTGAATCGCGCCGGCCAGAAGCGCCCGTCCGTCAAGCAAAACATCTTCGGCGGCAGCCTGGGCGGCCCCATTGGGTCCGGCGCCAAGCTAGGCTACTTCTTCGTAAATTACCAAGGCAGCCGCCAGCGCAGCGGACTTTCTCCGGGGACGTCGATCAGCAACCCGGGATTCCCCGTCTTGCCTGCCGACCGTTCAGCCGCAAATCTGGCAGCTATCTTTAGCACGCCCGCAACAGCAAATTGCGCTGCGAACCCGATTGCGATCGATGATGTGACCCTGGCGCTCTTGAACGTCAAAAGCAACCAGTTCGGAGGCGATGCCAACGGCTTCCTCATTCCGTCCCTTCCGGGTACACCGGGCGTAACCGTGGATCCCAACACGTGCAATGCCAGTGTGAACACGGCCCCTTTCACTATCAGTAAGCCGGGCAAGTACACCGACGACCAGTTCTCTACGAACTGGGACAAAGAATTTAACAGAGGCAACGACAAACTCGCGGCTCGTTTCTTTTTCTCGAACGCGGAGTCCCTCCTGCCCTTCGGCGCTGGCGGGCTGCAAGCTTCCCTCGGTGGAACTCTCGCCAGCAGTATCAGTGCCACCGACCTGAACTTGCCCTACGATCTTCCGGTCAATGCTCGCTTTCTCAGCGTTGCGGAAACCCATCTCTTCTCTCCGACGCTGGTGAACGATTTCCGTTTTGGCTATGTTCGGATCAATAACAGTCTGATCAACATTCCGCCCGCCGGCGTGACTGCGGACGATCTCGGCATCGTTCGACCCACAAATAACATCACGAAGTCGATCTACAAGTTCACCCTCGGGAGTTCGGGTTTTCAAATCGGGCCGACGCCCCCTGCCGATCAGTTCCAGACTCAGAACAACTTCGAGTTTGTTGAAACTCTGAGCTGGGTGAAAGGCCACCATACGTGGCGTTTCGGCGGTGAATACAGCCGCGTCAATCTCGACAAACTCTTCCCTCAGACCTTTAACGGGCAGTTGTTCTTCGTCAATACGGCCGGTGTCGCTCCGACCGAACAAAATCCGATTGGAGTGGGCGGCCTGACTGACTTTCAGAAAGTGTTGGCGGGACAGGTTGACTTCAGTTTCGGTGGTGGCGGCGTTTTCAACCACCAATACCGCGACAACAACTACTCCTTCTTTGCCCAGGATGATTGGAAGGTGAGTCCGCAGTTCACGCTGAACCTGGGCCTGCGAACCGAAGTGCTGGGCGCGTTTCACGACAACTTGTGCCACATCGGCAACTTCGATCCGGCGCTTGGAAATGCCGGCCAGTATCCACTTGTCTACGGCAGTTGTGCCAACAAGCTGGGCGTTCCCGGCTTGACGGGTAAGGGAAGCGATACAACCCTGAAAAATGCATACTCGACCGGCCTCGGCCCCCGGGTTGGTTTTGCCTGGGATGTGTTCGGCCACCACAAAACGACCGTTCGCGGGGGTTACGGCATCTATTTCGTGCGGGAGGACGTCGGTACCGTGGATCAACTCTCGTTCCAGGCACCCTTCCTTCCCATCGCCTTCGGCGGAGGCCCTGCCGGATGCATGGCACAGTTTTTCCAAATCAATCCGCAGCCGACTCCCAGCTGCCCCAATCCGCCGAACCCGAATGGCAACGGTTTGCCCAAAGCAGGGACGCTGGATCCTACCTTCTTACCGTGTCTCGGCGTGATTCAGAACTTTACAAACGGAGCTCCCAATTTTGTTTGTGCTCCCGGCAGTCAAGGCTCGGTGCCATCCACAAATCTGTTCGCTCTCGTCGTACCGCGAATCTTCAAAGCACCGAACACTCAGCAGTGGAACTTCACGATCCAGCGAGAACTCGGCAGGCAGTGGGTCTTGGAATTGGGCTATATCGGAACCCACGCGATCCACCTACGCGAGACCCGCACCAACGTTCAGGCACAGCTGGTTACTTCGGCTCACCAGCTGACGGTACAGACCCTTGACGGTCCGGTGACGCTCACCGAAAGCACTGCGGCCAATGGTCCGGCGCGATCGACTCTTCAGGGGATTAACGGTTACAGCGGAATGCAGTTGTTCGCCAACGATGCCTATTCGCACTATCACTCGTTCCAGACGACTCTCTCCCGCCGCTGGGGCGCCGGCTACTTCCAGGGTGCCTACACTTTTGCGAAGTCTACCGACGCAACTTCCAGTGGCAACACCGCTCTGAATACCGCGTTCAACGACGAGAGCGATCTGAAATTCTCCCGCGGCCTTTCCGACTATGATCGCAAACACCGCCTGACCGTAAGTTACCGCTACGATCTACCGTTCTTTGCCAAGGCGAGTGGTGCAAAGCGCACGATTCTGGGCGACTGGGCGATCAGCGGTATCACGATCCTCCAATCCGGCGCTCCGTTCTCCGTTATGGACGCTGGCGCAGGAAGTGCGTATCTGGGGCCGGGACTGACCCCGGCCACGCTAGGCGCGCAACTGGTGTCGGGCGGATCCATCGGGGCGGGCCTGACCTCGGGTGATATTCATAAGCGGCTGAATGGGTATCTCAACCCAGCAAACTTCACGAATGCTCCGGTGGCTGATCCGGTAGGGTGTCTAGCGGATCCGCAGAACGCATGCACCACCGCCTTCGGAAACCTCGGACGCAACATTTATCGTGGTCCGTTCCAGCAAAACTGGGATTTTTCTCTGATCAAGAATTTTCGCTTGACCGAGGGGCAAAGCCTTCGTTTTACGGCGGACTTCTTTAACCTGTGGAACCACCCCAATTTCTTTAACCCAACGATCACGGATGTTTCGGCAATCGGCACAATCCTTCCCGACGGAACGGCATCGGGCCCATTCGGCAAGATCCTGAGCACGGTCGGCACGCCGCGCCTCATCCAGTTCTCATTGAGGTATGCCTTCTAGTGAGCGAAGGGCCCCCCACAACCCGGATCCCGTTGCTTGATCGAGATCAGGTCACGCCGGAAGTCGCGAACGTGTACGACGCCTTGCAGAAGACGCGGGGCGTCGTGCCCAACATGTTCAAGACGCTCGCACATACTCCTGCCCTCGCGCTTGCGACCGCCGGTTACCTGAAGGCACTGCTCGGGGACGGGGCGCTGCCGGGCTTCTACAAAGAGCTGGTTGCGATGCGGCTGTCGGTCCTGCTCGCAAGCGATTACGCCACGAAGGCACACGCGCTCTCGGCCAGGCAGAAGGGCGCAACCGAGGCGCAGATTGCGGCAGGCCGTCTCGACTACGAATCTGGTCCGTTTACCGAGGGCGAGAAACTCGGGTTCCGTGCGGCTGAACTGGTGCATCGTTCCGCCGCCGAAATCACTGACGAATTGTTCGCCACCCTGAAGCGGCACTTCACCGATCCGCAGATCGTCGAACTAGTCGCCACCGCAGCTGCCTTCGAACTGTTTCCCCGCTTCGTGGATGCGTTGCGGATCCCTATCACGCCGGCTCCTCCGGGCGTATAAATAAGGTTCGGCCCATGCGACCACTGGCTTCCAGACTTTCGGCTCTGAGCGGTGAAGGCGCGCTCGCCGTCTACTCGCGCGCCCAGGAACTTGAGCGCCAGGGGCGATCCATCATCCATCTGGAACTCGGGGAGCCTGACTTCCATCCGGCCGAACCGGTGATCGCCGCGCTCGAAAAGGCGCTGCGGGATGGCAAAGACCGCTATTGCCCGATGGCCGGTGTCCCCGCACTGAAAGACGAGTTGGCCGCCTACCTCCACCGCACACGCAACCTGAACGTCTCGCCTGAGAGCGTGGTCATCGCTCCCGGTTGCAAGATTGCGCTCTTCATGGCCATGATGGCCATCCTCGAACCGGGCGACGAAGTCCTCTGGCCTGATCCCGGATTCCCCGCATATCCCTCGATCACCCGCGGATTCGGCGGCGTCCCCGTGCCCTTCGGACTCGCGGAGCGCAACCGCCTTCAGCCCGATCCCGACGAAATCGCCGCGAAGATCACGCCGCGCACCAAGGCGATTGTGCTCAACTCGCCCTGCAACCCGACCGGTACCCTCTACACCGACGAAGTCCAGCGGCGCATCGCCGAACTCGCCGTGGAGCATGACCTGTATGTGCTGTCGGATGAAATCTACGCCCGCATCATTTACGGGCAGAAATACATTTCGATGCTGAGCTACCCCGGGATGGCCGAGCGCACGCTGATCATTGACGGCTTCTCGAAGAGTTTCGCCATGACCGGCTGGCGCCTGGGATATGTCATCGCCCCCCCGGAACTGGTGCCGCATCTGGTGATGCTGGCAATCAACAGTTACACCTGTGTCGCCGAATTCACGCAGTACGCGGCAATCGAGGCGCTGCGCGATTCGACGGGTGCGACGCCGCGCATGGTGGCCGAGTTTCAGATGCGACGGGATCAGTTCATCGGCGATTTGAACCGCGTTCCCGGTTTTCGCTGCATCCCGCCCGAAGGTGCGTTCTATGCGTGGGTGAACATCGAAGAGACTGGAATGACTGCCCCAGAAGTCTGCCGCATCATGCTGCAAGTAGCGGGTGTCGCCGGGATTGCCGGCGCAGGCTTCGGCGAGATGGGGAAGAATTTCGTGCGCTTCTCATTTGCATCTTCGACAGCCACACTGAAGGAAGCCGTTGCGCGCATTCAAAAAGTTTCTGCAGCCTGGCAGAGAGCGGCCACAACCCGCTGAACGCGGTTAAGAACCGCGAAGCGGCCAAGGAGATAATACCGATGAGAAAAAGACTCTTCCCTCTCGTCCTTATTCTGTGTCTCGCATCTTCGTTCGTTCTAGCCCAGGCCCGGCCCTATCCCGGGCCGGACCTGCCCGCAACCTACGAGCGTCTCCTCGCGGAAATCAACAAGATCCCCGCCTTCGATCACCATGCCCACCCTGGTTTTGCCGACGATCCCGACGTGGACGCCATGGCTGCGCCTCCGGGCAGCGCGGCCTTCCGAGAGCGCGAGACCAATCCTGAACTCGTTGCCGCCGCGAGGGCGCTCTGGGGCTACCCCTACGATGATTTTTCGGCCGAGCACGCGAAATGGCTCATCCAGAAAAAGGCTGAGATGCGGAAGCAGTACCCCGGCACCGCTTATTTCAACATGTTGCTCGACAAGCTGAACATCGATCTCGGCGTCGCCAATCGCGCCATGATGGCCGACTACCTCGATCCCAAGCGCTTCCCGTGGGTTTTCTTCGCGGACTCTTTCCTGTGGCCGTTCGACAACAGCAAGGAACGCGCGCGCAACGGCGACCAGCAGGTCTACATCCCGCTACAAGAGAAGATGCTGAAGCGCTGGATGCAGCAGGAAAGACTGAGCGCACTGCCCGCCGGCTTCGGAGATTACTTGAAGTTCGTCAGCCAGGTGCTCGAAGACAATCGGAAAAATAAGGGCGGCATCGCCATGAAGTTTGAAGTCGCCTACTTCCGGCCGCTGCACTTCAGCGATCCTCCGCGTGAACAGGCCGAGGCGATCTACAAAAAGTACGCGAAGGGCGGAGTGCCCAGCGAGGCGGAGTACCGCACTTTTCAGGACTTTATCTTCCGCTACCTGATCACCGAGGGCGGACGCCTGACGCTGCCTGTGCACATTCACTCGGCGGTCGGAATCGGCGACTATTTCAACATTTCCGAGAGCAACATCATGCAACTGGAAAACATCCTGCGCGATCCGCGCTACTCGAGCACGATCTTCGTTATGATTCACGGCGGATATCCGCTGGAACGCGAAGCCATCTGGCTGGCCGCCATGAAGAACGTGTACATGGAATCGTCGCTGATGGAGATCATCATGTACCCGGCCGCTTTCAAGGAATCGCTCAAGCAGTGGCTCGAGACCTTCCCTGACAAAGTCACCTTCGGCACCGACTGCTTCCCCTACAACGATGTCCTCGGCGCCGAAGAGAGTTACTGGCTGGGAAACCAGAGCGCCCGCCAGGGTCTGGCCGCCGCCCTCGCCGAGATGGTCTCCTCCGGAGAAGTTACCGACGCCAAGGCCATCGAGATGGCGCACGCCTATCTCCACGACACCGCCGTCAGCCTGTATCCTTCATTGGGCCACTAACATGAAAAAGAAAAAATCAAGGAAGACAGCACGAAAATCCGGCGCGAAGACCACGAAGAAAAGAACCGCAAGCCCCAAGAGCAAAGTCGCGCTCAAAGGCACGGTATCAAGAGCCAGGCGCATCCCCGAACTGCGCCACATCCCCTGGAGCTCAGTTGAAGTCGAACAGCTGAATCCGCTGCTCGGCCGCCATTTCGTGGTCGGGCAGAACATTATGCTCGCGCGCGTTCTGTTGAAGAAGGGGTGCATAGTGCCCGAGCACAGCCACCCCAACGAGCAACTCACGTTCATCGCGGAAGGCGCGCTGAAGTTCTGGATCGACGGCAAGGAAATCGTGGTGAATGCGGGCGAGGTGCTGACCATTCCACCCAACATGCCCCACAAAGCCGCAGCGTTGGAGGATACTGTCGATTTCGACGTCTTCAACCCGCCTCGCGCCGATTGGATGAGCGGGACCGACGCGTACCTAAGATGAACTTGTCGGGCATTGAACGTAGCGCTGGCGCCCCGCCGGCATAGAACGGCAGGCGTTCGCGCTCTTTACTATTGTCATTCCGAACCGGCTTCAGCCGGTGAGGAATGCGGCGTTGTCCCTTGTTCAGAAGTCCCGACCTGGGAGTGACGGCGATCAGTTGCGTCGTCGGCACCGGTTCCGCGGTCGGATGACGGGCAAACAAAAGATAATCCCTCTGGAACGAAAGCTGGCAGACGATTGTTGGTGCTTTCTCCGAGCTTCGAGGCACGATTGCCGAAAACGAAGGTCTCGTTCGTGTGGAGGTAAAGATAGAACCGAGCACCGGACCAGCGACATCGTTTGCTTACCGCGAGTACAACGATTCCGTGAAGCCTACGACTTTCGGCGGACCACTCGTTGGCGAACTCTCCGTGGGATCGAATCAGATCACTGTTACGGCCACCGATATCGGTGGCAATACTGGCTCAGCCACAGTGAAGGTGACTTCGGTTGTGCCGACCAGTGGGGCACGGAAACTAGGAGTGTACAGTCTCACCCATTATGAAGATGGTTGGAAGAATGACATCGTTGTCGGCACGGACATGGATCCTTATGACAATTTCTGGAAGGTGATGGTGGAGGGAATGGGCGCATACTCCGTGGACAAGGCGAAGTCGCATCGCTTCAAAGACGCTGATGTGACCGCCGCCACCGTTATTCCGAAAGTAGGGGCGTTCAGTTGGGAAGACTTTGACTAGGTGTTCTTCTACGGGCACAACAACATGATCACCGAGGCGCAGCCACTTCTGGAAAGCGACCCGTTCGACTGCTATGTGTGGGGGAACAACGACTGGCTGAAAAACTCCTGCGACCTCACGACGACGGGCTGGGGTACGGTGCAGATACCGTTCGACTACTACGCCAATCGTCCCATCAAGAACGCTGCACAGTACCCGGCTGCCGTGACTTATCTCTACCACAAACATACGGCCAGCCTGCTCGGCGGGCCTTACGATTTTGGCGGCGGCGAGCGCCCCTACAAACTGAAGTGGGAGGACCCTGCCCAGAAAGTGACCTACGGCAAGCTGGGATCTCAGAGCTTAAAGTGGTTGATACTGTATGGCTGCAAGGCAGTGATCAACTCGGACGAGAACGGCGACTATCTTCCCCTGGCGAACAAGGCACTTACGGCGGTCCACGGGGGCTATCACATGATACTGGGGCACCGATACTCGTACTTCACGAGCGACTTGATGCCGACCGAAACATTCGCCCGTGCATTACTGTTCGGTCGGCCTGTGCAGGAAGCCTATTTCGAAATCGACCCAATTCAGAACAGCTCGGCGCTTGCGGCAGAGGATTATCCGTTCAACTGGGAAACGTCTACGATGGAACGAGACACATGGGTCTACCCTATCGCTGTACCGAATCCTGCATTCGCGTTCTCAGAGCGATGGATCAGAACATTGTCCCCCCTGATTGGTGAGAATCCCAAGCCTTGAAAAAAGAGAACACTATGCGATGGCTGTCTTGTTGTTGCGTGGTCCTGATGGTGCTTGTTGCGGGTTGCGAGCGGAGGGCCGCTACCCTGCGCCCCCAGCCGATCACGTCGCCCCAAGCGCTTGATGATGGCGAAATCGCGGTGGACAGTGCCCCAGCTCGCGAGTGGATTGGAAAGGAGCGCATCCGGGTTCGGCGCGGCTCAACCAATTACCGACCGACAGGAAAGATAGCCCTGTTACGCGCCGAAGAACCAACCGATCAGACGTGTCGCGCGACCTTGATTAATCTCGTCCGGCGGTTCGATTCCGGTGCGAAGATCTACTACATGCGTGATGTCTTGGCAGCAAAAAGCGACCGCGCGGTGATATGGGTTAATCGCGGCTCGGGCTCGTTCAAGTACGTGCGTGCTGATGCCAGCCACGCCATTCGCTCGAACATCCCCAAAGAGCAGGCGATCCAAATCGCTCTGGATTTTTTGGGCAAGAACCATCTCATCCAGCGGAGCTCGGGCGAGGAGATTGATTTGGTGGGTGTCTCCGAGGTCATGAACCGGGTGACTCGCGCGGGTGAAACGGAGCCACTGGAAGAGTTTCGTTCCGATTACTATGTCGGCTTTGGCAGGCGATTCAACGGCATCCCGGTCATCGGTTCCAGGCTAGTTGTTAGGGTGGATGGCAAAGGCGATGTCGCCATGGTCGAGGGCTACTGGAGGCGGATCGCCATCCAACGGCTGGAACGAGTCGAGACACGCAGCGAAGCGTTGGAAGAACTGCTAGCGGGAGATGTCGATCTCCGCAAACGCCCCATCGCTGCGCCGATCCCTCGCTCGAAAATAACCGTGCTCGATGCGAAATGCGGATACCTTGCGGCTCCCGCCGACTATGTTCAGGATCGCCTGCGACCGGGGTGCCGGGTTCTCTATCGCGCGGGGAACCGTGCCAATGAAGAGCCGTCTTGGATAACCATCCCCCTAGAGAAAGGAGTAGCCGCGGACGCTATGCTTGGTTCGACGGTCAAGCAAGGTAAGCTCGCGCAAGTCTTCGCGTCTTAGCTTAGCCCTGTTCTAATCGGATACGGGCGGAAATAGAGTAGCCTGTAGAGCCATGGAGCTTCGGCTGCCGGGAACCAATCGCTTCCAAGTGGAGCAATTTGCCAGCTTTCCGGAATTCTCGGAGTTTGGCACCTATAATCCCTTCGCTGGCACCAGGATTTCTATTCCCATCACTTCCCATACTGTCTCTCCCACGACTTCCGTAACGCGGCTCTAGCGCGATAATCCGAGCTAAACTTCGCGAACTTTTTCGTCACAGGAGCTCCTGCGTGAGCTTGCATACTGTTATGGGTCCGACCGCTCACGATCGTGCTTCTCTCGGCATCTCTGCGGCGGAGCGGGTAATTCTACGCGGCGGTGTGACAGTCGAGTGTCTGGTTCGTATTTCCAATGAGCAATTCGGTGCTCGGGGCAGTTTTCCCACGATTATGCGGATTGGGGTGGATCGTCGCCCACAGAATTGCGGGGGTTCTTTGAATGGTAGGCCCGAATGGACTCGAACCATCGACCTCTTCCGTGTCAAGGAAGCGCTCTAACCAGACTGAGCTACGGGCCTGCAGGCGAATAGTTCTGGTGTCAATTCTACGGGCGGCGGGCAATTCCGGCAACGTGTGGACGGCGGTTACAGAAGAAATTGAAATCAAGGACCAAGAACCCCAACCCTGCGGAATCACGGGCTGATCACGGGCTGAAGAGTTCTTGGTGTTCTCTCTAATCGAATGGAAACACTCGCCGATCCGAGTGGCCTTGGACTTCTGGTTTCTACCGTGTCAAGGTAGCGCTCTAACCAACTGAGCTACGCGCCTATCTCTTTGGTCATCAGAGACCTGCAGTGACTTGCCTGCGGGATATCCAAAATTCCAATCCATTGTAGCATCCATTGCAGCCTACTGAACCGTGTCCGTCCTGGGGGCCGCGCAAGAATCGCGTCCAGCACCTGCTCCTGAGCAGCGATGCGCGATTTCATGCTGCACTTCGTGTATCCGCCCAGCGTCATATCCGGCTTGGCATAGCGCAAAGTGTCCTGCACCGTCCGGACATCGGCTTTCTTTTCCGTGATCAGGAATGAAGACAGTGAATGGCGGGGATTGTGGAAACCGAAACGCCTCCGCACCTCATTCTTGAACACGCCAGCTTTCGCAGCAGCCGGACGCAGGTGGTCAGCTACCAGCATGTTGCCCACCCTCGGCGTCCGGCCATTCGTCTTGACAGAAGCAAAGACCCAATCTTCTGGTTTCGAGTACATGCTTTCCAAGCCCGAAGCCACTCTGCCAGCAGCCGAGCCATCGCCACCGGGGCTTTGGAAGCCTTCGATTTTGGCTTGTCGACATTACCCCGAATCCAACGGCGGCGAACATTAATTTGCGAGTTCTCATCATCAATGTCACGCCATTGGAGCCCGACAGCCTCTGAGATCCTAAGCCCGGTAACGGCAATGAGAAGGATCAGAGTCCTTTCCAGTATCGCCACCAGGTTCAGTATCAAGAAGGTCTGCGCGGGACTTAAGATGAGCGCTTCGTAATCCGAAGTGCACTTGCAGCGTGCGCCCCCTAATCCCGCGGGCCGCACCGGGTTGTATTTCAGGTCTTCGGGGATCAGCCCTTGGCGTTGCGCGTGCGCATAGATGAGGTTCATCACGTTCCTCATTTTCCGCAGCGTTGGCCATTCCAGGCCGTCCTCCCCTTTCGCTTCTTTGCTGAGAGAGTTCCGCCACCGCTCCACATCGTTCGGCTTGATCTCGACTGCATAACAGCCGCCCCACCTCGGGACCAGGTAATCATCGATGATGTGGCCGTAGCAGTACTGAGTTGTGTCGGCCAGGCTGGGCAGCTCATTTTCGACGTAGCGCCTCGCGGTTTGCGCAAAGCTCGCCTTGCCCAGCCGGTCAGGTTGATTGATTTTCTCGGTCAGATGCAAACGGTCAACTTCTGCCCATGCGGCTGACTCAGTTGGAAAGTCGATAACGTTGCCGACGAAAAGCGTACGCTCGACTCTTTGCCCGTCCTCAGGCCGCATGGTGTGATAAGGTTTGCCGACGACTCGGGAGGTACCGGGTGATTCAACCGGAAGACGCGAAGCGTGGTCGTTTCTGCCAACGGCGCCGTCATACGTCAGGCGAACAACACCTTCCTAAAGGGCCAGAATGGAGCGCACGTGGCGCGAGCACATGGCCCTAAAGGGGGTCGCTGAAATCCAGTCGTCGCTGAGGACGCGGTCCTCGCTGTCAAAGCGGTTAAGGTGGAGATTCCATAGCGAGATATATATGTTGCGCGCTGTTTTGATGTGTGCTACGGTTTCGCTCCACCAGCCCCAGCCAACGTAAGAATGAGGCGGCTTTCTCGGACTATGGTGTGTTTTGCGCCGCCTGCGCTGACTGGATCTGGGAGGAACCCCGGGGGATACGTCATGTCACAGCTGTTCTCAACCAGTATGCTGCCGGTTTCGGACCGTCTTGATGCGTGGCAATGGAATGCGCAACAGATCTGCGGCGATTGTCGCTTTCAACTTACGAAGGCCTCGTTTTACGGTGCAATTGAAAGTCGGCTTGTCGGCGGCCTGCGAATGACACGATTTTCTTCCAGCCCGCTCTCCTTCTGGAAGTGGCCTTCCGAACCTGCCAGTCCCGATAACCGCTGTTGCATCGTGATCACGCAACTAGCCGGCAACCGACGCTATGTGCAGAATGGGCGCACCGCAGTACTGAACCCCGGCGACACCACGCTTATCGATTCCGGATATCCATGGTCCTCCAGTTGCGGCACGGGGTGTGCCCGTCTCTACTTGCGCGTGCCTCGGTGGATGATGGAGAACCGGCTGCGATTGCGCGACATTCCGATTGCCGAACCGATCAGCGGGTCCAGAGGGGTGGGCACTATACTCTCCCGGTTATCGCAATCGTTGTACGAAGAAGCAGAGCGATTGAGCGAGGAGGAGGCCGCAGCCGCGCTGGATGCATATTTCCAGATGCTGGCGGCATGCATCAGCCGCGCCGAATCCTGCGAGCGACGTGGCCCAGAGCTCCAGGCGCGGATTCAGCGGTTCATCGGTGAGCACCTGTCGGACCCTGCGCTGGCACCCGCGGAAATAGCAGCGGCGGCCGACATTTCAGTTCGCCATTTGCACCGCCTTTTCTCCAACGCTGGGAGTAAGCTGGGCGATTGCATTCGCGCGCGACGACTGGACCAGTGCAGGAACGATTTGGCCAATCCACGCCTGCGCGGCAAAACCATCACCGAGATCGCTTTTTCCTGGGGCTTCAGCGATTCCGCCCATTTCAGCCGGTCTTTCCGCAGCCGGTTTGGCATCTGCCCTCGGATTTTTCGAGCACAAACCGGCCTGAAAACGTGGAATTACCAGAAGGACCTGGGAGTACACGATTTCTTGCGCACGGAAGGTGCGGATCCGCGATATTCCACGCCCAACTAACCGGAGGCGATATTTGGGCGAAGAGACTCGGTACCTTCCGGCTTAGCTTTCGACCCTTGCCACTTCCATCTCAGATTTCTCCCTCTGGTGGTGCTGCCGCGATGTCCGAACGGCCGTGCCCAGCATTCCCCAGATTGCAAGGGCAAACCATTCGTGCGAAGTGAAGTGACCTGGAACCAAGGGAACCAGTTTCACCAGAATCATGACGGACGTCACGATCAGCCCAAAGACAGCTGCGGCACGCCGCTGCCACGGCGGTTTCATCCGATAGTAGGACGCGCAAGCGGCCATCCACGCTACCGCCGATGCAACCGCGCCGACTTCGAGGATGGGGATTAGGAGAGCCTCACCCAGGAAGATTGCCAGCGCCGTCGCAACTCCAACTGCGATGATCGCGGTGGAAGGAGTTCGGTTGACGGGATGCACGCGGCTTATCCTCGGGTTGAGCAAGTTGCGGCGCGACATGGCATACAGCAGACGGGAGGACGCCACCATGTTGGCGTTAAACGCCTGAACCAGCGCCACCAGGGCCGATCCCATGATCAGGACGACGATCCAGTGGGCGTGCAGTGCGCGTTCGAATGCGACTGCTGTCGGGAACTGCTGGTTACTGTTCAAACTTTGCCAGGGGGCCACGTACGAAACGGCACCGATTACTACCCAGAAGAACGTGAGCCCCGCGAAGATGGTTAGAAGAATGGCGACGGAGAAATCGCGTCCCTTGAAATTCGGGTTGGCTTCTTCCGCGCACTTGCCCACCGACTCAAAGCCCGACACCAGCCAGGGCACGACTTGCCAGACCAGCAAGATAGAGAGGAGCGGCGCATGGCTGAACAGCGGATAAAAGTTCGAGGCGGATCCATGTTTTGCTCCGGCCAAAGCGAAGATGACGACGAGCGTGAGAAACGTGAACGTAGTCGCCTTGCTAAGCCGGGCGCTGGCTTGAATCCCCCGGTAGTTGAGCCACGTCAACAAGACCGTGATGGTCAGCCCCAGTACCATGTGCGGCAGGTACACCGGATATCCGCCCAAGCGGTACAGTTCGTGCGTATTCAACGACGGGAACAGGTAACCGCTGATCCGTCCCGCGGCCAAAGCTTCAAACGGACAGGTAAGGAAGTAGCTGAGAAACATCATCCAGCCGGTGGCAAAACTAACTATCGGAGGAAAGAACCTCGCCACGTAGGCAGCTTCGCCGGCGGCGTCGGGAATCTCTTTCACCAACTGGCCGTAGACATACCCGATCGGCAGCAGAATCAGCGCGCCCAGGGTAAAGCCGAGGATCGCGCCGAGCGGGCCGCCGCGCTTCAGAATGTCGTCCATGACGACCAGCCACGCCGTCCCTACCATCACGCCGAAGGCCAGGGTGAAGTAGTCCACCAGACGCAATTTGCGTGCTAGAGTCGTCATAAGATACGCGAAAGTCTACACAAACAAAGGGGCTGCGCGAGCGATCATCGCTCTCGCTTCTACGGCGCCTCTTAGAATTCGTACCGCAACGCGAACTGCATCACACGCGGTTGGGTGAGCAAGCCGGTGTAACTGCCGAACGACTGCGGTACCTGTTGCAGGGATGCGATACAGGCGCAGGCCTGTGTTCCCAAACCTGAAAGGACGTTGAAGCGGTGAAGGTTGGGTACGTTAAAGACTTCCCAGCGGAATTGCAGGCTGTTGCCCTCCCACGGCATCTTCCAACGTTTGGCCAAAGACATATCCAAACCGGCGAATCCGTCTCCACGGATTACATTTCTGGAACCACTCCCGCCCGGAAACGGATGGATGAAATCGTTGTTGAACACGTCGCTGGGATTGGCGAAAACGCTGACTGAACCACTCGGCTGCACGAAATGTCCGGTCTTTGGCCGCGCCACCATTTGGGCGATTCCCTGCTCGTCCCAATTCGTCGGCCAAAAGTTACCGTTATCGACGGTGAACGGGAAACCGCTGGTCCAGCGGGCCAATCCGGAAAGCTGCCAGCCGCCAACGACGGCGTCAAGCAGGGTCCCGGCGTTGCCCGCGAAATGGCGGCCCTTGCCAAAGGGCAGATCGGCAATCCAGTTGGCATTGAGCTGGTGGGTGGTATCGAAATCCGACACACCCCGACGGCCGTTCGGATCAAATGCGTTAACCAACCGAGTCCCAGGTGCGCCAACATTGACGCTCGAACTGAATCCAAGCCGGGTTGCCGACGAAGTGATGTCGATCGACTTGGAGTAGGTGTAGTTCAAGTCGAATTGCAGTCCGTGCCCGAATTGCTTTCGCAGGCTGGCCTGCAGCGCGTTGTAGTTGGACTTGCCGATGGAACTCCACGCGTACTGCGTGGTCAGTTGGTTATTGAGCATCTCGCCTACTTGGCCGTTGAAAAAGTAGTAGTTGGTCGAGGATGCGTCGTCCCAAAGGTAATAATACAAATCGATGTTGCCGAGCCCCACCACGTCATTGCCGGGATACGCACCGGTGCCGGTAAAGAGGCCGTAAACGGCTTGGGTAAGGTTGGGGTCCACGCAGTTGGGATTAGGTGGAACCTTTGTAATTACGCAACCGTTGTAGTTGAAGTACACCTCATAACCGGTGGCGTTGGGATTGAGCGGCCCCAGCAAGTTGTGCCAATATGCCGCAGTGGGCCCAATCATTGAGTCCGTGATCTGATCCGGCGAGACGCCTTGCCGCGCTAGCTGCGACAATCGAGTGGCGGCGGTGTAATAGTCAAATCCTGATTGCGGATCCTTCAAGTCAAGCGGTTGCCGCAGGTCGCGCTGCGTGAGCAAATTGCGGCCCAGGCGTCCGACGTATGCCAGTTGCAGCGAGAATTGCCTGGGCAACTCGCGGGCAATGGAGAAATCAAACGTGTAGGCATAGGGAGTCTTCATGGACTGGTCAACGCCCCACGTAATAGCCTGACTGCCATTGGCCGGTGTTTGCGGAAACTGGCCCGGGGGAGGGTCAAAGAAAATCTGTACTCCACCTTGTGTGTACTTGGGAATGGTGTTGACGTCCGTGATACGCGGCACGCCGTCTGCCGTATCGTACGCGGTACCCGATAGCGCAGGGTCGGTCAGATAACAACAGGGGTTCTGCACGGTTGAACTCAGGCCACCGGGCGCATTGGCGTCGAAGGTGCTCAGCAGTTGCATCCCGGCGCGATCGTACACTTTCCCGAATCCGCCCCGGATTACGGTCTTGTCATTGTCGCCGAACAGCTTCTTCATCCATCCGCCTTCGGGCCGGGGCGAATATGCGATCGAAACTCGCGGGGAGAAGTCCGATTTTTCGAAGTTATAAAAACCAGGCCCGTTGTTTACCGGCCCTCCCAGTTTGAACGAGACCAGCGGGATGTTGCTGTAACCTTTACCCTGGTTCATGAGCTGGACCATCTGATTGAATTCCGTGCCTGCATTGAAGCTCCAGGACGGGCAACCGGTAACCGGGTTCTGACTGAGATCGCAGGTTGGAGTCGCCTGGTAACCGTTGACCTCCCAGGGCGGCGGGAATAGCGACCAGCGCACGCCATAGGTCAGCGTCAGGTTCGGCTTAACGCGCCAGGAATCCTGCCCATAAAACTCGTACCAGTTCATCCCGTACTTCCGGTTTACCGGAGCGCCTTCTGCCAGGTTGCTTCCGCTCTTGTCGTAGTTCGTGTTCCTGACCAGGTCCGAGACCATGCCGAGCAAGCCCAGCAACGGCAGGTCGTACTGCGGGCTTGATGATGGTTCTGGCAGCCCGATGTAGGAAGGGTCGAGCGGGCTGCCAACACTGGTGGCAGTCACGGTGTTGGCAAAACCCGTGGGAGCCATCCAGTTCGTAGCTCCCTTGCCCACGCTGAAGGAATGCTCATAGCTCTGGCGAGGGTCGCGCGCGAAACCGAGGTTCCCGCCGAACTGCAATGTGTGTTTGCCTTTGGTCCAGGAAAAATCATCCAGCAGGTTGTGCATCGGGGTCTGCGACTTGTGGCTGTACACGACGCCCTGATCGAGACCGTAGAACAGATCCCAATGCTGCTGCGGTGCACCTGCTTCGAAACCCGTGCTCTGCCGGGTGAATCCCCAATGGAACGAGTTGACCTTGTTGGAGCTGAGTACTGCGGTGTATCCCACGACCAACCCCTTGCTGTGGTCAACGATGGTCTGCTCGGGGGGCGAACCCGGCAGAAACGGAGCTTGCGGATTCTTCAAGTTCTGGAGTGCACCGCGCCAGAACAGACTGTGCTTGCCGTCGGCTGTCAGGTGATAGTCTAGGCGAGCAATGAAGGCATTGTTGTCCAGGCTTACCGGCGCTCGGAAACGGTAACCGGAATAGTTCAAGCCGTCGCCCACCGAGGTGTCGTTGGTTGCGAATTGGCAGAACGTCTTATCCCAGTAGCCCGTGCTGCCGTTGAGGACCGCTAGATTGATTCCCGGGCCCTGAGCCGGGTTGGTAGTGGTGTTGTACCCACTTTGGAGAGGATCGAGATTCGCAATGTCCGTTGGCGTCATTGTCTGCGTCTGCAGTGGCTGGGTCTGATCGTTGTTTGGGTAGTACTGATACTGCAGATTGCCCTGACACAGGCTCTGTGTCGGAATAGTCCGCACGGTGCTCTCTTGCTCGCGCTGCCGCGTGCCCTCGTAATTGGCAAAGAAGAAAAGACGGTCCTTCTTCAGCGGACCTCCCAGGGATGCGCCAAAGATGTTTCGCAGCAACTTGTCGGGGATATTCGGCTGACCGCTTCTCGTTTCCGCTCCTTTGACAAAAAAGTCGTTGGCGCTGGTGATGGTGTTGCGGTGATATTCGTAGAGAGACCCGTGGAAGCCGTTGGTCCCGCTCTTGGTGACCAGCGACACCTGAGCTCCTGAGCCGGCACCCTGATCGGCGTTGTAGTTGGATGTCGTCACCCTGAATTCCTGCACCGAATCAAGAGTGGTCGGCAACACCGAAGTGAAGGCATACCCGTTGGATTGGTCGTTCACGTCGACGCCATCGAGCGTGATGTTGCTCTGGTCGCTGCGTGCGCCATTGACCGATCCATTGCGCGTGTCCTGGTCCTTGTCGATGTCCGGACGGTTGCCGGTGTAAGCGACGCCAGCCTGCAGGCTGAGCAAGTCGGGGACGTTGCGGCCCTCAAGAGGGACCTGTCGGACCTGGATCTGATCGAAAGAGTTTCCCAGCGAGGCATCCACCAGGTTCAGCACCGGGGCCTCGCTGGTAACCGTAACGCGCTCGGTGGTCGCCCCAACCTTAAGCTGTAGGTTCGCCGTGGCTGGCGTATTCACCAGTAGCTGAATACCGGTTTGCTCATAGCGCCCAAATCCCGTCGCGGTCACAGTCAGCGTGTAAGTACCCGGCGGCAAAGCAAGGAACTGGTACTCTCCCAGCCCACCGGTAGTCGCCGTCCTTGTAATTTTCGACTCCGGGTTGTCGATGACCACCGTAGCGCCCGGGAGAGCTCTCCCACTCGGGTCCGTCACCGTTCCTCGCAGGGAACTCGATGAGGCTTGAGAAAAAACAACGTTGCTTAAGGCCAGACACACTGCAACCACCGACATCCACCGCTCAAAGCACTTCATGGCTCCTCCAACCGGGAAGTTACACCCACGACCCGACTTCGGTCGCCGGGCATCACAACTCAGCCCAGAAAATCCGGGCAGTCTTGCGAAACAGGGTACTCCTCTACAGGTTGGCCGACTTGTCTGAGAGTGACACTCGCTTGTCCTTGCGCGACTCTCCGGCTCCTTCACCCAGAACGCGATCGAGATAGATGATTACCACAGTCGCATTGATTCCGCCTAAGCGATCCAGAGGTCCTCTTCTGGGAAATCAGCGCCGGTCAGTCGACCGGTCGTCCCGAACGACGGGCTAACGGGAATAATGAACGCGGCGAAGTAATCCTCATCACGCTTGACCTGACATTCGGGGCCGTTGACTCTCATGTTGGATTTGGTCTTCGAGAATCAGCTCACTTGGAATCGGCCACTTGCAGACACCAGTCACAAGACGTTTCCTGAACGCGATCTGTCGGGCTTCAAGAGGCGGCCTGAGCCCTTACGCCGAACACGGAGAAGGTCCCTTAGCCCGCCGACCATCCCATGCCCAATCCTGAGCCGTATCTCCGCGCGGACCCAGGTGATTAGTGCAGACTCTCTCCGCCACTCTGGTCTATTTCCCAAGCTCGGTGCGTTGGTGAAATCCAATCCATTCTTCAATCCATCGAAGCCTCGTCTCATACGCATTTCCAAGGGGTTGGGCGGCCCTTAGCGGCTGTTTAAGTTGTTGAAGGGATTGGAAGGATGACCCGTGTCAAGGCGCTCTAACCAACTGAGCTACGCGCCTATGCCTCACTATTGTACAACTTGCGGGGATTTCAGTGCACCGTCTTGATCCACAATCAATCCACAGAATTTTTCCTGTGCCGTGATCTTGTTGTCGTTGTCGCCTTGAACATAGAGGTCGAGCGTCGTTTGCGACTTTGAGTGTCGAAGCATCGTCGGCACAGTCTTCACGTCCGTGCCCGAATTCACCAGCCAATTGCTGAGCGAGTGACGCAGGTTGTGAAGTCCGAAGCGGTATCCGTCAGGAACCTGAACACAAGCCGCAATCGCGGCCGGACGCAAATGTTTCTGGACGAATATCGATGCACAAACAGGAACGCTACCACTCTTTTTGATCGATGGGAAAACAAAATCGGTGTCAGAACGCCTTTGAATGTGGTCTTGTTCGGCGCAGGCTTTTCCCAGCTTTCCGATATCGCCGACGCTGGCTGGGTTGACGACAGTACCTTCTTTTCTTCTTCCACTGTAAGCGTTTGATCGTAAGTGTCAGAGGAAACACACGGTTGACAGATTGAATCCGCAGCCAGCGTGACCTCGCCCCTCCACCAACAAATTCTCCGGCGCCGGAGCCGTCTCAGAGATCTGGCTCGCCCACCACATTCTGGTTCTGGTTCGGTGCCCGGTTCGTTTGTGGGTCACACTTCCTGCAGGAAGTTGGCTAGCGAGAGCAGGTCGAACGGGTTCGGCAATTTCATGCCCTGTGGCAGCACGTCTCCCACTTCGACGCGTTTGCTGCTAACGTACTCGCCGCCCGCACATCCGAAGGCATGTGCGAAGCGTAGCGATGCCCAGCGGTGCTCAAGGTCGAAAGCCAGGGCGTTAATATTGGCGACCCAAGCTGCGGGAGTGAGGTCTGGAAGGCGCTGGGTCGCGAGATGAAGACGGATCACACTCTTACGACGTCACCTGACTCAGTTTACCGCGTTCGAACCCTTTCGCAAGATCGCCCTTCAGCATCGATTGCCGCGCTTCGGCAACGACATTTTTCTTCTTTTGTGTTTGGGGTCATTGCCCGCCCTGCGCATCGGGAGTACGATGCGTTGGGATGGTGAGAAATCTCGCCATCTGCCGAGGGCCCGCGGTTCATTGACCGACAACCGGGAGGTGAGGTCATGGCCGACCCCCAATCCGCTGTTGTTGCCGCTGCCCGTCCATCCTGTGGTGAACTTAAAGGACAGATAGGGAATCGTTTTGTCATTGTCAGATGCCTTGGCCGTGGCGGCATGGGTGAGGTGTACTGCGCCCGCGACACACGCCTCAAGAAACTCGTCGCCATCAAACGGATGTCGGCTGCGCTGCGGGATGACCCCGGGTGCCGGGAACGCTTCTTGCAGGAGGCCGAACGCGCTTCGCAACTGATCGACCGCAATATCGCCGCCTGCTATGACGTGGTGGAGGAGGACGGAGAACTCCTGCTGGTCATGGAGTACGTCGAGGGACAGACGCTCAGGCAGCGGCTCGAACGTCGCCTGCCCCTGGACGAGTCTCTGAATATCGCGGTGCAGAGCGCCAGCGGCGTGGCGGGGGCGCATGAGCACCGCGTCCTGCACTGCGATCTCAAGCCGGAGAACATCATGCTGACACCCTCCGGCCACGTAAAGCTGTTGGACTTCGGCCTTGCCCGGCATTTTGTGCGCCCCGCCGACCCCACCACCAGTGCTTCCGGACTGGCGCGCGCGGGCGGCACTCCCGGCTACGCGGCCCCGGAGGTGCTGTGTGAGCACCCCGTCGACGAACGCGCCGATATCTTTTCGCTCGGCATCGTGTTCTACGAAATGCTGACCGGAGTCCGCCCCTTCCACGCGGAAACCTCGATGGGCATGGCGGCTCGTATTTTGCAGGATGATCCCGTTCCTCCGCGCCGTCTCAACGCGAAGATTCCGTTGGAACTGGACCGTATTGTTTTGCGCATGCTGCGCAAGGATCCGCAGCAGCGCTACGCCACCGCGGCGGAAGTGTTGAACGACCTGCGCCGCCTGCGCGCCGTCAAGTCGCGCTGGTTACTCCTGGCGCGCTATGTCGGCAAGGCCGTCTCTTCGAAGCGGAGCTTGCGCTGGGTCGCGGTTGTGCTGGCGATCTTTCTGCCGTTCGCCGTTCCCCAAGTTCGCGCCTGGCTGAGACACACAGTGTTGGGCAATGAGATACCAAAGAACAAGCACCTCGCCGTGCTCCCCTTCAAAGTAACTGGCGCCGATCCATCGCGGCGGGCTTTTTCGGACGGCCTGGCGGCCACGCTCAGCGCTCGATTTGCGTCGCTTTCCAACCGCCATTCGCTCGAGATCGTGGCGCCGGGCGAAATCCTTGAGCAACAGGTCACCACCGCGCAGGAAGCCCGCCGCGCCTTCGGCGCCAACCTTGTCGTCGAAGGTGATATGTCGTGGTCCGGCGATGCCATGCGCATCACCTATTCGATCACGAATCCCGTCACCCAGCGCCAGCTTCGCGCCGATACCATCACCGCCAGTGCCGGCGACCCGTTCATCCTGGAAGACCGGGTTGCCCAGAGTGCTCTGAAATCTCTCGAACTCGAATTGGACGCGCAGGAACTCAACCAGTTCGGCGCGCGCGGAACGCTGCAGCCCGCGGCCTACGACTTCTACCTCCAGGGTCGTGGCTACCTCCAGGACTTCCACAAACCCGAGAATCTCGAAAACGCCATTGCCGTCTTTCAGCATGCACTGGCGCGTGATCCCAATTTCGCCCTCGCCTATGCGGGCCTGGGGGAAGCCTATTGGCACCAATTCCTGCTGACGCACGAGGCCAATTGGGTTGAAATGTCGCTGGCTTCATGCCAGAAAGCGGTGGCGCTGGCACCCACGATTGCCGAAGGCCACGAGTGCCTTGGCGCCGCCTCGAACGGCACGGGAAAGTACGAACAGGCGGAAGAACATTTTCAGAACGCGATACGACTGAACCCCAAGGATGAAGCGGCTCGCCTCGGCCTGGCCGATTCCCTGGAACGCCGTGGCCGAACCGCCGAAGCGGAGCAGGTCTTTCGGAAAGCGATCGACCTCCGTCCCAACTACTGGGCGGTCTACAACTATCTCGGTATTTTCTATTGGAGGCAGGGCCGCTATCGCGAAGCCGAGCAGATGTTCGCTACCGTGACCCGGTTGGAACCCGACAATGTGCGCGGATTCAGCAACCTTGGAGCCATGCAGATCCTCGAGGATCGCTACGCCGAAGCCATTCCCACCTTCGAGCGCGCGGTTGCCATCAGTCCTAGTTCCGATGCTTACTCGAATCTCGGCACCGCATATTTTTATACTCGGCGCTATTCGGAAGCTGCCGGCGCATATGCCAAAGCCGCCGAACTCGATCCCCGTAATTACCTGATCCAAGGAAATCTCGGCGACGCCTACCACGCCGTACCCGGCCAGCGTCCGGCTGCGAGCGATGCTTATCGCAAAGCGATTGCTCTCGCCACCGAAGAAGCGCGCGTCAATCCGCGGGATGCGTCGTTGCCCATCAAGCTCGCCAAGTACCACGCCATGCTGGGGGAAAAAGATCAAGCCCTCGCAGCGCTTGCTCGCGGCCTGAAAATGCAGCCCCATGATCCGGAAGTGTTGTTCGAGATCGCGCTGGTCCACGAACAAACCGGGGATAGCGAGCAGGCAGTGGCGTGGTTGAGTAAATCACTTGCGGCAGGGTTCTCGCTCGCCAGTGTCCGCGACGACCCTGTCTTCGCACCCCTCCACAATGATCCGCGCTTTCAGAAGCTTATGGCTTCTTCCGCCGGACATTAATCCCTATTTTCCCCAAGAGGAGAATTTGTATGGAACATCTCGTCGAATTCAAGCAAGGCTCAAACCACGACATCACGGCCGACCCATGTGACATGTATCGCGACAAGAAGGACACCATCAAATGGAAGAATGATACAGATACGAACTACACCATCCACTTCGATAATTGCCCTCTCCGGGACAACGACGTCCCTGTACCCGCCAAGGGGAAGAGCAAAGCAATCCCACTGAGAGACAATGTTTCAGCGAATATTTACACTTCGTCACCCTCAACTGCGCCGCCGTGCCGGGCGAGCTGATCGAATCGGAGCTGTTCGGGCACGAAAAAGGGTCGTTCACCGGCGCCGCCGCGCGGCACATCGGGAAGTTCGAGCAG
>JAIQFO010000063.1 GCA_020073215.1 Terriglobia bacterium | reverse complement strand
GTAGCCCTGGACCACGGCGTATCCGAGGCGATGCCAGAATTCCTCAGTCTCGCGGTCGAGGGCGGCGCCGCCGCTGATTATGGCCCAAAACTTCCATCCGAACTGGCGGCGGATGTTGCGGAAGGCCCACCAGCGGCGCAAGAAATGCTGGTTGGCGGCTGCGGCGTAGCGTGCGGCAAAATCTGTGTCGTGACGGGGCTCTGCCCCGTCTTGGCGAGGCAAAGCCCCGCCACCACCCGAGTCTTCGACTTTCTGCCTCAGCGACTCAATCATGCGTGGAACGGCAACCAGCACCGAGACGCGTTCGCGGCG
Organism: Terriglobia bacterium; assembly: GCA_020073215.1. Taxonomy (GTDB): domain Bacteria; phylum Acidobacteriota; class Terriglobia; order Terriglobales; family Acidobacteriaceae; genus Acidiflorens. The sequence goes on along the minus strand of JAIQFO010000063.1, from coordinate 27,444 downwards.
AATCGTCGCCATGACTTCGGTCGGGTTGAAAGTGTTCTCGAACACCACCGTCCCACCCAGCAGCGGGGGAAGAAAAATTCCGAGGAACTGGCCGAAGACGTGGCTCAGAGGCAGCAGGTTCAGGAAGCGAATCGGATGCACCAGCCGCTCGTACCTCAGATATTTTGTGATTTCGGCTTCGATCGGGGCCATGTTGCCGACTACGTTGGCGTGGGTGAGCACGACTCCCTTGGGCTCGGCCGTGGTGCCGGACGTGAAAACGATTTCGAGCGCATCGGAAGGCTGAATCGGAAGGGGACGAAAGCGTTCGGTTGAATGGTCTGCGACTGCGGCTGCCAAATCAGCCGGGGCGATCGTTGCGACACCCTCGACGTTCCCGAAGATCGGTGTACGCTCGCTCGGACACAGCACCATCCTGGTTCGCACCTGCCCCCTGATCCGGCGCGCAAACTCGGGGTTGGCGGCATCATCGATAGGAACAGCAATGACGCCGCAAAGCGCGCATCCCAGAAACGCCGCCACCCACTCGGCGCAGTTCGGGCTCCACAAAAGCACCGCGTCGCCCTTGCCGATCTTGCGCGCTTCGAGTTCGCGGGCGAACTGGTATGCCACTCCCGCAACTCGCCGGTAACTCCAACGTTCGTGCCGGTATCCTCGCGGAAACACACAGGCGCAGTCTCCGCCCCAGCGCTCGAAATCGTCCAGCGTATCCAGCACACTTGCCCGCATACCCTGTTTAGTAGCACAATTCCCAGAACTTTACCGGGCAGAACTGTTGCAGAACAGAAACTGTACGGTTGGGACTGGTCATCCGGGGCGCAATGTGGGCGGGATAACTGAATTCTCGACAATTCGGATCCTGATTGGGCGCGTCGTTGCCCCACTGGCGTTGTGCGCCCTGACCGCGTGCCAGCCTCCGGCTTCCACAAACGAGACGAATTCGGCTCCATCTTCTTCGATCGCTGCAACAGGAGAGCCACGTGCCCATCAAGGCCCGGCGCGCGACCTCAGCCAGGACGAGGCCGCCGGCGGACACATTCTGCGCAAGCATGTCGGACAGACCGAGGAGCAACTGCGCGAACGCCTTGAGCGGGAACACAACATCACCGGCGCCTCGACCTACATCGACCGCTCGACGGCCGAGCAAGTCGTGGGCGCTGCCATCGCACAATCGCAGCGGCAAATCCAGCGTTGGCTCAACCGGCCGGGGACACATCCCAACCTTGCGCTGGACTACGACAGCGACGTTCCCATCGGCCGCACCATGAATCGCGGCGAGCACCAGTCGCGTGTGTGTCAGCACGCGGTGGTTGTACTGCGATACACCGGGCCCAACCACTACTATGTTCTGACTTCTTATCCGGAGTGCCGCTTATGAACTCGAAACCGGAAATCACTGCCGCCAATTTTCCCGCGCTGCATGCGTTCCTGCGGGGCTACTTTCATGAAGATGTCGCCGACGAGTACGGAACTCCTCCCGAGGCGGCTGACCAGTTTTGCGAGGACGCCGAGACTGACGAGCGCATTCCGGTTGCGCGGGAGTGGCAGCAGCTTGTGGAAGTCACAGGTGGGCAGCCTGCCGCTCTCAACCCGGCACTGAAGTAGCTGGGGAGTGCCATCCTGCTCAATGAAGAAGAGATCCCGCAGGTGTCAGCGATCTTTGCGCGATGCCTGGCGGTGAAACCTCATCGGCGGGTGGCCAACGAGTGAGGGAGGCACAGCGGCTGAATCAGGGGTCCCGGCCCCTCAAGGGGCCTGATGTTGAAGGCATCAGTCCTAAACGCGGAGCAACGCGCGTCTCTCCACTTCCAGAATCACGGCTCCCGGCCCACGCCCAGCGAGTCAGCCACGCGGTTGATGTAGTTGAACCAGGACGCAATCAACGTGATCTGCAGGATGGCTTTATCTTCGAAGCCTGCAGCCCTTAGTTTTTCGTGATCGTCTTTCCAGACCTTGGTCGCGTCTTTCGTAAGTTTCACGACGTAGTCGACCATCACGCGCTCCTGTGGCGTGATGGGCGCGGTGGTGTAATCGCGCTCCAGCGCTTCGACCAGTTCCTTGTCCAGGGTAACGCGACGCAGAAACTCTGCGTGGGACTGGATTCAATACACGCACCGGTTGGTCGCCGAGACCATGGTGGCGATCATCTCGTGATGACGCCGCTGCAGCGGCAGGTCCGGGGACATCAGCGCACCGAAGGTGGAGAACGCGTGGTAAAGCGCCTGCGGAATCAGCGAGTGCGAGGCTACGATCATCGAGCCGCCGCCTTCGACTGGGTGGACCGGAACCGCGTACTCCTGGGGATAAAGCGGCTTCTGCCCTTCCATTGCCTGCCGCAGTTCGTCGTCAGCTGCCGAGAACGGGATAGTCCGAATCCAAGTCATGGCTCTGAGTAGCCTCCGCGCGGGATTGTCCCCGATTTTAGTGTTTTCACACCCTACACGCGGTCCCGCGCGATTGCCAATAGTGTGAAAGCGCTAGGGGGTTCTGGAAGATTCGACTCGCACTCGTTCTTGGTTGACGCAGCGCTCCAGCGCTGCGGTAACGGCATCTTGTTTGGCTGCGACCAAGCCAATAATCGCAGCGCTGAAGCTGCGCCACCCAACACCAAATGGAAAACGGAGCTTGTCGCAACCAGCCGGGCTGGCGAATGCGCATCAGCGCCCGTTGCTGGTAGCATTTACCTGCACCGCTCGGATTGGTTCGGTAACCATTCCTTTGTGCGCAGGGTCACAGCGCCCGGTGTCGGTAGTCGATATTGTGGACGCGCGAATTTCGTCCCGCGTCGCGCTTTTTGCTGCCTATTGCTCTCTGGAGGGCTTGGATGCCACAGGATACGTTGACGATCACCGATAACCGGACCGGACAGACGTACACGCTTCCGGTTGAACACGGAACCATCCGCGCGATGGATCTGCGCAAGATCAAAACCAGCCCTGAAGATTTCGGCTTGATGACCTATGACCCCGCCTTCATGAATACCGCTTCCTGCCGGAGTGCGATCACGTACATTGACGGCGATCGAGGCATTCTTCGCTACCGCGGTTATCCCATTGACGTTCTCGCCGAACATTGTACGTATCTCGAAGTAGCCTACCTGCTTCTGTTCGGCGAACTGCCCAACACGAGTGAATTGAAGAGTTGGGTACATGAAATCACGCACCACACTATGCTCCATGAAACCACGAAGAAGTTCATGGAAGGCTTCCGCGATAATGCGCACCCCATGGCGATGCTGGTGAGCACAGTGGCGGCGCTGTCGACGGTGTATCCGGAATCGAAGAACATTCACGACCCCGCGACCCGGCTGCTGCAAATTAAGCGCCTGGTCGGCAAGATGCCTTCCATCGCGGCCTTCTCGTATCGCCACCTGGTTGGATTCCCGTATATCTATCCCGACAACGATCTCACCTACACCGAAAACTTCATGAATATGCTGTGGAAGATGGTCGAGCCGAAGTATGCCGCCAATCCGGTGATTGCGCGGGCGCTCGACATCCTCTTTATTCTGCACGCCGACCACGAGCAGAACTGCAGCACGAACGCCATGCGCGCCGTGGGCAGCTCCCACAGCGACCCCTACCTGGCCACGGCAGCGGCCGCCGCCGCTCTTTCCGGCCCCCTGCACGGCGGGGCGAACGAAGAAGTGCTGCATATGCTGGACGAGATCGGAACCAAGGATAACGTTCCCGCCTACATCAAGAAGATCAAAGAAGGCAAAGGCCGGCTGATGGGCTTCGGGCACCGGGTTTACAAGAACTACGATCCCCGCGCCCGGATCATCAAATGGGCCGCCGACCAGGTGTTCGAAGTGACCGGACGCAATGCCAAACTTGAGATTGCTCTGGAACTGGAGCGCATCGCGCTGGAAGACGATTATTTCGTGAAGCGCAAGCTCTATCCCAACGTGGACTTCTATTCCGGCATCATCTACCAGGCGATGGGCTTCAAGCCGGAGATGTTTACCGTGCTGTTCGCGATTCCCCGCACCATCGGCTGGCTCTCACAATGGCAAGAGATGCTGACCGATCCCGAACAGAAAATCGCGCGTCCGCGCCAGATCTGGGTCGGGCACGAGACGCGGGAATTCGTGCCGATCGAGAAACGTTGAAGGTAGCGAGTGAGAACTCGCCTTCGGGCGGACCCGTGCAACAAAACCCTCGGGAGTCCAGCCCAAAGAGGGGCGATCGAGCTTAGCCCAGTGCTTTAGCGCTGGGGAATATGGAAGAAAGAATTCAAGTCCCGGAGCTCCCATTCTGGAAGCGGACCCCCGGGGGTTTGCGGAACCGGACGTACACGCCCTTTCGGTAAGCCCGGTAATCGTCGGTAACCATCGGACTCATCCTACCCAGCCTTACAATAACCTTACTCCGCCATCCCAGTTGCGCGGTTGGCGGGGTTTCGCCTGGGAATCTCCCGGCGAGGTTCGAACCTGTTCGGCGCTGCCGGAAATCATTGGCGTTCGACGGGGAAAAGGCTGGAGTCCGCACATTTTATGGCGTTTGGTTTCGGCTTCAACAAACAGAAGGCTCTCAGCGCCGCGGAAAAGTTTGTCCAGCAGGGCAAGCTGCAGAACGCCATCGCTGAGTACGAAAAGGTCCTGCAACACGATGCCAAGGACCTTACCGTCAACAACACCATCGGCGATCTTTACGCGCGTCTGGGCGACAGCGGCAAAGCCATCGAGTGCTTCAAGAAGGTGGGCGATGCCTATGCCGCTCAGGGCTTCACCGTTAAGGGCATCGCCATGTACAAGAAGATCACCAAGCTCCAGCCGAGCGCGGATGGGTCTCTGAAACTGGCGGAACTTTACACTCAGCAGGGCCTCTTCAACGACGCCCGCGCCCAGTACCTGCATGTCGCCGAAGACTTCATGAAGCGCGGCGACCTCGAACAAGCAGTGCGGCTTTTCCAGAAGGTCCTCGAAATGGACCCGGAAAATGTGCCCATGCGAGTCAAACTCGCCGAGGTTTATGTCCGCCTCGGAAAGAAGAAAGAAGCGTGGGAGATTTTCAGCGCGGCTGCGGAAGCGCTGCGCGCACGGGGATCGCTTGCCGAAGCGGAAAACATTCTGAAGCGGATGCTGGTACTCGATCCCGGCAACAGCCACGTTCTGCTGCTGCGTGGGAAGGCCGCCCTCGAAAGCGACGACCCCAAGAAGGCCATCGAGTACCTGGAGAAAACGGCCGACCTGGATACTCACCCCGAAGGATTGCGCGACCTGCTGAAGGCGTACCTGCAAGTCGGAGATTTGATCAAGGCTGCTCCGATCGCCGAGAAGCTGCTCGCCGTGCACAACGATTCCGAAGGGCTGTTTCTGCTGGCGGAAGGTTCGGCCCGCCTCGGCCAGTACCACCAGACGCTTGACGTTTATACCGAGCATGCCGATCGCCTGCTGGCCGCGGACTCGACCAAACTGCTGACCAGCCTGCATGCCATGATCGCTCGGGTGCGCGACGATTCGGGCGCGCTGGAAGGGCTGTTGCATCTGCTGAACAAAGCCGGAGAGAGTACTCACGTCAACGAAGTCACCGAGCTTTTGGCCCACGCCTCGGTCAAGAACGGAGATTTGGCCCGTGCCCGCGATCTGTTCCAGACACTAGCCACCTCCGAACCCCAGAACCAGATGCACCTGCAGAACTATGAGCAGGTAGTGGGGCGCATGGAGGGAGGATCGCCCGCCAACGGGATCACCGCCGAAGAGGGGGCCGTGATCGTGGAGGAGTTGGAAGCGACGGCGCCGGTCATCGATCAGTTCTATCCCGACGCCATCGCGATCGCCGTGCGCTCGGCAGTCACCGATGCGGATTTGTTCCTCTCCTACAATCTGCCGGATAAGGCAGTCGTTCCCCTGTTGGGCGCTCTGCCGCAGGCCCCGCGCGACGCGCGCCTGAACCAGCGCCTGGCCGCGCTCCACACCCGCTTCCAGCGTTTTACCGAAGCCGCCGTCTGTTGCCGCACCCTGGAAAGCGTGTACCACGATGCGGGCTACCCGGATGAAGCCGCGCGCTATGGAGACCTGGCCGCGCGCTACGAGCAGAGCGCGGAAACTGCTCCGGCGACCTCCGCTACATCGTCTGCCGCTGCGCCAGCGATGGCTTCGCCTGCCTTCGCTTCATCGGACGCGGTTCCACCCGCGGCTCGCGCCGCCGCTGCGGCTTCGCCCGTCCCCTGGCCGATGGCAGCCCCGGCGACTTTCGATGGCGACAGTGCAGCCGGCGCGCATCCGGAATTCGCCGTCCAGGAATCGACCGTGCATGCGCCGGCGGACGCGCACGACCTTTCCTCCGAGTCTTCCTCCGAGCTCGCCTCCGACCTTTCCTCCGAATGGGAAGAATCACTCTCCGTCGACCAGCCCGCTCCGGTGCCGGAACTGCCGCGCGCTGCGGAACCGCCGGCCACCTTCGAAGCCGCTGCGGATACCGATGCTTCCAGCAATCCCGAAATCGCCGAGACGGTCGAAGAAATCCGTTTCTATCTCGATCACTACATGACCGACCAGGCCCGCGCCGGGATCGAGAAGCTCGAATTCCTGACCCGCGATGCCCGTATCCTCGCTCCGTTGCGAGCGGCCGTCGAATCCAGCCAACCGCTGGCCGAGCCCGAAGCCGAAATCACCGAGATTAACGCCGACGAGCCCGCGGATTCCGAAGTCGCCATGGAAACCGGGCAAGGGTTCGAGGCTGCTGCCACGCCCGATCGGCCGGGCGATGATTACGAAGAGGGCCACCACGAGACCCACGACCAGGCCTCGGCGGATTCTGCGCCGGAACCGGCCCACGCCGAAGCCGCGCACGCCAAGGCCACCGACCTGACCGCATTGGTCGCCGATCTGGAAGCTTCGCTCGGCGATTCTTTCCCACACGCGCAGCCGCCCGACGCCCAGCCGTTGCCAGGCTGGCCCGCTGCGCCAGCCGCAGCCCGAACGCCGCAGCCCGAGCCTGTGGCCCGCCGCGAAAGTGAAATTCCGGCCCCAGCCGCCACGCGGGCGACGGCCGCATCGGCGGGAGTCGCGGCCAATGCCGCCGCTCCGACCATGAGCTACAGCCCTGCGCCAGTGCGCCCCTTGGGTGCCGGAGCCCAGGCCATGCATGCCTCCGACAGCGTCGATCTTTCGGAGATGTTTGGGGAACTAAAACAGGAACTGGAGGAAGAAGTTATTGCCGGCGATGACGATCCGGAAACCCATTACAGCCTGGGCGTTGCTTTCCGCGAGATGGGTCTGCTCGATGAAGCCATCGCCGAATTCCAGAAAGTCTGCAATGCGATCGATCGCGGCAAGGCATTTTCCCAGCCCGTCCAGACCTACACCTGGCTCGCCCAATGCTTCCTCGATAAAGGAGTTCCCGACGCCGCCATCCACTGGTATGAAAAGGCGCTCGGCATTCCCGGACTCGATCAAGAGGCGCGCCTCGCCATCAACTACGAACTGGGGTCGGCCTGCGAAACGGCGCATGACAAGCCCGCGGCGCTCCGTCATTTCACCGACGTGTACGGTGCGAATATCGATTATCGCGACGTGGCCGAGCGCATTCAGGCTCTGAAGTCGTAGAATGCACGAAGTGGGTTCGAAATTCGCGCCGGAGATGCAACGAGATCCCGCGCCCGCCCCACCGCCTTGCTAACACGGCCTTACGAACTGGGCCTTACGAACAACGACGCGTGCATGATTTCCGATCCCAAGATCTCCGATCCCAAGCTACCTTTTTCCACCAACACCACCAGTGTCGGGGAACTCGGCTCCCCGGCGGAAACGCCGGCCCCCGCCGTTCCCGTTTCCCGGCCCTCGCTTTCGCCCGGGCGTCTGTGGCTACGCCGCATCGGAGTGCTTCTGTTCGTGTTCTTGTGCGCGACGCTTGGGGTGATGCTGGTGATTCTGCCCTGGCGCCCCGAGTGGTCCGACAACCCCCTGCTCCTCCCGTATCCCACGCTTCGCGCCATAGTAACCAGCGGCTTTGTCCGTGGCGTTTCGACCGGCCTGGGCGTGCTCAATGTGTGGATCGGGTTTTGGGAGGCGATTCAATATCGAGAGGAATGAACAATTGTGGGGAGATTTGTAATTGGTGATTGGTAATTTGTGTTTTCAACGAAAGATGCGGACCGAACAGCTTCAAATTACAAATCGTAAATTACAAATTTCAGTACGGATTCAATGCCACAGTCATTTGCTTTATGACCGATCAAAAACTCAAAGCCGCTCCCCTCGCCTATCAGAACGAACCGTTTCTCAACAGTCCTGACGGCAGAATTTTGCGCATACTGTCCGAGTACAGCGAGCCATTGGCGCGCTTCCGCCGCGAGCAGATTCAGGATACGGTCGTCTTTTTCGGCTCCGCCCGCGTTCACAGCCGCGACAAAGCCGGCGACCGTCTGACCGAAGTCCGCAGCAATGGCGCTCAGGTCTCCGCCGCCCAGCAAGCCGAAGACATGAAGCGCGCCCAGGCCGCCGTCGACATGGCTCGCTACTACGAAGACGCGCGCCGGTTGGCCCGGCTGCTGACCGAATGGTCCGCTCAGATTCCCGCCAAACGCCACCGCTTTGTCGTCACCACCGGCGGCGGCCCCGGCATCATGGAAGCCGCCAATCTTGGCGCCCACGAAGCAGGAGGAAAAACCATCGGTCTCAATATCAACCTGCCCTTCGAGCAGAATCCGAACCCGTACATCACGCCTTCGCTCAACTTTGAGTTCCATTACTTTTTCATGCGCAAGTTCTGGTTCGCCTATCTTGCCAAGGCGCTGGTCATCTTCCCCGGAGGTTTCGGCACGCTCGACGAACTTTTTGAAATCCTCACCCTCGCCCAAACCGAAAAACTGGCCAAGAAAATTGTCGTCGTCATTTATGGCAGCGCGTACTGGAAGAAGATCGTCAATTTCGAAGCCCTGGTTGACGCCGGCACGATTTCCGCGCCGGACCTCGACTTGTTCAAGATGTCCGATTCGCCGGAAGAAAGTTTTGAATTCCTGAAAGAAGGACTGACCCGGTACCATCTGGGTCCGCAACAACCCAAACGCAAAGGCGAAGCGGCCGTGCCAGAAATCGCCAAGACAAGGCCGTAGCCCATGTGGCGCGGGCGCCCTCGCCCGTGCGCTCTGGAGAATTCGCGGGAGTAGCGAGCACCCGTGCACTCAATCTGAACCTCGGCCGCCTTGTCTCCGTATACAATCTCGCGTCCTGGTTTTCGGAGACAAACAAGAATGCTTTCACGAATCTTCCTGGCAACAGCTCGCTGTTGCCTGATCTTCTGCTGTGCAACTTTCTGTACAACTCCCGCCCTCGCTCAACCACCTACCCCGAACCAGATGCCATCCGTGATCCGGGTTCCCATCGAGGCGCAGGCCTCGCCGCACTTCGATGCCACTGCGGCCACCAACGCCTATCTCGCGCAGATTCCCGCCGACAAGACGGCCCGCTCCGACGCCTATTTCGAAGGCGGCTACTGGATGATGCTGTGGGACTTCCTCTACGGCGTTGCAGTCGCGCTGCTTTTGCTGAATCTGCGTTGGTCTGCCCGCATGCGCGACCTTGCCAAGCGGGTTACTCGCTTCAAACCGGTGCACACCTGCGTGTACTGGCTGCAATACCTCGTCCTGACCAGCGTCCTCACATTCCCGCTCTCGGTTTACGAAGACTATTTCCGCGAACACAAGTACGGACTCGCCACGCAAACCTTCGGCCCCTGGATGGGAGATCAGATAAAGGGTCTTGGAGTGAACCTGGTGTTGGGGAGCCTGCTGGCGGTCGTACTGTTCGGGGTGGTTCGCCGCCTGCCGCGAACCTGGTGGATCTGGGGAGCGGCCCTGACCAGTCTGTTCTGGGTTTTCACGGCGCTCATCGTGCCGGTCTTTATCGTTCCCGTCTTCAATAAGGTGACGCGCCTCGACGATCCGAAGATTGTCGATTCTATTCTGAGCATGGCGCGGGCCAACGGCATCCCCGCCAAAGATGTGTACACGATGGACGCTTCGCGCCAAACGACTCGGATAAGCGCCAACGTCAGCGGCTTCGCCAATACCACGCGCATCACCCTTAATGACAACCTCCTGCGCCGCGGCTCGCCGGAAGAGATTCAGGCGGTCATGGGACACGAGATGGGGCACTACGTTCTGAATCACGTCTACAAGGGCAATGTGTTTTTGTCGATCATCACAGTGCTGGCTTTCGCCTACTTGCGCTGGGCACTCGACTGGACGCTCCACCGCTGGGGCGAGAAGTGGCAGATTCGGAGCGTGGGCGACCCGGCTGTTCTTCCGCTCGTGGTGCTGCTGGCCTCCGTTCTTATTTTCGCCATCACGCCGATTTTGAATACCTTTATTCGCACGCAGGAATACGAAGCAGACATGTATGGCCTGAACACAAGCCGGCAGCCCGATGGCTATGCCCAGGCAGCGATCCATCTCGGCGAATACCGCAAGATGAGCCCCGGCCCGGTCGAGGAGTGGATCTTCTTCGACCACCCCAGCGGACGCAATCGCATTTATGCCGCGATGCGCTGGAAAGCCGAGAATCTGAAGCTATTCGTCGGACCTCAGTAATGCCCGTGTGGAGCAATGCCCGTGTGGGGACGGGCGCCCTCGCCCGTCCAGCCGAGCACAGCTCGGCCTTCTGCCGGCGGCCACAGCAACTCTGGATTCCCCTGAGTGGCGCCATCTTCGCGGATAAGAGCGTCCGGCCACACAAGGTGAGTACGGTCTCGTAGTACGCTGAGAGCTAATGGCGGACCGCTGTCTACTCTATTACATCACCGACCGAAGCCAGTTTCGCGGAGACGAACCCGTCCGCCGCCGCGCCCTTCTCGCCAAGGTCGGCGAGGCAGCGCGAGCCGGCATCGACTACCTCCAGCTCCGCGAAAAAGATCTGAGCGCGCGCGAACTCGAACAACTCGCCCGACAAGCCGCGCAGGTCATTCAGGAACTCAGAACCGGGAACCGGGAACTGAGAACTCGTCTCTTAATCAACTCCCGCTCCGACATTGCGATTGCCGTTGGTGCCGATGGCGTCCACCTGCGCTCCGATGACATTGCCGCCTACGAAGTGCGAAGCCTCTGGACGCAAGCGCTCGCTGGCAGCTCGCAGTCCGCAGTTCGCAGCCCTCTCCTCGCCGCCTCGTGCCACACCCCCGCCGATGTCTTCCGCGCCGAATCTGAGGCTGTCGACTTCGCCGTATTCGCTCCGGTATTTGAAAAGAAAGACGCCCCTGGAACCGAACCCGCGGGCCTCGCCGCCTTGCGCGAAGCCTGCCGGGCGAAGATCCCAGTCCTGGCTCTGGGCGGCGTCAACCTGGAGAATGCGGCTTCGTGCCTTAGCGCCGGAGCGGCCGGGGTCGCCGGTATACGCTTGTTTCAGGAGAATAGAATCGTAGATGTCGTCCGCACCCTACGGACGCTCTGACACCATGGACGCGATGGAACCATCCTCCCGATCCAAAACCCGCTTGTGTGGGGACGGGCGGCCTCGCCCGTCCATGCCGAGCGCAAGCGCGACAGCAGCCTGTGGTCACAACAACTCTGAATTCGCCCTCGTCCGCATCCCCACCGCATGGTTCCTCATGGGCTGCGACACCGGACAGGACAACGAAAAGCCAGTGCATCGCGTCTGGGTTGACGAATTTCTGCTCGCCACTCACCAAGTCACCAATGCTGAATACGAGCGCTTCCTGCGCGACGCCGCTTTTCCGCCGCCTCCGTTCTGGAGCGACCCAGCGTTCAACCATCCCGGGCAGCCGGTGGTCGGAGTGTCGTGGCACGAAGCAGTCCGCTATTGCGAGTGGCTCAGCGCGCCCGTGTGGGGACGAGCGCCCTCGCCCGTCCATGCCAGGCGCAGCTTGGCAGATGCTTGCAGCAATGACAACCCTGGATTGGCCCTGGCAGCAAGCGCCGCCAGGAAATTCCGCCTGCCCACCGAGGCCGAGTGGGAGCGCGCGGCTCGCGGAGGCAATGAGGACGCAGGCGCCCTTTTCCCGTGGGGAGACGCGCCTCCGCAGTCGTTGCCCGGATACGCCGATCGTTGCGCCGGTCATTGGAAGACCGGCCCCGAGCCCGTCGGCCAAGCCGAGCCAAACGCATACGGCCTCTATAACATGTGCGATAACGTGCACGAGTGGTGCAGCGACTGGTACGCGCCCGATTACTACGCGGTGTCGCCCGAGCGCAATCCACACGGCCCTGAAACCGGCGACCGGCGCGCTTCTCGCGGCGGCTCCTGGCGTCACCACGTAAAGATGTCGCGCTGCGCCGCCCGCTCGAGCATCCCTCCCGAGTTCAAGTACGCCGACTATGGGTTCCGCGTCGCGTGCGACGTACAATTGCAGGTTAGAGGTTAGAGGTCTAATGGCGGAGGTCAAACCTCCCGCAGAAAAAGAACTGGCGAAAGCTAAAGCTCTTACCTCCGCAATCTAACCTCTGACCTCTGCCATAGGACTTCTATGACTGACTTCGCTTCCCACTACCTGGACGAAGTCCGCCGCCAGTTCCGCGGCCACAAGCGCCTGGGCGAAGCTGCCATGGCTCAGCTTCAAGACAAAGATTTCTTCGTGGCCCTCGATCCGGAATCGAATTCCGTTGCCGCGCTCGTAAAGCACATGGCCGGCAACGCGCGCTCACGCTTCACCGATTTCCTCACCAGCGACGGCGAGAAGCCTGACCGATTTCGCGACCAGGAATTCGAGGTCTCGGCGAAAACCACGCGCGAAGAAGTGATGCGCTGGTGGGAACAGGCGTGGTCGCACGTGTTTTCCACCCTTGACTCGCTTCAGCCCGAAGACATGCAACGCACCGTAACCATTCGCCAGCAGCCGCACACGGTCATGCAGGCGCTCAACCGCGCGCTCGCCCACTATGCGCAGCACATTGGACAACTCGTCTTCCTCGCCAAGCACCTGCGTTCTTCCGAATGGCAAACGCTCAGCATTCCGCGCGGCAAATCCGAAGACTACAAAGTCGTCGCACCGAAGACCCAGAAGCCTACGCGTTGACCGAAGAGATCGGGAGACTAGTCCATGCGAAAGATATTTATAATCATGCTTCTTCTAGTTGTGAGCGCCTCTCTAACCGCGCAGCCGCCAGGCGTGCACGCTGACGCAAGTCCCACCGCGGAAAGCGAAATCAAGGCTCTGGAATTGAAACTGGCGGGAATGATTATTCGGGGCGACTGGGACGAATACGCGATGTATCTTGCACCCGACTACCTGCACACGCGCTATAACGGGCAAGTCGAAAGCAAAGATGAGGCGCTGGCAAGTCTGCGCGATGTTAAGCGCAAGATCATCGTGATGGAAATGGAGCCAGCGGATCTTGCCATACGCATCTACGGCGACACGGCGCTAGCGAACGCGGAGTTCACAATCACGGTTCGGGACTCCGGACAGGTCAAGAGCCGCCGTACACGCCTGACCGACGTCTTCCTGAAACGCGACGGTCAATGGTGTCTGGTCGCCGGACAGGAGACGCCGATCGGCAAGTAGTTCTTCGGGGAGGTTTCGCCTGAATTATCTTGACGGACCGTAATAGCGATAGTGCCCGGTGATTTTCCAGTTGAACAACACGTCCTCGATCCGTGGCCCCTGTCCGATGTTGTGTTCGATCATGTAACGCCCGCCTGCGCCTCGGCGGTCCACGACAATTCCAATGTGCGGCACGTTGCCGCCAAGATCGTAAGTGACAAGGTCGCCGGGGCTGTAGTCTCCCGGGTTGGCGGAGATGGGCAGCGTCTCCCCTTTCCTGCGGAAGAAGACCATCAGATTCGGAACGCGGCGGTGATCGATATTGCTGTCAGGTTTCCCGGAAATCCATTTCCACTTTCGGGGATAAGCCGGGAAGTTTTGCACCATATCCTCGTGCACTTCTTTTTGCAGATCGACGCCCTGCGCCCGATACGAACGGATCACTTCGTCGGTGCAAACGCCCGTGTTCGAGGGAACATCTCCACCGGGATAGGGGATACGCACATAGGCCGGATCATAGCGAACGGAATGATGCGTGCGCTCAATTGCCGCGTTGACCAACCTTTGCAGAAACAGCGCGTGCGAACTCACATCCGGCGATGCCTGAGCTAGGATTCCGGCGCAAAGGGGAATCGCCGCCAAGAACAAGAAAAGGAGCGCGGCTCGGCCTCGGGCACTCCCGAGTGACATGCCACCCATTCTAGAAACGTCCGCCTTCAAGCTGCGCCGCGCCAGTCGAGTATGACTTTTGCCGCGTTGCCGGTTTCCATCGCCGCAAATCCTTGCTCATATTCTCGCCATGAGAACCGATGAGTGATGACCGGCGAAATGTCGAGGCCGGACTCCAGCATCACCGTCATCTTGTACCAGGTTTCGTACATCTCTCGTCCATAGATGCCTTTGATCGTCAGCATGTTGAAGATCACGCTATGCCAGTCGATCGCCATCTCGGAGGCTGGAATCCCCAGCATGGCAATCTTCGCGCCGTGGCTCATGTTGGCGACCATTTCGCGGAAGGCTGCCGGGGAACCCGACATTTCCAGACCCACGTCGAATCCCTCTTGCATGCCAAGCTGCTTCTGCACCTCTTGGAGAGGCGTCTTTCGTGGGTCCACCGCCATCGTGACTCCCATCTTTTCCGCGAGCGCCAGGCGATAAGGATTCAGATCGCTGATGACCACATGGCGAGCTCCGGCGTGGCGCACAACGGGCGCCGCCATCAGGCCAATCGGGCCCGCTCCGGTGATCAGGACATCCTCGCCCAGAACCGGGAACGACAATGCCGTGTGTACCGCGTTGCCAAATGGATCAAAGATCGCGGCAATCTCAGGATTGATCTTGGGATTATGTTTCCAGATATTGCTCATCGGGAGCACGATGTATTCTGCGAAGCATCCCGGCCGATTGACCCCGACTCCTTTTGTGTGTGCGCACAAATGCCGGCGGCCGGCCAGGCAATTCCGGCAGCGCCCGCAGATTACGTGCCCTTCTCCGCTGACCAGTTCTCCAACCCGGAAATCGGCAACGTTCGAACCGACCGCGGCGATCTCACCCACAAATTCGTGCCCGATGACGAGCGGCACGGGAATGGTTTTCTTCGCCCACTCGTCCCATTGGTAGATATGGAGATCGGTGCCGCAGATCCCGGTGAGCAGCACGCGAATTTTGACATCGTTTATGCCGATTTCCGGCTCGGGCACATCTTGGAGCCATAGACCGCGCTCAGAGCGGCTCTTCGCTAAAGCCTTCATGGGGAATTCTGTCCTTTCGTGCGGTTACCGAGGTTCCCTGCGCACGAGTTAGCCTCTATCGGAAACGGACTCGCTGGGCGGCTTCCTGTATGGTTGTAACACCAACCCACCTTTGCAGTGAAGTGCATCAGTCACTGCGATCGATGACTAAGCACGGTTCTGGGATTATTCGCACAGAAGTGAGCCGAGAGGCCCATGACCGTGCAATCCAAGCCAGCCCGCTGTGTTATGTTCGTTCTCCGCTCCTCTGGCCTCGCCTCTGCCGTAAAATACAATCTGTAATAAAACAGTAAGCGCCACGGAGAGGTGGCCGAGTGGTTGATGGCACCGGTCTTGAAAACCCATGTACTGAAAGGTTAGGGGGTTGTAATGGTTTGAAAACGAAGGGAAATGTCTGACGATACCCATGAGAAAATTGGGGACTGTAGTAAAACTGTAGTAACCGGAGAGGTGGCCGAGTGGTTGAAGGCGCCAGTCTTGAAAACTGGAGTACGGGAAACCGTACCGGGGGTTCGAATCCCTCCCTCTCCGCCAGTACTTTAGTTATCTAGCACTTGCAGGCCGGTGATACCTACACTTGATACGGTTTCAAGAAAGGGTCACCGATGCACCGCGAAGTCAATCTCACCAAACGAATCCGCACCAGCGCCGGTCTGCGCTACTGCCCTGTTGTGCTCTCAGCGAATGGCCGCGTCAAGCCTGATGCGGTGCTGGTCAACGGCAAGCCCGAGCGCCACCCCGAAGGCGCGTACTACATCGAATGGCACGGCGACGGCAAGCGCATCCGCCTATCGGTCGGCAAGGATGCAGCGGACGCCAGTGCCATGCGCCTGCGGAAAGAGACCGAGCTAAACAACGGGGATGCCACGGTGCCGGAGAATGGCGCGAACGGCCACAGGTCAGTAGCGGCATCGGTTGCAGACTACCTCGAAGAAACGACCCTCACGAAGAAGCCGAAGACGCTGGCAGCCTACACGACGGCCTTGAGCTACTTCACCGAGTCCTGCCACAAACTCAACGTCGAAGACATTGACCGCAAGGACTTGCTCAAGTTCTGCGCGTTCCTGCGGGATGAGAAAGAGCAAGCACCGCGTAGCGTGTACAACAAGTTCGAGAGCGTAATGACGTTCTTGAAGGCGAACGAGATTCGCGGTCTGGTCGGCAAGAACGACTGGCCTCGCTATACCGAAGAAGAACCGGAGATGTACGAGAAGGAAGAACTGGGCAAGCTGTTTGCAGCGTGTGATGCGGAGGAACGGTTGTGGTACGAGTTTTTCCTGATGACCGGGATGCGGGAGCAAGAGGTCATGTTCACGTATTGGGGTGACCTGAACTTCGCTGCATCCACTGTCCGCGTCACTCACAAGCCCGACCGAGGATGGACGCCAAAGGCATATAAGGAGCGCGAGATTCCCATCCCCGCGAAGCTCGCAAAGAGGCTGAAGGCGTGGAAGGCCAAAGCGGATAAGGGGTGCAATCTGGTCTTCCCCACCGCCGGATGCAACCCGAAGTTGAATTTTCTGGACGATCTCAAGGCGGTTGCTGAGCGGGCGAAGCTCGACCCGGACAACTTCTGGCTTCACAAGTTCCGCGCCACATTCGCAACCCGCTGCCTTTGGGCTGGCGTCGATCTGCGCACCGTGCAGCAGTGGCTCGGCCACAGCGATATGGAATCGACCATGCGGTATCTGAAGCCGTCCCGCAGTCAGCAGACCCGCGAGAAGGTCAACGAGATTTTCGCGTAGGCATTTGTTTTGCGGGCTTTTGGGGTTGTTGTTGCGCTGCGCACTGAGGCCTTCAGAGTGCGCGTGGAGGGTATAATTCTCGGCAACATGATGTTGCAGGGGGCGGCGCGATGCAGTCCGAAAAGCAAAATATTCCGAGGGTGCTGGAATACTCCCTGTTAGAAAACGGCTTGGATTTCATGGTTTCTGGTGTACGAGAGGTATCGGGGGCGCATGATCAACGCAGGTTGAAGTATGGCGTTCTCCATCTTGGCGCAGGGATCGAACTTGTCCTAAAGGAGAAACTCAGGCGGTTCGATTGGAAACTGCTCTTTCGATACCCGAAAAGAATCGACCAGCAGAAGTATTTGTCGGGTGATTTTGTCAGTGTGGGTTTAGAGGAATGTATTGAAAAATTGAGTAAATATGACTTGGCTCACCTTTCCCAACGGAGTCAGGACGCGCTAGTGAGTTTCTACAATCGTAGAAACAGAATGCAGCACTCCAACTTCCGAGAATCTAAGAAAAAGATCGAGAGTGCCGGCCTTGAAGTGCTCTCGATCATATTCCGGTTTACATCCCAGCATTTCCCGCCTTCGTCCCTCAGCAAAGAAGAGCTATTCCTCTTAAACTCCTTCCACGCTGGCCTGAAGAACTTTCGTAGGTTCATTCGCCACCAAAAGAACGCAAGTGCGCCTCAACTGGTTCAATGGCACGCTAAACACGAACGGCTCTTCAATTGTCCCAACTGCTCACGCCCCGAAACCATGAAAGCCGCTGGCAGGGTTGAATGCGCATTCTGCACATATTCTGATACAGCCGAGAACGCCGCACAGTTATATGTAGCGAACGTGACCGTCCGCCAAGAATGCTCCCACATTTACCATGACTTCGATGATGTGACTGGCGAATACTATGAACTGCCCAGTGATCTAAAATATACGCCTGCCACGGACATATCGTCCCGCTTACATTGGTGTCCACACTGTAAGAGAAAGACAGTCGCGGAGCATGTCAATAAGGACTGCACTCTTGGATTCATTTGCTTTAACTGCGGAAAAGTATTCGAGGCCTGTTGCATCAAATGCGGGGCTCCTCAAGACCTCGCTTCTCTCACTCGGGAGCTTTGTGTTAGCTGCCGTCATCCCGACAAGGCTTCGCGGACCGCACGCACCATCGCGTAGAGGTTGCTACCGCTCTCTGAGCCACTTCGCTACGACGACGGGATCAAAGCGGACACAGGTGCCGATGCGAAACGATGGGATGCGTCCGGCCTTCGCCTGTTTGAAAATCGTGATTCGTGAAACAGCCAACACGTGCGCTAGTTCGTTGGCCGTGAGAGCGTGACCAGTCATTGCGATCTGGTCAGCGAGAGATAGATTTGATGTCATAAGATCGGGCGAGTGGGGAACTCGCCGCTGTGCTACGTGGGGAGACTTCGGCTTCTTTGGTAGTGTCCTAATTTGAATTCTCAGCCTTGCAGACTGGCATGAATCGTGCCTCGCACCGTAGTACAATCGTGCCGCTATGCGATGGCTGCTCCTCGCAATAATTTTCCTCGCCCAACAGCCGACGGAAGCGCCAGAAGGCAAGGGGACTGCCAAATCCAATAACGCTCAAAGCACAGCCCACACCGAAAGCACTAAGAGCAAGCAGACCCCATCCACACAATCCGCACCAATTCCTACGCAAGCACCCATTGCGACGGAAAGCCAGCGAAGCGGCGCAACAGCTAAGGACCATAGCGGACTCTGGGTCTGTGCCAAGAGGTTGGAGAAAGGACGTTTCACCTGGCCGCAATCCGGCGATGCGCAGGGCAAGGTCGTACTGGGTCACGAAGAGCTGTCTCTATTGTTAGGTGGGATTGATCTGTCCAAAACCAAGCACAAGCGGGCGATTGTGCCTAGATCACGGGCAACTGTTCCATAATCGGGATAAGGGAAGGTTTGCCGACCAACCAGAACCAAATCGCGGGACGACATTCGTCCCCGTTCCCAATGTCGCCGCGCACAATCCGATAGATTGATTTGCGCTAGTCTTGCAGTCTGAGACGACGCAACTGTTCTTGAAATCGCGGCTCACCGCGCAGCGGATCGTAAGCGGGATTGACTCTCAATGAAACGAGTTCGTCCGAACGTTGCGCGTAGGCCTTTTCCAGCCAGACGAGTGCCTCTTTCTTTTCGCCTAAACCAGCATAAGCCTGGGCAATTACGATCGGGTCTACTGGAGTGTGCGAGTTCAATCGGAGCAGTTCGTTAAGTGCCCGATGTGCGTCTTCCGTATGTCCAGCTCTTCCCTGAATATAGGCACGCCAGGACCAGTAGGACGCAGCCGAAATCTTGGGGCGGAACCATTCGTTATTAGCCAGGGCCTCGGCAAACATCCCTTTTTCTAGGTACGCACCCACGATCAGATGGGCACGCAGGAAATCAAGGTCCATCTCCCGCACCGACTTCCATTTCTGAATCGCACGGTCGTACTGACGTGAGAAGTAGAGAATGGCGCCATTATCGGCGGCAATAATTAACGAAAGTGGATCTAGCTGCCGGGCCCGCTCACTCTCTTGAAGGGCCTCATCGAAGCGGCCTCGCCACATCAAATGCTCGGCATACCAGTGGTGGGCGGTGGCGTAGTTAGGATTCAATTCAATTGCGCGACGAAATTCCTTCTCGGCTGTTTGCCAATCCCAATCATGGTTCTGAACAATGAGGGCCAGCGCAGTATGGGCTTCAGGCAAGCTCTCATCCAACTGCAAGGCATGCAATGCCGCGGCGCGCGCGTTCGCCATGAACTCCGGCTGGGACTGTGTACTATAGGTGCCCAGTAGAGCGTACGAGTCCGCCAGGCCGGCGTAGGCGCGGGCGGAATTGGGATCTTTCGCGATGGCTTGTTGGAAATAGTCAATCGATTCCTGGAAGTCTGCTGCCGTGCGTTTATTGAAGAAGTATTGCCCCTTCAAACAGAGGTCGTAGGCCTCATAGTTCTGGGCGGAGACTGCGGAGTGGTCGGCGATTGATTTGTGATCGCCCAGCGTCAGCTGAATCTCGTCGGCGACCTCCTGTGCAATCTCCCCTTGCAGGCTTAGTAGTCCTGTAAGCTCGCGATCATATTGCCGGGCCCACACGTGGGTTTGATTTGTGGTTTGAATGAGCTGTGCCGTAACTCGAACATTTTTCCCATCCCGCCGGACGCTGCCCTCGATTACGTACTCCACAGCTAACTCACGGCCGATCTGATCAAGCGAAGCGTGAGTGCCTTTGTAATGCATGACGGAGGTCCGTGCTATCACGGCCAGGTGCTGCGGGTCCAGATTCCCTAACTGGGTGATCATTTCTTCGGTCAGGCCGTCGCTGAGGTAGTCCTCACTCGGGTTTCCGGTCAGATTCTCGAAAGGGAGGACGGCAAGCGTAACCTTCCCGTTGATTGATCGTGGTGCCCGGGCCGAAAGGACCCATCCGCCGAGGAACACCGTCAGGGCCGCCGCCAATGCTACATATACCAGCCAGGTCTTTTGTTGCGGGACAGGATTCGACCGCGCCTGTGAAGCCGTGGCCCCCTCCGCTTCTTTTGGGGGCGAGGTCTGCACTAACCCCGATTCCAATGCTTGCGTTGGGATTGGATCCGCTTCCACGACCGGTGCAATGAAGCGATACCCCTGCCCGGTGATCGTCTGTATGAAGCGCGGCTGCTCGGGATCATCTCGGAGGACTTGCCGAATTTTGCGGATAGCGCCGTTGATGCTGTTGTCGGTATCGAGAAAAACGTCCTTGCCCCAGATTCTCTCCGCAATCTGCTCACGGCTGACGATCTGGCTCCTTTGCTCCACTAATAAGAGGAGCATTTCCATGGGAATGCGCTCCAGTTTGAGCACACGCCCATCGCGGCGCAGTTTGTAGGATTGGAAATCGAGTTCGAAATCCTCCCCAAACCTGACCGTGTCCTGGACTCTGACCGGCCCCGATGTCAAGTGGCGCTCCCCTCGCAGACCTGTGATACCAGACGTTTACATCTGGGGGGGCCAAAGCCAAACCCGGCTTGGCCCAGACGAAAGTGGATGCAATTCTACCGCCAGTTCCGGCGCTCCGCAGCATCTATTTGTGCCCTCAATCGGTTAAAAAGACATGAAAATTAATGCCCCGACAGACCCTCCGCTATTGTGAGCAGCCGGCCAAATCCGGCATCCTGCGCGGGATTCAGAGTTGTGGCTTGCTTTCTCCCCGCGAGCAGACAACCAGCCAAGAAAAAGGATCCCGCCATGAACTTCGTCACCTCCGCCCGAGCACTTCGTTCCCAGCTGAGATGGGTGATCGCCACGATCGCAATCGCTATCATCTTGGCTCCGCAGCGCGTAAGCGCTCAGATCGCTGTTGGCCCCAATACCGAGGGCAATACCATCGGCAGCAACTGCTCACTTCAGGAGGCGATTTACGCAACTGAATTTGGGAGCAACATCGCGCTTGATCAGACCGATCCTGACGATACCTATTACACCGGATGTACCGATCCTTCCGGGAACTGGAACACCATTGTCCTGCCCGGAGGAACTTTGAACTTCACGAAATTTTGGGACGGCGACGCACACAACCCCTTCGGGCCGACAGCAACGCCTATCATATTCAAGACCATCACCATCCAGGGCAATGGCACGACACTGCAATGGGCTTGGACAGCAGCCTCCCCCACCTCAGGCCACTTCCGTCTGTTTGCGATTGGTGAGGCCACCATTCCGGCGAGCGGCCAAACGTTGACCGGAGTTCTCACTAGCGGCACCTATTCTGGCACCGGCAGTCTCACATTACAGAACGTGTATATCAAGGGTTTTAACGTAAAAGGTGGAGATGGCGCCGATGGCGGGGGAGGAGGTCTCGGGGCGGGGGGCGCGATATACGTGGGAGCGCTTTCAAGCAGCGTACCAAGTCTTACGGTCGAAAACAGCACTTTCGACTCGAACAGCGCGGTTGGCGGAGATGGGGGGAACACTCGCGGCCAACTGGCTGGAGGTGGAGGTGGCGGCCTTGGCGGCAACGGAGGTTCTGCATTCAACGATAGTGGCGGCGGCGGCGGCGGCGCCCGAGGTAATGGCGGATCGGCTCTCAGCTTTGGCGGGGGCGGGGGTGGCGGGACGGTATTTTCAGGCGCGGATTCTTTCTGCGCAAATGACCAATGTTTTTCCGGTCCCGGCGGTTATCTCTGCGGCGGAGACGGCGCCGGGGGTAATGGTGATGGCAACGGAGCACCAGGCTGGTGCCCTGGCGGAGGAGGCGGTGGTGGTGTCGCTCTCTACAACGGACTGACCACTACGAATGGCGACGGTGGAACCGGGGCGTATGGCGGAGGCGGCGGCGGAGCGCCAGGCAGCGGCCACCCTGGCGGCTTTGGCGGCGGAGGTGGGGCCATTGGTGTAAATGGTTGCACGTCCCACGACTGTGGTGGTGATGGTGGCTTTGGCGGCGGAGGTGGGATGCCTGGTGGCAAAGGCGGAAAGTTCGGCGGCAATGCCGGCGATTGCTCTGCCAACAACAGTTGTGCAGGTGGTGGTGGTGGCGCACTAGGTGGCGCTATCTTCAACGGGGACGGAGTTGTTGTCATTCAGAACAGCACGTTCGTAAACAATGCCGTTCTGCGGGGAGTCGGAGGCGACACAGGAGTTGACAACGGCGGCGACGGGGGTGGAGCGATTTTTTCTTACCACGGCTCACTCACTGTCCAGAACTCGACTGTTTCCGGCAATGCTGCCAGTGGCGCAGGCGGCGGCATCGAAACCGTCCTCAATGGAACATTTGTCCTGCAAAACACAATCATCGCCAACAACGGCGCACAGGAATGCATCACGGGCGGCCTGGTCAATACAGCAAAGTCAGCAGCGAATCTGATCATCAACAATTTCGATTGCCCGGCGGCAATGGTCACCTCCGATCCTCAACTTGGCCCTTTACAGGTCAACGCGCCCGGAGACACACCAACGATGGCCATCCAATATGGCGTCAGCCCGGCAGTGGATGCTGGCGACGACAGCGTTGTTTCCGCAACTCCCGCACTTCAGACTTCCCAAAACGGTCTCTCGCGTCCGCAAGGCGCGCATGCCGACATCGGCGCTTACGAAGCTCCTCCGCCGTCGGCGGATTTGAGCATCACTAAATCGGTGTCGTCGAGCACAGCGCAACCTGGCGACACAGTTACCTACACGCTCAGCGTCAGCAACGCAGGCCCAAACAAGGCCAACAACGTGAGCGTAAGTGACACGCTCTCGTCCTATCTCACGTTTGTGAGCTGCTCTGAAAGTACAGGCACAGGAACTTGCACCTATAGCGGAGGTGCCGTATCCGTAGCCTACACAACCCTGGCAGCTAGTGCTTCCTCAACCGTGACGATCAACACCACGCTGAATTCTGGAGCTCCAGATAGCTTGCAGGTTGGCAACAGTGCGAGCGTCAGCGCGTCTGATCCGACCGATCCCAACACCAGCAACAACACGAGCAACAACGTTTATTTCACCATCCACAACAAGGCCGACCTGGCGGTCACGAAGTCGGTCTCGTCAACCAGCCCATATTGGCCGGCGACGGGAATTGAAGTCGGCGACTCGCTGACATACACAGTTGCGCTGACTAACAAGGGACCGTACGACGCGAAAAGCGTCGTCTTGAGCGATTCCGCGCCCGCGGGCGTGACCTTCACGGGCTGCAGCGCAAGTGTAGGCACGTGTGTGTGGTCCGCATCGAGTGCAAGCCTCACCCTGGCATCCTTCACGAACGCGAGTGTGGCCACGCTGACGATTCAGGCGAAACTGAATTTCGGGGTTGCCGATGGATCAACTGTCACGAACACGGCGTCGGTTACATCTACAACCAACGATCCTGACCCGACCAACAACTCGGGCTCGGCGAGCTTCACCGCGCTCAACAAGTCTGATCTGCTCCTGACGCAGACCGTAGGTAAGCTGATAAACCAGCAGCTCAGCTATACGGTAAGCGTGAAAAACCTGGGTCCGTATCAGGCGAAGCAATTATTGCTGAACGATGCCATGCCAAACGGCACGAAATTTGTCAGCGTAGCCGCGGGGCCGTGGACTTGCGTTCCTCTGCCGGTCAACTCAACCGGAACGCTCAGTTGCACTGTATCCACGCTGAACCTGAACGCGACCGACAGTTTGTCATTGGTGGTGAAGGTGACAACGACGGGCAAGAACATCACCAACACGGCAACGGTCAGCGCGGCCACGTTCGATCCCAACCTGGCCAACAACACTGCGACCCTGGTCACGAAATCAGGAGCGGGGAAATGAAGAACGTGGAACGTCATTGGAGCGATTGGAGGGGAGGCTAACAACTTCGTGCCGCACTGCCTAGCATGAGGGAACTTTTTAAAGAGTCGGCATTAACAGCTGTCCGCCTAGCGAGTTCTTCCAGCATCATTTTGCGTAGATGGGTCACAGGGACACCTCCTTGTGACCCACAACTTATCTGAGCTCAACATCAAGGACTGCCGACATCACCCACGCGGCAGCGTCCGCCGCGCCAGCGGCTTCGTTCTAACGAGCAATTCGGAAGTTTCGCCTAGTTCTTCCCCGTTTCGTGCGCCAAGCTATTCAACACAGCTCGCCGTTACTCTTGCGAACCGTAGAACACGTCGTCGAGAGTACGCGCCTTCAGGATGTCATCCAATTTGGCGTATTTCGGTCCATATGGCTTGAGATTGGGGTTCCCAAGCTTGACCGGTTTCGGAAGAACGATGGGTTCACCCTTCAAGAAGAGTTTGTACTTTCCCGCCGCCTCATCCTCCCCCGTATAGGGCTCGATACGGTCCACCTTGCCGTAGTGGGTAATGGCGGAAATCGGCTGTGACTGGTACATGGCGATGAACTCGATTTTTCGAAGGTTCTGCTCGCCGATACGGATGGCCCACCATGCGTGCTGGCCGAGGAATGCCTTTTCGAAGCCTTCTTGCTTTGCGGGGCATACGATCGTATCGAAGTCCCTAGTACGCGGGATCGGTGGCTCCGCTTCTACTACTACCGACTCGCCAGCGGCATCAGCCGGTGCCGCGGCAAAAATATCGTAGCCGAGCACCGGCATGAGGATCTCGACGTTCTTGGCGAACAGCGTTAAGCCACCAACGTCTTCCTCCGGGACTGTAGGTAGGCGCGGGTCCGTGCTGTTGTCGAGCTGACACCACCCCGCATCGCGGAGGCGTCGCACGGAAACGCTCTCCAGGTACTGGATACCGGATTTCGTCAGCGAGCCGTCCGCACTGAAAAACACGACAAGAGAAGTCCACCAATCTTTCTTCTGATGGTGCGTCCTGATGCGATCACGGAAACCGTCCGCTTCACCCACGTAAACACGCGGCGCATTCCGAGTCGGAGGTTGGGCGATTAGGAAGTACAGGCAAGGCCCATCAAGCTCTGATCGTCGAAGCACCTCGTCCAGTGCGCTCCGGGGCGCACAGACAGCACGACCGCTCCACTGGTCAATTTTTGCGATGCGGGCACCAGTCGGCTGATCATCGTGGAGGAGATGGATCGTGAGTTTCATGCCGTGGTTTTGAAGCTTCGCTTGTCAATTAGCGACGAGGTCCACTTGTGGGCGAACGGTAAACGCCGCAATGATAGGATTCGGGCTCCGCCGTGTCAATGACATCTGGCCGTCTTCAATGTGCGATGTTTTGGCCCCACTTGATCCTGCCTCCTCGGTCGGGGCAAACCACGCAGCGGCGAAGTACGTCGCTGTCTGCATGGAAAATCGCCGGGAAATGAAACTGCGGACTTCCCTTAAGTTGAACAAACTGCGATATTTAACAAATAAGTGGCTTGAGCTTGATTTGTAGGATAGCGCGCCCTTGCGTTACCGAGGGCTACCGCGCACAGCTGGGGGTCAGGTGGGGGTAAGGTAGGAGGCAATTTTGGCTTATGCTGATGTAAGTTTATTAAAATCATATATTTAAGAGTTATTTTGCGTGTTTTGGACGTTTTGGGGGTTTTGAGGGCATTTTTGGTATTTTGGCTCGTCTCCGATGGGTCTTCTGCGCCATTTTTTAAACAACCCACCAAAACGTTTTTAAGCCCTCATAATCTTTTTGTTGACATTATGTGCGATTTGATCGACAATCGGTTTCTGTGGTTTTGGGAGACCCAGGCAGCCGAGAAAGTTACGAGGGCCGCCACGAGTTTATACGTTGTTAGGAGGCTTTATGGAAACAAGAACCGATTCATTTGTGATGTGGGGGGAAAGGGGATTAGTGGCGAGCCTTTTCCTCGACCTATACGGAAGTGGAAATCACGCTGCATGGGCGTCATTCTTGCTGGCGTGTGGTTTTGATGCCGCTCTGCCATGGCTGAAAAGCCCCATCTGTTCAACTTCGACCATTGTGGAGCCCGATTTCTCGAATGAAGGATTCGGCCACCCAGATGCCATTAGCAAGTTTGGATTTGAATCGCATGATCCTATCGTTCTTATTGTCGAAGCCAAGAGGTTGCCGTTTGATCGTTGTTGCGTATCTCCGGCAACTCGCGGTGGTGCAGGCTACAACTCCTCCCTGAATGGTCAATTGGAGTTAAATCACTGTCTGGCTCTTGCGCTTTCTGAATACGCCAATGGGGACTCAATATTATCTGAACCTGCTTGGGTGCTTCACTCTCCCTATGCAATTGAACGCCGTGGTCGATTGCGATCACTGAAAAACCGGGTAGTAATTGACGAAGTTGCAAAGCCGTTTTCGGGATTACCTTTCCGGTCCTATTACCATTTATTAATTACGACTGACGAATCTAATCCTCTGGACAAACCATCGAACGAGCCAGCGTGGCCAGAGCTTTATCATCCCGACTATCCGTTTCAAAACTGTTGGAAGGATTTGCGCTCACAGTACGGCTGGATTTCTTGGGACGCGGTTGCGAATCTGGTGCGAAAGCTGTCTGCTGACCGAAAAGTGGAAGAATCTCTGTTCTTAACAACGTTCGAACCAAATCGCCGCAACTTCAAGTGCGTTTCAGCGATGATATCCGAAGAAGCTCCGATCGCACCGGATGAGCCCGTGTGCAGTCCGGTAGAGGATATGAGTACCAATCCGGTTCCATCCTTCATAAAGTTGCCTAGTGGTTCCGTTAAGCTGCCTGGTGGTTCTGGACGAGGAGCAACGATGATCTATGCTCCCAACATTAATCCAAATACCTTCATCCATTTTTCCTGGCTTAATGAAAGCTGTGCAATCCGGGACTACAGCAAAAGTCCTACGATCATGCCATTCGAAAATCGGAACTACCGCACATCAGATGTCCGACGAAGCATAACGAAGGAGGTAGTGATCAGGAACAGGAAGCCGATTTCCGACACTAGGTATTGGTACGAGACCACGATGAACCTGAATACATCAGGATTGTCGCGCTCGTCTGGCAACGACAATTTGAGTAACGAATCAACAGCGGGGAGGTAGAAAATGACCTGCCCCCTGCTCTCGTTCACGTAAGAATACGACAACTTTCTTCTGTTCCATCTCGGGGTTGAGCCGGGATGGGGGTGCGCGAGGGGC
>JAIQFO010000106.1 GCA_020073215.1 Terriglobia bacterium | reverse complement strand
CGCGCCCGCCGTATGAGACAACAAAAGCTCAGCGCCTAAATCCACCACGAAGAATCTGCGTACAGACGATGCCGAACCCTGAAATCCGGCCTTTCAGCGACGATGCTGGGGAAATTCTGGTTCGCGGATTCTTGCACGTTCCGGCAAATGCCTCGGGCGACGGTTTGATCCTGACCCATGGCGCGGGGGCAAACTGCCAATCACCGCTGCTGGTGGCGCTGGCGAACGCGTTCTGCGAGGCCGGTATGACGGTGCTGCGCTGCGACCTCCCGTTCCGGCAGTCACGGCCGCATGGGCCGCCACAACGGGGCAGCGCCGAGCGCGATCAACAGGGACTGAAACAGGCCGTCGAATGCATGCGGCAGATGGTTGCGGGGCGGGTATTTCTGGGCGGACATTCCTATGGCGGGCGTCAAGGGACCTTGCTGGCGGCCACCGCTCCGGGATTGGCCGATGGACTGCTGTTGCTGTCGTATCCGCTGCATCCGCCCAAACGCCCGGATCAGCTAAGGACGGCGCATTTCCCGAACCTGCAAACTCCTGCGCTGTTTATAAGCGGCACGCGCGATGGCTTCGGCTCTATCGAAGAACTGACAGCGGCGCTGAAGCTGATCCCCGCGCGAACTCAGTTGTTGCCCATCGAGGGTGCGGGACATGAACTGATGAGCAAGCGCAATGCGGCCGAACTGCCGCAGGTGATCACGACTGCGTTCGGGGAGATGTTTGGAGCAGAGTGATGCTTCGTCGTTGGTCGATGGCCGTTGGCCGTTGGCCAAGAAAGCATACTACTGACACGGGTATAACGCTTGTGGGTACGAGAGCACCACGCGCGGTTTGACGCTGGTACTAGCTCCCTTAGCAAATTCGATCTTCAGCGCTTCGGTTTTGGCAAGGGGCTGCGTTAATTTCAGCACAACAGTGTAGAAATCCAGCACGACCGCAGCAAAGAACTGCGGCAGCACTTCAGCACCAGGAACGGCCGCCGGGGTTATTGCCCACACTCCGCCGGAAGCATGGGCTAAGGCTCCGACTGGAGTGAAGCTCTGGAGCAAGACGCCTGTTCCTGGTAGCGGGGGCCCGGGAAGCCTGGATGAATCGAATGAGATGCCGAACAGGCGTACGCCGGCGGCTGAGAGCCATTGAGCCACAGCTCCTTGCATGTCACTGCTGCCGCTATCTTCCCAAGCGGTAACGAACAATAACGCGTCACCAGGACGCACAGTACCGAAGGCCCTGATTGCCGCTGCCAAAGCTTCATACAATCCAGTTTTTGATTCCTTAAGGCGCGAGGGCAGAAGTGTAGCTAACCGCTCGTCCAGATGAGACCGGGTTTCGAGCGGGAACCTATCCTCCACCTTGTCGTCAAAGGTAACTAACGAAAATTCGGCCTCTTCGGGAAATTGAGACACAAAGTTGTGGACGATCACTCGCGTCCGGTCCCAAGTTGCCTTAGTTTGGTGCACGCCGATATCCACAATGACGCCGATCCGCAATGGAGCAGCCCGATGAACAACAGAGACAACAGCAACATCCTTGCGACCAGCTCGAACGCGGAGATCTGTGGGTGCCAATGAAGCAATTGGGCTCGCTGCATCTTTGCCTCTTGGGCCCATGATCGTTAAAACCGTCGTGCGTGTTGAACATTCATTGCCCTGCGCGTACGCCAGCTGAGAGACCAAAACCAGGTTGAGCGCGAGCAAGTACTTGGAACATCTAGAGTGGGGCACAAGCCAAGGAGGTTAGCAGAACACGGATAATATGCCCAGGCATGGCACCGCTGCTAAGGCCCACCCGTTGCTCTAACCCGGGCGCAACGAGAGTGGGCGACCTTCGGAATCAAGCACATTATTCCTATCGGACGTACCTACACGAAAGTTACCTTCATTTATCCGCATCTTTCCCGGACTCTAGCCCGGACTATTCGTGAATGCACACCGGAGGGCAACTGCGCCGGGGTGCGAGCCGTCTGAGGACACTCGGAAAAGGTGGTACCGCTCCGACGACGGATGTTTGTGAGATTCACGGCCAGCGCCAGAGGTTCCTCGGCCGATTCCGGACACAGCTATCGCTTCGCCGATTTCGGCGGAAACATGTTTCGGACCTGTTTGGCTCCGAGCAGCGGGTTAGCCGGACAGGGCACCGAGCGCCAGCGCCACTTTCCGGAAAGTCGGAAGAAAAGGGAACGAGGCCGGCAAGTGCACGACCACGCGGCGCACCGAGACCAGTACCCGAGCGCCGAGTTTCAGCAGTCGTTCGCGCAGCATCCAGACCTGAGCGCGGGCGCAGTTGGTGTACGCGGCGCGCAAGCGCAACTCCTGCATCAGTACGTAAGCGGCGGCGGTCAGCAGCACCCGGAACTGGTTGGCCCAGAACTGGCTGCAACTGGTACGGTCGATCTGGAGGTCGTGTAGTTCTTTGATGCGATTCTCGATTTCGCCGCGTTGGCAGTAGACCTGTTCGTAAATCCACTGCGGACTTTGGGGCAGGTTGGTGATGACGAAACGCGGATTGTCTTTGGGCGGTTTGCCCTCCGCGCGTACCACCTCCGCCTTGATAATGACGCGGCGTTCGTGTGGCCAGGTGCGGGCCGCATAGCGAGCTTCCCCGTAGACGTGTTCGGTCCGGCCACTGTGCCGGGACAGCTTGCCCGCCTGCCGCATGGCCGGCTTGACCTTGCGCTTCAACACCGCATTTTTGGCCATCGCGACCGCGTATTCCAGGTTGGACTCCGCCTCCAGCAAGTCGAACACCTCAGGATGGGCGAAGCCGCCATCGAGGCGCACGCGAATGCGCACGCCGGGAAGAAAGTGGCGGAGGAGCAAGATCAGGCGACGCAGAATCCCCACCGCGCCCACCGCGGCGGTGACGTTGCCGGGGCGCAGAACAGCAGCGCATAGATACTGCTCGGCTTCGTCATTGAAGCTGACGAACCCCATCACCACCGGCAGATAGCACCAGCTGTCATAGTGGCCGTTGAAGAACGACAACTGCTGCGCGCCATGAGTGGGATCGTCGGTCGGGTCCAGATCCACGGTGACGCGGCGCACGCGATGGCGCAGCCGCTGGGCATGGCGCTGGATCACGCTGGCGGCCAGAGCCTCGCTCAGCCGATAGAGTTCTTTGGTGTCGATGGCGTTCTCGAAGCGCGATAGCGTGGGCTGCGAGGCCAGATCGTGGCCCGCCACCGGATCGCGCCCCAGCAACAGCTTGTGAATGGGATCAGCAGCCAGACGGGCGGCATCGTTGGCGTCCGCATAGCCGCAGGCGATCGCGAACACGCGCTGCGCCAGCAACTCTTGCAGCGAATGATCGATCTTGCCGGGCTGCCGCTCATCCTGAAGACAGGAGGCCAGGCGAGCGATCAATTCGTACCGCCGATCGGCAGCCTTCAGCAGCAGGGCTCCGCCGTCGGAACTGCCCTGCCGCTGGTCAAACCGAGCCACCACGGACTTAAGAAAAATGTCGGAGAATAATAAACATTGTGTTGTGGTATTGTCAGACACGTAGAAGCCTCCGGCACTGCTCCAAGCTATGTCTAGTCAACATGTTTGTAGCAGAGGAGGCTTCTCTTGTCTTCAAGAACGCGAATTATCCGGGCTAGAAGAGTGTGAGGCACTGATGGACTTTCCATTCACCGCGTCCGCGCTGCGAATCTCCCAGCCTTTAGGGACCTATTAGGTCCCTCACTGCTGTCCGGTTAAAAGTTGAACAGAATCAGTTGGTTGACGTTTTCGGTAAAATTGGCGTCGGCGTCGATGGCCTGAAGGGCGCATAAAATGGGCGTTTTCTCGAAAAGCGTGAGGCTGAAAATCTGTAGAATCTGATACAGGCTGGCCTCCAGCCCCAGCCGTTTGCGTACGATCGCCACCAGCACGTAGACCGACACCGCGATCCAGATCTGGGTCTTCACCGCGTTCTCGCTGACGCCGTAGAAGGCCTTGATCCGCAGGTGCTGCTTGATCCATTTGAAGAACAGCTCGACTTGCCAGCGCTGTTTGTAGATTTGGGCGATGGTCAGCGCCGGCAGCGTAAAGTTGTTGGTCAGAAACTTCAGCCGCTTGTCGGATTCGGCATCGTAGTAGCTCACCTTCCGCAGCGGATCGGGATAGACCGAGGCCGACTCGAACGACGACAGAACCACCGTCTGATCCGAGCGCACACCCGTGCTCTTGTCCACTGGATGCGAGTAGCGGCGCTGGAGCAAGACGTTCGATTTGGTGCGCACCACGAAGAAGGCCGCGCTGAGCGTCAGCACGAACAGCCGCTCGAAGTCGATGTAGCCGCGATCCATCACGTAGAACGCGCCCGCCTCCGGCACGATCTGGTCCAGCACGTTCACGTCGTGTACCTTGCCGTCGGTGATGTGCACAAACGCTGGAATATTGCCGCGCAGGTCCAGCAGCGTGTGCATCTTGACCGCCGCCTTGCAACGCCGGAACCGGGCCCAGGGGAACAGTGCCAGGCACAGATCGATGGTCGTCGAATCCAGTGCATACAGGCTCTGGTCCAGATCGACGCCCATCAGGTCGCGGGCGTACAACCGGCGCGCCGTTGCAATCAGCGTCTGCGCGAAGTCGGCATAGATGCGCCAGTCGCGCGATTCGTTGGCATCAGCCAGCGTCGAACGCGCCACACTGCTGTGAAAACCCATGTGGTACAGCTTGCCGCCCACCGCGCCCAGGCAGGTCTCGATGTCGCGCAGGCTCTCGCGATAGGTGAGTTGGGCGAAGGCCATCGCCAGATACTGATCCCAGCAGGAGAAGTTCTTGGCGTAGTGGTCCCCGCGATAACGAGCGACGCACTTGTGAAATTCCTTGTGGGGCAGATGCTCGATCAGTTGCGCAAACACGGTGCGGCGCTGGGCCTTCCGCTTCTCAACGGCTTCATCGGCGAATTCATGATCCTGCGCGGCACCTACGAGGTCAGCATCAAGTATGCGGCCTGGGCCTCGATCGGGATCGTCCTGGGCGCCGCGTACTTGCTGTGGCTATATCAGCGCGTGATGTTCGGGCCCGTCACCAATCCCGCGAACGAGCACATGGAAGATCTC
>JAIQFO010000062.1 GCA_020073215.1 Terriglobia bacterium | reverse complement strand
GCACAGTGAAATGGGCAACGTCGACAAGAAAATGGCTGTGTTCATGCTCGCCACGGCAGCTGTGGGCGTGCGTTTTGCGGTGTGGGTCAATACGGAACTGATCGCCGGGCACACGGCCGGCGGCGCCATTCGCAAAGAAACGGCTACTAACCTCTATATCAGCGTGGTCTTTGTTTCAATCCTGGCCATCGTATCCCTTTCCATGTTGCGCGACATTATCGGAGCGTCGAAGAGCGATGTTGCGGGGCCGTCGCGGCGCATCTCCGACTATCTCAACCGCCTGAAGCTGTCGCCCATGATCCATTTCCCGGTGGCCGACGTCCGAGTGTCGCTCTGGATCGTGCTTACGGTTGGACTGGCCACCGGCTACCTGGCGGGAACCATCGGCGTGGGCGGATTCATCGGCGTACCCGCTATGATTTACGTATTCGGCATGCCTTCGGCGGTGGCGGCGGGCACGGAATTGTATCTCGCGGTATTCATGGGAGGCTGGGGCGCGCTGAACTATGTGTTCGAAGGCAAGGTCGATATCCGGCTGACCATGCTGCTCTACCTGGGCTCGCTGGTGGGAGTGCACATCGGCGCCTACGGCACGAAAGTGGTGAAAGAGGTGATGATCCGGCTGGTGACTTGCATGATCATTTTGTTCTGCGTGATTTCGCGAGCCATCGCCGTGCCTACCTACCTGCGGCAGTTGGGCTGGGTCAAGTTGGACCCGGCCTGGGACAGGTATTTCAACGGAGCCAGCAAATTCCTGCTCTTCGCCAGCGGCCTGATTGGAGCGGGAGTAATTCTGGTGCAGGTGGTGCGCGCCTACGTGCGACGACGGCGGATGTACGCCACCATCGTGGTGGAACCGGAGTTGAAGGAAGCGAAAACGACGGCATGAATTCCAGGCGATCGCAGCCATTCATGCCGCGAAGGGTGACCGTCCATGAGCGAGAGACTGCGCATTCTTCTGGTCGATGACGAAGAGATCGTGAACAAGCGACTGCGACCGGCTTTGGAGAGAGACGGCTACGAAGTGGAGTCGCAAATGCATGGCAAGAACGCGCTGGCCAGCATCGCCGCCAAGGAGTTCGACGTGGTCGTTACCGACATGCGGATCGACGAAGTGAACGGGTTGCACGTGCTGGAGGCGGTGCGCAAGAAGTCGGCCCGGACCAAGGTCGTACTGATCACCGGCTACGCCACCATGGAACTGGCGCGCGAGGCGCTGTCGAAGGGCGCGTTCGAGGTGATCGCCAAGCCCTTCAAGCCGCAAGAACTGCGGGACGCTATCACCCGGGCGACCGCTGCGTCCAAGCCGGTTGACGTGCACGTCTAGCTCGGCACCGGGCGGCCTTACTGAGCTCCGCGCTTCTCGAGCTCTTCCTTCATCTCGCTGAAATCCACAGGAAAGCTGGTTACGGGCAGGTGCACGGAGAAAGTGGCGCCCTTGCCGACTTCGGTTTCCACCGTCAGTTCTCCGCCGTGCCGGCTCAAGATTCCCTTGCAGATCGATAGCCCCAGGCCCACGCCTTTCCCCTTGGGCTTGGTGGTGAAGAAGGGATCGAAGATCAACGGCAGGATGTGACTGGGAATTCCCGGTCCGTGGTCTTTGACTCGAATCTCGACAAAGTTTTCGTCCTTGGCGCGGACGACGGAGACCTCGATCGTGCCTCCCTTGGGAGAAGCGTCCACGGCATTGAGCACAAGATTCAGCACCACCTGGGAGAGTTGCTGGGAATCGCCGTGCACCAACGGCAGATAGGGCGCCTCCTCCAGCGTGACGCGCACGCCTTTCAGGTGAAGCTGGTTCTGCGACAGGGCCAGCGTCTTCTTGACTACCTCGGAGAGATCGAGCGGCTCGACCTTGCTCTCGCTCTGGCGCGTGAAGTCGAGCAACCCGCCCACGATTTTCTTGGTGCGCTCGGCCTCGTGAATGATGTCGGTGATCATTTCGTGCCGCTCGGCATCGGGCAGGCTGGCATAGTCCTCGAGCAGCAGGTGGCTGGTTAAGGTGATGTTGTTGATGGGATTGTTGAGTTCGTGAGCAACGCCGGCAGTAAGGGTGCCGACCGCGCGCAGCTTGTGTGATTCCACCAGAACGCTCTCGCGGCGGCCCAGTTCTTCGACCATATGGTTGATGGCAATGGCCAGGGCGGAGAACTCGTCGCGATAGCGGCGGCGCGGCAAAATTGGGCTGTAGTCGCCTCTGGCGATGCGTCCCAGATATTCCATGTAGCGGCTGATCGGACCCACGATGCGGCGGATGAGCATGTAACTCATGGCCGCCAGGTAGAGCAGCAGGAAGATCAGCAGGTAGAGCTGGACATGACGGGAGAACGAGATCATCTTCTCCAGCTCTTTCCGTTCCCGTTCCACCAGGTCGGTGGCGAAGGTGACGAGGTCGCGACCGCTTTTGCGAACGTCGGCCTCGGCATTCCGGATCTGGTCCAGTCCGGCGGGGTTCCCGACCTTGATCGACGCCAGGCTGGTCAGACGACCTTCATAATCTTCGAGGCTGGCGCCGATCTGGTTGTAGTTGGTCTGGCCGACGATGCCACCGAAGCGATCTGCGTTCTCCCGCAAGATGCGCCTGGCCGAATGCACCTGCTCGAGCGCGTCATCGAGGTTGGTGCCGTGCAGGAAGAAATTCTTTTCAAAGCGCCGCGCCTGGTCAATTTCGAAGAGGAATTTACTGGTTACCTCGTAAAGATGAATCTCCCGCTCGACCCGCGAAGTCGTAGCGGAGGTCAAAAGAGCGATGGCCAGGACAATGGCGAAAAGGAAAAAGACGCTGAGATAGACTTGCAGGCGGATGCTGAAGACGGGCCGCTCTTTCAGCGCCCTCTCGGCGGCAACGGCGGGCTTAATGCGACCCGGGCCAGCGGCATCGGCGGCGTGGGACACCTCGGCCGCATCGCTCCGAACGTCGCTCCGAACTTCACTTTGAACTTCGCTCCGAACTTCGGGCTTACTCATGAGTAACCCCCGCGCGGGTCGCTCCCACTCCTGGATCCAGAGGAATGCCCAACTCCGCGGCGGCGCGCGCTACCACTGTGCGCAGGTCGTCGGGCTTGAAGGGCTTGGCAATGAAATCGAAGGCACCCTTCTCCATTGCGCTGCGGGCCATGGACATCATGGCGTAGCCCGTGATCATGATGACCTTGGCGCGGGGAAATCGCTGCCGCACCCGATCCAGCACCTGCAGACCGTCGATCTCGCCCATGACGATGTCGGAGATGACCACGTCGAATTCTTTCTCGTCGAGCCGGCGAAAGGCGGCTGCGGGATCATCGTAGGCTTCGACCTCGCAACCCGTCTTGCTGAGCGCCAGTTTCAGACGCTTGCCCACGATCGGTTCATCATCCAGCAACAGCACCTGGAGTTTTGGCATCGGGTGTTCTCCCTGACGCCCCAGTCTGCGTCGAGGCGGAGGAATATGCAACCCTGTCTTGGCAGCAAGGGCGAGGCTTTCATGGTTGTGACCGTTTTCAATCAAAGCAATCGTCAGGGTGGGTCGATTCACGGGCGGGGGGAATCTTGCTTTCTCCGCTTCCTCGTGCGTCGAAACATTTGCGCACTGCATTTCCTTAAACCGATCTGCTATATGGTAACTAGAGGTCCGAGGTGTCCGGCAGAAGCATCATTCAGTGGTTGGGTATTGCCTGTGCGGCGGCACTACTGGGCGTTGCGGGGTGGGTCGCAACTCGCACATGGCCACGTCCAATGCGTCTCGTTACGGAATCCCCACCCCCCGTGCGGTTCGAACACGGCAAAATGATTGTCCCGCTTCCAACGAAAGCTCTGCTTGCGGAAGTGGGGAGGTTTGACGATGAGCTCTCCGCTTATCTATGGTTCGACTACCTGCGAGGCCGTCCAGGCGTTGAGGGATCACGAGTATTGCTCACAGTGACAGAGAAAGAGCGAGCACCCATCTATCGGATTGAGGTTGTGTTGCCGAATGATGCGCTCACCGCTATCCCGTTTCTAGCGGATCTCGAAGCTAAGGGATTCATTGAGGGGTTCGATCTTGTGTTCACAACGCCAGCGCAGGTGGAATACAGGCGCGACCAGACCAGTGTATTTATTGCGGCATACAGGAAGCCCGTGGCCAAGAAGCTAGAGACGTTGCCGCGCAAGCACCTGCTATCCTCGACGGCCCACTTCCTGGCGTTTAAGTCGCGGACCGACCCGCGCATGCGTGGGGCCGCCGAATCGCGACCCAGCAGTTTGAGCCACCAGCAGTCGATGGAATTGGCGGCAGATATAGTTGCGGTAGCGGAGTTTTACGGTCTGCCTCTGGACGTGTTTCTCGGTATTGGGGCGATGGAAAACAACTATCTGAGCATCCGTGGTGACATCAACCATGCCATCTGGAAGAAGAAGCCGGCGAAGGATGACATCATTCTGAAGCGTCGCCGGCACCGAGTGTTGGTCAGCGACTATTCAATTGGGGTATGGCAGATCACGCGGGAGACCTTGCGATACGCTCATGCTTTGTTTCTGAAGGACAAGCGGGACTATTCTCAATTGCCCGAAAGGCTGAGACCCCCGAAAACGTTGGAGCTGGATTTGACGGATTCCCATGTGCTGACGACATACGCTGGACTGCTGCTGTGGGACCTGTTGGACGGTTTCAACGGCGACGTTTGAAAAAGCGGTCGGGGCCTACAATGGTGGCCCGGGTAATCCGAATCTTCGCTATGCAGCCGGGGTCCAGGCTGTGGCGGAGTACGCACGGAATGTTCTGGAACGCGTGACGGCGGTGAATGAACGAGCTGCGGCAGACACCCTTGAGCGCGAGCTAGAGACGACCTCGCAGTGACGATCCGGGATTGAGGGGGCTTCGCTGGTTTCCAGTGCCGCAACCACAGACGCTCGTCATTGTGTCAGATCATAAGGCCTGCAATAACGACTCCCGAATACAAGAAATTTGCGTCGCGTCACTCGGCATGGTGATTCCGTGCACATCCCCATGTCCGCATACGGGGCATTATCGATGATGGAGCATTAGGCCTATGCAGGGCCTGGATACGTCCGACAATCACGAGAAGGCCGGTGCCGAGGATGCTGCAGCGGTCTTTCATGCGCACGCCATCAGCAAGATATACACCATGGGAGAGGTCGAGGTGCAGGCTCTGCGTGCCGTCACTCTCGACTTGTACGAAGGGGAGTTTGTTGTTCTTCTGGGGCCTTCCGGAAGTGGAAAATCGACGCTGCTGAACATTCTTGGAGCTCTGGATGTTCCCACCAGTGGCGAAGTGTATTACCGAGATCACATCCTTACTAAGGCTAATGACGCGGAACTGACGCGTTTCCGCCGCGAGCATGTCGGCTTCGTCTTCCAGTTCTACAACCTGATCCCTAGCCTCACCGCATTAGAGAATGTCGCGGTTGTGACCGAACTTTCTGACCACCCGTTACGCGCCGAAGAAGCTTTGCATATGGTGGGCCTGACAGATCGTGTGAATCATTTCCCCGCGCAGCTCAGTGGCGGGGAACAACAGCGAGTGGCGATCGCCAGGGCGATCGTGAAGCATCCAGATGTTCTGCTTTGCGACGAGCCTACCGGCGCTCTCGACTTCAATACCGGCAAATTGGTCCTGGAGGTGTTGGAAAGGGTCAACCGCGAGATGAGAACCACCACCGCGGTGATCACGCACAATGCCGCCATCGCCGCTATGGCGGACCGGGTCGTTCGTCTGCGTAGTGGCGAGATTGTCGACATTCATGAGAACGCTACCAAGGCATCTCCTGCCGATCTGAGTTGGTGAGTCGCCATGAGGCCTCTTGATCGCAAGATCGTTCGTGACCTCTTTCACCTGCGTGGGCAGTTTGTCGCCGTCGCTCTCGTAGTTGCCTGCGGAGTGGCTTCCTATGTCTCGATGGTGAGCACGTATCGGTCACTCTTGCTTTCTCAGTCCCAGTATTACTCGGCCTACCGTTTTGCCGATGTGTTCGCCCAATTGAAGCGCGCACCGGATTCCGTCACGGGTCAGATACGTGACATACCAGGGGTCTCGGCGGTGCAGACTCGGGTGGTACACGACGTCATCTTAGACGTTCCTGGCCTGGCGGAGCCAGCCACAGGCCGCTTGGTCTCCATTCCTGACCGACGGGCTCCGATTCTCAACGATCTGTTTCTCCGTCAGGGGCGCTATGTAGCTCTCGGCCGTTCAGAGGAAATTGTTGCCAGCGAAGCGTTCGCACAGGCAAACCGGCTGAAACTCGGCGACTCGATCAGCGGGATTATCAACGGCCGCTGGAAGAAGCTCGTGATCGTAGGGATTGCGCTCTCACCCGAGTACGTCTACGAGGTCCGCAGTGGAGCAGAATTCGCGCCCGACAACCGCCGTTTTGGCGTGTTGTGGATGGGGTACGAAGCGCTTGCTTCCTCCTTCAATATGGAGGGGGCTTTCAACGATGTTTCGCTCACTCTTTCGCCGGGGACGTCCGAAGAAGACGTCACCATGCGGCTGGATCAAATATTGGCTCGCTTCGGTGGAACCGGTGCTTACGGCCGCGAGGAACAAGTTTCTCACCGCTTTCTTTCAGACGAAATTTCCCAGAACCGTGTTACGGGCACAGTGCTGCCAGCGATTTTTCTCGGAATCGCTGCTTTCTTGCTCTCGATTGTGCTCTCGCGCCTGATTAGCACCCAACGTTCCGAGATCGCGATCTTGAAGGCGTTCGGTTACAGCAATTCCCAGATCGGAAGTCACTACCTGAAACTAGCTCTGTTGCCGGTGCTCGTGAGTGTGGTGATCGGAATTGGTCTGGGACTTTACCTGGGCTCGGCGCTGACAGGAATGTATGCCAACTTCTACCGGTTTCCGGTTTTGCGGTACGAAGTGGAACTACGGCTTATCGTGATGACTGTGTTCTTGAGCGTGGGCGCGGCTGTGGTGGGAGCATTAACCGCCGTGCGGCAAGCAGTGAGATTGGCTCCGGCGGAGGCAATGCGCCCGGAACCACCCGCCAGGTACCGCTTGGGATGGACCGCCAAAATTGGATTGGACCGCATCTGTTCCCCAGCGGTGCGAATGATCTTCCGCAGCCTGGAGCGTCGCCCGGTAAAGGCCTTCATGACTTCAGTCGGTATGGCTCTGGCCGTCTCGATGCTGATCGTGGGCTTCTATTTCTTTGATGCCTTCAACTACGTTCTGAACTTCCAGTTCGAGAATGTGCAGCGCGAAGACATGATGGTGGCTTTTAACGAGCCCCGCTCCTCCGAGGCCGCCTTCAACCTGGCCCAACTTCCTGGCGTGCTGCGCTCCGAACCATTTCGTACCGTGCCCGCGCGACTTCGGTTCGAACACCGTTCCAAACGAACCGCTATCTTCGGCTTGACGGAGGGCGGTAGCCTACGACGTGTCTTGGACAAGAATCTGATCGAACTCCGTATACCTCCGGAGGGCCTGGTACTGACTACCAAGTTAGCGGAGATCCTGAATGTGCACCCCGGGGAAATTGTGACGGTCGAGACACTGGAGGGTGCAAGACCCGTTCGCAGAATTGTGATCGTCGCTTTAGCCGATGAACTGATCGGGATCTCGGCGTATATGAGTGCGAGCGCGCTCAACCGCATGATGCATGAGAAAGGCACCATTTCAGGCGGATTTCTTGCGGTTGATCCCCTTCAGCTGCCAAGCTTGTACTCCGATCTAAAGCGTATGCCGGCGGTGAGCGCCGTTGTTCTGCGGGAAGCGGCATTGAAGAGCTTCAACGACATCCTTTACCAGAGCCTGGCAATCTTCACCACGGTACTGGTCGCCTTTGCCTGCGTGATCGTTTCGGGCATGGTGTATAACGGCGCTCGCATCGCGTTATCGGAACGGGGCCGGGACCTGGCGAGTCTTCGTGTGCTGGGATTCACACAAGGCGAGATTGGAATCATGCTGCTCGGCGAACAGGCTATTCTGACCGCTGCCGCCATTCCTCTCGGCTTTGCGATCGGATACGGCATCTGTGCCCTCATGCCCTTGTGGCTGAACACCGAGCTATACCGGATGCCATTGGTGATCAACCGAAACACCTATGCTGTTACGTTCATCGTGGTGGTGCTTGCCGCTTTTGTCTCCGGACTCCTTGTCCGGTGGCGCCTTCGGCATCTTGATCTGGTCGAGGTACTCAAGACACGAGAATAGCGATGAAGAAATCTAGTCGTTTTGTCGAGGTCCTGGTTGGAGCGATCGTGATCGCCTTGGTTGCTTGGGCCTTCGTACCCAAGCCAATCAAAGTGGAGAAAGGGCATGTCGAGCGTGGCAGTCTACGCGTAACCGTGGACGAAGAGGCGGAAACCCGCGTTCACGACCGCTTCGAAATTGCCGCTCCTGTGACGGGTCGCTTGCAGCGGATTGAACTCCACGCGGCAGATCCGGTTGAGGAAGGTCAACTCTTGGCGCAGATCGAGCCGCTGCCTCTCGATCCCCGAGAGCGCGCGGAGTTGCTGGCCAGGGTGGAGTCTACGCAGGCAACCCGGCGCGAGGCGGAAGCTAACGTGGAACGCATTCGCACGGAGTACGAGCAGGCCCGGAGGACTCGAGAACGCGCTTCCAAGCTGGCGGCCTCGGGCGTGATTTCCCACGAGGAACTGGAGTTTGCGGAT
This sequence comes from Terriglobia bacterium, assembly GCA_020073215.1. Taxonomy (GTDB): domain Bacteria; phylum Acidobacteriota; class Terriglobia; order Terriglobales; family Acidobacteriaceae; genus Acidiflorens. The sequence continues at coordinate 19,283 of JAIQFO010000062.1, read as the reverse complement.
ACCGCGGCAACCAACAGCAGCAACGCGTTGGATGCTGCCAAATTCAGAGCACGCGCGGCCGCCTACGAAGTCCAGGTTGCGAAAGCAGGGCTTCTCGCCCTAGCCGTTGAACACGGAGACAAGCCACGCATCATCACTCTGCGTTCGCCGATTCGTGGTCACGTGCTCCGACTGCTACAGCAGAGTGAGCGCGTGGTCAGCGCGGGAACTCCGATTCTGCAAGTTGGCCATCCCTCCCAACTGGAGATTGTGTCCGACGTTCTATCGACTGAGGCCGTGAAGGTGAAGCCCGGAGATCCGGTTCTGATCGAAAACTGGGGTGGAGACATGGTTCTTCGCGCAAAGGTCAGGACCGTGGAATCTTCGGGTTTCACGAAGATCTCTGCGCTGGGCGTGGAGGAGCAGCGCGTTAACGTTGTTATGGACTTCGTCGACTCGCCAACCCGGCTCGGTGACGGCTATCGAGTGGACGTTCGCATCATTGTCTGGGAAGGAAACGATGTGCTCAAAGTACCCGCAAGCGCGGTGTTCCGCCGTGGCCAAGGCTGGAGTGTCTTTGTGGTGGAGAATGGCAGGGCGCGCGCCCGCACCGTTGAGATCGGCCATCGCAATGCTCTCGAAGCAGAGCTTGTGAAAGGAGTGGGCGGCGGAGAAGAAGTCATCCTGCACCCCGGGAACCAAGTTTCGGAAGGCACTCGTTTAAGCCATTAGAAGCAGAAGAGCAGTTTCGGGAGTAACGCATGAACATACCAGCACGCGTGAACGACAAGGTATCTCTCAGAAATGTTCTCTTCGCCACCGATTTCTCCACTGCGTCGATGCAAGCCCTACCCTACGCAACGGGTATCGCGAGGCGTTTCGACTCCAAATTGTGCATAGCTCATGTTGTGCCTCCTGAGGACTATCCCTCCGGTTTGAGCTCATTAGACGAAGCAGCGCAAGTAGCCTGTCGTGAAGCAGAGCTCAAAATAAGCAGTCTTCTAAACTCTGCCCCGTGCCGAGATCTCGCCTGTGAGGCTGTGGTTGGCAATGGTGACATATGGATTGGCTTGAGCGACTTCATGCGCCGAAACGCCACCGACTTGTTGGTTATGGGAACGATCGGGCGCACGGGTGTTAGAAAGTTCCTGCTTGGGTCGGTAGCGGAAGAGGCCATGCGTGAGTCACGATGCCCAGTCTTAACGGTAGGTCCGGAAAGCCACGCTGCCCAAGAAATCGAGTTCCGGAATATCCTCTACGCTACTGATTTCTCCGCGGACTCCCTCGCGGCGGCGCCATATGCTTTGGCTTTCGCGAAGAACTGCGATTCTCGTCTAGATCTGGTGCACGCTCTGGAAGGCCTTCCGGAATCGCCTTATCTCGATGCACAAATGGCGAGGGTACGCTTGCGAGATCTGGTTCCTCAGCGAGTTGATCTCGAGGCCGAACCCGAAGTCATCGTCGAGATGGGGTCGCCAGCGAACGTCATCTTAAAAGCAGCTGACGATACCGCATCGGACCTGATCGTTATTGGGGCACGCGGGGCCGGAGCCCTTGCGCGATTAGCCAGCCATTTCGGGTCGGTCGCGCACAAGATCGTGTGCCGGGCCGTTTGTCCGGTGCTCACCGTGCGACCATTGACTGACAGAGATGAGGAGCAATGAGAGTTTTCTTGGCAGTTGTCCTTTTTGTTTGGACCGGGATGCACGTTTACGTCTTCTGGCGGGCGTCGTCAGTGCCCTTGATCGCTCGCCACCTGCCCCGAGGTGTTCTCTGGGGTGTGGCATGCATTTTGTGGATGAGCTACATCGGTGCGCGAATTTTGGGCGGCTTGGAACCTGGTGCCATAGCCCGATTCCTCGAAGTTCTCGGCGCCAGCTGGATCGGAGTCCTTTTCCTACTGCTGGTCGCCCTGTTGTTCGTCGACCTCGTCACCTTATTCGGTTTCCTACTATCGAGTTTTGCAACGTCGCTGCGGGGATGGGCGCTTGTCGCTGGTGGCGTGCTCTCTGCAATTGCGCTTGTACAAGGTCTGCGCGCGCCGGTTGTGCAAAACTACGAAGTGCAGCTTGCTGGCTTGCCAGCCGGTAGCGACGGCACCGTGCTCATCCTCGCCTCGGATTTCCATCTCGGAACGCTGCTGGGGAAGGATTGGCTGGCGGCGCGTATCGATCAGATACAGGCTGAACGGCCTGACATCATAATTTTGGGCGGCGACATTGTCGAAGGGGATGATGCTTCTGAGCTTCAGTTCCTGCCGCTGCTGCGCCGCTTCTCGGCTCCTCTCGGTGTGTGGGCAGTAACGGGGAACCACGAGTTCCATGCCGGTGGTCTGGAGCGCGGTGCTAGCATGCTCGAGGACACTGGATTCCACGTGCTTCACGACCGCTGGGCCAAGGTAAAACCAAGTCTGATTCTGGCAGGCGTTGATGACCTTACCACTCGGCGCCGCCACGGCGAAGCCGGCAACTTCATAGCGCAAGCCCTTGCTGGCCGCCCTCCGGGAGTCGCAACGGTGCTTGTCTCTCATACGCCTTGGAACGTAGACGTCGCCGCCAAGGAAGGCGTAGGCCTTATGCTTGCAAGCCACACTCATGACGGGCAGATTTGGCCGTTCGGCTACCTGGTCCGCCTCACCCATCCCTTCCTCGCTGGAAGGTACGAGGTCAACGGGATGACGGTTATCGTATGTCGCGGTACCGGCACCTGGGGACCTCGCATGCGCCTGTGGCACCGATCGGAAATAATCCGGATCACTCTACGGGCCCCGCAAAATGGGTAGAACAGGTGTCTGGCTGTCTTTGGCTGTCAGGACCTCAGCTTGTGTCTAAAACGGGTCATCGTTCGCAACGTCCGCACGACGGTCTTCATGAGGGAAGGGCGCACGGGGCCGAATTTGTAACATGTCAAATGGGATTGCCATTGAGAACATGCTTTAAGTCGGCTGCGCTGATTTTGGGCGCCTCCCTTTATTGCCCGGGACGCACCCCTGGACCGGAGGAGTTTCTTCGTGCGCAAATGCGCCTTTCGGCGAGCCAGGTTGCTGAGATTCAAAAGGGCAGGGCGGTTGCAAAAATCCTCCCCTCCCCAGACCCCTCCGACATTTTTGTATTTGGAGCCGTGTACATCCACGCGAAGCCCGTCGCCTACCTTGAGTTGATGAAAGACATTGCCAGGCTCAATAAATTGGCCGGATACTTGGGCGCCGGCGAATTCAGCAAACGTCCGACCATCGGGGACATGGACGGACTTTCCCTCGGCCACGACGACATCGAGGATCTCAAGAACTGTAGGCGCGGCCACTGCGAATTGCAGCTTCCAGAAGAGTCCATGGAGGCCGCACGGAATTCCATCGACTGGACGTCCCCTGATGTGTCTGACCAAGTCAATCACCTTGCAAAGCGGAGGATTATCAAACTCCTGGAAGCTTACCTGCAGAACGGCGATCGCGTCCTTGGAACCTACCGGGATAAGGGTGATCCGCTGCCGGTGGCCGAACAGTTCAAGTCCTTACTCAGTCGCCTTGAGTTCTTCCCCCAGTATCTCCCGGCCCTAAATCGATATCTGCTGGACTACCCGAGTTCGAAGCCGGACGGAACCCAGGACTTCTTTTATTGGGAAAAGGTAAATTTCGGTCTAAAGCCGACAATTCGACTCAATCATGGCGTAGTCTATCGTGCTCCCGACCTGGAGCATCGGGTGTACGTGCTCGCGATTAAGCAGCTCTACGCCACCCACTACTTTCAGACCGCTGTTGACCTCTCTTTTTGTGTCCAGGGTTCCGACGCTTCTGAGGACGACGGATTTTATCTCATCACGGTCAAGGCATCTCGGCAAGCAGGTCTTACTGGCTTCAAGGGTGGCGTGATACGCAAAGTCGCTGTCAACAAAACTCGCTCGTCACTCGAGCGAGCGCTTAACAGCATTAAGAACAACCTCGAGCGTCCCATCGGATCGGGGCCGAAGTAGACTAACCATCGACCTCGTTCGAGACTCCGATGCGCGATACATACCGACGCGGCAAGGAGCATCCGCTGCACAGCACGTCAAGGCGCAGGCGGGAACCTCTACAAAAGGAGAGGAATGCCAATGGAAAGAAAACAGGCAACGACCACCATCTTCTTACTGGTGCTGGCCGCGGTCGCACTTTACTTCTGTTACCTCATCGCCAGACCTTTTCTCAGCCCCATCTTCTTGGCAGTCATGATCGCGATCGTTTTCCATCCTGTCCACGTCCGCATCCAGGCGCGCGTCCGAAGCAGGAACACAGCGGCCTTGATCTCTACATCTTTGGTCCTATTTGTTGTGGTTGTCCCGGCGGTCGGATTGGGAGTGGTGGTTAGTCAGGAGATCACAGGGCTATACCAACTGTTGAACCAGAGGAGTGCTGAACAAGGGGGTTGGAACCCCTATGTGATGCATGCGATGGAACGTCTTCTCGGCTGGGCCGGACAGTACATCGATCTCTCCACGCTTGATTTGCGCGGGGCGCTACTGCGATGGCTGGAGCAGATCAGCCGGTTCTTGCTTTCCTGGGGGGGACAGGTCATCAGCAACATCATCTCTTTCTTGGCCGAGGCCGTGGTTGCCTTCTTCACGTTGTTTTTTCTCTTTCGGGAAGGCGGATCGATGAGGGCGCGCGCAGCAGCAGTCCTTCCCCTCAAGGCCAATCAAGTGGAACGCCTGTTTACGGGCGTTAGCAACTCGATTGTTGCCAATGTATACGGTTGTCTTGCGGTGGGCGTGGCGCAGGGGTCTCTTGCGAGCCTGGCTTTCTGGGTCCTTGGTCTGCCTTCCCCGGTTCTGTGGGGATTGGTGACGGCCCTGTTTTCACTGATCCCATTCATTGGCTCGGCGGCGGTGTGGGGGCCAGCCGTGATTATCCTGGTTGTCGCCGGGCACTGGTGGAAAGGGTTGATCTTGTTGGGCTGGGGAGCCGCGGTTGTCGCGCAAGTTGACAGCTTGGTCCGGCCCTACGTCATCAGCGAACGAGCAAAGCTGCACACCTTGCTGGTCTTCTTCGCTCTGCTGGGCGGTGTGAAAGCATTCGGCGTCATGGGGCTCTTCATCGGACCTGTCGTTCTGTCAGTTACCCTCGTAGTGCTAGAGATGTTGCAGGAATCGACCTTGGATTCCCCCGCGCCTTGATAACCTGCACACTGCCAAGCGCGGGGCTCGAAACGGCGAAAGTGCGGACGATCTGCGTCCGAGGACTCTCAACCCCTACCGGCGACACGACCGCGCATGATCTTTAGCGCCTCAAACCACAGTACGCTGAACGCCCCGGCGATGGAGCAGATGACAAGATCCATCTTGTGAAGTCTCGAGAAGCGAAACAGGTCGCGCGCAAATGGGACGTATAGCACGAGAACCAGCACTGCTAGAGCTCCCCCAATTACCCACCAAAGAGCTGGATTAGGAGAACGCAGCGTTGCCACGATAAGGCGTGTCCACGAGCGGTTCGCGAGGATTAAAGCGAGGTTCGCAATAATTAAGGTGGTAAAGGTCAGAGCACGCGTATTGGTCTCGGGCTCGCCTCGCAGGTGCGCGATAGCGAACACTGACAGCGCAATCAGCAGAACACTGGCTCCCTGTAGCAAACTCAAGAGCAGACTGCGGCGATCGAACAACGGTTCGTGCGGATCGCGAGGCGGACGATTCATAACATTCGCTTCCTCCGGTTCGGCCTCAAATGCTATTGAGCACGCAGGATCAATGATCAATTCGAGGAAGACGACGTGTACCGGGAGCAATACCAGCGGCCACTTCAAAAGGACGGGAATCAGGGCCAACCCTGCAATTGGCACATGGATAGCCAATACGTAAGACATGGCCTTTTTAAGGTTGTCGAAGATCCGGCGACCGAGGCGAATGGCGGCCACGATGGAGGGGAAGGAGTCATCCAACAAAACAAGGTGAGCCGCCTCGCGGGCCACATCCGTACCCCGTCCTCCCATAGCGATGCCAATGTGGGCCGACTTCAGAGCCGGGGCATCGTTGACGCCGTCGCCGGTCATCGCCACGACCTCCCCGTTAACCTTCAGCGCTTCCACCAGCCGAAGCTTTTGTTCCGGCACCACCCGGGCAAAGACGTTCACGACCTTAACGGTGGATTGGAGTTCGGCGTCGACCATCTTTTCCAACTCGGGGCCGGTGACGACCCGCTCGCATTCTTTCAACCCGGCCTGCCGGGCGATGTTCCTTGCTGTTCCGGCGAAGTCACCGGTGATCATAACGATTCGTATACCTGCGGCTAGACACTCTCGGATTGCTGCTGGAACTTCCGCCCGGATGGGATCCGCCAGCCCAACCAGGCCCAGAAGATGAAACTGAAATGCATGGGGGTCATCTGGCAGTGCATCAGTACCAAATTCGGCGCGGGCGACCGCCAGGATGCGAAGACCCTCGTCTGCCATAGCTTCCGCATGGCTACTGATGCCTTGCAGTTGTGCGGCGGACAAATGGCAAAGCTCCGCGATGGCCGCAGGAGCGCCTTTTGCGGCGACAACGTAAGATTTGGTGTCGGGCGACTGCCAGACGCGTGACACTGCCAACAGCCTTGGCGACAGCGGGTATTCGCGCAGCAGTTTCCAGTCACGGTGCAGATGCTCGGTATCGATGAGATAGCGCTCGCCCAGTTGCTGGAAGGCTCTGTCCATCGGATCGAAGGGCTTGCGTTGGCTCGCCAGGATGCCGAATTCAACCAGTTCGTGGAAGTGATCCGGGAGATCATCAAGGCTGGTGTCATTCACAGGGTACGACTCACCGTTCGCAAACAGCTTGTGGAACGCCATCTGGTTCTGGGTCAGGGTGCCGGTCTTGTCCACGCAAAGGACCGTGGCGGATCCGAGAGCTTCAATGGCGCTGGCTGTACGCGTGAGGACGTTTCTGCGCGAAATTCGCCATGCTCCCAGGGCGAGAAATACCGTAAGCACGACGGGGAACTCCTCGGGCAGGAGTGACATCGCCATGGTGATCCCGACGAGGAACCCGCTCAGCCAGTTGCCGCGCGTAAGGCCATATACCACGGCCACCAGTCCGCAAACCGAAAGCCCGAAACTCGCCATGATTTTGACGACGCGGCTGACTTCTCGTTTCAGTTGACTCTGCCCAGGTTGCAAGGTCGTTAGGGCTCTACCGATCTTGCCAAGTTCAGTCCGGATGCCGGTGGCCATCACTTCGGCAACGCCATGGCCTTGGACGACCATCGTTCCCGAAAAAACAGAGGTGGTGTCCTCGCCGCCGGGCCGGCGGATCGTCACGCTCCCGGTTCCCGGAGATTTGCGCACCGGGACTGACTCGCCGGTCAGCAGGGATTCGTCGACCGATAAGCTGACAGCTGAAAGCACCAGCGCATCGGCGGGGACGCGGTCTCCCTCTTGAAGCACAACCACGTCGCCGCAAACCACTTCTCGTCCCGCTATGCGCTTTTCCTTACCACTTCGGATGACCAGGGCTCGCGGACTCGACAGATCCCGAAGAGCCTCCAGGGCGCGTTCTGTCTTACGTTGCTGGTAGAGGCTGATCCCCAGTACCACAAAGATGGAAACGAGCAAGACGATCGAGTCCCTCAGCTCACCCATGAAGAGATAGATTGCTCCCGCGCCTATCAGAAGCAGTAGCATGGGCTCGCGCACCACTTCCCAGGCAATGGCGAGCAAGCCACGGGGCTTCGCGGATGGAAGCTCGTTCGCACCGTCAGTCCGCAGTCGAGCAGCGGCCTCTTGTTCTGAAAGGCCGCCAACGGTACTAGGGTCGATATCCGGAAGCATGGACGTAAGCTTAAAAGTCACGAGGTATTTTGACCAGAGGTGAGCAACCGTCAACACTCGACGCCCTCTCGGGACGAGTATCCAGCGTGTCAACCACTACCAGGACCTGCGTCAGGACTTGTGCTGCTCCCAAAACCATTTCCATGATGGAACGCTGAATCGCGACTGCACGGGATAGGCTACGCGGCTAAACCTGTCGGTTGAATCTTTCGACCAAAGTTAAACTCCGATCTTTCTATTTGATGTGGCCGGAACCCGTTTTCTAGCTATGTCTGTTCTATATAGAACATGCTCGACTCGCAATCCCTGATCCGTACGGGCACTTTTACCTAGACGACGTCTCACTGCCACCGTCGCAAACTTACAAGGCCAGACGATGACGTTTGCAGTTCGAGCTTTTCCCGCAACTCGATACGATCTTTCTTAGCAAGCTTGGGCCGGCCCTCCACTAGGACCAGGAACTTCCGGGGTCGTACAGCGAGTCACGTTGCCCAGTGACGGCGCGCACATCGCAATCATAACGGTGCGAGAGATGCTCAGATAGTGGAAGCTTAAGCGTGTCGCTTCCATAGAGCAGACCCTGATTTGGGTGCGCCAGTACCCACGCTACAAGGAGCGCCCGTGTCCTAAGTCAGAGATCGCCAAGACCCGCCCACCAGGGCGCTACTACTGCATCCAAGGACTTGTGACTTAGGACACCAGCTGAGGGCAGGATCCATGAGCATTGCTGAGCTCTTCATCAAGCGTCCCGTGATGACCACCCTGCTCATGATGGCCATTCTGCTGTTTGGATGGATCGGTTACGTTTTGCTTCCAGTCAGCGATCTCCCCAACGTCGATTTCCCGACGATCGTGGTAAGCGCGTCCTTGCCTGGCGCAAGTCCGAAGACGATGTCCAGCGCGGTGGCGATGCAGCTTGAGCGGGAATTCTCGACCATTGCAGGGGTGGATTCGATGACCTCGGTTAGCTCGCGAGGCTCAACCAGCATCACGCTGCAGTTCAGCCTTAGCCGAAACATCGATGCTGCCGCGCAGGACGTGCAGACGATGATTTCGAAGGCAGGGCGTGACCTGCCGCGCGACTTGCCCGCCCCTCCGTCGTTGCGCAAGGTCAACCCCGCTGACCAGCCGGTTCTGTATCTATCCCTGAGTTCGGCTAGCGTGCAGCTTTCGCAAGTAAACGAATACGCAGATACGATTCTGGCGCAGCAGATCTCGACCATCAGCGGCGTGGCCCAGGTGGATATTTACGGAGCACAGAAGTATGCCGTACGAGCCCAGCTTAATCCCCTTGCTCTGGCTGCGCGGCGAATTGGGATCGACGAGGTCACGAATGCAATTGCAGCAGGCAATACGAACCAGCCAGTCGGCGTTCTATACGGCGACGACGAATCTGTCACCGTGGAAACCACCGGCCAGCTTACGCAGGCGTCAGACTACCGGCCATTGATTGTCGCCTATCGCAACGGCGCACCAGTCAGGCTCGAAGAGTTGGGCAAGCTCATCGACAGCGTGGAGAACGACAAGGTCGCTGCCTGGGTCAACACCCGCGAAAGCAGCACACGTTCCATTACCTTGGCTGTCCTGCGACAGCCCGGCACCAATACGGTCGAAGTGGTGAACTCAATTCGAGCCTTGTTACCCCGCTTTCGCGCGCAGATTCCACCGTCTATAAACCTCGAGATTCTTTTCGACCGCTCGGAGTCGATCCGCGCTTCCGTCGATGAGGTGAAGTTCACGCTGAAGCTGACTGTCATGTTAGTGGTGTTGGTGATTTTCCTGTTCCTGCGAAACGTCTCAGCCACCGTGATCCCCAGCCTGGCGCTCCCGATGTCCATCGTCGGGACATTCGCAGTGATGTACTTGCTGGCATTTAATTTGGACAACATGTCCATGATGGCGCTGACGCTCTCGGTTGGGTTCGTGGTCGACGACGCGATCGTGATGCTGGAGAATATTGTGCGCCACATGGAGCGGGGTGAGCCTCCGTTGCATGCATCGCTGGCAGGAGCACACGAAATCGGCTTCACGATCGTCTCGATGACACTGTCGCTGGCTGCAGTATTCATCCCAGTGCTGTTCATGGGCGGTATCCTGGGTCGCCTGCTGCATGAGTTCGCGGTAACGATCACCTCTGCCATCCTGGTTTCAGGGTTGGTATCACTGAGTCTTACGCCGATGTTGGCCAGCCGCTTCTTGCGACCGCCCCGCGCTGCGCATCATGGACGTTTCAACGCAGCTTGCGAACGCTTCTTCAATGGCATGCTGGATGTCTATGACCACACATTGAGAGGAGTGATGCGGCACCGCTTCTCGACCCTCATGCTTTCCGGCGTGATCCTGATCGCAACTGTGTACCTGTTCTACGTCATTCCGAAAGGTTTCCTGCCTAGCGAGGACACGGGGCAGATGGTCGTAATGACAGAAGGGGCGCAAGGCATTGGGTTTGACTCGCTGGTCAGACATCAGCAGATGCTTGCAGATATCGTGAGAGGCAGTCCTCACGTGGAGCGGTTCATGTCCGCGGTTGGAACCGGGGCTGGCAACATGGGGCGTATGTTGATACGCCTTAAACCACGCGACCAGCGGCCGCATGTAGACGAGGTCATCCAGGAACTGCGCGGCCCATTGAATAGCATACCCGGGATTCGGGCGTTCCCACAGAACCCGCCACCCATCCGCATCGGTGGAATGATGACGAAAAGCCAATACCAGTTCACTCTGCAAGCACCGGATACCGATGAACTCTACGAGGGCGCTCAGCAACTGGAGAGGAAATTACAGGATCTGACAGACCTGCAAGACGTGACCAGCGATCTGCAGCTCAAGAGTCCCCAGGTCAGGGTACAGATTCACCGGGACAGGGCTGCGGCGCTCGGCATTACTGCCGGCCAGGTAGAGGACGCGCTGAACAGTTCGTACGGGGCGCGCCAGATCTCCACGATATACGCGCCCAATAATGCCTATAGAGTGATCGTGGAACTCGCCGACGAATATCAGATGGACCCAGCCGCGCTCTCCAAGCTGTACGTGCGTTCCAATAGCGGTGCGCTGGTGCCGCTAAGTACGCTCGCCAGCTTCACGCGCACCTTGGGCCCGCTGACAGTCAACCACCTCGGCCAATTGCCGGCGGTGACAATCTCCTTCAATCCGAAACCCGGCGTCGCACTTGGGCAGGCTGTGGAGCAGGTGAGCAGAATGGCTCGTGACACGTTGCCAGGCACGATCACGACTACCTTCCAGGGAACGGCGCAGGCCTTTCAGTCATCGGTACGGGGCTTGGGTCTTCTCTTATTGGCGGCGATCCTGGTCATCTATATTGTTTTGGGAATCCTGTACGAGAGCTTCATCCACCCGCTCACGATTTTGTCAGGTCTGCCCTCAGCCGGGTTTGGCGCTCTGCTGACTCTGATGCTCTTCAAAATGGAGCTGGATGTCTACGCCTTTGTGGGTGTGATCATGCTGGTCGGCATTGTAAAGAAGAACGCTATTATGATGATCGACTTTGCGCTGGAGGCGCAACGCAAAGAAGGCAAGAGCCCGGAGGACGCGATCTACAGCGGCTGTCTGATTCGTTTCCGGCCCATCATGATGACCACGATGGCGGCGCTGATGGGCACGTTGCCAATCGCACTCGGCATGGGAGCTGGCTCCGAATCACGTCGTCCGTTGGGAGTAGCGGTAGTGGGCGGCTTGCTATTCTCGCAGTTGATGACGCTGTACATCACACCGGTCATCTACACATACCTGGAGTCTCTACAGCAATGGACACGACGACGCTTTCACACCGGCCGGATCACAATGGAAGAAGTAGAGCGTGAGGAAGCCGAATTGGCGGGCGCGAGGGACGATAAACGTCACTCTCTCAATTAGGCGCAAGACTCAGCGTCTGTTTGCATGCAAACGAATCTCGAACCGCATTGAGAAACACAGCCCGAATGAACCGGCCCGGCGGCACAACCCTCTTGCGTTACTCCTTGATTGTCGGCAAACTGGAAGCTATCCAGAAACGGGCTTATAGGAAGTGATCACCAGATTCCCGGATTTTGAGTGGAAGTCCATGTTCGAGAAATATCTATTTGCTGAACGTTCTTACTTCCGTAGTCCAGACTCGACGGACCAACAGCATACAGAGCGCGTCCGCAAGGGGTTTTCCGAACAGCAACGTACCAATCGCGCCCACATCCCCCTCGCGGGCAAACGGTCGGTCACATCATGTCGTCGTGGGTGATCGCCGTGGGTGATTTCGTCTGCTTCTGCTACTCACATTTGGCTAAGTTTCGTTGAATGAAGGTGATGAGGAACCCGTTCGGACTGGCAACATTAGGCTTTTCAGAACTCGGATTTCCAGTGTTTCTAACAACTTAATTGGTTTCCGTGGGACTGCCAAACACTGGAAATGACGCGTAAGACAGACAGATCGTGGGTGATTGACGTGGGTGATTCTGCAGAGTCGATCTAAAGACCGGCGACATCTTGCCCATACATATAACAACCTATGGTTCATTCGGGCTCAGGCCGCCTCTTGAAACCCGACAGATCGCGTTCAGGAAACGTCTTGCCACTGGTATCTGCAAGTGGCCGATTCCAAGTGAGCTGATTCTCGAAGACCAAATCCAACATTAGAGTCAACCGGCCCCGAACGTCAGGGCAAGCGTGTGAGGATTACTTCGCCGCGTTCATCCCGTCGTTCGGGACGACCGGTTGACTGACCCGCGCTGATTTCCCAGAAGAGGACTTCTGGCCCGGAACAATTGTCGGAATCTCAGCGCCTCAGGCTAGAATTGTAGTGGCCATCATCGCGACACATTTTCAGCCGCGATCGAGTGGCATTTTGGGAGCTCCAGGTAGCCAAACGAACCAGCGTAGCAGAGACCAACAAGGATCGCCGTGGATAGGACCAGACCCTGCAATAGTCTCGATGCTGCAAGCCCGGATTCCCCCAGCGCCAGGTAAGCATCCTGCCCGGCGGGCACGACCGTCGAACTGGTTCCCGCCGGCCTTAGCCAGCAGTGCACAATCGCCACGCTCGTGTCGCCTAAGATCAATGGCCATTCGCCGGGTTCCGCTGCTGCTGCCAACTCCAGCATCTCCACCGCAAAACGTTTTCTGAACGCCGGGGGATACAGCTGCAGCAAACAGCGGTAAGCCCATAAAAAGCAGAGTCGCGTACTCATGCGCCCCTCTCATCCAACTTACCCAACCGCGTCCGTGCGGTGTCAACCACTTGCCGCAGGCGCCGCACTTCGAGCCGCAACACTTGCTCCCCGCTGGGTGTCAGGCAGTATTCCCGCCTGGTATCGCCACTTTTGAGTCGCCGCTCGTTCTCACTCACCAAGCCGCTGGCCAGCAAGCGATCCAGATTGGCGTACAGCGTGCCCGGTCCCAACCTGTAATTCCCGCCGGACTGCAGCTTGACCGATTGCATGATCCCATATCCATGCAGATTAGACTCGGCGAGCGCGAGAAGGATATGAAGCGCGGCGGACGATAGCGGTCGATCCTTGACTTGCATATCGTTATTTGATATATCACATTTCGATATATAGGGCAAGGCAACCTAAGAAGCGCCGTTTCCACTTGTAAACCCTGCGGGAGCGGCCGCGGCGCGCGTTGCATACTCTCTAGAGAAAGGAACGACATCGGAAATGAAACGAATCCTATTGAGTGCTCTTTTGTTAAGCGGCTTGATGCTGGCCGTCGCCCAGGTGAAGAAGGAAGACCTGGCCACTAAGAACACCGCCAGCCCGGGCGCCGAAACCAGCGTCACCATCAACGGCAAGAACCTCTGGATCTACTACCACGCCCCCTCCGTCAGGGGTCGCCACATTTTCGGCGGCGCCGGCGCGCACCAGCCGGATGGCACCGTATGGCGTCTGGGCGCCGATTACGCCACTGTTCTGCACACCGACGCCGACCTCGACCTGAATGGCCTCGCCATTCCCAAGGGCGACTACACCCTGTACGCCGACCTCGACAACGGCCAGTGGAAGCTGATCGTCAACAAAACCCTGATGGCCGGCGCCCGCCATCTCTGGGGCGTGGGGGTATCACCGGACGGCATTCGCGAGGGCGCCACCACCGATGATCCGGCCACCGAACTGGGCCGCGCTTCGCTCACCATGGGCAAGCCGTCATCTCCGGTCGAAACCCTCAAGATCACGCTGTCGGGCGCCGGCGGCGCTAAGGGAAAACTGCTCATCGAATGGGAGAATGTGACGGCGTCGGCGCCGTTCACCGTGAAGTAGCGGTTTCCCGGGGGGCGTACTGCTGATCTCGTCGCCGTCTCTGGAGACCCGATCGCCGACATCACGGAACTGGAACGAGTGCGTTTCGTCATGAAGGACGGACAGGTGGTCAGGAATGACTTTGCTTCTCATTGAGATGTCAAGGCGGAGTCGTGAGGCGCAAAAAAACCGCCGACGCATACGATAGCCTCTCCGACGCGTATTTAGCGGATGGTCAGAAAGATTTGGCGCGGCAGACTGCCGAAAAGGCATTGGTCCTGCTGGATGCTCATACCGCACCGGCGTCGTCATGGTCCGACACGGAGGCACGGCGCAAATTGATTCGTGACAGCGCGCAGCAGAACCTCAAGCAGCTCGGGGCGGCGCGTTGATAGGGATGTTTGAAAACCCATATCTTTGAATGTTTCAAACAGATCGAGGAGAGTTACTCGAATGAAACAAATCCAAATGTTCTTGCTGTTAGCAGTGTTCATCTCCGCAGTTGCCGTTTCCGGCCAGCAAGCAGCGAGTCGCGGCAACGCCCCCGCCGACTTCGTTTACGCGCAACCCGGCCAGCTCGTTGACGCCGGTGGATTTCGGCTGAATCTCTATTGCATGGGGAGCGGCTCGCCCACGGTGGTCTTCGATTCCGGATGGGGAGACTGGGCGCCCGCGTGGTCGAAGGTGCAGCCGGAGATCGCCAAATGGACGCGCGCCTGCAGCTATGACCGTGCCGGCGCGGGATTTAGCGATCCCGGTCCCATGCCGCGTACCAGCGTGCACATCGCCGAGGAGCTACGTACAGCGCTTCACCATGCCGGCATTGGCGGGCCCTACATTCTGGTGGGAAGCGCCTTCGGCGGCGACAACGTGCGCACCTTTGCGGACCTGTATATGGACGAGGTTGCGGGGCTGGTGTTGGATGACGCCGATAGCACCGACGTCGAACCGAAGGCGATGCAAGAAGAGGAACATCGAGGACTTGCTGGGATTCCCAAGGACATGCGCGAGTGTCGAGACTTGATTGCCGAGCACAAGCCGTTGCCGGTAACGTCCCGTCCTGGCCGGCCACAACAGACCTGTGCTCAGCAATTTTTCTTTCGGGGTTTGCCAGAAGCAGAATGGTCTCCGGAATTGAACGCCAAAGTGTTGGAGATCGCGCAAACCAAAGTTGCCATGTACGACTCTTATTCTTCAGAAATGGAACAAACGGCGGCGGACGAAACCTATCTGCAACAGCACCGCCGATCATTCGGCTCGCGTCCCATCCGCGTTCTCACCTCGGGAAACCACGCTGTCGGCCACCTGGAGACGAAGCCCCCGGACACTCCGAAGCACCTCAAATATGAACAGGAGATCACGGTGGCCCAGGCACGCTGGCTCAAACTGTCTTCGAACTCGAAACAGATCTTCGCCCACAATAGCTCGGAGTACATCCAGTTCGACGAGCCGGAGACCCTAATCAACGCCGTCCGCGAAGTGTATGACCTGGCAAGAAGACCCGTAGCGCGCGGTCAATAGGAGCGCTGTCAACAGAATTCCACAAGAGGTCCCGGATTAAACTGGTTTACTGACCGCCGAAAGTAGGTGAACGCGAGGCACGTTGCACATAAACAGCCGGTGCGTGCACGCGGCGTCTGGCGGTTCGCCGTATCGTCGGCCAACAGAAAGTTATCCAGAAACGGGCTTCAGGAAGGTCAGCAGGTGAGCGCATTCAGCAGCGCAAACTTCTCCGAAGCGGACTTCTGGATCGGAATAACTTCCGGTTAGCCCGTCAACCGCCCAGAACCTAAGTGCCTACATGAGCCGACCTCGATTGTCTGCGGAAACGTGCGGGAGGGACTGTGAACTCGCGCTTGAATGCCCGGTTGAAAGCAGCTTCAGATTCGTACCCCACTTCGGATGCGATCTGTGCCACCGAATAACTGGTCGAAGCAAGCATCTGTGCTCCCAACTGAAGTCGCCAGCGCGTGAGGTACGCCATTGGAGGCTCGTTGAGGTAATGGCGGAAGCGCTCCGCCAGAACCGATCGTGACACTCCCGCTTCTTTTGCCAGGGAAGCAATGGTCCACGGATGCGCAGGATTCCGGTGCATTAGCGCCAGCGTTTTTCCGACCTCCGGATCGCGGGCGCCAGCTAGCCAACCGGTTTGCTCAGCTGGAAGGTGAGCAATGTAGGCCCGGAGTGTTTCGACAAACAAAACCTCTGACAGTTTAGCCAAGACTGCTTCTCCGCCGGCGCGAGAAGCGTCGGCCTCATTGACGGAAAAGCGGATCGAGTTTTCCAACCATCTGCCAGAGGCATCGTCACGAATGCTGACTTTGAACACCGGCGGCAGGCCGCTAAGAAAAACCTGGCTCAGCCGTGGCTCGCACGCCATGTAGCCACAAACGAATCTCGTAACTTCCCCTCCGCCACCCTGGCGCGACAGCTTCAACCCCTGGGAAAAAATTCGGGCTAACTCCTTCACCATGTCCACAGACTTGGTCGGCGGGCCGTTTTCTATGAAGTGCGCGTCGCCGTGAGGAAAGATCACGATGTCGCCGGCGTCAAGAATGATGCGCTCGCCATCCACCAGTCGGGCAGAGGCGCGCCCTTCAGTCAATAGGTGATAAATGATCACGTGTCCCGCGCCCGGTGCGACATAGGGCGCGACCGTGTGCGAGGGCGGCGAGCAAAAACTCCACGGAGAGGAAAATTCTCCGTTGTAGAACATGGCCCCCTGGAGCTTCACTACCTTCAACACTTCGGAAAGCACATCCATACAACCTCCCGGCAAACCCCTCCAGACTCTTGGGCAAATCATCATACGGCAACTGTGCCGTGAGCAAGAAAGGCAGACGCGCGGACAAGTATGCAGGCGAAACCTGCGCCATAGTGAGGCTGTCGGGACAGGCGAACAGAGAATCGCTGGTCCTGGATTGATCAAATTTCGAGCATAAGGAGATAGACCAATGTCATCCCGTCAAGAAAAAGCAACCGCAGAAGTCCTCGAACCCACCTCTCAGGCTGAAAAAATCGTCAACGGCGTCAATGTCACCGCGCTGTTCCAGACGGTCGAGGCAGTGAAAGTCAACCCGGTGATCGCGCAGTTTCGCTTCAACGTGAAAAATGAGTGGCTCGATGGAGCCCACAACCGCTCGATCATCAACGGATTTCACGGAGCCATGCAGGATATCGAGCGCTCACAATCGTTCCAGCTCGATGCCGACGAGCACCCGATCCTTCTGGGCCGCGACCAGGGTCCGAATGCTGGGGAATATCTGCTCCAAGCCCTGGCCGCGTGCGTGACCTCAACCCTGATCTATCACGCTGCTGCCAGAGGGATCGTGATCGAAGAGGTGGAGTCGAAGGTCGAAGGCGACATCGACTTGCGGGGGTTCCTGGGGACCGACAAGAGCGTGCGCAACGGATTTCAGAGTATCCGCATGAGCTTCGATATCTCCGCGGACTTGAGCGACCAGGAATTGCAGGAACTCGCCAAGCTCGGGCCAACGTTCTCGCCTGTGCTCGACTCCCTCACCAAGGGGGTCCCCGTCACGGTTCAGGCACAACGCATGAGGAAGAAATAAGAAGAAACAATGCGTGCACCAGGGGGAGTCGCTCAGTTGGAACGTTTCTGCAAGGTGGAGCGGGAGACCACGATCAAAGCGGCGACATTCAGCCTGGAAAGCCGACGTTCTGCGGGCCGGAAAGCCTGGCGAGCCTTGAAGTTGTTAGTGGAATATCGACCGGCAGGCCATGAATGCTGAAGCGGTCCAGCATGTGAGCTGCAGACAAGAAATAAGAAACAAACACAATTGAGGAGGAACCATGAGTACTACCACGACTGTACCGGAAATCGTCGGTCTGAAGACACAGCTGAAAGAAACCTGGATGGCTGGAGACTACGACCGCTTCTCGCGCTATATGGAGCAGGGTGCACGCATTTTCTACGAACAACTCGACATTCCTTCCGGATGCCAACTGCTCGACGTGGCTTGCGGCTCGGGTCAAGTCGCGCTATGGGCAGCACGGGATGGAGTGCGCGTCACTGGGGTGGACATTGCGCCGAACCTGGTAGAGCGTGCACAGGCGCGTGCCAGAGCGGAAGGTCTCAACGCTCGTTTCATGGAAGGCGACGCCGAAGCGCTCCCGTTTGAAGACGCCAGCTTCGATGTCGTAACCAGCCTGGTCGGAGCCATGTTTGCTCCGCGGCCGGAACTCGTGGCCCGCGAACTGCTGCGAGTGTGCAGTCCCGGAGGCACCATCGCGATGGGAAATTGGACGCGTGAAGGATTCGTGGGACAAATGTTCAAAACCTTCGCCAAGTTCATCGCGCCCTCGGGCATGCCGGCTCCGGTGTTGTGGGGCGATGAAACTGCAGTGCGCGAGAGGCTGGGCCCCGGGGTTTCGGACCTTAAGATGACTCGGCGCCACTACAGCTTCACCTACCCCTTCCCGCCGGCTGATGTGGTGGAGTTCTTCCGCCAGTACTATGGGCCTACTAATCGCGTGTTCGCGTCGTTGGATGAAACTGCCGCGCGAAAGCTCCGCGACGAACTAGAAGCATTGTGGTCCGCACACAATCGGGGAGGGGATGAGCTCACCGTGGTTCAATCGGAGTATCTGGAAGTGATCGGTGTTCGAGCTTGAATTAACTTTCACTCTCTTAGATCGGAGGTCTTATGAACGAGCCACGTGACCTAGTCCAACACTTGCGTTTCGGCAAATCGCCCCGGACGCTGGGATAAGCGAAACGCATACAACCATCAGGCGAGCAAGAAAGCCGGACGCTCAGATAAGTAACCACACATATTTTGCCGCATACTGGCTCCGTCAACACAGCTGAAGAAGTGAATCGCTGCTCGACCATAATCAATGAGAAAGGAAATGAAAAATGTCATCACAGACCACCGCCACTCCCAAAATCAGAGGTTCCGTGGGCCGTCGCGCTGCATTATTGGCTGATCGCATCGAGGAAGGCGCTGCCGTCTTGGCTGCCTTTGCTGAAGGACTCTCGGAAAAAGAATGGCGCGCACCGGTGTCGGCTACGGACCGTCGTTCGGTTGGCCTAATCGTGCACCATGTTGCCAGCATGTACCCGATCGAGATTGATGTCGCACGAGCAGTCGCCAGCGGGAAAGCCGTTACGGACGTCACGTGGGATGTCGTCGCCGAGTTGAATGCCAAACATGCCCACGAGCATGCTGCGGAAACCAAGACCACCGCGCTCGAACTCCTGCGTCGGAACAGTCGTGAGGCGGCCAATGCAGTACGCGCGTTCACGGATGAAGAATTAGATCGCGCAGCTCCCTTTTCGCTG
>JAIQFO010000061.1 GCA_020073215.1 Terriglobia bacterium | reverse complement strand
CGCAAGCCACGCAACAAGGATGCGCATACCGCAGAATGTAGCAACTCTTCAGCCGACGAGCAATCCGATATGCGCTCAGGCAGCTTGCTGCCGACGGACTTGCAATACCGTTGGCCGCAGGCCCAGTTCTTCACACAGATCCGAGATTGGCACCTTGTCCAAGAGATGCCGCCTCACCATGGCCACCTTCTCTTCCGCGCTGTAATGCTTCCGTTCCTTCCTCATACGTTCCCTCGCTATCTTAACGGAGGAACGCTCTCTCCATTTCCAGCTGAGGCAGGACGGTTACGCGGGCGTGCTCCATCAAACCGGAGCCTCAGCGGAAACTTTCTTGAGACTGATCGTGGCATTGGTGATTAGCGGCTTAGCCCAGAAGCCAACGCTGAGAACAAAGCCAAATGTGACGTAAAGAAAAGCGCAGCCGGCGCGCAGCCCAAGATGGTCGCCGATGCTTCCGATAATTACTGGAACGACGGCCCCGCCCACGACTGCGGTGCTCAAAATCCCAGAGAAAGAGCCGTGGTGCTCAGCGACCGAATTGAGCGCAAGCGAAATGACGATCGGCCACATCACCGAAGTGAACAGGCCAATCGCGGGGAACGCGATCACCGACACTTTCGCCGGCCCAAACAACGCGGTAGAGAGACAGACGAGCGCGCCGACACCCGCGCCGATCAACACTTTGCGGCTGTCAAATATTTTCAGCAGCAACATGCCGATGGAACAGCCCGCCGTTAGCAGCCCCCAAAACCAGGAAACCGCAGTTGCGCCCGTGGTATGAGGATCGAAACCGTGATATTGGTACAGGAATTTTGAAATCCAGTCCGCGGTGCCCTGCTCACAGCCAACGTAGGCGAACATGGCGATAAAGTACATCCAGACCACTCGCTGTCGCGCCAGGCTGCGATACATTTCCCACGATCCCGCACTCTCTTCGTCAGTATGTTGAACACGCGGAAACCCGAAAAGAGATATAACCACGACCATCAGCAATGCGGAAGCCGCGAAAATCCAATACATCGAAGCCCACGGCAGGCCAGGTGGGGTTAGCCTTCGTAGAACCCGGAGAAAAACATTCTGCCCGGACGCAGCACCATTCAGGTTGAGTACGAGATAAGAATAAATTCGCGGGCTAATGAAGGACGCGCTGCCGAAAACCAGTTGTGCCAGGGTTGAATTGAAAGCATAGTGTTCTTCACCGCCCGCCACGCGCAGCAGAGGATTCACCGCTACTTGCAGCGTGGCCATCCCGGCCCCGATCACGAACAATGAAACAATGGCAACGCGATATTGCGGAAACAGCGCGAAGCCAAGCGATCCCAGTGCGCCCACCAGAAACGCCAGAATCATTACCAGTTTTTCGGTAAATCGTTCTACCAGAAAACCTGCGGGAATCGACATCACTCCATACGCAATAAAAAAGGCAAAGGCCAGAAATCCCGCGGCGGTTAGGCTTACGTGAAAGCTGCTGATGATGTCGGGCACAATAGGCCCAAGAATATTGGTCAACAAGGACATCACAAAGAACGTGAGGAAAACCAGACTGACCATGTAGCGATTTCTTGCCATGAGTGTCCCTTAAGGCCTTTGCCGGGGTCTGCCTGCGGTGAGGTGGTCAGGAAGCAAGTGGAACTCCATGCTGGATGCCATCATGCCAGACCCTTGCCGCGCCAATGAGATTGCTATCCTCTCCGAGCGAAGCCAGGGCGAGCTCGGTCTTCTCGAATGGGACAAAACGACAGCCACGGCAAATCAACTTACGAATGCCGTCGAGAAACAGGGGCGCGCTCTTCATCAAGCTGCCACTTAAGACAATCACGTCAGGTGTGAACAGATTGATGAGGTTGGCCAGACCAAGTCCCAAATAGTAGGCCTCTCGTTCGACGGCCTGGCGAGCCAGAGCATCGTCCTGCCGCGCGAACTGGCAGATGCGTTTTGCGGTGAGATGTTCGCGATGCGGATAATCGGCCGGCGCATTCGCATCCAGCCATGCCACCATCGCTGGTCCCGCAGCCAGCGATTCCCAGCAGCCCCGGAAACCGCAAGAACAGAGCGGTCCAGCGGGATCGATGACCTGGTGGCCAAGTTCGGGATGAGCTCCACCTACGCCGCGATAAAGGTGTCCGTCGAAGACAATCCCGCCGCCAATCCCGGTTCCAACCGTGACATAGATGAGTCGCGACTTGTTCTTTCCGGCGCCACAACCTGCCTCGGCGAGGGCGGCGGCATCGGCGTCGTTTTCCAGGGCTACCTGCACGTGGAATATGCGTGCCAAGTCTTCCACCGGATTCTGCCCGCGCCATCCGGGAAGAAAATCCACTTCGCCAAACTTCCCAGTGAATGGGTCTACCGGACCCGTGGATCCAATCCCTATGCCGGTGATTTCAGCACTAGCAATTTGTGCCGTCTCACGCAGCAGGCCAGCGATCGTCGCCAAGCCGTTCGCGTAGCTAGCGGCATCGGTGGGCGACTCCTTCCGGGCCAATACTTGCCCGCTCTCTGTCACCATGCCAACCGCTATTTTTGTTCCGCCGATGTCAACGGCACCGATCATCAAATATCCCTGCCTGTTCCTTGCCAAGCCAAGCCAGTTTCACAGATGAGGCATCCAAAGCGAAGGTTATGTCTCCTCTTTCGGCGCTCCCGATTGCTCGTGCGACAAACCCCATTCGTCTTCGACGATGTAAGAACAGAGACGAAAAGTATCACAGTCCACCCCTGACAGCCCTGCCAATCGCTCAGCGACGAGTTGCACCGGAATGACATCGATGAGGAATTGCCACTCGGAAGGCATTTCAGGCAGACGGAAGACCAGGTGCCCGGCGTGCTCCGGAAGGTCATGGCCAATGAGCATGACGCAAGCGCCCAGCCGCATTAGATCTCGCGCTACCGACAAATCCTGGGCGCGCATGCTCCGTCCGTCGATCCATATACCGAAACGCGCACCTTCGGTGACCATCTCCTGTGGCCCGTGCCGGAACGCTCCCGTCCCCATGGCCGTGGCCGGCGACTTGACACCTTCCTCCCACAGAAGTCTGGCTTCATGGCAGGTTCCCAGACTCGAACCGCGCGCCAGAAAGTAAGACACGCTGTCGGGCAAGAGCCAGGCCGATTCCGCAATCTGCTGCCGCCAGCCATTGAGCGATGACGCGGCCGCGGCGAAAGAGCGCGACAGTGAGGTTGTCAGGGCATCGTCAAAGACGCCGATGCTGGCGCTGGCCAGAACTCCGGCGGTTGCGGCTAACGTGGAATAGGTATTGACCGATATTCCGTGATCGAACTCGGCGCCGATTATAATCGGGATCTGCGCTTCCTGGGCCAGAGGCCCATCTTCCGAATTTGTCACTGCGATGACGATGGCGCCACACTCGCGGGCTTTTGCCAGCAGATGCAAGATTTCTATACTTCGGCCCGTTCGCGAAATGACGATGATCACAGCGTCGGATGGTATAGCGGCAAACGGCAGGAGTTCGGAGGCGTCCTGCATGTACACGGGATGACCGCCAAGAGAGAAGAGAGGAGCTGCCGTCAAGGCGGCGTGCCAACTGCTGCCAATTCCGGTCAGATAAACATGACGGGCATTGCGGATCGTCGCGGCTGCTTCGGCCAGGCGACGGCGACCGGCTCCCTGGAGATAGTCAATCGTCCGTTGCAGTTCGGCGGGCTGTCGGAGTATGTCCTCAAGAAAGTGGGTCATGGTTCAGAGTGCAGGAAACCGGTTTTGGAATTCGCCAAACTCACCCTTCCTTCGACCACACCCATGTGGTCACGGAATCCTTATCCAGAGCAATGTCCGCCGCCATCGCTCCCATTTGCACCGTTGCCGTCTGCGCGGGTCCGGGGTTGGTCACCACCAGTACCCGCGTTCCATCGGGATTTGCGAAGGCCGCATGGCTGATCCCGGTCAGCGTGCTCTCGGAATCGAAGCGGCGCGCGCCCCGGCGAATGACGCGGGACAAATGCGCGAACGCCCAGTATTGTCCGCTGCGCGTGATTTCCCTAGTCTGGGAGTGAATCGTCACCAAGCC
This sequence comes from Terriglobia bacterium, assembly GCA_020073215.1. GTDB lineage: Bacteria > Acidobacteriota > Terriglobia > Terriglobales > Acidobacteriaceae > Acidiflorens. The sequence goes on along the minus strand of JAIQFO010000061.1, from coordinate 24,457 downwards.
GCCACAAGGAAAGGGCCCAATGTTCGGACGACCGAGCTCGTCCAGCGCCAGATTCCAGGCGGTAACTGCCCCGCACCAGTTGCGCAGAGCGGCGGTAAAAGTCTGTCCCCACTTTGCCCAGTCCGTTAGATAGTCGCGGCTTGTGTAGTCCGGCCCCCCTTCGGTCCAATACATCTCCGCGTCGGGATGAGCCTCATGCGCCTTGGTCATCATCTCCGGAGTTCCGACGTAGCCATGCCAGGCAATCGCATTGCAGTACTTCCGCAAGACTGGGTCATCGAGTTCCGCAACCGCGCGGCCCCACAAATTGTAGTTATGATCGAGAATCCAGATCTTCGTCGAGACGCCGTGCTTTTCGAGCAACGGCCCCAAGTGGTCGCGTACGAACTCAATTTCGTATTCTTGCGGCCAAATGCACGCCGGCATCCGTCCATCCTGGTCGGTATCCACTTCGTTTTGTGGCGTGACGGCCTGAATCGGAACTCCTTCCTCAGCATAGGCCTGGAGAAACTTGAGGAAATAATGTGCGTAGGCCGACAGGTACCGGCGTCGCATCGAACCGCCCAGCATGGATCCTCCCGCCTTCATCCAGCCCGGCGGGCTCCACGGTGACGAAAAAAGAAAAATCTCCGGATTCGCTTTTCGGGCCTCGCGCAGCATCGGCAGAATGTACCGGCGGTCTTGTTCTATCGAAAAGCGCTTTAACTCTGGATCGGCTTCTCCTTCGTCGTAGCTGTACACCTTGGTCGAGTAGTCGCTCGATCCGATGCAGGTGCGGCAGACGTTGAGTCCCATCTCCGATGGATGGAACAGTTCGTAAAACAGGGATTTGCGCGCCGACGGCGAGAGCCGGTTGAGGGTGTAGCAGGCAGCGTCAGTAAATGCCGCGCCGAAACCGAGAATCGTCTGGAACTCCTTGTCCGGATTGAGAACAATCGCTTGCTCGGGAGGCTTGACTGACGCGGTCTGCCACCGAAGCCCACTCTTCGGAGCAAAGCGACCTTTCCCGCTCGTCACCCAGGCAGCGATCTCTCCCGCTTGGCTTGGAGCGTCGATGCCGGAGACGGGCAACGCGCGAGCCGTGGCGACGGCAGCCAATCCCACCGCTGTAGATCTTAAAAACTCCCGCCTCGTTCTTTCGATCGGCATCGCATTCTCCTGGTTTGTTTGCAATAATGTGCCAACTCACAAAACTCATGAATGCCGCGTTCTACCTCGACGCGCTAGCACCCCGGGCTCTTTATGCAAACGACACGGATACGGTTTTTCTCGCTGTGTGCGCTGTTCGTCATTATCAGCCTGGCTACCTGCTTTTCTCAAAACCCTACGGCTCCGCAAACCAGCAACGGTTGGAAGCTGGTTTGGAGCGACGAGTTCAACGGTCCCAACGGATCCTCCGTTGATCGCACCAAGTGGGTTGTGGAAACCGGCGGCGACGGCTGGGGCAACCAGGAACTGGAGTACTACACCGATCGCAGCGAGAACGTATCGGTGCATGATGGCGATCTGTTGATCAGGGCGCTGGCGGAAAAGTACACCGGCCCAGACGGAGTCCAACGAAACTACACCTCGGCGCGTCTCAAAACCTTCGGCAAATTTTCCCAAACCTACGGCCGCTTTGAAGCACGCATCAAAATTCCCTACGGTCAGGGCATGTGGCCGGCTTTCTGGATGCTCGGTGACGACATCGATAAGGCCGGCTGGCCCGCCTGCGGCGAGATCGACATCATGGAGAACATCGGAAAAGAACCTGCCATCATTCATGGGTCGATCCACGGTCCCGGATACGTCGGTGGCACAGGTATTGAGGCTCCCTACACCCTCTCTGCCAAGCAGCGCTTCGCCGACGACTTCCACATCTTCGCCATCGAGTGGGATCCTGAGTCCATCAGCTTCTACGTCGATAAGGATCTCTACGTGCGCCGCACGCGCGCCGATCTTAAACCCGGATGGAAGTGGGTTTTCGACAACCCCTTCTTTCTCATCCTTAATCTGGCGGTGGGCGGCGACTGGCCCGGAAACCCGGACTCCAACACGGTATTTCCTCAAAGCATGCTGGTGGATTACGTGCGCGTCTACCAGCGGTCCGAACCCGCAAGAAAGGAATCGGGAAAGCCCTGATGCTCTCTGACCACGGTCCACGTCTTACTCCGCCTACAACACGCGAGCCGGACCCGTCGACTCGCGTACGATTAACTCCGGCGCCAGCGAAATCAGCTGCGGCGCTTTTCCATTGCCATTGGAAATCCGCATCAACAACTGCTGGGCGGCCATCTCTCCCATCTTTCGCAATGGTTGCCGCACCGTGGTGAGCCGGGGAGTGAGATATGCCGCTGCCTGGATATCGTCAAAGCCGACCACCGAAACATCCTCCGGCACGCGCAATCCCGCATCGCGAAACGCGCGCATCGCGCCGATCGCCGAAATATCGTTGAAGGCAAACAACGCGGTAAACCGCTCCCGCGTCGCCAGCAATTCCTGCGCAGTGGCGTAGCCTTCTTCCGGAACCGAAGGCCCAGGATTTTCCGCGTCCCGTTGCAATTGAATCGTCAGCTCAGGACGCACTGCAATGCCAAGTTTCGCTGCTGCTCGCAGAACGCCCCGCCACCGATACTCCGTATCCGAACTGCCGCGATGTCCTTTAAAGAATGCGATGCGCCGGTGGCCAAGCTTGACCAGATGTTCGAGGGCATCAAAAGTCGCCTTCTTGTTATCCACAGCGATATTCGTTACGCCCGGGACCCGATGATGTCCCGAGATGGCGACCACGGGTACAGGCAACGCCCGCACCACCGGAGTGTTCAGGAGAATCACGCCTTCGACCGCGCGGTCGATCAGCATGCGCGGATATTCCTGGATCAAATCCGGCTTGCCGCGATGGCTCGCGACAAAATAGAAGTATCCCTCGCTCAGCAACTCGTCTTCGATGCCGCGCATGATCGCCGCGGCATAGCCTTCGCTGATCTCCGGCACTAGCACACCCACCATGAATCCGCGCTTGAGGCTCAAGGACCGGGCAAAGAAATTTGCACGATATTGCAGCTTGCGAGCCGCCTGCAGCACCCGGTCTTTTGTATGCTTCGGAATCGCCTTGGCCGCGGGCGAATCATTGATCACCACTGAAACCGTGGCCGGCGAGAGCTTTAGGTATTCCGCGAGCGACCGGAGACTCACCGGTTTCGTGGGCAGAACTGATTTCGACGAGTGAGTAAGGTGCGCTCTAGCCATTGTCTTGGAAGCACCGTCCAGCTCTCCGCAGTCCCCCGATGGCCCGTGGAAACCGCAACAGCCGCCTCTCCGCCTCAGGGTACCGTATCCCTCGGACAACTAACAACTCCAATTAAAGCGGTTTTGTAATGCTACTAAAGCGGTTTCGCCGGTCAGACATCGTGATTCATCTCGCCGATGAATGTCAAGTGTTTTACCGGGTTTCGCAATCAGCGTACCCGGCGACGAGCGCGCAATCTTGCAACTCTTCTGCTATTGTTCGCTGCACACTACGGTTGGACCCCGATCTGGACCCCGATCCCAGTCTGTGAGAAGATTCTTGCAATATTGCGGCCCTCGGTCCGGATTCAATGCCAACGTTCATCTCCCGTCAGTTGATCTGCACTCTCTGCTGGGGAGAAGCGGCTACAGCGCTCCTCATGGCCTCGTTGTTGCTTCCCCTGGGCAGCGCGACGGCGCAAAATCCGGAGCGTGAAGATACCCGGCAACAGCAAAGCGGGATGAGCACAGGCCTTGCTCGCGCGCCCGTGAAGGACGCTTTGTCACGCCCAATTACGGCCGGGGGTTTCGTAGATGGCGCGCCAGTGATCTTTGCCGACATCACTCACCCGGCCGGCCTGGACACGTTCCATCACCGTTCTGGAACTCCGGAGAAAAACACAATCCTGGAAACGCCGGGTTCCGGGGTCGCGCTCATCGACTATGACAACGACGGTTGGCTCGACATCTATCTGCTAAACGGCTCAACTTTGCGCGCGCTGCAAGGCAAGGAGGCGCCGCCGCGGGCGATGCTCCTGCACAATAATCACGACGGAACATTCACGGATGTCACCGACAAAGCAGGCGTGGCGAATGAGCGCTGGGGTTTCGGCGTTGTCGTGGGTGATTACGACCGCGATGGGTGGCCTGACATTTACGTTTCCAATTTCGGTAAGAACCGCCTCTACCATAACAACCACGACGGCACTTTCACCGACGTCGCGGAAAAGGCGGGAGTCGCCTTGGGAGGTTGGTCAGCGGGTGCGACTTGGGGCGACTACGACCGCGATGGTTTCCTGGATTTGTTCGTTCCGGGCTACGTAAAGTTCGATCCTGCCCATCCACCAATTGCGGGCAAAGACGGTCTTCCTCCGGGTTTCTGCCAATTTCGTGGCATCGACGTGATGTGCGGTCCGCGGGGCCTGCCCGGAGAGAGTGACCACCTCTTCCACAATAACGGCGACGGAACTTTTACCGATGTCAGTGTGAGGGCAGGCGTCTCTGATCCCAGAGGGTACTACGGCCTAGCCTCGGCTTTTGTGGACGTCGATGATGATGGCTGGCTGGATCTGCTCGTCGCCAACGATTCGGTTCCGAAGTATCTTTACCGAAACAAGCACGACGGCACATTTGAAGACATCAGTTACCTCTCTGGATTTGCTTTAAACGATGAGGGGCGCGAACAGGCATCCATGGGGATTGCGGTGGGGGATTACAATCGCGATGGAAAACTCGATTTTTGCATCACCAATTTCTCCGACGACTACGATACGCTTTACCGCAACGATGGAGATGCCAGTTTTTCCGACGTCAGTTTTGCTGCCGGGATTGGCAACGTGACTGTCCCCTTCCTCGGCTGGGGAACCGGGTTTCTCGACTACGATAATGACGGCTTGCTTGATCTTTTTATCGCCAATGGTCACGTCTATCCCGGAGTTGATGAGCAGGATTGGGGCACCACGTTTGCTCAGCGTCCACTGTTGTTCCGGAACGTAAACGGATCAAAATTTGAGGAGGTTCCCCCGGCGACGGGCAGCGGGTTGGCCGTCGTCGTCTCCGCACGCGGCGCGGCGTTCGGAGATCTGTTCAACGACGGCCACATCGATGTGGTGCTCAATGTTATGGACTCGACCCCAGTACTACTCCGCAATGTTGTCAGCAACGCCAATCACTGGCTGGGCATTCGCCTGGTGGGCGGACCGAAAAGCCCACTTGACGCCATCGGAGCAAGGGTGTTTGTTACCACCGGGGCGATCCGTCAGAGAGGCGATGTTGTCAGCGGTGGCAGCTATGCGTCCAGTTCCGATCTGCGCCTGCACTTTGGCTTGGGTGCGGCTACCAAAATCGACAAAGTCGAGATCCAGTGGCCGAGCGGGGTAAAGGAAGAGATTCGAGTTCCATCGGTGGACCGGATTTTCACCGTAGTCGAAGGTAAAGGAATCGGTGAACCGTGACTCCAACCGGGCCATCCAATCGCGACCAACATCGATCCCGGGCCCTTCTTTTAGCAGCGGTTTGTTCTACGCTGTATTGCTCGGCAGTCCTAGCGGTTCCGCAGGATCACACCCCGCTGACCGCAACCGCGTCTGTATCTTCTGGATCGTTTGTCGATGTCACCTCCCGGCTCGGCATCAACTTTCATTATCGGGCGTCGCACACTTCCAGAAAGTACTTACTTGAGACCATGGGTGCAGGGGTCGCGGTCTTCGACTACGATAATGATGGACGCCTCGATATTTTCCTGGTGAACGGAGCACCGTTGAGCGATCCAACTCCCAAAGGAACGATTCCCCAAAAAACAGGCCCCGAGTACTGGAACCGGCTCTACCATCAGAAGCCCGACGGTTCTTTTGAGGACGTCACCGAGAGAGCTGGTCTCCAAGGCGCGGGATACGGCATGGGAGTCGCCGTCGGCGATTACGACAACGACGGATTCGAGGATCTCTACGTAACGGCATACGGAGGGAACCGGCTTTACCACAACAATGGAAACGGAACCTTCACGGACGTGACCCTCAAGGCCGGGGTGGGAGGAAGCGGATGGTCAACCAGCGCGGCATGGATTGATCTGGATGGAGACGGGTTCCTCGATTTGGTCGTACTGCGATACCTGGATTGGGATTTTGACGACCTCTGGTGCGGCGAACACAAGGAAGGCTACCGCGCGTACTGCCATCCGGATTACTTCAAGCCAATCGCTCCCCTCGTTTATCACAATAATAGAAACGGCACTTTCACTGAAATTGGGCAGAAAGCCGGCCTTTCCAAGCCTGGGAAAGGACTTGGCTTGGCGATTGCCGACTATGACCGCGATGGTCATATCGATTGTTTTGTAGCCAATGATTCGATGGTGCAGTTCCTCTACCACAACAAAGGAGACGGCACTTTCGAAGAATTAGGCCTGGTATCGGGGGTAGCCGTCGACATCGACGGACGTACCTATGCCGGGATGGGCGTCGACTTTGCGGATTACAACAACGACGGCTGGCCCGACTTGGTTGTTACCGATCTCGCCAACCAGCGCTATGCTCTCTACCAAAACAACGGTGATGGTGCATTCAGCTACGTCAGTCCCGCCGCCGGGCTCGCCCAAATGACGCTCGCCCACTCCGGCTGGGGAGTGCGTTTCCTTGACTATGATAACGACGGGTGGAAAGGCTTGCTGGTTGCTCAGGGGCATGATCTAGATACCATCGAACTCACCTTTCCCCACCTCCATTATCGCGAACCCATGCTTCTCGCGCGCAACACGGGCCACGGTTTTGTTGACGTTTCCGCACAATCCGGAAGCGTTTTCGCTCAGGCGTGGGTCGCTCGCGGGATGGCGGTTGGCGATCTGGACAACGATGGCCGTCTGGATGCCGTGGTGACCACGAATGACGGCCCGGTTTACGTGCTCCGTAATCAAACGCAGACGCAGAATCATTGGCTCCTTTTGAAATTGGTTGGACACAGCAGCAACCGGGATGCCATCGGCGCCGAGGTCGAGCTTGTGACCACCGCAGGTTCGCAGTTCGCCACGGTCTCGACCTCCAGCAGCTATCTTTCCGCCAGCGATAAGCGCGTCCATTTTGGGCTGGGGAAGGAAAGTCTTGCGCTAAGAATTGAGATCCGCTGGCCCAGCGGAATTCGGCAAACGATCAAGGACGTTCCCGCGGATCAGATTCTACAGATCGATGAGCCTCCGAGGGCGGCGCCAAGACCATGAATGCGCGCCTGACAAGCCCGTGCCTTTTCTTATGTTTGAGCGCTCTCTGCGTTGTTTTTCCACTGGCGAGTCCAGCGCAGTCGGAAGGAGATTTCGATAGGGGCGTCGCTGAATTTCGCGCTGGACACTACTCGGCAGCCGTCGAATCCTTTGCCCGCGCCGAGGCCGCATCCCCGGGCGCGACCGATGCGCTCCTGTACAAAGGCAAATCGCTGGTTCATCTCTCGGACTTTCCTGGCGCTGAGCAGGCACTTCGACGCTACCTGGGGTCTCATCCCGATTCTTCCGACGGGCTCTACTTGCTGGGGTTTGTCCTCCACCGCTTAAACCGGCCCTCTGAATCACTGGCGGTGTACACGAGTGCCGCCGCGATTGCGCCGCCAACCGGCGACGACCTGAAGATTGTCGGCCTCAATTACGTGCTGCTCGACGACTATGCAGATGCCATCAGATGGCTCCAAAGCGCGGTCGAGCACGATCCTAAGAACAAGGATGCCTGGTACTACCTCGGCAGAGCCTATTACACAAAGTCACAGCGAGTCCAAGCCCGGCAAGCTTTTGTGATGGTACTGAGTCTCGATCCGCAGGATGCCCGAGCGGAGAACAACCTTGGCCTGATCTACGAAACTGACGGCCAACCTGCTGCCGCGATGGAAGCCTATCGGAAGGCAATTGCCTGGCAAGAACAGAGCTCCCATCCCAGCGAACAGCCCTACGTGAATCTCGGCAACCTTCTTATGGAGCAGGGCCAGATCAAGGAGGCCTTGGTGCCGCTCGAGAGAGCTGTGGGCTTAGCCCCGAACAATGCCTTCTGCCACATGACCCTTGGCATCGCCTATCGGCAGAACGGCGAGCTAGACCAAGCCCAACACGAACTGGAAGCGGCAACACAACTGGAACCTGACAATCCCACGGCCCACTATCAGTTAGGCAGACTATACAAAGAGCAGCACGCCCTGGATCGCGCCCAAGCCGAATTTGCGAAGACCGCTGAGTTGAAAACGAGGTCCGCAGGTTCGCAGTCGGCCCCGCCGAAGCGATGACTCAATCAGAGAAACACTATTGGGGATTCTGAGGAGCAGGAAGAGGCTCCGAAGCGTTCGGATGCTTTTCCCGGTAAGTTTCCAAAGCCTTTTGCGAGCGCTTCGCTCCTTCATCCTTCAATTTCTGGAATGTGGCCATGGCGTTGCGAGCTTCATCCATACGGTGTAGCCGGCGGTAAACGGTTCCCAGTTGGTACCAAGCCTGCTCCACCACCTCAGGATCGGTATCCGTGGTTGCCGCTCGCTGCAAGTGTTCCGCCGCCGCCGCGTCCTCGCCCAGCAGCATCTCCGCCCGCCCCAGGTTGTAGTCTGCATGAATCAGCCCCGGCTTTTCGCGCAGGGCGGCCTCGATTAGCTCTTTGCCCCTCGCCCCATCGCTTTGCTCCAAGGCGATCGCGCCAAGCTTGTACTTGGCCAGGACGTTGTTGGGATCAAGCTCGAGTTCCCGTTGAAACGCCTGCTCGGCCTCCGGGATCTTGTTGGCATTGCGGTATTCCGACCCCAGTTCCTCGTGGAGGCCGGGCTGCGTAGGAGCGAGTTTGATGGCCGCCTCATACTCCGCGATCGCGTCCAAATGCCGATCGGCCTCGGCGTTCGCCTGAGCCAGCACCCGGTGCACGCGCCATGAATTGGGATCCACTTTGAACATGCGGGCATAACTGTTCTTGGAAACCAGCAGGTGGGCACGACCGCGATGATACAGAATATCTTCGTCGTCGGGTTTGAGTTTGGCGGCTTTGTCGAGTGCGTCCGCCGCGTCTTCAGCCTTGTCCTGGGCCAGACAGACTACTCCCAGCCACATCCAGGCCGAAGCGTCCTTCGGATACGCGGCTGTCTCTTTCGCAATCGCCGCCTGCGCCTTCTCTAGATGGTTGATCCGGAACTCCGTCACCCCGAGAAACAAGTTCGCGCCGTGCAAACGCGGCTTGAGAGTAAGCGCTTTTTGAAAGCTCGCAATCGCTTCCTCGTAGTGGCCCCGTTCCTCGTTGACGAGACCAAGATTGAAGTGCGCTTCGGCAAAATTTGGCATTTGCCGGACTACTGCCTCAAAGCCCGTCGCGGCCGCATCCAGGTTGCCGGCGCGCATGGCCTCATTGGCCTGCTGAAACCGCGCCGAGGCTGCTTCAGATTGTCCCCATGCCAACGCAGCTGCAGTCAGAATCACAAACCGTAGAAGCATTCCCGACCAGGGTCGGGACGGCCTGGACGAGCTTCCACGCTCGCGAACAAAACAAGTGATCATGATGGATAGATTCTAAATGCCAGTTCGGGCTCAAATGACAAAGACCGGACGGTGTGTCCAGTCTTTGTCTTCGATTGAGATCCGTACACGACCCGCTCAGAATTCGTAGCGAATCGTGGCCTGGATTGTTCTGGGATTATTTATCACGCTATGGCCGCCACCTCCAGCAACGCCGAAGAAGGAGTCGAACGGATTCCCGTCGATACCTCCAAAAGTATGCCGGTTGAACACGTTCTGGATATCGAACTTCACGAGAATGGACTGCCCTTCATGGACCGTAGTTCGCTTGATGACCGAGACGTCCTCGTTGTTAAATCCGGGACTTCGCCACCAGGAGACGGCTGTTGGAAGGTTTCCAAAACGGTATTGGCTCACCGATCCGTCCGGATTCGGGTTTAGAGCGCTTGGATCCGCGAACGCAGCACAGTTGACCGGACCAGGCCCGGTCCCCGGGAGGTAGTTGCTTTGAAAAATTCCATTTACCTCATGGCAACCGCTGTTCCAGCCGTTGTCCAGCGCAGGTGTCCACTGCACCGGATGAGGGCCAAAGACAGACTGTCCCGGAATCAGACTAAACCGGAAGTTGTTCGCGGTAGAGGGCGCCGAGGTTGCGTATTCATTGATGATCGCAGGCGATCCGGCCTGGTAGCGTTGGATGGCGCTGACCTGCCATCCTCCAGCAACTTTGCTTGCAACTCCGTGGTTCAAGTATTTCTTCCCATGCCCCATCGGCAACTCGTAGAGATAGCTGATGACGAAGGTATGGGGAATGTCCTGATAGCTGACAGATTTTTCACCTTTCAGGTTGTACGGGTTTTGCGCTCCGAACACGTTCGAGTTGAAACCCGTTTCAACGGGGAAGGCGGTGTCAGCGTCTGTAATTGTTTTGGAGAACGTATACGAAGCCAGTAAATTCAGCCCGTTTCGGAAACGGCGCTCCAGCACCGCTTGCAGAGCATGGTAAGTAGATTGGCCCGAGTTCTCAAGGCAGCAACTGGTCGTGATGTTCGAGTACTGCGGGAACGGACGCAGGAGTTGTGCGATAGTGGCATTACCACTGCCCCAGCCGGGAACGAACCAGGAGGGGACCGTTTTCCCGAGTTGGGCAAGAACCGTTGGCCCGTTTTTCCCGTCGCTCCCGTCCACCCGGTCGTTAAGGGCGTCTCCAAGATAAAAATACTGTGGATTGAGCGCGTTGACCTGAGTCAGGTTCGACAGCAATCGGGTCGCATGTTGACCCACGTACCCGAGGCTCATGATCAAATCCGGGGCAAGCTGGTGTTGCACCTGGAAGGTCCAGTTCTGCACCATGCCCGGCCGCCCGTATCCGGACGCGACGAAATTGGGGCCGCCCGGGTTTGGGCTGAATGTAGTCAGCGTTGGGTCCTGTGTGTTGCTGGGCGCTGGATAGGACGGGAATCCAACGTCCCAGGACTGAATGGGCGTAAAGTTGTCGACGTTCTGGAATCCCGGATTGGCCGTGGTGCCGCTGCTCAAACTGCCGCCGAAATCGGAGTAGGTAAGCGGAGCGTAGTAGATGCTGTAAGCGCCGCGAAATACAGTCCCGGGGGTCCTGTCAGGTGAGTAGGCAAATCCTATTCTCGGCCCCAGAGCCTTATAGTATGTCTTGGCACCCGTCGCACTCCTCCCGTAAATCAGCGCCCCGGGTTGTCCGGAGGAGGCCGGGTTCGTGGCGGTCAGGGACAGAACCGACTGTGCACCGGTCGCCTCATGCCGCGGTGTATTGATGTCCCAACGCAGTCCGAGGTTCACGGTAAGGTTCCGGCGAGCCTTGAAGTCATCCTGCACGAAGGCGGCATAGTAGTTCTGGATCCATCGTGAAAAATGCGAAGTTACCGATAGGGAGCCCTGGTCCGGCAAACCGAGAAGGAAACTGGCGAACGGATCGCCTGTGTTACTGGCATTGGCGTTCTGGCCGGGAGGAACGAAGCCCGTTTCCCTGCTATTAAACACGTAATAGGGTGACTCCGGTCCCGTGTTCTCAATCGAGTATTGATACGAACGCCAATCGAAACCAAACTTGAACGAGTGCGGCCCGCGGTTCCACGAAACGCTGTCCGCCACAACCAGCGCGTTCGGAATCTGAAGACCGTAATTACTGGCGCTGAATTTCGCGTAGCTCAACCCATATTGGGCACCGTCAAACCTAATCTGTGGGAAGGTTGGTCCGCTCGCGCCGGCAATGCCCAGCACCTTCTCCCAGTCGGATCCATTTACACTCGGCGCAGCCGTCGCCGTCCAGACGCGGTTCAATCCTGCCGCGAAGTGATTGAGCACTGTGGGACTGGCGACGTAGTCCCATCCGAAACGAACATAATGCGTGAAGTAGTGATTGAAGTAGGTGTCCGGTGTGAGAGGCGCGGGCAAATCGAAGTTGCCGCTGTTCAAAATGTTCTGCTCACGGCTATGGTACGAGAAAAACATCTTGTTCTTGTTGGTGAGGTTCTCATCAATCCTGAAACTGGTCTGCGTGATGACCTTCGGAGTTGTGCCCGCTGGGTTTTGGTAATTTTGCGATAGACCGGGAACCCCGTTGAGGGGAGAACCGGAAAGATTGGTCGCCGGCAAGTAGCCTAATACCTTCTGTGCCACCGGGCTTATATTCGTAATCTTATTGCCGGCAAAAGGGAGCCGGCACGTCTGCCCGCCAACCACCTGCGTCGTCGAAGGATCGAAGATTTGTCCCTGTAGGACAGGCTGGCCGTCGCAGGGATTGGTGCCCACGACAGTCGTTCCCAGCAGCGCCGAGAAATCTCCACCTCGCTCATCCGCCGTAGGTAGCGTGAGGATACTGTTCTGCAGGCCCACTTTGTTGCGGTATTGTTCCCACGCGAAGAAGAAGAAGGTCTTGTTCTTGCCGTCGTATAAGTGTGGGATCCACACCGGTCCGCCCAGCGCGCCACCAAAATCATTCTGCCGGTCCCTCGGCACTTTTATCACGGGGCCACAACAGGCCCACGGTCGGGCGTTCATCGCTTCGTTGTGGTACAGCTCAAAAAGACTGCCGTGGAAGCTATTGGTTCCGGATTTGGTAGTGAAGCTTTCCACCCCTCCAGAGGTATGGCCAAATTCGGACGACGGTGTGGAAGAAGTAACCTTGAACTCCGTCAAGGCCTCCACTGATGGAGCGGTCTGATCGAATGCGGTGCCGGAGTCGGAGCGTTGGGTGCTCACACCATCTAGGAGGATCTCAGAACCAAAGTTTTGGCCTCCCGAAATCTTTGTTTCATAAATGCCAGCTGCTCCGTGGTCACCCACGGTTCCCTGGCCCGTGGTTCCGGGGGTCAGGAAGATAAAGGTTTCGGGAGACCGAACTCCGCCGCTCTGACCTGTGGTGTTCAACATCAGGGGTAGGTCATGAATCTGCTTGTCGCCAATGACGGTGCCGACTTCGGAGCTCTCTGTCTGGATGGTGGGAGCATCCGCGAGGACCGTCACTTCTTCCTTCACATTGCCGGGGTGCAGCGTGATATTGAGCGCAGAAACCGAGTTAATCTCGATCACAACTCCCTTTTGCACGGACATCTTGAAACCCTTGGCTTCAACCGTGACATCGTAGCGCCCGATGGCAAGATCATTGACCCGGTACGAACCGACACCGCTGGACACCGCCTGGTAGACACTGCCGGTGTCAGCCCCCTTGATGGTGATTGCCGCTCCACTCACCGCAGCGCCGGTGCTATCCACCACCGAACCGGCGATTGATCCACGATCCGACTGTGCCGCAGCAGTCCCGATCATCAACGGACATAGCAACCCCAGTGCAAGTACTACCCATAAACGCTGTGAAACGCGCATCGCGGCGCCTCCTGATACAGCCGTTCAAATCTTTCCGTTCCTTGCGACTTCTAGCCGGATTTGGCCCCAGTGTGTTCGCTAATAGAAAACCACTAGTCTGTCGATGTCAAGGGAAAAGTGCAAAACCGCTTTTGTGCCGAGCTAAAGCGCTTGAGTAAATACAAAATTTGGAAGGTTTTTATTGCTAGATGACCGGCTGTGGTAATTTCGTTCACCAAACCGACCCTCGCAGGCGACCAATTTGGCTGAGTGCGCTAAAGCGCTTTAGTGAAATCGGCGGAAGTGCTATTCTCTTCCGCGCACAGAACCGACTCTGGAGGCTTATGGTCAAGAGCAGGCTAGCACTCATATTGATTTTCGTTAACGTCGCCCTCCTGACTGCCCGGGCGCAGGCGCCCTCCCCCTCCGCTCCTGCTATCGAAGCCCGCGCGGATGCGATGCTCAAGCAACTCTCGCTCGAAGAGAAAATCGATCTCATCGGCGGTGTTGATGACTTCTATATCCGCGGAATCAAACGCATCGGCCTGCCCGCGTTGAAGATGGCCGACGGGCCCTTTGGTGTCCGCAACTACGGACCGTCGACGACGTTCGGTGGCTTAGGCCTCGCCGCTACCTGGGACCCAGACCTGATGACGCGCATGGGTGCCGTGATCGGCCAGGACGCCCGCGCCCGTGGCGTCCATTTCATGCTCGGTCCCGGCGTTAACATTTCGCGCTCGCCCTTGTGCGGACGAAATTTTGAATATTATGGCGAGGATCCATTCCTCGCCGCACGCACTGCCGTCGCCTACATCGAGGGCATGCAGAGCCGGGGAGTGAGCGCCACCATCAAGCACTTCATGGGCAACAACCAGGAATTCCTCCGCCATGACGCTGATGCCATCATCGACGAGCGCACCATGCGCGAGATCTATCTGCCCACGTTTGAGGCTGCGGTTAAGGAAGCGCACGTCGGCGCCATCATGGATTCTTACAATCTCATCAACGGCCAGCACGCAACCCAGAACGGCCGTCTGAACAACGAGATCGCGAAGAAGGAGTGGGGCTTCGAAGGCATCGTCATGTCCGATTGGGACGCGACCTACGATGGCGTAGCGGCGGCCAACGGCGGGCTCGATCTGGAAATGCCGTCGGGGAAATTCATGAATCGCGCCACGCTGCTGCCGGCGGTCAAGGCGGGCAAGGTGAGCGAGGCTACGATTGACGACAAGGTGCGCCGTATCCTGCGCACCGCCATTCGCTTCGGCTGGCTCGATCACGAGCAGACGGACTTGTCCGTGCCGCTCGACAACGAGAAGGGTGGACAGGTCGCGCTTGAAGCCGCGCGCTCCGGTATGGTCCTCCTCAAGAACGACAGCAACCTCCTTCCGCTCGACAAAACGAAAATCAAATCGATCGCCGTCATCGGACCGGATGCCTATCCCGCCCCGGTAGTTGGCGGAGGCAGCGCGGGCGTGCGTCCATTCACCGCGGTGAGCTATCTGGAAGGTCTGGCCGGTTACCTCGGGAGCGACGAAACGGTCTACTACGATCGCGGAGTCCCACCTCTGAGTGAACTGGCCGATGCAACAGCCTTTTCCATCGATGCAGCAGGCCAAGAGCCGGGCATCAACCTGGAGGCGTTCAACAATATCCATCTTAGTGGCACCCCCTTAGTCCGCCGTATCGATCAACACATCAACGCCGATCGCTCGCTGGGCGATGGCGTCAATCAAAATGAAGTGTCGGCCCGCTGGTCGGGATATTTCACGCCCAGCAATCCTGGCGAACACCTCGTCTTTGTGCAAGGCCCCGGCGAAGGCGGCGGCTACAGGCTATACGTCGACGACAAACTTGTCATCGACAGTTGGGAACTCGCCCGTGCGCAGGTGGCCCAGATACGCTTGCCGCTGGCGGCCGGTCCGCACAAGATTCGTTTCGAGTACTCCGTACACTGGAGTTGGGGCGGTCCGAGCGTGAGACTCGGTATCGTGCGTCCAGAAGCGGTTGTGAACGCCACGGCAAAAGCACTGGCGTCCAAAGCGGATGCAGTAGTGCTGGCGGTGGGCTTCGACCCCGACAGCGAAGGCGAGGGCGCCGATCGCACCTTCCAACTTCCTCCGGCGCAGGACGAACTCATCAACCAGGTCGCGGCTGCGAATAAGAACACCATCGTCGTTGTGACCTCGGGCGGGGCGGTTGACATGAATGCATGGCTCGATCATGTTCCCGCGCTTTTGGAATCCTGGTACGCGGGGCAGGCGCAAGGTACGGCGCTGGCACAGTTGCTGTTCGGCGAGTACAGCCCGTCGGGTAAGCTGCCCGTCACGTTTGAGCGCAGATGGGAAGACAATCCCGCTTACGACAACTACTATCCCAAAGCAGGAGACAGAAGAACCGAATATAAAGAGGGTCTATTCATCGGATACCGTCACTTCGACAAGGCTGCCGTCAAGCCGCAGTTCCCGTTCGGCTACGGACTTTCGTATACGACGTTTGCCTACAAGAACCTCTCAGTGACTCCGGCCGCCGTTTCGGGAGATCAGCCCGTTACCGTTAGCTTCGATGTGACTAACACCGGCCATCGTGCCGGCGCCGAAGTCGCCGAGGTGTACGTGGGCGAACCGCGTCCCGTTGTTTCCCGGCCCGTGAAGGAACTTAAGGGATTCACGAAGGTGCGACTGAACCCAGGCGAAACCCGGCGTGTTTCGCTCATGCTCGATCGCCGGGCCTTCGCTTACTTCAACATCAAGAATCATGACTGGACGGTGGACGCCGCGTACTTCAACGTATATGTCGGAAGTTCCTCAGCGCGGATTGAGCTCACAGATAAAATAACGTGGCAAACTCCGTGAAGGTGTTGGTGGACAGCGAGTTCGCTTCATAACCGCTCGCGACCGGCAACGTTGCGAACTGCGATGGGCCGCAAGCAGTACCCAGGGAGGGCACATGATGAAAAAGCATCGGTTCTCGCGCCGTGAGTTTTTACAGACAACCGCCGGAGCGGCAGGCGCTACACTTGCCGCGAATGCCATACTCCTGAATTCCGAGCCGCTGTTTGCGTCGAGTGCCCCGGTGGCAGCGAGTGATCGAGTTCGTTTTGGAATCGTCGGCGTGGGAATGGAAGGCAGCAATCTTCTCACGACAGCGATTCAGCTTCCGGGAGTCGAGTGTGCGGCGGCTTGCGATCTTTACGATGGCCGCCACGAACTCGCCCGGGAACTGGCAGGCAAACCGATTCCGACGACGCGCCGGTACAAGGAATTGCTCGACAACAAAGAGATTGACGCGATCATCGTGGCGGTGCCGGACCACTGGCACAAGCAGGTCGTAGTTGATGC
Source organism: Terriglobia bacterium (assembly GCA_020073215.1). Classification (GTDB taxonomy): domain Bacteria; phylum Acidobacteriota; class Terriglobia; order Terriglobales; family Acidobacteriaceae; genus Acidiflorens. The sequence continues at coordinate 7,837 of JAIQFO010000061.1, read as the reverse complement.
GGTCGCGGCTGGCAAGGACGTGTATTGCGAGAAGCCATTTTCCCATACTCCAGCGGATGGCTTGGCTCTAGTCGCAGCCGCAAAGAAGTCAGATCGGATTGTCATGGTGGGTGCGCAGCGGACGAGTTCCGTCTTATGCGCCAAAGCGAAAGAGCTCTACGACCGGGGAGCGATCGGAGCGTTGAGCCTGGTCGAAGCGACTTTAGGACGGAATGATCCGACCGGCGCATGGGAATATCCGCCGCCAGCGGATTTGTCTCCCGAAAATCTGGATTGGGATACGTGGCTGGGAACCGCCCCGAAAAAACCCTTCGACCCGCTCGCCTTTGCGCGTTGGCGCTGTTGGAAGGAATACGGAACCGGGGTTGCGGGTGACTTACTCGTGCACCTGATCAGCGGAATGCAAGCCGTTCTCGGAATCAATGAGATTCCCAAGCGTGTCTCTGCGTTCGGGGGTATTTACCGCTGGAAGGACGGACGCAATATGCCAGATGTGCATGCCGTTCTCTTCGAGTACGCCAATGTTCCGGTCTATATGCGTTTGAGCCTGGATACGGAATCGGCCGAAGTCACTCGCTTTATGGGCTCCAAAGGTATCATCGAACTCACCGAGTTCGGGCTCAGCTATTCTCCGCAACCCGGAGTGGATCTCTCTCCGAGTTATTACTCGGGGTCGTTTCCTGCCCGGCTGAGGACCCCCTATCTCGCGCAATGGCACCAAGAACACGATCCTAAACCGGGACAGGAGCCGGCTCCCGAGAGCTTGATCTTTAAGGGAAACGATTATGACGATTTGCGTCCCCACCTCTGGAATTTCTTCGAGGCCGTCCGGTCGCGAAAGCCGGTGCTGCAGGATGCGGTGTTCGGGCACAACGCGGCTCTCGGCTGCCACATGGCCAATGAATCCTACTTCAGGAAAAAACCGGTGTATTGGGATTCAACTTCGCAGAGTATCAAGTCGTAGGGACGAGGCAGTTCTCGGCGTAAAGGTTTGGCTGTAGCGCAACTCGCGAAAGGAGTCGAAGCAATATGAATATTCCGCGGAACGCAGTCGCGCTAACCATGTTAGTACTGGCACTTTCTATGCAGGTGTATTCAGAACAAAACAACTCTGCGGAGACAACCGTGTCGGCTCAGTCGTTTGTGGGGCGTTGGGATTTGACCCTGAAGACTCCGAGTCGCGAATATCCCTCGTGGCTGGAGATAACTCAGGAAAATGGGCAACTCAAAGCGCTTCTGGTGAGCCGTTGGGGGCAAGCGCGGCCGCTGCCGAAAATCGAGCTCTCACACGGGCAAATAACATTTGTTTCTCCCCAAGAGGAAGAAGACAGGAAAGACGACATGGTGTTTGTGGGCACACTGTCGGGGCAGAAACTGAGCGGGACGACGACCGGGCAGGATGGGACTCCGTGGCAATGGACGGGCGAGAGGGCGCCGGACCTGAAGAGAAAGGCCGAACCAAAGTGGGGGGAGCCGAGGGCATTGTTCAACGGCAAGGACCTGAGCGGGTGGCGGCCGAGCGATCCGAATGCGACGGCTACCTGGAAGGTCGAAAACGGAGCGCTCGTGAGTCCAGGACATGGCGCAGAACTTATCACCGATGCCAAGTTCGATGACTTCAAGTTACATGTCGAATTCAATTGCGCGCCGAAATCGAATAGCGGTATTTATCTGCGCGGTCGATACGAAGTACAAATCGAAGACGATCCCGTGCCAGAAGGACCGACCATGCGCACGGGAGGTGTGTATGGCTTCATGGCCGCTTCGCCGGAACAACCACGCAGGCCGGGAGAATGGCAGACCTACGACATCACACTTGTGGGCCGCGTGGTCACTGTCGTGCAGAACGGTCAGACCATTATTGACAAGCAGGAAATTCCGGGTATCACAGGCGGCGCTTTGGATAGTCACGAAGGACTACCCGGCCCGATCTATCTGCAGGGTAGTGAAGATGGACACGTCGCTTTTCGGAACATCACGATTACGCCAGGTAGGTGACTGAGCAGGAAACGCGAGCCAATCGTCCAGCTCGGTTGCTCGCCCAATGGGGGCCGGTATGCTTCTCCGCATTACGGCTCCCACTCCAAAGAAAACACCGAGAAGCGACAGCAACCCGACAAAGGCGGAATGAATGCGAAGAATGATGTCTGCCGAGCGAGCAACGCGAATGATGGCACGTTCTCAGGTGCTGCTGGCTTATTGTTTTGCCGTCCTGACGGTCTTAACACCGGCCGGAGTCTGGGCGGCAGAGAGTAACGAAGTGACGATCGAGCGAGGCGTGCCAGTAAAGATGCGCGACGGCGTCACGCTGCGCGCAGATATTTGCCGCCCAAAGACGGAGGGCAAGTTTCCAGTGCTGTTGACCCGCACACCTTATGACAAGGACGGAGCGGCAGATTTTTGCCTGCGGGCCGCGACCCGGGGGTATGTAGTGATCGCGCAGGACGTCCGGGGAAGATATGCCTCGGAGGGTGATTGGTATCCGTTCAAGTACGAATCCCAGGACGGATATGACACGGTTGAGTGGGCAGCTGGGCTTCCTTATTCCGACGGAAAGGTCGGGATGTTCGGTGGCTCCTACGTCGGTGCCACGCAGTATCTAGCCGCAATTGCCCAACCTCCTCATCTGGCGGGCATTTGCCCCAGCGATACGGCGTCCAACTATCACGATGGCTGGACCTACCAGGGTGGTGCGTTTGAGCAATGGTTCAACGAGTCGTGGACGACGGGACTGGCGGAAAACACCATTCGACGCCGCCTAGAGTTAGTCGACGACGTGGTTAGGTGGACACAAACGCTGCCGCTGTTGTCGTATCCGGTGTTCGAGACACCCTCGGCTGCAGGACTGGCGCCGTATTTTACCGACTGGCTCGCGCACTCCAACTACGACGACTATTGGAAGCAGTGGTCGATCGAAGATCACTACGCGCAGATTCAAGTTCCGGTATTCAGTATGGGAGCATGGTACGACATTTTTCTAGGCGGGACGTTAAGGAATTATGCGCGCCTCAAGAACGAGGCAGGCACGGAGGCCGCGCGGCGCGGTCAGCGGCTGATGATCTACGTTGGAGGGCATGCCGGTGGCACGGCTGTGGGGAAAATTGGCGCCGTCGATTTTGGAGATAAGTTGCCGTTCGATGTGGACGCAGTGACACTACGCTGGTATGACACTCTCCTGAAAGGAATCGTGAATGGGTTAGACCAGGAGAAACCCGTAAGAATCTTCGTCATGGGCAAGAACGACTGGCGCGAAGAAACTGACTGGCCACTGGAGCGCGCCCAGGCGACGCGGTATTACCTGCGCTCGACAAAGCCAGCGAATGGCCTTGCAGGAGGCGGCACGCTGAGTACAGCCGCGCCTGCCGAGGAGAAACCCGACCACTACGTGTACGATCCGAACGACGCAGTCCCCACGATTGGGGGGCCCCTTTGTTGCCAACCGCTGCCGACAGGGGTCGGCCCGCAGGACCAACGGCCTGCGGAAGCGCGGGGCGACGTGCTCGTATTCTCTTCGCCGGCATTTACACAGAACACCGAAGTTACAGGTCCAATTTCGCTCGACCTGTATGTCAGCAGCTCTGCGGTCGACACCGACTTTACCGGGAAAGTCGTTGACGTCTGGCCGAACGGATTTGCTCAGAATTTAACGGAAGGTATTCTGCGCTTGCGCTACCGCAATTCGCCGGAGAAACCGGAACTTGGAAATCCCGGGGAGATCTATCACATTAGCGTGGATCTTTGGGCGACGAGCAATGTTTTCCTGCCAGGACACAAACTGAGGCTCGAGGTTTCCAGCAGCAACTTCCCGCGATTCGATCGAAACTTGAATACCGGTGAGGATCAGGCGCGTGGAACGCACATGATCAAAGCAACCAACGTCATCTACCACGACAAATCTTGGCCTTCGGCTCTAGTTCTCCCCATTGTGCCGTGAGCGTGACTCGCGTCGGCTTCAGCACTGGCGACAGCGTCACCGCGGCAAGGTAGGCGCCAGCACCGCACGCCAACGTGATGTTCAGCCCCCAGTGAATCGCGATCACGATGGCGAGCACCGAACCCAACACGCTGGAAGCAGCGTTCATTGCCCAGGCCCACTCCACGGCATTTCCGGAAGTTCCGCTGCTGTTCTCTGCCCCCGGCGCACTAGCAAGGGCCCGCAACCCGGTCGGAAACGGCATGCCCATGGCCAAGCCCAGGGGAATCAGGATTAACCCGCTGACCAGCAACTTCACGGCGAAGGGCAGCCCTACCAGGGCATTCAGCAAGGCCGGCAGCACCAGAACATAGGCGCAGATTGCTCCCACCAGTAACACCAAAGGCACCCACACTCGCGCGGGCAATGGCAGCCAGCGCCGGGAAAGCAGGCTGCCGCCGCCGCTCGAAAGCAATAGCAGAAAGATGACCACGGTCAGCGCGTAGGTCGGGTGCCCGAGGAACAACACGAACCTCTGGATAAAGGCGATCTCGACCAGAATGTAACCCAACCCGACCGCCACGAAGTACTGCAGCGAAAGCCACGACCGGGAGCCAACCGCCCTGCCACTGGCGAAGAGCATCGGAAGAATCAAAAAGGCCAGCACAGCGGCGAGAGAAATCAGCAGAACCATGCCGAGAACGACGACGCCCAGGTTGACTTTCCAATCGATACCCTGCTGCAGGCTCTCTTCGTTCAGGATCTGTCCGGTCTTGAGCGTGAAGAAAAAGAAGGGCGCGTTGTCACTGACGGGGGACACGTTGTACGCATAGTCGCGGGCGAAGGCCCAGGGGTCGTTGCGCGCGATGAGTGCTGAAAACGGATTCTTGCCGGGGACGGAGGCGGAGGCGGAGGCGGAGGCGGAGGAGAAGGGAAGATAGAGGGGATCGAGGTCTTCATTCAGCTCCATGTGTCGTGCCACCGCATCTTCTTCTGCGCCGGTGAAAGCGGATTTCTTCGCCAGCACCACCACCGGGATGCCGTCTTCGTCGAGGCGATCGCCGGCAACGACGATGAAGTTCTGGGCGGGGTTCTGTATCCCGATTTGATGCAACGCCTCCATGGCCACCGAGACGACTCTCAGCGCCTCGCGTGGCTGGCGGAACTCCCACCGCGTGATGGCGATCATGCCATCGGGCTTGAGGTGTTCGAAGTACTCGCGGAAGGCCTCTACCGTGTAGAGGCTGTTCTCGCTCAGCGCAAAAGCGCCGGCTGCGGTCGAGGCCCAGGTGTCGACCAGCGTCATCTGTATGACGTCATATTGCTGCCGAGAATTTCGGACAAAAGATCGGCCATCGGTGACATGAATGTGAACCTCAGGCTGCTGGTACAAGTGATACGAGTAATCGGCATAGCGCCCCCGCATGACCGTGTCGGCAATGATGGGATTGATTTCGATCCCCGTCACATTCGGACTGCCGTTGGCTACGGCTCGCAGCACGTCGACGCCGCCCCCCGGGCCAATAACGGCGTAGTCGCCGTGGGGCCGCAGCACGTTGGCGAGCGCCGGCGGCTCGGACATCAAATGTTTTTTCCACTCCGGTCCCCAGGAATGTGGGTCGGTATTCATGACGGAAGTAGACGCATCGGCATCGATGACGATGGCCTTGGCGTCACCTTGCTTGTCCACTTCTACCCGCGAGATGGCGTTCCACTTGGCAAATTCGACCCACGAGCGGTCGCGGAACATGCCCTTGGCATAAATGACATCGATCAAGCGCCCCGAGTGGTTGAAAGCGATGAGCACGAAACACATAGCTGGCACAAGGCTTTGTATGTCGAATCCAGGGCGAAACCATCCCCACTTCGGGTGTTTTCGCTTCCACACCATGGCCGCAATGCCAGAGGTAACCGCCGCGAACAACAATGCATTGGGCCCGCCGAGCCAGTTCAGCAACGGAACCACAGCCAGGCAGGCCAGCGCTCCGCCGAGCAAATCGGCGCCGTAAAGGCGCGTCACCTGCCGTGCCTCGCGCGCGAAGACGACCGAGAAAATAAGACCAGTGAAAAAGAAAGGAACTGCCGAGGTCATATAGATCTCTGCCAGATGAAACAAATTGCCGCGCGACAGATCCAGGGAGACTGGAACGTGCAGCACCACCAACAGGGTAAAGACGATGGCGACCGCGTTGCCACTCGATAGAGTCGCCGCCAGCCGACGTGTCTCGAAGCCAGCCAGCCAGTTTCGACAGAGATAGGCAAACACGCCCCCGGCGCCGAGGCCTAGCAGCGCGACCGAAATCGCCAAGAACGCAAAATGATAGAAAAGAACCACGGAAAACAGACGGGTCAACGCTAACTCAAGCAGCAGCGCAGAGAAACTGGTGAGAGCGATAGCGGTAAGCAGAGCAGGATCGCTCATTGGCGATAAAGAAGAGATCGATTGGGGACGCATTTTCTCTGGTTGGTCAGGATAGCAGAAGCTGGTGCTGGCACGGCATCTCCCGAAAGACTGGAGTTGTCGAGCTTGTGCTGCCTTGCTGTCTTGCGCGGTTACCACATGCCCGCACGTGAGTAGAAAAACAAGGAACCGGGTTTTCCTGGTCGACGTATTCTAACGCCAGTTGTGGATAAACCGCGATTTCACGCATTGACCTGTCATCGGGGTAGCACATGCGCCTATCGACTGCAGCTTCTGGTTCCAGATTACATCCTACTGGCGAGGCGTTGGTTTCGCGGCGGAAGGCTGGGCGACTGTAAGACGGCAGCTGCGCGCCTCGGCTTCGGTGTTGGGCAGCAGCGCCGCCCGCACAGCCCGGGTCCAGATCACGTAGCCCGCTGCGGTCATGTGCAGATCGTCAGGGCCAAAGAGATCTTTCGGTTTGCCATTCTGGAGCATCGGCGAGACCACGTCGATGTAGTGCAGATCCGAGCGTTTGCCAGCGCGGGCGCGTATCGCATCGTTGACCTGGCTTTGAAGAGGAAATTGCGCAAAGCGCAACTTTGAAGGCTTGAGAGAAATGAAATAGACCGGTGTCTTGCCCAACACTTGTGTCTTACGCGTCATGAACTCGTCAAAGTCGGCCACGACTCTGTCCACCGATTTTCCCGCGTCAATGTCGTTCTCACCCGCGTAAAAGACGATGGCGCGAGACCGATAGGGTGCGACGATCTGCTCGAACCAGCGGTTCACATACTCGATGTGCGAGCCGCCGAACCCACGGTTGATCACCGGCATCGGTGCCATGTCAGAGGCGAGATTCTCCCTCCATTTGACGATGCTCGATGAACCGACGAAAAGTACCTGACAATCTGCGGGTGGCGCAGCCCGATCGGCTTCTACAAACCGAGCGATTTCCGCGCTGAGCGCTTCCTCCAGAGTAGAAGCCGGGGCTGGGGTTGTCTGGGCTCCCACACTGGCGGTAGACAGCGCTAGCGCGAAAACGCATAAAGCAAAGCGGCGAACTAGGCCAGAGTCTAGAGAAGTCATCACAATCGCGATCTCCCTTCAAATCGTCGATTCGGCGCACTGAGACGCGCAGCCGACCAGCTAGACGAATGCAGTTCCTTCTCGCTCAGGCGGCCCTCTCGGATCAGCCTCCCGAAGACATCAGTCAGAACCGAGTATCGATAGTCGTATGTGCGATCGATCCTCTTGCGGCTCTCGGTCAGATAGTGCTCCAGATCCCAGAGATCGGTCGGTTGTTCCATGTTGCCGGCCATGTCCTTTGCCCTCCGGATCACATTTCGAAATTCCCGATCCAGAGCTAGCTCAAGAGCTTTGCGAGCGATTTGTTTTTCGGCGGGTGACCACTTGAGATGACGAATCATTTCCTCGACATCTCGACTTTCCGGGCCGGGTAAGCTGGCCATACCGGTTCCTCCTCGAACGCATTTTACTTCGCAGCCCGGGTTCATTCCTGC
>JAIQFO010000060.1 GCA_020073215.1 Terriglobia bacterium | reverse complement strand
GCCGGGTTGCTGCTGCGCGGCATCGCGAAAGAAGATGTGGAGCGCGGGATGGTGCTGGCAAAGCCGGGGTCCATTACTCCGCATACCAAATTCAAGGCGGAAGTTTACATTTTGACGAAAGAAGAAGGCGGGCGGCACACGCCGTTCTTCAAAGGCTACCGTCCGCAGTTTTATTTGCGCACGACGGACGTGACCGGGATTGCGGAGTTGCCGGCGGGCACAGAGATGGTGATGCCGGGAGACAACGTAAGCCTGGTGATCGAACTGATCACGCCGGTGGCGATGGAAAAGGGCTTGCGCTTCGCAATTCGCGAAGGCGGCCACACGGTAGGCGCCGGCACGATAGCGGAAATTATTAAGTAGCAGTGTGGCGCAGGCGCTTTTGCCCGCGCAGTCGTCTTTGGAGCCTTGGCTGTGGGGTGGCGAGAAGTGAAAACGGTAGCTGAATGGGTGATCGGTCCTCTGTTGGTGGTCGCGTTGTGGACGCCGTGGGGACTGTTGTTCAAGTGGATCAAGGAAGAAGTCGGCAAGCGCAACAGATCGGTGATGTGAGAGTTGAGAGACAGGGAGTGAGCAATGCCCCGAGAGATTATTACGTTGCAGTGTGGTGATTGCAAAGAGCGGAACTATTCGAAGACCAAGAACCGCAAAACAACGCCGGACCGTCTGGAACTGAAAAAGTTCTGCCGCCGTTGCCGCAAGCACACCTCACACAAAGAGGTGAAATAATCAGGAGTCAGTTGCCAGTATTTCGGAGGTTTGGTTTGACTGAGAACTGACAACTGAGAACTGAGAACGGTTTTTAGGGGCGTAAGCTCAACGGTTAAACTGTCGGTCTCCAAAACCGAACTTGGGGGTTCGAATCCCTCCGCCCCTGCCAGAGTTTTGAGACGTGCAGGAAAAGGCCAGGTCCGTGATGGGAGTGGAAACGAAGAAAATGGCGAACTCAATCGCAACCGCAAGCGGAGATTTCGGCGATCGGATCAAGTCCTGGCCCGAGCGGATCAAGGCTTTTTACAACGACGTGCGCACGGAGATGAAGAAGGTCACGTCTCCCACGCGCAAGGAAGTCCAGGGTACGACGACGGTTGTCATCATCACCGTGTTTCTGTTTGGGTTATTTTTCTTCCTGACGGATCTCGCGATCAGTAACACTCTGGAACGGATGCTGCATTACTTCTCGCGCCGTTAGGCGGCGAGCGAAAGAAGCGATGAATGCCGGATACGGACAAAGTTACGGATAAAGACAAGAACGAAAGCGCTGCGGTAAGCACTGGCCAGGACGGCCCGCAGGCGCCCCCCGCTGAGGCAGTTCCCGCCGGCGAGCCCGCGCGTAATCCGAATATGAAGTGGTACATCATCCACGCCTATTCGGGATTCGAGCGCAAAGTGAAAGAGTCGCTCGAATCGCGCGTGCAGGCTTTCGGGTTGCAGGAGAAGATCGGCAAAGTGCTGATTCCGACCGAGTCGGTCACCGAAGTCCGTGGCGGCAAGAAACACACCTCGGAACGCATGTTCTATCCCGGCTACGTGCTGGTGGAAATGGACATGGACGATCACGTCTGGCACGTGGTGAAAGCGACGCCGCGGGTCACCGGATTTGTGGGCACCGGACAGCAGCCGACTCCGCTGTCGGAAGAAGAAGTCAATCACATCGTCTACAAAGTGGCCGACAGCCGCGAAAAGCCGAAGCTCAAGGTCAAATTCGAAAAGGGCGAGACGGTGCGCATCGGCGAGGGCCCATTCGCCACGTTCACCGGCGTGGTCGACGACGTGAACGAAGATCGCGAGACGTTGAAAGTGATGGTCACCATCTTCGGCCGCTCCACCCCGGTGGAGTTGGAATTTGGGCAGGTGGAGAAAGTCGCGTAAAGAATTTTGCGCGGACCGATTTGTTTGTTTTGCGCGTAGATTTTTTGTAGAGACGCGGCTTGCTGCGTCTCGGCAGCGGGAGAACATGAGTTGCGGAGTGCCGCCGGGCCGAAAATCCTAGACTCGGCGCTGGAGTTCAGACAGGAAAGGCATCATGGCAAAGAAAGTTACAGGTTCGGTAAAGTTGCAGATTGCGGCGGGCAAGGCGACGCCGGCGCCTCCCGTGGGACCGGCGCTCGGTCAGGCGCAAGTCAACATCATGGAGTTCTGCAAGCAGTTCAATGCCCGCACCGGGCAGAAAGAACTCGAAGGTTTGATTGTTCCGGTCGTGATCACGGTCTACAGCGACCGTACGTTCACGTTCATCACCAAGACGCCGCCCGCGTCGGTATTGCTGAAGCGTGCCGCCGGCATTGCCAAGGGGTCGGGCACGCCCAACAAAGATAAAGTAGGCAAGGTGACGCTGAAGCAGGTCGAGGATATTGCAAAACAGAAGATGCCCGATCTGAACGCCGCATCGGTCGATGCCGCCATCAAGAGCGTGCGCGGTACGGCGCGGTCGATGGGGATTGAAGTCATTGGGTAATTGAGTAATTTGGTAATTGTGTAATTGAAGAGCTCTAGAGTTTGAGGAGTTTTCAAATTACCAAATTACCCGATTACAAAATTACAAAATTTGTCGATATCACCACGGCTGATCGGACCAATGATCAGCGGTGGGAGACTGAGGTGAAAATGAAGAAGTCAGGCAAGAACATCGAAAAGGCGCGGAAGGCAGTTGAGGCGCGTCCTTACACGCTGCAGGAAGCGGTTCCACTCCTGCAGAAAGTGAAATACGCAAAGTTCGACGAGACGGTCGAAGTGACGCTGCGGCTGGGCGTCGATCCGAAGCATGCCGACCAGATGGTGCGGGGCACGGTCGTGCTTCCCCATGGACTGGGCAAGTCGAAGAAGGTTCTCGTAATCGCGACCGGCGAAAAGGTTCGCGAGGCTGAGGCGGCGGGAGCGGACTTCGTCGGCGGCGAGGATATGGTCGAGAAGATCACGAAAGAAAACTGGACCGACTTCGACGCGCTGATCGCCACGCCCGACATGATGAAGTCGGTGGGCCGTCTGGGCAAGGTCCTCGGACCCAAAGGGCTGATGCCGAATCCAAAGACGGGTACGGTCACCATGGATGTCGCGCGCGCGGTGCAGGAAATCAAGGCCGGTAAGGTCGAGTTCCGTACCGACAAGACAGCGCTGGTGCACGTGCCGGTGGGAAAGATTTCCTTCACGCCCGACAAGCTGATCGAGAACGCGACCGTGCTGATCTCGAGCGTGATTAAGGCAAAGCCTTCCGTGGCCAAGGGCAAATACATTAAGGGCTGCTACCTGAGTTCGAGCATGGGCCCGGGCATCTCGCTCGATACGACTCCGATCGAGGTTGCGGCTAAGGCATAGTTTAGGAAAAGGCGCCGGGCTTTGCCCGGCTGGACAGCCGAGGGCGGCTGTCCCTGCGCGAGTTCTGGAAAGGTTGAATTATGGCGGTTACTAGAGCTAAGAAGGTTGCACAAGTTGAGAAGCTGGGCGGCGAACTGAAGAATGCTTCGAGCATGATCGTAGCCACGTATTCCAAGCTGACGGTGACGCAGGACTTCGAATTGCGCAAGGCATTGCGTCCGACCGGGGCGAAGTATCGCGTCGTCAAGAACACTTTGGCCGAGCGCGCCGGCAAGGGCACCAAGGTTGAGCAGGCGCTGAAGAATCTTCAGGGTGTGACCTCGATCGCCTACACCGAAGGCGATCCGGTGGCGCTCGCCAAGGCGCTGGCCAAGTACGCCAAGGAGCATCCGGAATTCACCTTCAAGGCCGGCGTGGTCGAAGGCCGTGCGATTACGGTCAAGGAGATCGAGTCGCTTGCGACCATGCCGTCGAAGGAGGAGCTGTATTCCAAGTTGCTGTTCCTGTTGAACGCTCCGGCGCAGCGTCTGGTTACGGCGATGAATGCCGTCGGACGGAACCTGGCCGTGGTCGTGAGCCAGGGCGTGGAGCAGAAGAAATTCAAGGAAGCGTAAGCTTCCATTTGGTAATTGGGTAATTTTGAAATTTTGTAATTTGAATCTCGCAGAGCACTTTGGCCTGCGCGGATGTTTTCAAATTACGAAATTACCCGATTACGAAAATTACAGAATTTTCTGAGCAGCAAGTCTGCTCGAAAAAAGATTTAGTTATCGTGAAGCGAGGGGTGGCGCGGTCTGAGACTCCGGCGTTGTCTGGCGCTGGATTGGACGACCTGGTCGCACTGGAAACCTGGCCGAGCGATAGCAAAATCGCAAATCTTACATCAAGCGGAGAGATTCACATGGCGGATCTACAGCAGTTGGAAGAGTCGATTGTTGGCCTGTCGTTGCTGGAAGCGGCGGACCTGGTCAAGAAACTGGAAGCGCGTCTGGGCGTTTCGGCGGCGGCAGCGGCCCCGGTGATGGTTGCCGGCGGCGCAGCGGCAGGCGCGGCAGCCCCGGCCGAGGAAAAGACCGAGTTCACGGTCGTTCTGAAGGAAGTTGGAGCCAATAAGATCAATGTAATCAAGGCAGTACGTGAGGTCACCAGCCTGGGATTGAAAGAGGCAAAGGACCTGGTTGATGGCGCTCCCAAGAACATAAAAGAAGGCGTATCGAAGGAAGAAGCCGAGACTATCAAGAAGAAGTTCACCGAAGCAGGCGCAACTGTCGAAGTCAAATAGTTTGGGACGGGTGTGTGGAAGCGGGGCTTCGCCCCGCTTGGACGGGGCAAAGCCCCGTCACCACACGAGATCTCCGCGCCTTGCAATTTTTTGACCGAACAGTAGCTGAATCCTGGCGGGCTGTGTTAATATCTAACAAATAACCCGCTTACCCTGGCTTCACTGTGAGGCGACAGCGACCCGCATCCTCCTAAATAGACCCAGGAAGCGGAAAAAGGGTCGCTGGAATTGAAAGTTTGGCAGCCGGTCCCGCGGGCGGCGGGACGGAACAGGCCTTTGAACTGGCACGGAATTTTACAGGTCACTTAAGAGTAAGCGTCGAGTGCGGCGCCCGAGGACAACCATGTCCCTGCGGGTGCCTATGTCTTTTTTCCGCGTACACCGCCCGTTAGAAAACATTTTGGCGCCGCTTTTTGCGCCCTCATTCCGCGCTGTACCGCAGCCCCAGGCTGCCTGAAAGCAGGAGTTCCAGAGAATGCCAAAGCACAATATCCATCGCAAACGTTTTGACTTTTCCAAGATTCCAGCCACCATCCAGATTCCGAACCTGATCGAGGTTCAGAAGCGCTCCTATGACCGCTTCCTGCAGATGGACAAGCTGCCCAGCGAACGCGAAGACGGAGGCCTGCAGGCCGTGTTTCAGTCGGTGTTTCCGATTACCGACTTCCGCAATGTTTCCCAGCTTGAGTTCGTGGACTTCGCGATTGGCAACTGGGAGTGCAAGTGCGGCCACCTGAAGGGACTGCACCACCTGCGCACGACTTGTAAGAATTGCGGATCGACGGTAATCACCGACCCGTTTCATCCCGGCGAAGTGCTCTGCCACAAGTGCGGCACCTACAACGCGAACACTCCCGACTTCTGCAACAAGTGCGGCGACCCGGTTGGCCTGCAATTAAAGTACGACGTGGCCGAATGCGAAGAGCGCGGCATGACCTACTCCGCCCCGCTCAAAGTCACCATGCGCCTGACCATCTGGGACAAAGATCCCGAGACCGGCAACCGTTCCATCCGCGACATCAAGGAACAAGAGGTTTTCTTCGGTGACGTCCCACTGATGACCCAGAACGGCACCTTCATCATCAATGGCACCGAGCGTGTAATCGTAAGCCAGTTGCATCGCTCGCCGGGCGTGTTCTTCGAGACGGCCGCGAACCGCACATACTTCCTGGGAAAGATTATTCCCTACCGCGGTTCATGGGTTGAGTTTGAGTACGACCAGAAGAACGTTCTCTACGTGCGCATCGACCGCAAACGCAAGTTCCTGGGCACGATTTTCCTGCGCGCGCTGGGCCTGCGTTCCGGCGAAGACATTCTGAAAACTTTCTATACCACGGACCGCCTGGTTGTCCGCGACAAGAAGCTGTTCTGGACGCTGGATCCGGCGACCGAAAAGCCCACGAATCTACTGGGCATGAAGCTGGCGCACAGCATCAAGTCGAAATCCGGCGACGAAGTGGCGCACTCCGGCCGCAAGATCACGCCGGCCATCTTAAGGGAAATTCAGAAAGCGAAGATCGGCGAAATCGAAGTGGACTCGAGCGACCTCGAAGGCGCGTGGGCGGCCAGCGACATCGTCGACACCACCACCGGCGAAGTGCTGCTCGAGGCCAACTCGGAAATCACGGCCGACAAGGTGGCCAAGATCCTGGAATCGGGCGTGGTCGAGATGAGCCTGTTCTTCCCCGAGCGCGACGACGTGGGCACGGTGATCAGCCAGACCCTGCGCCGCGACTCGATCACCAGTCCCTCGGAAGCGCTGATCGAGATCTATCGCAAGTTGCGACCGGGCGATCCGCCGACGCTGGACACGGCGACGGCATTGTTCCAGGGCATGTTCTTCGATCCGCGCAAGTATGACTTCTCTCGCGTGGGCCGGCTGAAGTTCAACATCAAGCTGTTCGAAAACCAGGAAGCAACCAGCCTCGAGCAGCGCACGCTTGATCCCAACGACTTTTACGCGACCATCAAGTACCTGCTCAAGCTGCGCAAGAACATTGGCGCCGTCGATGACATCGATCACCTCGGCAATCGCCGCGTGCGTGCCGTAGGCGAGTTGCTCGAAAACCAGTTCCGCATCGGCCTGGTCCGCATGGAACGCGCCATCAAGGAAAAAATGAGCGTCTACCAGGAAATGTCGACGGCCATGCCGCACGACCTGGTCAACGCCAAACCAGTAATGGCCGCGATCCGCGAGTTCTTCGGCTCGTCCCAGCTCTCACAGTTCATGGATCAGACCAATCCGCTGTCGGAAATCACGCACAAGCGGCGCCTTTCGGCCCTTGGACCGGGCGGTCTGTCGCGCGAGCGCGCTGGATTCGAAGTACGCGACGTTCATCCCACGCACTACGGCCGCATCTGCCCGATTGAAACGCCGGAAGGTCCGAACATCGGACTGATCTCGTCGCTGAGCTGTTTTGCCCGCATCAACGATTACGGCTTCATCGAGTCGCCCTACCGCAAGGTGAAGGGGGCGCGCGTGGTCGACTACGTCATTGTCGTCAATGCCGGTGACAGCAACTACAAAGTCGGCGACCATGCCGAGAAAAGCGAGATCGAGAAGGTCAACGCCGATTTGAAAGAACGGCGCAAGAAGCCGGTCGAAGTCGAACCGTTCTCCTTCTATCTTTCCGCCTGGGAAGAAGACCGCCACACCATCGCGCAGGCCAACATCGAACTGGACGAAAAAGGACGCATCGCCGGCGAACTGGTCAACGCTCGCAAGGCCGGCAACTTCGTGCTGGTCAATCGCGACGAAGTCGACTACGTCGACGTCAGCCCGAAGCAGCTGGTCTCAGTCGCAGCCTCGCTGGTGCCCTTCCTCGAGCATGACGACGCCAACCGCGCGCTGATGGGCGCCAACATGCAGCGTCAGTCAGTGCCGCTGCTGCGCGCTCAGGCTCCCATTGTGGGCACTGGGATGGAAGGCGTTACCGCGCGCGATTCAGGTGCGGTCGTGCTGGCGCGCCGCAACGGAATCATTGATTCGGTCGATTCCGAACGCATCATTGTTCGCGTCGAAGGCGAGCATCATCCCATGCAGCTTTCGCGCGAAGTGGGCAGTGACATCTACCAGCTCACCAAGTTCAAGCGCTCGAACCAGAACACGTGCATCAACCAGAAGCCGATCGTGAAGAAAGGCCAGCGGGTGGTGAAAGGGCAAGTGATTGCCGACGGTCCGTGCACCGACTTCGGCGAGCTCGCTCTCGGCCGCAACGTGCTGGTCGCGTTCATGCCCTGGCGCGGCTACAACTTTGAAGACGCGATTCTCGTCTCGGAGAAGATGGTAAAGGAGGATTACTACACCTCCGTCCACATCGAAGAGTTCGAACTCGAAGCCCGCGACACCAAGCTCGGTCCCGAAGAAGTGACTCGCGACATTCCGAACGTCAGCGAATCCACCCTGCGCAATCTGGACGAAGCGGGCGTGATCCGCATCGGCGCCGGCATCAAGCAGGGCGACATCATCGTGGGCAAAGTTACGCCCAAGGGTGAAACGCAGCTCACGCCGGAAGAAAAACTGCTGCGCGCCATCTTCGGCGAAAAAGCCGGCGACGTACGCGACGCTTCGCTCTACTGCCCTCCGGGAATCGAAGGCATCGTGGTCGACGTGAAGATCTTCTCGCGCAAGGGCCAGGAAAAAGACGAGCGCGCCAAAACCATCGAAGCGAATCAGGTCGCCAAGCTCGAAAAGAACCTTTCGGACGAAATCCGAATTCTGACCGACGAGCGCCTGAAGCGTTTGGAAGGCCTGTTGGGCGGCAAGGAAGTGCAAGCCGATCTGCACGACGAGCGCACCAACAAGCGGTTGCTGACCAAGGACACGATTCTCGACCGCGACGCGATCGAGCGCATATCCACCCGCAACCTGAAGCGCATCAAGTACGCCGACAAGGATCCGCGAGTCAACGAGCAGATCGACGAGATCGAGGAAATGACCTCGCGCCAGATCGACGTGCTCAAGAAGATCGTCAACGAAAAGAAAGAAAAGCTGACCAAGGGCGATGAGCTGCCGCCGGGCGTAATCAAGCTCGTCAAGGTCTACATCGCCATGAAGCGCAAGCTGAGCGTCGGCGACAAGATGGCCGGGCGCCACGGCAACAAGGGCGTGATCGCGCGCATTCTACCGGAAGAGGATATGCCATACCTCGAGGATGGAACGCCGGTCGAGATCGTTCTGAACCCGCTCGGCGTCCCCAGCCGTATGAACGTGGGACAGATTCTTGAAACCCACCTCGGATGGGCGGGTTACGAACTGGGTGTGAAGATCGCCGAGTTGCTGAAGCAGAATACACGCGCCGAATCCATTCGCCGCGATCTCAAGGCTTTGTTCAAGGACACTGTGCTCGCCGACACCATCGCCGACATGAGTGAGGACGAGCTTGAAGCGCTGGCTCCGACTCTTAAGAAGGGCGTGTTCATGGGGTCGGCCGTATTCGACGGCTCCCGTGAGACGGAAATCAAGGCGTTGCTCCAGAGCGCCGGCTTGCCCGTATCG
This sequence comes from Terriglobia bacterium, assembly GCA_020073215.1. Classification (GTDB taxonomy): domain Bacteria; phylum Acidobacteriota; class Terriglobia; order Terriglobales; family Acidobacteriaceae; genus Acidiflorens. The sequence goes on along the minus strand of JAIQFO010000060.1, from coordinate 19,571 downwards.
GGCAAGACGTACCTCCGCGACGGCATGACCGGCGAGAAGTTCGAACAGCCGATCACGGTCGGCTACATTTACATGTTGAAACTGTCGCATCTGGTGGACGACAAGATTCACGCCCGTTCCATCGGTCCGTACTCGCTGATCACCCAGCAGCCGCTGGGTGGCAAAGCGCAGTTCGGAGGCCAGCGTTTCGGAGAAATGGAAGTTTGGGCTCTGGAAGCGTATGGCGCGGCATTCATCCTGCAGGAACTGCTGACCGCGAAGTCTGACGATGTCTACGGACGCACCAAGATCTACGAGGCCATCGTCAAAGGCGAGGCCGCGATGGAGCCCGGAGTGCCCGAATCGTTCAACGTGCTGATTCGCGAATTGCAGGCGCTCTGCCTGGATGTCGAATTGATCAAGGCCACCGAGAAGAAGCCAGTGGCCGTAGCCGCGGACTAGTTCTCAGTTCCCGGTCTCAGTTCTCAGTTGCACGGAACTGGCCGGGAGCAGGACCTGGTAAGCAGTTCGCAAAGTTTTGATGATTGGCCACCGTGGCATTCGCTCTCAGCGCTGCGAGTGGCAGAGACTCAAGCCGGTTTACTGAGAACTGAGAACCGGCAACTGAGAACCGAAGTTGAGAGCCGCGAGCGGCGGCGCAACAGCCGAGGAAAGCGGAGGAACATGTTTCGTTCGAGCCCGTTCGATATGGCAAATCCCGTGGCTGACTTTGACGCCATTCGTATCAGCCTGGCGTCCCCGGAAAAGATCCGGAGCTGGTCGCATGGGGAAGTGACTAAGCCGGAGACCATCAACTACCGCACCTTCAAGCCGGAGCGCGATGGCTTGTTCTGCGCCCGCATTTTCGGCCCGGTCACCGACTGGGAATGCCTCTGCGGCAAGTACAAGCGTATGAAGCATCGCGGAGTGATCTGCGACAAGTGCGGCGTGGAAGTCACGCTCTCGAAAGTCCGCCGCGAACGGCTCGGCCACATTGAGCTCGCTTCGCCCTGTTCCCACGTCTGGTTCTTCAAGGGACTGCCCAGCCGCATCGGGCATCTGCTCGATATTTCCCTGCGCGATCTGGAAGCGATTCTGTACTTCGAGGCCTATGTGGTCGTCGATCCTGGCGACTCCCCGGTAAAAGAGCGCGAAGTAATCAAGGACGAAGCGAAATACCGCGAACTCGACCAGCAATATCGCCCCGCCGGCTTCAAAGCCATGATGGGCGCGGAAGCGATCAAAGAGCTTCTGAAACGCATTGAGGTCGAATCTCTGGCCGCCGAACTGCGCGAGAAGATGAAGAACGAAACCTCGCTGCAGAAGCGCCTGAAGTATGCCAAGCGGCTGAAAGTGGTCGAGGCCTTCCGCAAGAGCGGCAACAAACCGCAATGGATGATCCTCGACGTGCTGCCGGTGATTCCACCCGAGCTGCGTCCGCTGGTTCCACTGGATGGCGGACGGTTCGCCACCTCCGATCTGAACGATCTGTACCGCCGCGTCATCAACCGCAACAACCGGTTGAAGAAGCTGATGGATCTGCATGCTCCCGAAGTCATCGTGCGCAACGAAAAGCGCATGCTGCAGGAAGCGGTGGACGCTCTGTTCGACAACGGACGCCGCGGCCGCGTTCTGCGAGGTGCCAACAACCGCCCGCTGAAGTCGCTTTCTGACACGCTGAAAGGTAAGCAGGGCCGCTTCCGCCAGAACCTGCTCGGCAAGCGCGTCGACTACTCCGGACGCTCGGTCATCGTGGTCGGTCCCGATCTCAAGCTGCACCAGTGCGGCTTGCCCAAGAAGATGGCGCTTGAGTTGTTCAAACCCTTCATCTACCACCGGCTCGAGCAGACGGGTAACTGCACCACCATCAAGCAGGCCAAAGAAATGGTGGAGCAGCAGGAACCGATTGTCTGGGACATCCTGGAAGAGGTCATCAAAGACCATCCGGTCATGCTGAACCGCGCACCGACGCTCCATCGCCTGGGCATCCAGGCTTTTGAACCGGTGCTGGTGGAAGGCAAAGCGATCAAAATTCACCCGCTGGTCTGCACCGCGTTCAACGCCGACTTCGACGGCGACCAGATGGCGGTACACATTCCGCTTTCGCCCGAGGCGCAGGTGGAAGCCAGCGTTCTGATGCTGTCTTCGCACAACATCCTGTCTCCGGCGTCCGGACAGCCCATCACCGTGCCCACCCAGGACATGGTGCTCGGCCTCTACTATCTGACGAAAGCGAAACCGGGCGCGAAGGGCGAAGGACGTTCGTTCGCCAATATTGAAGACGTCGTGATCGCGCTCGAAATGGGCGAAGTGGAGACGCTCTCCCCAATTCGCCTGCGCTACACCGGCGAGGTCATCGACCTGACCCAAGCCTACGACGATCAGGACGTGACCCACACCGACCCTGTGCACGTTAAGCGCGAGTACCTGAATACCACCGTGGGCCGCGCCATTCTGAACGACCATCTGCCCAAGGCAGTGCCCGGGGGCAACCAGAGCATGCCGTACATCAACGGCCTGCTCAAGAAGAAGGGCATCGGCCAGTTGGTCAATTACTGCTATCTGCGGTTCGGCCTCGAAGTCACCGTCAAGATGCTCGACGAGATCAAGTCGCTCGGGTTCAAGTATGCCACGCGCGCCGGCCTTTCCATCGGCATCGATGACATGGTGATCCCCGACAACAAGAAGACCCTGGTGCGAGACGCCGACAAGCAGGTGATCGCAGTCCAGCAGCAGTACCTGGATGGCGCCATCACCAACGGCGAACGCTACAACAAGGTCATCGAAATCTGGTCGGCCATTACGGAAAAAGTCGCCGATGAAATGTTCAACCAGATGCAGAGACGGGATAAGGAAGGCCAGCTCAACCCGATTTACGTCATGGCCGACTCCGGCGCTCGCGGATCGAAACAGCAGATCCGTCAGCTCTCCGGAATGCGCGGACTCATGGCGAAGCCGACGGGCGAGATTATCGAGACGCCGATTACGGCCAACTTCCGTGAAGGCTTGACAGTGCTCGAATACTTCATCTCGACCCACGGCGCCCGCAAGGGCTTGGCCGACACGGCCCTCAAGACCGCCGATTCGGGCTACCTGACGCGCCGTCTGGTCGACGTCGCGCAGGACGTAATCATCAGCGAATACGACTGCGGCACCGTCGATGGAATCTACGTCTCCGGTATCGTGGAAGCCGGCGAAATCATCGAACCCCTGCGCGACCGCATCGTGGGCCGCGTCTCGCTCGAAAAGATCAAAGACTACGAAGGCCAGGTCGTGGTCGACATCAACCACGAGATCACCGAAGATCTCGCCGGGGCGATTCAGGCTGCCGGTATCGAGCGGGTGAAGATCCGCTCGGTGCTCACCTGCGAGTCCCGGCGCGGCGTTTGCGTGATGTGCTACGGACGCAATCTCGCTTCCGGGCGCCTGGTCGAACTCGGCGAGGCCACCGGCGTGATCGCGGCTCAGTCCATCGGCGAACCCGGAACCCAGCTCACCATGCGCACCTTCCACATCGGAGGTACGGCGTCACGAGTTTCGGAACAATCGCGCCTCGATGCCAAGAGCAACGGCTTGGTTCGCTTTATCAACCTGCAGACGGTGAAGTCCAAGACGGGCGACCTGGTGGTCATGAATCGCCAGGGCTCAATCGCGGTAGTGGACGAGAAGGGCCGCGAACGCGAGCGCTATGCGGTCGTCTATGGCGCCAAGGTCAAGGTTGCGGAGGGCGGCCCGGTACAACTCGGTCAGGTTATGGTCGAGTGGGATCCCTACACCTTCGCCATCCTAACCGAAATTGGCGGCACGGCGCAGTTCAAGGACCTGCAGGAAGGCATCACCTTGCACGAAGAAGTGGATGAAGTCACCGGTCTGTCGCGTCACGTGGTGGCGGATTCGCCCGACGAGAAGCGTCAGCCCGCAATGGTGATCAAAGGCAAGGCGAGCAAGCGCTACCTGATGCCTTCGCACGCTCACCTCATGGTGCAGGACGGAGACACGGTATTCCCCGGCGACGTGCTCGCCAAGATCCCGCGCGAGACCACGAAGACCAAGGACATCACGGGCGGTCTGCCGCGCGTGGTCGAATTGTTCGAGGCCCGCAAGCCCCGCGAAACCGCCGTCATCAGCGAAATCGATGGCGTGGTGCGCTTCGGCGAAGTAGCCAAAGGGCAGCGCAAACTCTACGTGGCGGCCGATAACGGCACGGAGAAGGAATATTCCGTTCCGCGCGGCGTCCACATCAACGTGCAGGAAGGTGAGCGCGTCCGCGCAGGCGAACCGCTCATGGACGGCCCGCTCAACCCCCACGACATTCTGGCTGTGCTCGGTGAAAAAGAACTACAGTCTTACCTGGTGAATGAAATCCAGGAAGTCTACCGACTGCAGGGCGTGAACATTTCCGACAAGCACATCGAAGTGATCGTCCGCCAGATGATGCGCTGGGTGAAGGTCGAAGATGTAGGCGATACCCAGTTCCTCCTCGAACAGCAAGTGGACAAGTTCCGCTTCCACGAGGAGAACGAGCGTGCCATCGCCAATGGCGGCAAACCGGCCACCGGGCGTCCGTTGCTGCTCGGTATCACCAAGGCGTCGCTCTCGACCGACTCGTTCATCTCCGCGGCCTCCTTCCAGGAGACAACGCGCGTGCTGACCGAAGCTTCCATTCAAGGAGCAGTCGATCATCTGCGCGGCCTGAAGGAAAACGTAATCGTGGGCCGCTTGATTCCCGCCGGCACCGGCATGGAATACTACCGCAACGTGCGTCTCTCTCCGGAAATGGAAGAGGCCGCCAGCAAGGTGCAGGAGGAAGTCTCGCAAGCCTACGAAGACGCCGAGCGCGCCCTCGAACTCATGCGCCACGAAGGCGAGACCGAAGAACTTGCCGCGGAGTAAGATGGTGCGAATTCAGGACAGGGGCGACGCAAGTCGCCCTTCGTTTTTTGCTCGGGTGGGGACGGGCGCCCTCGCCCGTCCAGGCCGAGCGAAGCTCGGCAGTTGCCAGCCGCCAATCGCAGCTCTGGGTTCGGTACAGTTCGTATAGAATGACGCAGAACTAAGCGACGATTTCCAAAACCAATGGCTCCAGCACTGGAACAACAGCGCGTGCCCGAGCAACCTCAGAACCGCAATCCCAAGCCGGAACCGGTTCCTGGCGGACTGGTGCTCGCCCCTGCCCTGGCTCGCTTCTGGCGCCTGTTCCGTTTGTCGGTCTGGCGCGCCTTCGAGCACGACGCTTTCGGAACCGCCAAGGCCTCAGCCTATTCCGCCATCTTCACTTTTTTCCCAGCCTTGCTGGTGCTCGGCGCGGTGATCGCCACCCTGAGGCGCGGCGAAGTCTACCTGCGCGAGATCTCCTACGCCCTGGGCGCCATTTTGCCCGCGGGCAGCGCCACGGTGCTTTCCTACCTGCGAGGCCGACCGGACCGCCCGGTTGGCCTGCTCGTCTCCACTTCCCTATTGACCGTCTGGACCGCGTCCGGTGTCATCATCTCCTGGATGGATGGTTTTCGCCGCGCCTACCAGCTTCCCAAGACCTGGGGGTTAGTCAAGGAACGCGCAATTGCCATTTCGCTCGTCCTGATGGCGGGTCTGCCGCTGACTTTCTCCACCTTTCTGGTTGCATCCGGCAGCCGCATTGAAACCAGGATTCTGTTCAACATCGGACACGAATTCGGACCTCTGATTCTGTTGTTGTGGGGCGCGATCCGCTGGACCATTGCGATCCTGACCAGCATCGCCGTCATCCAGTTGATCTATCACAACGCCGTGCCCCGCACCCAACCCTGGCACAGCGTTTTGCCGGGCGCGGTGCTGGCGACCGGCCTCTGGCTCCTCTCCACTGCGGTCTTAGGATGGTATTTGCAGCACTACGTCGACTACAGCGTCATCTACGGTTCCCTGGGTGTGGGAATTGCGCTGTTGGTCTGGATGTACCTGATCTCGCTAGTGGTGCTGATTGGCGCCGAATTCAACGCCATGCTCTTTCCCCGCGGCCTCACGAAAGTTCCACCTCCGCGTCCCGACTCCGAACCGAGCTAAAGGAACCTCTTCGTAGAGACGGGGCTTGCCCCGTCTCCGGCTGCTGAACAGCTCTGGTTTACTTAAGCTCGAAAAAGGCTGCGGAAAAACTCTGATTCACGCAGGTTTTGGGAAGGGCCCGACTTTAGTCGGGCCGTAAGTCGTTGGAAATGTGTTGCGCCTGGGGTGAGCTTCTTGGGGCCTTGTCGAGTTTTTCAGCGAACTTTCTAGCCGCTACGGGATGCTGCGTCCCGAACCGCGCCGTCAACGATTGACCCACCCCCGTCTTAGGTAACTGGGCTTGCTTACGCTCTGACTTCCGCCTGCGCCCGAGCCCGCCGCTCGGCATACAGCGGAAACGCCTCCGCCATCTCCAGCACCTGCTTGCGGATCTTCGCGAGCACCGCCGCGTCCGTCCGATGATCGAGCGCCTCCGCGATCCAGTGCGAAATCTGCCGCATCTCCGCTTCTTTCATGCCACGCGTAGTCATGGCCGGCGACCCGATGCGAATGCCGCTAGGCTTCATCGGAGGATTCGTATCAAACGGAATTGCATTCTTATTGACCGTGATGCCGGCCTCGCCCAGAGCCTTCTCCGCCTCGCTCCCCAGCATGCCCTTGGCGAACACGTCGACCAGCATGAGGTGCGTGTCCGTTCCACCTGAGACGATGCGATAGCCATCGGCCGCCAATGTCTCGGCCATGACCTTCGCGTTGGCCACGATCTGCCGCGCATAATCGCGGAACCCAGGCTGCGATGCCTCAAGAAAGCACACCGCCTTGGCCGCAATGATATGCACCAGCGGCCCGCCCTGCATTCCCGGGAAGACCGTTTTATCAATCGCCGCCCCAAATTCCTGCTTGCTCAGGATCATCCCCGCCCGCGGCCCCCGCAGCGTCTTGTGCGTGGTCGAAGTCACAATGTGCGCGTGCGGCACCGGCGATGGATGCACTCCCCCCGCCACCAGTCCCGCGAAGTGCGCCATATCCACCACATAAAACGCCCCAACCTTGTCCGCAATCTGACGCATGCGCACAAAATCGATAATCCGCGGATACGCGCTTCCGCCGCCAATAATCAGCTTCGGATGCTCCGCCGTGGCCAGCTTTTCCAGTTCGTCGTAATCGATCGTCTCCGTTTCCTTGGTCACGCCGTAAGGAACGATCTTGTAGGTCTTGCCCGAAAAATTCAGCGGATGTCCATGCGTGAGGTGTCCGCCATGCGCCAGATTCAACCCAAGAATCGTGTCGCCGGGTTGCAGGACTGAAGCGTACGCCGCTTGATTGGCCTGCGATCCCGAGTGTGGCTGCACGTTGGCATGATCCGCGCCAAATAGTTTCTTGGCCCGGTCGCGCGCCAGGTTCTCCACCACATCGGTAAATTCGCAGCCCCCGTAATATCGCTTGCCGGGATACCCTTCCGCATATTTGTTGGTGAACACCGAGCCGGCCGCTTCCAGCACCGCCTCGCTGACAAAGTTCTCCGAAGCGATCAGCTCCAGCCCTTCATGCTGGCGCCGAACTTCGTTGTCGATAGCGTTAGAAATCTGCGGATCAACTTCATAGAGCGGCCGGGACATCGATGAATTTTTCATATGGACTCCCGGCTATTTTACCCCTAACGGAGCGCTTCTAAGGGGGCAAGACGATATACTCTCACCGTACCCCAGACCGATGTTCACCCCTCCGCAACGGCAGCGCCGCCGGACCATAAGAATTTTCGTGGTTCTCCTCGGCGTTCTGGCGGTTCTATTGCTAGCTCGCCCCTGCCGAACCCATCTTCAAGCCGCTCAAATCCTGTCACGCGTCCAAGCCCCGCAACATCCCGGAGCACTGGCCACCCTCGCCGCCCATCCCATCGAGGAAGTGCTGACCGAGCTGCCGACGCCCTCCGGACCTATCCGCGCCCGCCTCTACCTTCCCAAGAACAATCACCACCTCAATGCCCCCGGCATGCTCTTGGTGCAGGGGGTCCACCATCTGGGCATCGAAGAGCCGCGCCTCATGGCCTTCGCGCGCGCCATTTCTTCGAGCGGCATCCGCGTGCTGACGCCCGAATTGCTGTCTCTCGCCGATTACCACGTGGACCGCAGTTCCGTCGACCTGATCGGATATTCGGCGCGTGCTCTGTCCGCCCAGCTTGGCCAGAAAGTCGGAGTCCTGGGCCTGAGCTTTGCCGGAGGCTTGTCCCTGTTGGCCGCAGCCGATCCAAAGTTTGCGCCCTATATAAGTTTCGTCGTCTCCGTAGGAGCCCATGACGAGCTGGAACGAGTCTCCCAATTTCTGATCTCGAACACCATCCAGCAGCCCGACGGCATCACCCTCCACCTGGCAGCTCACGAATACGGAGTGCTGATACTCGTCTACTCGCACCCCGAAGATTTCTTCCCGCCTGCCGACGTCCCTGCAGCCCGTGAAACACTCCGGTTGCTCCTGTGGGAGAAAGTTGACGAGTCGCGAAAGCAAGCTGCGCTGCTCAGCCCTGCTTCTCGCCAAAAGATGGAATTGCTCTACAACCACCAGGTGGAACCGCTGGCCGAAGAGCTCCGCCAGTCGATCGCCCGCCACCGGGCGGAGATGGCCCCGGTTTCTCCTCGCGGAAATCTGGCGGCGTTACAGGTCCCGGTGCTGCTCCTGCACGGCGCGGCCGACAACGTGATCCCGCCCTCGGAACTCTTATGGTTGCAGCGCGACATTCCGCCCAAGGCCCTGAAGGCAGCCCTCATCAGTCCGGCCATCAGTCACGTCGCCCTGGGAGCGGACCCGTCCCTCACTGATCAATGGAAGCTGCTGCACTTCATGGCGCAGATATTGGAACGAACGGAACACACCCAGCCCGCGCCCGCAATTCCCGAGCCCTTTACTCCGAACCAGAGCCAAGGGAGGATCCGCCCTATCTTCTCTGTTTTCAGGCACAATCATGTGGATACAGAAGTGCTTTCAGTTGGACTCGTTAGGGATTGCTCCCGAACGACCTTTATTGCACAGTCTCGGAGCGTGAACAAACCGTGAGAAAACTTTCCTGTGCTCTCCTGGCTGGATGGGCATTGTTGTGCCTGTCGCCCATGGCCGCGAATTCGCAAGCGCCGAAAGAGCCGCTCCGGCTCGTCGAAACCATCCCCCTGCCCGGAGTCAAGGGCCGCCTCGACCACATGGATGTGGACGTGAAAGGCAAGCGCCTGTTTGTTGCCGGTCTGGAAAATGGATCGCTTGAGGTGGTGGACCTTCAGACCGGCAAACGGACCCAAAGCATCCCCGGATTCAAGAAGCCGCAGGGACTCTTCTACGTAGCGGAGCTGAAAAAGGTTTTTGTGGCCAGCGGTGACGATGGAATGCTGCGCGTTTTCCAAAGTGATCGCCTCGATCTGCTCGATTCCATCCCTTTGGAGCCTGGCCCCAACCGCCTGGCTTACGATCCGCATGACCGGCGGATTTACGTAGGGTACGGGGGGAAAGACGCAGGCAAAGACTACGGCGAAGTCGGAATCGTCGACGCCCAGACCGACAAACGAATCGGTGACATCAAGGTGTCGGCCCATCCCGCCGAGATTTTGAGGAATGAGTCCGGGAAAATGCTCTTCGTGGCCATCCCTGTTCTCTCCGAAATCCAGGTGATCGATGCGCGGAAGCAGGAAGTTGTCGCCACCTGGAAGCCCAAGGGCAAGGGCGTAGGAGACATGGCGTTCGATGAAAGTACGAACCGCCTGTTCGTGGGAACCAGAACTCCGCTGCTGATTGTCGTAGACTCCGCATCGGGAGTCGAGATCGCCAGCCTGCCGACGGTCGAAGGCATGGATGGTGTCTACTACGACGCATCCCACAAACGCATCTACGTCTCGGGAGGCAGAGGTTTTGAAGTAGGCTCGGTCTGGGTCTATGAGCAGAAAGATGCCGATCACTATGAATTGCTGGGTAAAGTCCCAACCCGGCCCGGAGCCGGGACGTCGTTCTGGTCACCCGAACTTAACCGGTATTATGTAGCCGCGCCCGCGAACGATAAGCAAGAAGCAGCGGTCCTGGTGTATGAGCCCCAACCCTAAGGAGGAAGTTTTGACAAGAGTCATCGGCTGTTTCATCGCCGCGGTACTGTGCACCTTTGCCGCCGCCCAAGCCCCGACCAAGCCCGCGGCGCCCGCCAAAAAGGCGCCCCGGGAATTCTCCACCCTGCAACTCGAAGAACAGATTCCCGTGCCGAACGTGGCCGGCCGTCTCGATCACTTCACCGCCGACATTAAACGGAAGCGCCTCATCTTCTCGGCGCTAGGCAACAACAGCGTAGAAATCGTCGACGTCTTCGCCGGCCGAGTGATGCACAGCATTACCGGCGTATCCGAACCGCAGGGTCCACTCTACGTCCCCGAGTTCGACAAACTCTTCGTGGCCGACGCGGGCGATGGAAAGCTCAACATCTTCGATGGCGCCACCTACACCCTGCGCAACACGATTGACCTCGGAACCGATCCCGACAACGTTCGCTATGACGCCGCCTCGAAGAGAGTATTAGTAGGATTCGGAGAGGAAGACGGTGGCATCGCCGTAATCGACCCCGCAACCGAAAAACGCGTGGGCGACATCTACAAGACCGGAGGCCATCCCGAGTCGTTCCAGCTCGAAGCCTCGGGAGGCCACATCTTCGTGAACGTCCCCGACCAGGGGAACGTGGTCGAATCGATCGACCGCAAAACGGGAACCGTAACCAAATGGCCGCTAAAAGGCGCGCGCGGCAATTACGCCATGGCCCTGAACGAAGCCGACCATCGCCTGTTCACCGTCACTCGCAAGCCCCCCGTGCTGATCGTCCTCGACACACAAACCGGAAAGGAAGTTGCCAGAATCCGAGCCGCTGGCGAGTGCGACGATGTCTATTTCGACGCCGGCCGTAAACGCATTTACGTGATCGGCGGCGAAGGTTTCATCAGCGTAATCGAGCAGAAGGACCCCAATCATTACGAATTAATCGAGAATGTTCCCTCGGCGATAGGAGTGCGTACCGGCTACTTCTTCAGCAAGCGCGATCGCTTCTATGTAGGCGTGCCCGCCCGAGGAAGCGAGCCCGCCCAAGTCTGGACCTACGAGGCGGAAGACTAACCGGGCTAAACGATCGGCTGGATGTGCTGGCGAATCCAGTCAAGGATTTTGCCAAAGCGAAATTCGCCCCGCTCCATCGAACCAACGATGAACGCGTGTCCGTCCAAGCCCTCGACCTCGATTTGGAAGCCGTTACGCCGCAGGAAAACATCGGCAGCGGTGAAAGCGATGCGCTTATTGCCGTCAAGGAAGCCGTGGTTGTTCGCAAGCGACTCCATCAGCGCGGCCGCTTCTTCTTCGAGGGAGTTGTAATAGCCGGTCTGCGGGCGAAAAACGGCGGCCTCCACCGCGCCCTTGTCGCGGACGCCATGGCGACCGCCGAATCGCTCGATCAATCGATGCTGCATCCGGTAAACTTCCGCGACCGTAAGGTAGTCCGCCATCTGGCTTCTTACTTTGCGAGACGCTGCAGCAGATCACGGTTGCGATCCACCGACTGCTCGAAGGCATCCATCACCTCGGGGCGGACCAGGTGCTGGGAAGGAACCACGTTGCGCAAGTAGAAGCGGAGCGCCTCTTCCAGGACATGACGCTTCGTTTGCCCATTCCGCTCGGCAACCGCAACGAATTCGTCGTAGAGGTGGGCGTCGATCTCAGGAGTGAACTTCTTGGTCGTCGCGGCCGGCATGGTCCCATCCTTACCTGTGTCGATTTCCTATCTTACCTCGTTACCCAGATAAATCAAGATAAAACATGATATATCCATGTAATTGAAAATACATTACTTAACCGGATTTGTGCAACAATGCCCCATGAACCATGCGGCGCCGATTGCCGAAGTAGAGTTGAGTTTCAGCGCGGGGTAAGGTATGGATGCGACCTGTACTTGGCGATCCAGGAGCACCACGGAGCACGGAATGAAGCCTATATCTTGAGGACGAGCCCTACTCGAACGCCGTCCTAAGGAAGCTAACCAACTGCCACCCATCCATGTATTTGTAAGGCGTCTCGCCCACGGTGTAGTGCCCGCAAGGCAGCACGACGACTTTGTGATCCAGATTGTGCTTCTCGAACTGCTCGACCACTTGCCGAGAAAATTCCGGCAGGAACGTCATATCGTACTTCGCATAGATAATGAGCGAGCGCCGAGGCCAGCGCGAAAACTTATCGAAGTACACCATCGGACTGACAGCGCGCCAAACCTGCCGCAGATTCTCCAAATCGATGGCCGTTTCCAGCCCCTCGCGAATGTGGCGTGTAGACTGCCCGTGCCAAACCACGTCGGCAAAATAAGTCGAAGCATGATTGAAGGCAGCCACCTGAATCCGCGGATCGTGCGCGGTGGCGATAAACGCATAGCACGATCCCAGGCTCGTCCCGACGATCCCGAGCCGGTTGTAGCCCTGCGCTTCCAGCCAGTCCAGACAGCAGCGCACGTCGATCACGCCCTGCCGTACCGAATCGAGCGTGCGCCCAATGTTGGCGGAAACAGCATAATCAGCGCGGTCGATCCCCGCCGGACGGCGAATGTCGTGATACGGCATGGACAACCGCAGCACCGCAATCCCCATCCAGTTCATGACGCGGCAAAGGGCGTTGTAGGAAATCGCATCGGAATTCCAGTGCGGCAGCAGGACCACGGCGCGGCGTCCACGGGCCGGAAACCAGCGCGCGTTCACCAGGTTATTTTCAGGAAAAGGAGTCACCACCGGCGAAGTGAAGCGCAAAAACTCGGCCTGCGTGCCGCGAACATTTTCTTCGAGCCGCGGGTCGGGCGCCTCGCGCGTGCTGAATACTTGAACTTCGCGCCGCTCCAGTCGGAAATCCACCGGCGTCTGGTACGCGTAGAAGTCGTCGCTAGCCCCAATGATCCGATCGTTGAAGTGCCTGAAATAGTCCAACAGATCCCGCGAGCTCTGCCCTGAAGGCCCGCCGTTGCGGCCAGGCCAGCTATGAGTCCAATCCAGCCCCCAGTCCAGCGGACGCACTACACGGTTATTGTCGACCGACGTAAGCCGGGTCTCCCAGTCGTACATCCATTGCGCGTAACGCGAGGGCATGTCTCTTCTAGAAATACAACAAGGAGGCCGGATTGGCGAGTGAGGAGAGTTCAATGGCGGAATTCAGCACCTAGCAGTCAGCACTCAGCATTCGGTAGTTCCCCGATGCCCAGGCCCTGAAGGGCGTCTTCTCTGCTGGCTGAGAGTGCTGAGTGCCGACGGTTCAGATGTACACGCGCGGGACTCGCTGCGAGATACCGCACAGGATTTCATACGGAACGCTCTCGCACAGGCGAGCCAGTTCGACGGCATCGACGCTTCTGCCGTTCTGTGCGCCGATCAGAATCACTTCATCTCCCACCGCAATGCCGGGAATATGGCCGACATCGACCGTCGTGAGGTCCATCGAGACCCGGCCGACCACCGGCGCGTAGTCGCCGCGAACGATCACGCGGGCGCGATCGGAGAGCAGCCGCGGATAGCCGTCCGCATAACCAACCGGCAGCACGGCGATGCGGGTGCTCTTGCGGGTGATGTAGCTGCCCATGTAGCCAACTGCTTCTCCGGCGGGAACATCCTTCACGGTGAGAACGCGCGTCTTCCAGGTAAGCACGGGAACAAGTGGGAGCGGGGTCCCATCAACAATTTCGCCACCACGCAAGATGGGAAGCGAGTACCCGTAAAGAAGAATGCCCGGACGCACCATGGTCTTCCAGGTTTCGGGACGGGCGCTCACAGCGGCAGAATTGCCCATATGCACCAGCGGAGGATGCAGGTCGTACTCGGCAAGTTTGGCGAGGGCGTGTTCAAACCGACTTGCCTGGCGGGGAGCGTCTTCGGCATCAAGCACCTCTGCCGACGCGAAGTGCGTGCTCACGCCCTCGAGGTGCAGGTGTTCCGAGACCGCGAGCTTTTCGCAGAGTCGCGGCAATCCTTCGACCTTGGCGCCAAGGCGGTTCATGCCGGTATCGACTTTCAGGTGCACGGGAAGGTTGACTTGTTGCTTCTTCGCAGCCTTTTCCAGGCGTTCGATGTGCCAGGTTTCCCAAACCGTGGGCGTGAGATTGTGGGAGACGATGCCGTCCTCTTCTCCCTTCCAGATACCGGTCATGAGCAGGATGCGGGTCCAGATGCCGGCGCCGCGCAGGGCGCGACCTTCCGCCGCGTCGGTGACACCGAGCCAGGGCACGCCTTCGGCTTCAAGCGCAAGGGCGCATTCGACGGCTCCGTGGCCGTAACCATCGGCCTTAACCACCGCACAAATGGTCACGTTAGGGCCGACGTGTTGTTGTACGGCGTGGAAATTTCCTCCCAGCGCGCCGAGAGAAATTTCCGCCCAGGTTCGGCCGTCGAGAATCAGCGACCGCCGGTCGGGTATTTGCGACAAGTGGGTACGCGGTGCGTTCACTCAGCCGATTATAACCAGCGCACCGCGCCGTGCTGACTGCCGATGGTAACCATCGGTTCGTTGGCGATGTCTAAGGCAGAGATCAACTCCCCGACAACACGAAGTTCACGGTAATCTCCGTCTCCACTTCAACCGGCTCGTGATTCAGAAGATACGGGCGATAACGCCATTGCCGAACCGCTTCCAATGCGGCTGCGGCCAGCATCGGATGTCCGCGGACCACGACCAGATGCTCGATCGTCCCCGTCTTGCTGATGATCGCCTGCAACTCGACCGGGCCCTGAATCCGCGCCTGCCGGGCAAGGACGGGATATGTCGGCTGCACGCGGCGCAGCAGGCTGCCCTCTCCAAGGCTCGACACAACCAGCGGTTTGACCACCGTTGGATGGGACGGCATCACGACCGGCATACCGTCTCCAAGGTCATAGGGCACGACATCGCGCGATCCGCGACCCGATCGAAACTCGATGTCGGGCAGGTTCGGTGCTGGTGGGCCCAGCTTCGAATCGTCGACTTGTGCGGCGTGCAACGGGATGAATTGAGGCGTAATCACGTGTCCATGAAAAACGTTGCTGACGGTGGCGGCCGTAACGTGCTGGTGCACAGGCGGTTTGGGCGGTGCGGGTTCGGTCGGTGAGAATGTTGTCGGCGCCGGGATTTGCAGCCAACGCACCTGCGGCGGCCGCTCAACCCAGAGCATTGAGACTGCGCTCAGCAGACTCAGGCTTAGAGCCTGAATCGTGAAGGAGGCCAGTGTCGCTCGTCCCCGGCGGGCAGACTGGTCCCAGGTGCTTTCGAGTGTGGTGAACATATCGTGTTCCTCCGGAACGGGCCCGTTACCACTACAGACACCTGCGGCCCGCAACTTGATCCCGCCGCGCGAGATTGGCGCGAGGTTCGTCTTGGCCGGCGGGAACGCCGGCGATCCACAAGAAGATCAACCCAACGAAAAAAAGACCGCGTCTGCACGCGGTCTTCAAGAAACAACCTGGAACTGGAACTCCCCGAGCGGTGTCGCTACTTCTTCGGCGGAGTGCTGGCTGGCGGAGCAGGCTTGCTGGCCGCCGGTTTTGCGGGACCCTTGGCAGCAGCGCTCACGGGCGCGGGCACGCCGGATTGCGCATTGTAGGCTTCCACGATCGGCTGGGTGATGTCGATCGCCGGTCCAGACACAATCACCGGCCCCCGTGGCCAGGGTTGCGAAGTGTCAAGCAGCAGCCCGTAACCGTTGTCGGTGACGTACTTCTGAAGCAGGGGCGCCATTTTGGTCAGGATCTTGTTTCCGATCTCGCCCTGCTGGCTCTGGAAATCTTCCTGCGCGTCCTGGGTCGCACGATCGAAACTCTTCTGCTTGGACTCGATCTGCTTTACCAGCTTGTCGCGCGATTCCTCATTCAGCTTGTCCTGCTGGGCACTGAGCTGTTTCTTGAGGCTGTCGATTTCGTCGGCCAAGCCCTTCAGTTCGCTCTGTTTGGGTTCAAACTTCTTACTGAGCGCCTCGAAATCGCGCCGTCCTTCGTTGGAGGCAAAGATCGCCTGTTCGATGTTGATGGTTCCGATTTTGGTGCCGGTATTCTTCGCCGCAGCAGCCGCAGAGGGAGCGTCGGGCGTGGCAGCTGCCGGTGTGCCGGCAGCCGGTTTGGTTTGGGCCAGGGCAAACACAGAGAGGCCGAACACTACGGCAAGGGTAACGCGCGCAAACTTCTTAATCATTGGATCCTTTGAACTCCTTCGGATTTTTGGGAATGCTGGAAGCTTCCAGCCCGCTGGGCTCAGCGACGCTGATCGCAAGCCCGAGCCTATTAGTCATCAGACCTGAGACTTGAAACCGGCAGCGCGGGCGCACAAGGCGCGTACGCCGCCCGGTTCTGTTCACGCAGAAACCGCAAGCGTGGTAATCAGGGTGTGGACGCTCTAAATTATACGGAGCGCACCGGAACAGCGTCAAACAGATCTCGCGGGTCTGGTTAGTTTGATGCGAATGCGTCGGCAGCTGTTAACTGGCAGCCTGTCCGTTTCAAGGTCTCTCACTTCGATCTTCGATCCATGATCTATTGGAATCATGGACTTAGGCAGCGATTCCACGTCAATAGTGGAACCGGTAGCGGAGTTCGACAAAGATCTCGCGCGGGCTATTCCAGTGGAAGCCTCCAAAGGTCTGGCTGTTGTCGAGTTCGACACGGCGGTTGGCGACGTTCAGGGCATTGAGCGAGGCGGAGATCTGCTCGCCGAAGTCCTTGCCTAGCGAAAGATCGAAGGTAGTGTGCCCGGGCAGATAGCCGCCGGGATAGGGCTGGCCGGGGAAAGCGTTGCTGAAGCCTGAGCCGTAGTAAACATTGGTGGAAGCATACGACCGCCAGGGCAGCGAGACGTCGGCCCCGAGGTTCAAGGTATTGCGCTGATCGTGATCGAGAGCGCAGAGACTGACGCCGGGAGGACAGAGATCGGTGAAGTCGGTCAACCCGCCGGTGATGGCCCCGCCGCCGTAAGCGACCTGGTTCGAATAAGCGAGGTGAACCTGGGCGCGCTGGCGGATGCGCGGCGATCGCAACGTCAATTCCCATCCGCGAATAAGCGCCTTGTCGATGGTGAGCGGAAAGAAAAGATTGGATTCTCCGATGGTGTTGTGGTCGAAGAAATTATGCACGCGGGTGCGGAAGGTGTCGGTATCGAGCGTCCATCCGCGAAAAGGGATGGTGACGCCGAACTGATGCTCTTCGTCGCGTTCGCCATGGAGCGGGATGAAAGTGCAGCCACTCGCGGTGCACAAATCACTCAGCGTCCCAGAAGCGGTAAGCAACGGCGGCGCCTGATAGTAGTGACCGTAGAAAGCGCGGAAGGTCCAGCGAAGTCGGGGGACGGTAACCGTAGCGCCGAAGCGCGGGCTGATAGCGCTCTCCGAGATACCGCTGCCCGCAAAATGTGTGGGGCGCATGCCGGCAGAAAAAGTCAGCCACGACAACGGTTTGAATTTCTCGTCGAGGAAGAAAGCCGCGAGACCGCCAGAAGGCGTCTCACGATCCGCAAAGGGCGTCTGGCCGGGATTGCAGTCCGGGAAATTGGGGTCACCGTTGGTCGGGCAATTGAAAAGTATGCCTAATCGTTGATCGTCGTTCTGATGAAATCCAAAGAAGCCAACCTGCAGGTCGTTCCGGTTGAAGTTCGCGCCGAAGCTCACCTGGCCTCCAGCATAAGTGGACGTGTGTTGATCGGTGGTGGCGGTGGGATAGTCGTTGGGCGCGCTCTCGTAGTCTGTCGTGTTGCGGTGAAATAAGGGCGAGACCGTCAGCAGCAGTTTCGAGTTGAAGGTGTGGACCCAGGAAGCGTTAATCAGGGCATCGGCCTCACGGTCGCTGTCACGCAGGCCGCTGCTGTCGCAGGAACCGCAACCGGGCAGAGTGCTCTGCGCATCGTTGAAGTTCGGATCGTAAGGGATCTGGTAGTAATCCTTGCGCAGCGCCGTAATTAGGCGAAGCTGATTGGAAGGGTTGACGTTGAAGATGAAGGAGCCAAACCCCCCGTAGCCATTGGCGGCATCGTGCACGACCTGCGGAATAGGGGTTTGGATGCCGAGATTGCTGCGGTTCCCGTTCAGGCCGACGTAGTAGGCGAAGCGCTCGGTGTGGCTGCCAAAACTGAACGAGTCGTTGGTCTGGTAAAAACTCCCGGCGCTGACGACGAGCTCGGCTTGGTTGTTGCGCTCGAAGCCGGTACGGGGCACGACGTTGAACACGCCGTAGGTACGATCTCCGAACTCGGCGCCGTAGCTGCCGCGATTCACTTCCATGTAGTCGATGTCTTTGGGATCGAATTGCGGGCCGATGTTGGAGGCAATGTTGGTGTTGGGCACGGGCACGCCGTCCACCAGCCAGGTCGTCTGATGACCGCCGCGAATGTGGAGCTGATCATGCGTGACGTACGCGCCCGGCACATTGTCCGTGATCATGGCCAGGCTGTTGGTCCGGTCGGCGCCGGGAGTGCGCTCGATGTCGAGGCGGCTGACCAGACTGGTAGGAGTGGCGGAATCGGTCGGAGCCACCTCCGGCGCGCCGGAGACGGTGACATTGGCATTCGCGGTTGCGACCGTCAAAAGAAAGTGGACGACCGGCACGCTTCCCGAGACCACCGTGACATCTCGTGAAGTTTGCGCGAACCCCTGGCTGGCGACGCTCACCGAATAATCGCCCAGCGGCACGGCATTGAACTGGAATTCGCCGGTGGGTCCGGTGGTAACGCTCTTAGCCCAGTCCGACGATTTCGCTTTGAGCATCACCATGGCGTCCTGAATGGGACGATGCTGCGGGTCATGCACGATGCCGCGAACGGCCCCATAAACACTGGCGAATGCGGCAGGGGTCATCAACAACAACAGCGCAGCGAATGCTAGTAGCTTCGTACGAGTCATGTCTTTCTGTCCTTATGAGCTGTCGATTCCTTAACACCGAAACGAGCGGTGCGAGAGGACCGACTTTCGGCGTCGTCTTGTGCAGGTCAGCCGAACAATTCCGATGTCGTATCAGGGCATCGCTTCAGTGATGCCGCAAACATGCGAAATCGGACGCCCCTTCAGGGGCTGGAGACGCACGCAACCGTGAAGTCCTGGTTGCGAGCTCAGGTTGCTCGAGGATTAGCTGCGCGGAGGGGCGCGGGCGGAATCGCGTCTTAGAACGGAACTTGAGCGCAGCACTGCGCCCGGTGCGGGAAGTGCCGGCTCGATCAGGAGACTTACGAAAGAGAGAAGATTAGCGGCCGGATGCGCCCACTCCGAGGTAGTGGCCCCGCAGCAACAATGGCTGTGACAGCAATTGCCGTCATTGCTGGCCTGAAGCGCGGCTTCCGATGATTCGGGCTGGGGCGGCTCCGCCTGCGCCATCGCATGGTGACAGGGCATCGCCGGATGCGTCAAACGCTCCGACACCGGCTGCCGCATGCAGTGCATGGCCCCCGGCTGGGCACACTGAGCCATCGCCAGCGGCCCGAAGGCCGGAGCAAGCATCACCAGCAGCAGAAACCTGGCAGTCCAGCGTGAAACTCCCCACATTGCGAGAAAGCATACCAGTACCCAGTACCCAGTTGCCAGTACCCAGGTGTCGATGCCGTCGTTTTGCTGGGTACTGGCAACTGGCTACTGGCAACTG
>JAIQFO010000012.1 GCA_020073215.1 Terriglobia bacterium | reverse complement strand
GGATTTCCTGGACGGGCGTCGAAATCCAAGCGGGTGCCCCATCGTTTGCGCAAGGGGGTGGGGATTTTGACTTTCGCCGCCATCCCTCCACTCCCCAACTTAGTTAGCACCAAACTGGTCTATGTATCTTTAGCGGAGACTGATAGATAATGATCCCGACCGAGGGGGTCATGGGGAAAATCCATGGCCCTTTTTCGTTGCCACCCGCCCTGATGAGACATCTACTCACCACCGCTATCCTTTGCGTGCTTATTGGAACTTCGTGTAAGTCGCCAGAGTCGAAGCCATCTCCGACCGAGACTGACAACCGGCTCGCCGCGTTGAATCAAAGGATAGCGGAGTTGAATGGATGGCAGGTCTCCACTGAGACTGACCGGATGGACAATCAACCGAAAGTGTTTCTGAATAAGTTCGCCGAGGACGGCCACGGCGTAAATCTTATTATCCGGTGTACTCGCGGCAAAACTTCGCTGTTCGTGGCGACCGTTGATGTCGTCGACGATGGGAACGTCCGGGTCAAGTTCGATGATGCGAAGCCGCAACAACAGAGTTGGAGTGAGGCAGCCGATCATACGGGTTTGTTTGCGCCTGATCCTATCGGTCTCGCGAGGCGGCTTGCCCAGACAGAAACCTTTCTATTCGAGTACAAGCCGTTTCAGAAGCAGCCCACGACCGTCGAGTTCAAAGTCAAGGGATTGACCGAAAAGCTCGGCCCGGTGGAAGAGGCTTGCGGGTGGGCGAAGATTGATCAAGCGAAAGCGACTGCCGCCGCTGCTGCGAAGCGCGATACAGAGCGCGAACGCCAACGCGACGCAATGCTTCGAGAGGCACTTTCCAAACTTGTCCATCCGTGCCGGGAAGAGTATCTAAAGACCCAGGGCGAGTGGTGGTGCTGGTACGATCCCGACGATTCTTTTTACAAGAACGGCGGTCCACCGACGAGAACGAAGGAAGAAGCGATTGATGACGCTGTGGAGCGGGCGAAGTCCGGTAGGATTTTTGTGCGTGAGATGGAGCAGATCAACCGCAAACTCAAGTAAAGGGCCGGGTGGTGTCGGTACCATCGGGAGGTCGCGAGTTCCAGCGCCCACACATCCGCACAGAACGCAAATGTCGGGCACCCGGCCACGCCGCCCAGGTCGTGTAGAGCGGACACTCCTGTCCGCTGCCGTTGATCTTGACTTTGATCTTGATCTATTCCCACCCCAAATAACTCATCGGGTGTCCCATCCTAACGTCGTACTTTTCGACGTTAGAGCCTGCCCTGAGCGGAGCCGAAGGGGTGGGATTCCACAGCCCTGTCCTCGTGGGATTTCCTGGACGGGCGTCGAAATCCAAGCGGGTGCCCCATCGTTTGCGCAAGGGGAGGGGATTTGGACTTTCGCCGCCCTCCCTCCACTCCCCAACCCAGCCAGCACCAAACTGGTCTATGTATCTTTAGCGGAGACTGGTAGATAATGGTCCCGACCGAGGGGGTCATGGCGGAAGCCATGGCCCTTTTTCGTTGAGGAGGGTTACCGGATGCCGCTGAAGAAGGTTCGCAAGAAGAAAGTCAAGCACATGATCAACCTAAGAGCGAAGCTTCATATTGGCAGCAAGAATATACAAATCATCGTCACGCTACCCGGCCAGATTCTCAAACGCCGGCTAGAGAACATCAAGGTCCGCTAAGGGGAGGCCGGAAAGCCACCCCGCTGCTCGTAGTCTCCGAACACTGTCGCTGTCGCAGGCCACGAAGACATGACTGATCGGCCGGCTGCCCCACCCTTCGTTTTTTGAAGGGTGGGGAAAGTTTCCGTGTCCCTAGCTCTTACTCTCGTCGGTTCTCTTAGGCGGCTTCGGCTGGCGAAGGGCTCGCAGCTCCCTTCGCACCTCTTCGGAGAGCTTGTCCGCAAAGCCCTGTAGTTGCGGCGGCAAAGATCGCGATGCATTTTCATCCTGCACCCGCCGCATCTCGTCCTGCATCTTACGTCGGGATAGCTCGGCTGCCCGTAGGTTTGCTTCGAACTCCTTGGCAAAACTTTCCCGCATATCGTTCAGCTGGGCCGCGAGTTGGTCGGCCCGTTGTTCGGCGACTAGATTTACCTTCGTGGCTCTCGCGAGGTCGACGAGTTCTTCGAGTAACTCACGGTCGGATCGTAGCGGCGGCAGGCTTGTTTCACCTGACGGGAGATTTTTCAACTTTCTCTCCAGTTCAGGCCACCACATCTCGAAAGCTCTGTTTACCAGTGCCTCATCCATCGAGTGTTCGCCTAGCGCCTTGTTCAGGTTTTTCACGAGTTGGTGGATGTCCTCCTTCGTTGCCTTGGTCGCCTGAAATTGCGCAAGGGGACCCTTCACGTCGCTGGGTTGGAGGTCGAGCAGCAACGTGCACACGTAGGTTTTTTCGGGTGTCCTCGAAATGGCACCGGCTTCAAAGATCAGCCAGGGGGCCGTGAGGTTGCTGCGCGTCAGGCAGAAGATTCCGGCAGTTGCCCTTCCGAGCTGGGTCGAGAGTTCGGCTCCCCAGCGCGCGCCTTTATCGATATCTGCGGACGAGAGCCACGGTTTGAAGGCGTTCACGATCAGGGGGAGCCAGTCTCGAAGTGCTTCGGCAACTGCATGGCTGCGCTTGCCTTGCCAGCTGATGAAGATATCCATGGTGTCCAGAATTGTAGTGGTGCTTCGCGTTTCTCGCCACATCCGACAAGGGCGAGGGTCGGGCTATTTGAGTTGTGGCTTCCCTGCAGCGGCCAGCTTGGCGTTGAGGGCGTCTCTTTTCTTCTGGAGGTCCGCTGGTTGGACAAAGTAGAAATCGAAAAGGCCTTCGAGCGTTTCGAGCAACCAATCCGCTTCGCCCTGCTCGACTTCGACGATCTCTCCCGAACTCTTGCTCTTGACAGGGTGGGCGGCGAAATTCCCGAGATTACGGACCGCGTCGATGGCCCCCGCTAGGTGTGAGGGGAGTAGGTTTCCGGCAAGGACCTCGTCGATCTGGTCGGCGAGGTCTTTGGACTTCGTTTTTGCGTGATCCCTGAGGATCGCCTGTAGGCATCTCCGGCTGAGTGCGGCGCTGGCCTTCGGGCTGTCATTGAGCACGAGGCAGGCCTCGTTGTAATCCTCGGCGAGGCCCTTGGGAACGTCTACCGGGGCTGGCTTGCGGGAGGAGCCTTCCTTCGGGTAGAACGGCCGCGCGTAATGCACCTGTAACATCTTACTTGGGTCGCTCGGATGCGCCGAGCCGTTGACCAGGCGCATGTTGAATTTCCTGCAGCGGGGGCATTTCTCGACTTCGATTTGCCAGAAGCTGTCCTCGTCCCTTCCCGCAACAAGCGCCTTTGTTTGGGGGTGGTAGTCAGCAGAGCAGTGGCCGCATTGCACGTTTGATCTCCCCTCTTGTTGCCGGGTGCCCCACACATTCGCGTCTTTTGCGAATGTGTGGGCGAAAGCCGCCCGGATTACGGGCTGAGTATCGATGTTATGCGCAAGCCCACTCATCGCAAAATGCGCGATGAGTGGGGCACCCGGCAGTAAGGGCAAGTCCAGAAGAATGACATAGCATTTATTCTTTCGCCTGGCTGCTCGGTTTGGCAAGAGATTAGTTGGTTCGACCCCCGCACTTGTGATCCGCGTCACTTGCCGCGCCAAGCGCGCCAGTGTAGGTTTTGACGAGGAGTATTCGTCATGAACTCTGGCTGGTTCGTCACACTTCGTTCGATCCTGGAGTTAGTTTACTTCGTTTCAGCCGTCGTGCTCACCGCCGTGGCGTTCTATGGCCTGAAGCAGCTGCGTCTTACTAAGCAGATCGCGGCTAAGAATGCCAAGCGAGAGTCGATCAAGTTCGCGACGGAACGCTGCCAGTACTTTGCAGAGACGGTCATCCCATTACAAGACGCTGCGGCGAACGTTTATAGACAGAATAAGTTGACTTGCTTGAACAACCAGAGGTTCAAAGTCGAAAAGGGCGAGATTGTACAACATAATTTCGACCCACAAAGGATGGCGCTTAGCGAACGTGAATTCTCGGTCGTGGGAGCCAATATCGTAAGTTTCTTGAACAGTCTCGAAGCGTTCGCGATCCCGTTCGTTGCTGGGGTTGCCGACGATGAACTCGGGTTCCAAGAAACTGCTTCCTCGTTCTGTAAAGGCCTATCAGAAGTCATGCTCATGATTGTCGTAATGAGAGGCCGCGGTCCTCGTTATGAAAGCGCCGTGAAACTGTACGAATGCTGGGGCGCTCGGTTGGAAGCACAGAAGTTGAGACCACTCGTGCAAAGTATGAGCGAGAAGATCAACGCCGCCGAAAAAGCAAAGTTCCCCCCGCTGGAAAGTAGTTGATTTCGTTTACTTCAACTCCGTGTCGAGCAGCGCGATCGGGCGGGTGGCCAACATCTGGCGGGTCGGGTGGGCCCCTTCTCCCGCGCGGGTATAACGCGAGTGCCCTCAAACGTTGACATGGGGAAAATCCGGGGGTGCCCCAGAGCCTGCCCTGAGCTTGTCGAAGGGTCTCGCGCTTTTCGAGACCTGGGCTTCTACACCGCCGCTCTGGCGAACTCCACTACCTGTCCAAACGCAACGGCGGCGACCGCTGCGCGCTCGGAATGATTCCTGCCTCCTGCCTCTTTGCTGTCAAGGGCCTCAAGAAGCGACTGGCAGGGGAGAGTCGCATCACCTACTACGCTTTTCAAGCCAAGTGACTAGAGCCTATCTCATAAATTGCCCGCCAACCGTTGTCGGTGGGGGTTGGTGAAATGGCTGTTGAGCCCGGTGGGTTTCCATTTACTATGGAACGGATCGTAGCACGCTCCATGCTCATACTCGGTTTCTCGCTTGTGCTGGTCTCCTCTATCTACGGGGTCTGGCGTCTCTCCGCCCGAGCGTCAGAGCATCGATACGGTTGGCCTGCAGTATGGCGCGTGGCTTGTGTGATTGCAACACTGCGCATCAGCGCACTCTGGTTGGGTCAAGCCGTGCTTAGCAGGGCCGACTGGTTACAAGTTCCGGCATATCTCGCCCTGATGCTCGGGTTGCCGGAAATCTACATCGTCAGGAGCGCACGAACCGCGCCATTTAGGTGGGCAATGCTGGGCAGCGTGATATTGGCGGCTACCAGCGTGCTTTGGGCATCGGCTTTCTTCTGGGTCGCGAATCGCCTCCGGCTCAAAGCCCGTCGCGGCCTGTCCTGAAAACAGTTTTAACAGTTTTCGCTACGGCTTTCCTGTGGCATATATGAGATGAGTTCTACTCTCCTCACATTTGCCCTCAGTGTGCTCTCATTTCTGCAAATTTGTCTGTGTCGTCACGCACTTCGGGAAATCTGCCTTCTTCCTCGTCCGCAGCCCATGCCATGCCGTCGCAACCGCTCCCGCAAACCACGCGCCACCCGTGCGAGGATTCTCCCGCACAGTCCCCGAAGGCGGAGTATGATCGGGGCCTATGGCGACACTGCCTGCTCCCCGCGCCACGATTCGCAAACGCGGGAACCCTAATTGGGGCCGTCCCATGCCGGTCGGTCCCGCTCTCCCTACTGAATTCGAACTACGGATCAGGCAACTGAAGCTCACGGCAGAGATGTATACCTCCTCGCGTGACCTCCGCGCCTGGTGTGAGCAAAACAGGAATCGGCTCTATGTCCCAGAATGGTTGCTTGAAGAGTGGGGCATCACCGTAGATCTGAATTTCGGCGCCGTCGCGCGACCCAACCACGCAAACCATTCGTGACCCAGTCCGCGATTGAACCTGACCAACCCGAGGTCTAGAATTTATCTAGAGACCATTCCGTGAGAGGTGGTCTATGCCCCACTACGAGTACTTCTGCCACGCCTGCAAGAACACATTTTCAAAGGTGCTGACGCTTGCCGAATACGAGGAAGGCGAAGTCCTCTGTCCGCATTGCGGCAGCGATAACGTAGAACAGAGTTGGACCGTGTTCTACCCCATCACTCCCAAGAAGAGCGCCTGAGAACCAAGCCCGAGCACTGCACCAAAAAACGGGCATTGACAGGGACCCACCGGAGGCTTAGCGTCGAGATGTCTCCATTGGCCACAGCCAAAACTCCGCCGCACAACCCTCACTCAGCGGCTCAGCAACGACCCTGACCCACGAGGACATTCGGGCAGTTGAAAGAAACCAGACCGTATCACCGTCTCCGAGGACGGTGTAGGCCCGAATACATGGTGGTCAAGCAGTTGGTCGCAAGGCCGATTCCACCCCAGGGACCCGCCACCGCATCCGGTCAGCTTCGACCGGTAGCCTCGAATTGTCGCCTGTCGAGAAACAAGCGCAAAGGAGTGTTTCCATGTTTACACGCACTGTCGAAGTAACCACCAAGCCGGGCAAGTCACAAGAACTCACCTCCATCATCAACGACAAGGTACTGCCGATTCTGAAAAAACAGGTCGGATTCGTGGATGAGACCGTTCTGGTATCGGATACCGACCCCGATCGCGGCTTAGCGATCAGTTTCTGGAATACCAAACAAGATGCTGAGCGGTACCAGAAGGAGCAGTACCCTGCCATCCACGAGATGATACGTCCTCTCCTCGACGCAGACCCCGTGGTTCGGACCTTCAATGTCGATAGCTCAACCACGCACAAGATCGCAGCCACCAAAGCTGCCTGAAACAACCATGACCACGCACCAAGGGCGAGCCCAAGCGTGGCTCGCCCGACCTTGCGCCTGGGCTTCCGCGCCGTGTCAGTCTTGGAGTTTTGTTTGATGACGGCGCCGAGTTTCCGTGATTTCTCATCCCAACCATCCGTGATCGAAATCCATTGACTTAAGCCCCATCGTGCGCAACGATAACGATAGAGATCTGATTGGGGCAGTCTCGAAGCGCGTCCGTCCACCAAGACGCACCTCGAAACTGCCCCAAACCCATTTCAGCGCTCTGTGACAACGTAAGTCCTTGATTCCGGAATACTTTAGTCTAAGTCCTTTAGAATCAAAGACCAAGTCCGACAATTCCCGCCAACTCTATGATTCTAAGAGACCAGGGGGGAGGGGGGTACCGGTACTAACTGGTAAACAATGGTACAGACCGGGCGCATCCCTGACAGATCGCGTTACCACGTCCCAGCCAGCAGGCAAGGGCCACCCAGTTATTAACTGGCAACTGAGAACTGAGAATTGAGAACTGAGAACGGAGAACTGAGAACGATCCTGACCTCAGCGAGCAAGCTTTGCGGCAGCCGCTTCGTCGAGCATCCACAGCAATCTTCCGTCGGATGGTTGCACTCTCTGCGACGGAAGTGGAGGCGTGTTCTTCCCCTCAAGCACCTGATGCACCATGTCGCCCTTGTCTCCGCCGCTGACCATGAACATCACTTCGGCAGCGCGATTGAGCACAGGGAAAGTGAACGTGATGCGGTGGGTGTTGAACTTCGCGACCCAGTTGGCAACCACTAGTCGAGACTGCTCCTCGAGCGCCGCAGAATCGGGGAAGAGCGATGCCGTGTGACCATCGGGACCCATGCCCAGCAGAATCAGATCAAAGCGCGGAAACTCTCCGGGCTTGATCTCAAAGAATCGGCGAAGCTGAGCCTCATAGTCGGCGGCAGCCACGGCAGCATCGGGATTTTCAGCCGCCACGCGAAACACGTTCTCCGCCGGAATCGCAGGCTTTATTTTTCCGAGCAACGATTCCTCGACCATCCGATAATTACTGTCGGCATCGGTGGGCGGAACGTGACGCTCGTCGCCGAAAAATAGAAAGACGCGATTCCAGACGAAGTCGGCGTAATTCGAAGCCAGCAGTGAATAGAGAGCCTTCGGAGTCGAGCCCCCGGCGAGCGCAACCGTAAATCGTCCCTGCGCGCCAATAGCGGTGCGAGCCAAGCGGACGAATTCTTCCGCGGCAGCGTGAAAAAGATCAGCCGCAGTGGCCAGCACTTCGATCGATCGAGTCGCAGGCATTAGAATTTGTAATTGGTAATTGGAAATTTGTAATTTAGTAATCGGGTAATTTTTTGCCTTGCTCTTGGTTTCAAATTACCAATTACAAATCACATATTACAAATTATTTTTCAAAGTTTCTCCAGCGCCGTCCATCGCGTTCCATCAGCTCGTCGGACTCTTTCGGGCCCCACGCTCCAGCGGGATAGTTGGGGAAATTTCGCGGAGGCAGCGCCTTCCACACATCGAGTACGGGATTGACAATGCTCCAACCAGCCTCGACCATGTCGGCGCGCTGAAACAGCGTAGCGTCGCCGATCATGCAATCGTGCAGCAGCCGTTCATAGCCGGTCGAAGGAGTAACCCCGAAATAGTCAGCGTAAGCGAAGTCCATATTCACTTCACCCAGTTGCATCGCGGGTCCAGGAGTTTTGGCGGCAAAGCGCAGCGAGATGCCTTCTTCGGGCTGAATGTGCAGCACCAGTTGATTGGGCATCATGGTCTCGATCTGGGTTTCGCGGAACAGCATGAACGGCGCGCGCCGGAACTGAATCACGACGTGAGTATTGCGTCCAGGCAGCCGCTTTCCGGTGCGGAGATAGAAGGGAACTCCCGCCCAGCGCCAGTTGTCGATCATCAGCCGCATAGCGACAAAGGTTTCGGTCCGCGAATCCTGAGGCACGCCATCTTCGGAGCGGTAAGCGGGCACGCGCTGGCCGTCCATGACGCCTGCTCCGTATTGTCCGCGAATGGTTTTGCTGAGCACGTCTTCGTTGCTGAAGGGCTGAATGGCGTGCAGGATTTTGGCCTGCTCGTCGCGCACCGCGTTGGCCTGGAACGAAATCGGCGGTTCCATCGCGGTGAGAGTGATGAGTTGCATGATGTGGTTAGGCACCATATCGCGCAGGGCACCTGACCCATCGTAGTAGCCGCCGCGCGACTCGACGCCCACGGTTTCGGCGACCGAAATCTGCACGTGATCGATGTAGCGGCGATTCCAGATGGGCTCGAAAATTCCGTTGGCAAAGCGCAGCGCCAAAATGTTCTGCACCGTTTCTTTTCCCAGGTAGTGATCGATGCGGTAGATCTGGCATTCCGCGGCAACCTTCAGAAGTTGCTGGTTCAAAGCTTTGGCGGAATCGAGATCATGGCCAAAAGGCTTTTCGACGATCACGCGCCGCCAGTGACCGTTCTCTTCAGTCATCAGCCCGATCTTCGAGATTCGCTCCACGATGTCGCCGAAGAAGTTAGGCGCAGTGGCGAGATAAAAGAAGTAGTTGCCGTGGGAGTTGTGCTCCTGGTCCACCTCGGCCAGCGTTTCTTTCAGCTTGTCGTAGGTCGCGGGGTCGTCGAAATCTCCACTTACATAATTGACCCGGCGGACGAACGATTCCCACAACTCGTTATCGATGGCGCCGGTCGCGAACTGTTGGAAGCTCTCGGTAAGCTTCTTCCGCGCATCGTCGTTACTCATGGGACTGCGGCCCACGCCGATCACCGCGAACTCGCTGGACAACAACTGCTGGTTAGCGAGGTTGTAGAGAGCGGGAATCAGCTTGCGGCGCGTCAGGTCGCCCGTAAAGCCGAAAATCACCATGACACACGGATCTCCCGTGCGCCCCGTGCGCTGTTTGCTGGGTGCTGGCCGAGCGTCTGTTAGAGCCATCGTCGCCTCGTTTGCTAGCTTCGGGCTGCGAGCTGCGAACTGCGAGCAGGCCATGCGCCTGGTTGCTCGTAGCTCGAGGCTCGAAACCGCCTTTACTTCGTCTTCGCCGCTGCTTTAGGTTCCACGTGACCGCCAAACTTCTGTCGCATGGCGGAAAGCATCTTCTCGGCGAAGGTGTGATCCTGCCGCGAGCGGAAGCGCGTGTACAGCGCCGCGGTCAAAACTTCGGCCGGAACCGCCTCGTCGATCGCTGCCTGTATGGTCCAGCGTCCCTCGCCGGAATCCTGCACGAAACCGCTGTACTCGGCTAGCGTCGGATTCTCGACTAGCGCCATCGCCGTCAAGTCCAGCAACCATGAACTGACCACGCTGCCGCGGCGCCAGACCTCGGCGATATCCGGCAGGTTGAGATCATAGCGGATCTCTTCGGGAAGGTCTTTGCTGGTCGCGTTCTTGAAGATGTCGAAACCTTCCGCGTAGGCCTGCATCATGCCATACTCGATCCCGTTGTGGACCATCTTGACGAAATGTCCGGAGCCGGACGGGCCGCAATGGATGTAGCCGTCTTCTGCGGTTCCGCCCATTTTGTCGCGTCCTGGAGTGCGGGGGATATCGCCGCGTCCCGGCGCCAGCGTTTTGAAGATCGGGTCGAGGCGCTTGACGGCTTCTTTCGGGCCGCCAATCATCATGCAATATCCGCGCTCGATCCCCCAGACGCCGCCGCTCGTGCCCACGTCGACATAGTGCACTCCCTTGGCGGCGCAGATCTTTGAGCGGCGAACGTCATCTTTAAAATACGAGTTGCCTCCGTCGATGATGGTGTCGCCAGCTTGCATGCATCCGGCGAGAGCCTGCACGGTTTTTTCCGTGGGGTCGCCTGCCGGCACCATGATCCAAACGGCGCGCGGAACGTTCAGCTTGCCGACCAGATCGTCCAGCGAAGAAGAGGCCACCGCCCCTTCGCCGGCGATATTCTTTACCGCATCGGCGCTGAGATCGGATACGACCATCGTGTGACCGCCGCGCATCAGGCGCCGCGTCATGTTGGCGCCCATGCGCCCCAGTCCTACCATTCCCAGTTGCATTCGTGCTCCTTGGCCGCGACACGGGCGGCTGCACTATTTCAAGAAACGCCCCCTATGAATTGTCATCCTGACCCTGAGCGCAGCCGAAGGGGAGGGACCTGCTGTTCGCCGCGAAA
The DNA here is from genome assembly GCA_020073215.1 of Terriglobia bacterium. Taxonomy (GTDB): domain Bacteria; phylum Acidobacteriota; class Terriglobia; order Terriglobales; family Acidobacteriaceae; genus Acidiflorens. Next base: position 113,709 of record JAIQFO010000012.1, on the reverse strand, counting down.
AACAGGTCCTTCGCTTCGCTCAGGATGACAATTCATAAGAAATTCGTAGGCTACAAAACTTGATTTACCAATTGCGCGAGTTTGCCGAGCCCGGCTTTCACATCGCTGCCGAGGTGCACGCGCAGCGCCCTTCGTTGGCGGTCGGCCAGAACCTGAAAGTCGCCACGAGCCTGCGCCGCCTTGACCACTCCAAAAGTGTACTTCTGCCCGGGAACCGGTAGATCCTGGGCGTCGTCGCACGTGACTTGCAGGAACACGCCGCTGTTGGGCCCTCCTTTATAAGCTTGCCCGGTGGAGTGCAGGAAGCGGGGGCCGAAGCCGAGGCACGTTGCCACTCGCTTGCGATCGCGAACCGTCATGCGCAAACCTTGCAACAGCGACTCGTATTCGGCATTCATCTCAAGGTAAGCGAGGACCGCAAAATAGTCGCCCGCACCGAGACGCCGGAGATGGGCACGCACAAAAGCAGTGAGCGCATCGTCGGATGCAGGGCCGGAACGAGTGACTTCGATGAGATCGGCGACATTCTTGTCGTCGGTGAAAAGCTTGATGGCTCCTTCATCGACAAGTGGTTTTTCAGGAGGCAGCGCACCCGCGCTTTCATACGCCGACGTCAGTTGCTTGGTTACGATCTTGCTGGCTTCGACGTCGGGCTGATTGAAGGCGTTGATTCCGAGGATCGAACCAGCGACCGCGGTTGCGATTTCCCAGCGAAAGAACTCTTGCCCGAGATTGTAAATATCGGGGACGGCGATGCGTACTACAGGATGTCCGGCACTTTCGAGCGCCGCCACCTTGGCATCCTGCGCGGCGTCGGGCGCGGTCTCCAGGCGAATGTAGGCGAAGATGCGGTCATTTCCGTACACGTCCGGCGCGCTGATTTCCTCGCGATCGACTGGGATGATGCCCTTGCCTACTTTGCCCGTGGATTCGGCGATTAACTGCTCGAGCCACGCGCCGAGATCGGAAATCCCGGGCGAGGTGATAAGCGTAATTTTGTCGCGTCCAAGTGTTGCGGCTGTACCTAGGATCAGGCCGAGCATCACTCCGGGATTCTGTTCCACGGGAACGGACGGCTTACAGGCCTCGACCATCTCCTTCGTGCGTTCGAGGAGTTTGCCACTGTCGAGGCCCATGGCCGCAGCGGGAACCATACCGAAATTAGAGAGGGCCGAATAACGCCCGCCGATGGAGGGTAGTCCATAAAAGATGTGGCGGAAGCGATCGCGTTCGGCGACTAACTGCATCTTTGAGCCGGGATCGGTGATGGCGATAAAACGGCTGCCTGCCTGGTCGGGTCCGACGGTTTGCTTTACGCGCTCGAAGAAATATTGCTTGTAGATGTTGGGTTCGAGCGTGCTGCCGGATTTGCTGGAGACGATAAAGAGCGTTTTGGCGAGGTCAATGTTTTTCTCGATGTGCTGGATCTGCGCCGGGTCGGTCGAGTCGAGTATGTGCAGGCGCGGGAAGCCCGGGGTTTGCGGGAAGGTCAGCGCCAGTACTTCGGGGCATAGACTGGATCCGCCCATGCCAAGAAGAAGAATGTCGGAGAACTCGCCGTTTTTGACCTCATCCGCCAGCGTCTGCAATTTGGCGGCGTTGGCCAGTTGTTCGTCGGTAATGCCGAGCCATCCCAGCCACTTGGTTTCGTCTTCGTTGGTCCAGAGGGAGGCGTCTTGCTGCCAGAGGCGTCTTACTTTTCCCGAAGCGCGCCAGTCGTTAAGGTTTTTTTTTACCACCGCATCAAGATCGGCCGGCAAGGATGCGCTCTGCTGATTGATCTGTGGCGTCGGACGCTTTGTGCTCTTCTCGACTGCGGCCAGCAACTGGTCGAAGGCGTCGGCGAATAGCTTTACGCCGTCAACCGTCAGTTTGTCGGTCACGTCTTTCATGACGATGCCGACGCCGGCGAGATCGGCCATAGTTTTCCGCGCCCCGTCCAGGTTTTCGGTCAGGCTCTGCCGCGGCTTGCCGTGATCGCGGAAGGCTTCGATCGTTGCCGGCGGAACGGTATTGACCGTATCTGGCCCAATCAACTCCTCGACATAAAGCACGTCGCAGTAATTCGGATTCTTGGTGCTCGTGCTGGCCCACAGCACGCGTTGTGTCTGCGCGCCTTTGGCGGCGAGCACCTTCCAGCGCGGAGAAGAAAAGATACGCTGGTAGGCCTCGTAGGTGAGCTTGCCGTTCGCAATCGCTACTTTGCCGAGGATGGACTGCAGCTTCGCTTTGCGGGCCGCGTCCGTTTCCTTCTTCAGTTGCTCGCCCACGAGCGAGTCGACCAGGGAATCGATGCGGCTGATGAAAAAGCTTGCTACGCTTGCCATCTTGCTCACATCGCCGCCGCTGGCAGCAAACTTTTCCACGCCGTCGATGAATGCCGCCGCGACTTGCTCATACACTCCCTGCGCGAACAGCAGCGTTACGTTGATGTTGATGCCCTCGCCGATCAACTGGCGAAACGCGGGAATGCCTTCCGGCGTTCCCGGAACCTTGATCATCACGTTTTCGCGAGCAACGCTCTTCCACAGCCTGCGCGCCTCGTCGATGGTGCGAGCGGTATCGTTCGCCAGATACGGCGAGACTTCCAGGCTCACGTAGCCATCGCGCTTCTTCGTGCTCTGGTAAACGGGACGCAGCAGGTCGGCCGCATCCTGAATATCGCGGATCGCCAGCAGTTCATAGCGGGCCTTGGCGTCGAGGTCGGTGCGGCCGGCGAGTGAGTCCAGAAAATCCTGATACTGCGCCGAGCCCGCAATGGCCTTTTCGAAGATCGAAGGGTTCGAGGTCATCCCGCGCAGGCCGTCTTCGGTGATCAGGCGCTGTAGTTCGCCGCCCTTCAACAGGTCGCGGCGAATGTAGTCGAGCCAGATGGATTGGCCGAAGGTTTGAAGCTGGGTGAGAGGATTCGCGGCCTTTGCGGTTTCGAGCGTACTGACTGGATTCATGACCATCTCCTAAAATTCCCGGTAGAGACGCGGCTTGCCGCTTCTCCCTCGCTGCGGTTGCCTTGCCGCGTCCGAAGAGACGGGGCAAGCCCCGTCTCTACACCATCGTCATTTCCCAAGCACTTCGCGCGCCGCTTGAACTACGGCGTCTGCCGTGAAGCCGAACTTCTTCTGCAAGTCCTTGAGCGGGGCGGATGCTCCAAAGGTTTTCATGCCGATGACTCGGCCTTTTGGTCCCACATATTGTGCCCAGCCGAAGGTCGAAGCCATCTCCACGGCGATGCGCGCGGCGACCTCGGGCAGAAGCACCTCGTCCCGGTAACTCTGATCCTGTCGTTCGAACAAGTCCCACGAAGGCATGCTGACTACGCGCGCCCGAATGCCTTCAGCCTTCAGTTTTTCGTAGGCATCGATGCAGAGGTAGACCTCACTGCCGGTAGCCATCAGGATGACCTGCGGCTTGCCACCTTCGGCGTCGGCGAGGATGTAGGCGCCGCGCGCCACTCCTGCTGCGGAAGCGTATTTCGTACGATCGAAAGTCGGCAGGGCTTGCCGCGTGAGGGCCAGCGCCGCTGGTTCCTTACGCAATTTCATGATGATCTTCCACGCCTCCACCACCTCGTTGGCATCGGCGGGACGAAACGTGATCAGGCCCGGAATCGCTCGCAGGGTGATCAGTTGCTCGATGGGCTGATGCGTGGGTCCGTCTTCGCCGACGCCGATGGAATCGTGGGTGAAGATCCAGATGGAAGGCGTTTCCATGACGGCCGAGAGGCGAATCGGCATTTTCATGTAGTCGCTGAAAATCAGAAAAGTGGAGCCGTAAGCGCGAAGTTTGGATAGCGACATCCCGTTGACGATAGCGCCCATCGCGTGTTCGCGAATGCCGAAGTGGAAGTTGCGCGCGTTGTACTGGCCCGCTCCGAAATCGCCGGCGCCGTCGAAGGTGAGCCGCGTCTTCGTCGAGGGATACAAATCCGCCGAGCCGCCCATGAGCCAGGGATGATTCTTGGCGATGGCGTTGAGCACTTTGCCCGACGAATCGCGGGTTGCCAATCCCTTGGCGTCGGCCGCAAAGGCGGGAAGGTCTTTGTCCCATCCGTCGGCTGGCCGCTGATGCTGCATGCGTTCGAATTGAACCGCTAAATCGGGATACTGCTTGCTGTAGTCGCTGAACAGCGTGTTCCATTGCCCGCTCAGCTGCCGGCCGCGCTTGCCCATGACGTCGCGGAAGTTTTCGCGCACTCCATCCGGCACCAGGAACTTGGCGTCTTCCGGCCAGCCGTAGGCGCGCTTTGTCAGTTTGACTTCTTCTTCGCCGAGCGCCTCGCCGTGTGCTTCACGGGTGTCCTGCCGGTGGGGCGAGCCGAAGCCGATGTGGCTGTCGACGATGATTAGCTTGGGACGGTCGTGCACGCTGAGCGCATGGTTATACGCGTCAGCCAGGGCAACCAGATCATTCGCATCGTGGACGCGAGACACATCCCAGCCATAGCTGGTGAAGCGGGCGGCAACATTTTCGTCGAAGGCTAGATCGGTCTCGCCCTCGATCGTGATCTTGTTGTTGTCGTAAATCCAGCACAGGTTCGAAAGCTTCAGATGTCCGGCGACCGAGGCAGCCTCCGACGAAATTCCTTCCATCATGTCGCCGTCGCCGCAGATCGCCCAGATGTTGTAGTTGAACAGCTCGAATCCCGGACGATTGAAGTGCTCCGCCAGCCAGCGCTCGGCAATGGCCATGCCCACACTGTTGCCGACGCCTTGCCCGAGTGGACCCGTGGTTGTTTCGACGCCCGTGGTCAAGCCGTATTCAGGATGCCCTGGTGTTTTGCTTCCGATTTGGCGGAAGTTCTTGATGTCGTCGAGCGATAGGGCGGGCGTCGAAAGAATCTTTCCCTCCGGACTTACCTCCCGCACGCCAGCCAGATGCAGCAGGGAATAGAGCAGCATGGAGGCGTGTCCGTTGGAGAGCACGAAGCGGTCACGGTTCGGCCAGAGCGGATCTTCCGGGTCATAGCGCAGAAACTGCTGCCACAGACAATAGGCGACCGGAGCCAGACCCATCGGCGCCCCCGGATGACCCGAGTTGGCCTTCTGCACCGCGTCCATCGAAAGCGTGCGAATCGTGTTGATACACAACTGATCGAGTCGCGTACCGGTGGCGACCGACTGGTCACTGACGGCCATTAATTCTCTCCTCGTAAATTGGCTTGTATGACCCCTCTTCAGAACCCGGCCTAAAAACGTTAGATGAAATTCACCCCAAATAGATACAAACGCCCCGGCCGCCCCCAAGTTTACATCGTGATCGAGAAACCAGATGGGGCACGGGAGAATGAAGTTCTAATTTTACACTGGGAAGAATTTGGCTGGAGGTGTCCCACTTCCTGTAGGGAAGCGGCTTGCCGCGGCTTCCTCGCGGAGTCCAACGAGACGGGCCAAGCCCCGTCTCTACACGAACGGGATACCGCAACCGTGAAACCGTTCTCGAAATTTTCAGGTGAGAAAGAGTTTGTTCTGGCTGATTCTGTGTTGCAGGGTTGACGCCAATTCGTCCACGTCCACGGCGGAAAGGTGCATCACTTCGGGGTCAAGCAAGGGGATGCGGTTGGTTCCGACGGCGTCCCGCCGTACCTGGATCAGCAAAGCCTGCAGAGCCTGGGCATCGTATTTTTGCGGAGTCAGGCGAATCAGGTCCTGCAGCGCGGCTCCCACCGACATGCGCTGGCGGTAGGGACGCTCGCTGGTCATGGCGTCAAAGGTTTCGGCCAGGGCGACAATGCGCACGGCTTGCGGTATCTCGTCCGCATGCAAGCCGTCCGGGTATCCGGACCCGTCCGCGCGCTCATGGTGCCAGCGCACGATTTCTGGAATCTGCGGCCAGGGAAACTGCACCTGGCTGACGATCTGGTGGCCAACCACAGTGTGGTCGCGCATCTCGCGGGATTCTTCCGCATCGAGCTGCGCCGGTTTTCCCAACAGGCGTTTATCGACGGCAACCATGCCGATGTCGTGCAGATAGGCGGCCGAGCGCAAGGATGCAACCTCGTTCGGGCCCAGGCCCAAGGCTTCGCCGATGGCCTGCGAGTAGCGGCCCACCCGCAGCGAGTGGCCGTGAATGTTGACATGTTTCACGTCGATCGCGGTCGCGAAGGCCTCGAGCGCGTTGTCGTAGAACCCGTGCAGCGAGGCCAGGAGCCGCAGGTTTTCGGAAACCCGCTGGGCCAGCGTCTGCCCCAGGGTGTGGTTCTGAATGGCCAGGGCAACGTAATGACTCAGCATCTCAAACGCATCGAGCGCGTCTTCTTCATACACGGCTTCGCCAGGCCGGCGTCCCAGGGCGATTAACCCAACGAGCTTTCCCCGTACTTTCAGCGAGCAAATGCACTTGAACAATTCGGGCGCGACATTGCCGTTCGAACTCAGAAAGACGTCATACGTAGAACTGTTGAGCAGCACCGGACCGGCGGCTGCGGTCAGGGTGTGAACGTGGCGGGGAAGCAGGGGAATCAGCGACGGTTCGGGCAGCAGCGCGAACCCTTGCGCATCGACGGAAGTCAGCAAGGAAGGCCGCTCGCCGAACGAAAACAGCACAGCCTCATGCGCGCCGGCCGCTTCCATCACCGCGCTCAGCATGGCGTGCGCGGTTTGGCGGAAGTCGCGGTCCGCGGTTAGTTCGGGCCCCAAATCCGCCAGCGCTTCGACAGTTCTTAACAGCTTCTTGAGATTGGTTCCCTGCAATCCTCTTGCGGAGGCGCATGCGAGAAACCAGAGCGGTACCAGCGTAGCATCGCCCCGCGGCTCGATTGTTAGTTAGTTTGGTGCAGCGGGACATCCGGTCATCGGGCGATCTCACTCGCGCCGCTGCCGAGCTGCGCTCGGCTTGGACGGGCAGAAATGTCCGTCCCCACACGATCTTGACCTTGGCTTGGGCGGGCGAGGGTGCCCGCCCTACACGATTTACACCCCGACTGGGAAGGGCTTGGTGTGGGTTTCCGCGCCCACCGAGATGCCGGCGAAGCGCCCTTGCATCAGGGACATTATCCCTGTGACCCAGTAACCGACCACAAACAACACCAGGAAGGGAACGGTGAAGTAATTCTCGTTGTCGATGGCGTAGAAGATCGCCAGGGCGAAATAAATCCCGATCAGCAGTTCAATCCACGGAACCCATCCCAGGCGCTTGCGGTACTTTTTCGCGCCCACCTTGTCCTTCTTCGATTCGACGCGGTACTTGGGAGTGCGGGCGAAGGCGGTTTGCTTGCCGACCAGCGCTTCCAGCACGGCAATCGTGTTGGTGACTGTCAGTCCTATTCCCAGAGCCATCAACAGTGGCAGGTAGAGCAGCGAGCGGAACCAAGTTTTCGGAAACAGCTCCTTCTGCGAAACCAGGTAGAAACTCGAAATGGAAAACGTCGAAGCCATGAACAGGGGCACGTCAATGTAGAGCATCTGGAACCATCCCTGGTAGAAACGAATAATCATGGCGGGCATCATAATAGCCGAGAACACGATCATCAGCGGATAACTGAGGTTGGCGGTCAGGTGGTACCAGGCCTCGACTTTCTGGTGTCGCGAAGCGTCGCTTTTGAAAACCTTGGGCAGTATTTTCTTCGAGACCTGGATCAGCCCTTTGGCCCAGCGTGCCTGCTGCGTTTTGAATGCCGTCATCTCTACCGGCAACTCGGCTGGACATTCGACGTCCTGCAGATAGAGGAACTTCCACCCTTTAAGCTGGGCGCGATAGGAGAGGTCGGTATCTTCGGTGAGCGTGTCATGCTCCCAGCCGCCGGCTTCGTCGATGGCCGAGCACCGCCACATTCCCGCCGTACCGTTGAAGTTAAAGAAAACGCCGCTGCGCGCTCGTGCCGAATGTTCCAGCACGAAATGGCCGTCGAGCAGAATGGCTTCGACTTCGGTCAGGAACGAATAGTTACGGTTGATGTGCGTCCAGCGCGTCTGCACCATGCCGACCTTGGGATCGGTGAAGTGATGGATGCACTTCAGCAGAAAGTCGGGAGGCGGAACAAAATCGGCGTCAAAGATGGCAACGAATTCGCCCTTCGCCGTTTTCAATCCCTCGGCTAAAGCGCCGGCTTTGAAGCCCTCACGATTGTCGCGGTGCAGGTAGGCGACGGGATGTCCCAGGGCGGCGTAGCGATCGACCAGCAGGCGGGCGACTTCCACGGTTTCGTCAGTCGAGTCGTCGAGCAACTGGATGTCGAGTTTCTCTCTCGGGTAATCGAGCCGGCAGACGGCGTCGAGCAGTCGGTCGACGACATATTGCTCATTGAAAATCGGCAACTGCACGGTGACCCGCGGCAGATCGTCGAACTGGAAATGAGCCGCGGGTTCGGTCGTCTTATTCTTCTTATGCTTGTAATAAAGATAGACCAGCCAGTAGCGGTGCCCGCCGTAGCCCGCCAGGATGATCAGCACCACGAAATAGGGAATCAGCAATGCCAGATCAAATGCGTTGACCTGATAGAGACCTTGGAAAGTCTTGTCCAGAAAATGATGGCGAAGGTACGGCACCAATCCCTTGGACGCGAGGACTAAGCCCATGGCCAGCCGGGATGAAGTGAGGGTCAAAGACATGTACGGAGCAGCACCATGAATCCAAAGGAAAGACTGCGGAACAAGCATTGTAACTGATGGGTCGTGTGGGGACGGGGCTTCGCCTCGTCGGGGCAGGGCCCTTCGGCTCCGCTCAGGGCAGGCTCCGCCCCGCCGCCACACAAGCTCTACCGCCACTCTTCGCCCACCGGGCTAAGCTTCAGCTCAACCTGCTGGCGAGAACCTTCCTCCACTTTCAACGCCTTGCCATTTGCTTCCTGAGATTTCAGGAAGTCGACGTCGTGCCAGACGCCGTCTTCCAAATCCTGCCAGGCATATAACGCGTAGCTGCCGGGAGCCAAGCCGCGGATCGTGAAGCGTCCCTGCTGATCGCTCGATCCGATCCCGAAATGATCGGGAAGTTTGCGATATTTCTCGTCGGGCACGGCGACCACCGTGGCGTTGGCTGCCGGATGCTCGTTGTTCACATGATCAGTGTCCACGTCTTTTTCTTTCTCAACGACCATCCCTTCGACCGCGCCTCCCTTGTAGCTCACCAGCAGATCCAGCGAGGCGGGTCCGCTCGCCGTGAATCCGGTTGAGATATCTCGTCCGCCGAGCATCACCGATTTCAGAAAGAAACTTTGCCCGTCGCCTCCGTACACTTGCACGATGTAGTTGCCGGGGTTCACACTTTTCCACTCAAAGTTACCTGCGCCGTCTACCGGCGCGTTCGCGCCAAAGAAATCCTGCGACATGAAGAAGCCCGAATTTTCTGGCAGTTCGGCGGAGCGCAAGTTTGCGGAGTATTGGATGGGTTCCCCCGACGCCCTGCCCTCGACGCGGAGATGGCCGGAGAGGCGGAAAGAAGGAAGCGGAGTCAGCTTCACCCCGTCCACGTCGGCGGCCCCGACGCTGATGTCCTGCCGTGCGGTGAGCGGCTGCGATTCTGTGCCGGCCGATGCCCTGACCACATACGTACCCGGGGCGATCCCACGCAACTCGAACTGGCCGTCCGGCCCTACTTCATTGGAGTGGATGGAATCGCCTGCCCTGGAGACGAGGTCTACGGCGGCCTTCTGGCCGGCCAAGACGCCAGTCACGATGCCGCGAACCCGATACGTTCTCGCCGGCGTCAACGTGAGGTTGACGGGCATTTCGTCGCCCGCTTTCAGCGTCACTGCTGAGGCCTCGGTGGCATCGTGGGTGCCCGGATAATAGGTTGTGACGTAACGAGCGTCGGGCTGGGCGTCGCTCAGGTTATCGCCCGGCTGCGATTTGTCCGGCTGCTTTTCGTAATCGCGCATATCCGGAGGTGGCATGGCCTCAACCCAATACCGACCAGGAAACAAGCCAGAAAGACGGAATTCTCCAAGATCATTCGTCGATTCGCTCCCAGCGGTTTCCCGCGTTGCCTTCCCTGGTTTCTTCTTTTGTACGATGATTCTGACCCCGGACATCGGGTCGCCATCCTCGTCGGTGACACGGCCGCTGATGATGGCCGTGGGCAGCATTCGAAACATCAGGCCATCGACCGCCCGTCCCGCCTGGACCGTGAAAACGTTGACGTCAGTTTTGAATCCGCGCCCATTCACCTCGACCAACCCGGTCTTCTCCAGGAAGAGCCGGTACCGCCCGGGCACGACGTTTTCCATGCGAAAATGGCCGTCGGCGTCGGTGATGGCACTGTAGTTCCCGCCCTGCTTCTGGTCTTCCGCGACGACCTGTACCAGCACTTTCTTGAGCGGCTCGCTTCCCGGTTCCTTCACCACTGTGCCGGCGATGGAGGATGGGTTCGCTGCGGGCGGGGAGTCCTGCGCGCGTGAGAGCAAGGTGCCGAGAAGGAGCAAGGCGATGGCGAGTGAGCGCATCATGAACACAGAGAGATATAAACCCAGATTGTCATCCTGAGCGAAGCGAAGGACCTGCTGTTGGCGGCGTTAATACCAAGCAGGTCTCTTGCTTCGGTCAAGATGACAAACCGCATAGAGCTTGCGAACTAACGGAAGAGATACCCAGCGATTCAGTTCAGAAAACATTGCCGGTACAACGTATCGCGCTGCGCTGGACGGAAACCCGCATCGCGTATGATGCGCCGCAGTTCTTCCTCGGTGGTGCAGTTAGTGACACCGGCCGCGCGGACGACGTTCTCCTCCAGCATCACCGAACCCACGTCGTTGCCGCCGAAGCGCAAGCCCATCTGGCAGACTTTCAATCCCTGCGTCACCCAACTGGACTGCACGTTCAAGAAATTCGAAAGAAAGAGCCGCGAAATCGCCAGCACCTTCAGATATTCAACCGCTGTCGCCTCATCCCAGTGGCGTCCGCCGAGCGCGGTGTTGGCGGGCTGGAAACTCCACGGGATGAACGCGGTGAACCCGCCCGTCTCCTGCTGCAAATCGTAGAGAACCCGCAGGTGGTTGATGCGGTGCTCGATGGATTCGCCGACGCCAAACATCATGGTCGCGGTGGTTCTCATGCCGAGTTGGTGCGCGGTGCGATGCACCAGCAGCCAATCGGCGGTCAGGCACTTGAGGCGCGCGATTTTGTAGCGGACTTCGTCGTCAAGAATCTCAGCCCCGCCGCCTGGGATCGAATCGAGGCCAGCATCGCGAAGCCGCGCAATCGTGTCGCGCACGCTGAGATTGCTGTATTCGGCAATCGCGAGGATTTCCGACGCCGAATAACAGTGCAGATGAATCTTCGGGAAGCGCTGCTTGATGCCGCTGAGCATGCGCTCATGCCAGTCGATTTTGAGGTCGGGATGAAGACCTCCCTGCATCAGCACGCCGGTGCCACCCAGTTCCACCGTCTCGCGAATCTTTTCGTAGATGGTATCGAGGTCGAGGATGTACCCTTCGTTGACCCGCGCCGCCGGCCCCTTCAACGGACGATAGAAGGCGCAGAACGTGCAATATTCCGTGCAGAAATTGGTGTAATTAATGTTGCGGTCGATGATGTAAGTCACGGTTCCTTCGGGATGCAGCTTGCGGCGAACGGTGTCCGCCTCCATGCCAATCCCGATCAGATCGTCGGACCGAAACATCTCCAAAGCCTGGTGCTTGGTCAGGGACATCCTCTTCACCCCACGGTAATGGGTATTTTAGCTGGTGGGAGGCGGTGGAGGCGAGGCGCATGAAGATGACCTCGGGTGAAGCCGCCTTCGCAGAGAAGCACTCTGCTCAGACTGGCCCGGAAGTTGGTCTACGGTGGAGATTCACAACGGGGCGCAGCCCTAGAGCAATACCTTTTCGACACAGACGCCATGCGGGGCACAGGGAGAACTCCCTGAAGCATCATGGCTAAGCCAGTAGGGGGTAGGGGTCCTTCGACTCCGCAGGGACTTCACTTCGTGAAGTCCCTGCTCCGCTCAGGATGACACTTTGGGGGAGTATGGGAGAGTCTGTGTGAGAGTTCGGTCGTCCCTCCGGGACTTGAGGGATTTCTGGCACTTTTCCCAGCGCTGAAGCGCTGGGCTAACCTCGGTTGCCCCTCCGGGGCTCTGGGCGTCCCTGCCCGGCTGGACGGGCGAGGCGCCTGTCTCTCCACCGTGACTCATCGCGTGGTTAGGGTAATAGTCCCACCATCAGGCTGCTTGGCCCGGGCAGGTTGATCCGGGATACCTCGGGGAATCCCGCAGCCTTCATCCAGGTGGCGTATTCGACCTCGCTGTAGCTGGCGCCGGCTTCGGTATTGACGAGCATGTTCAGGGAGAACAGTGCCGCTTGTTGTGGTGCAGTTTTGTCTGAATTGAGGATGAAGTCTTGCACGACGAGGCGGCCGTTCGGCGCGAGTGCCTGGTGGGCGCGGCGGAAGATGTCCCGGTTTTGCTGCTCGGAAAACATGTGGCAGATCGCGTTCAGCATGATGATGTCGTAGCCAGAGCCGAAGTCGTCCTGCAGCATGTCTCCAGGGCGAAGCTTGACTTGCGCTGAGACTCCGGCCTGGCGGACATATTCGCCGGTGAGCGGCACGACCTCTGGAATGTCAAGAATCTCGCACCGCACATCAGGATAAGATTTCGCAAAAGCAATGGAGTATGCGCCCGAGCCGCCGCCGAGATCGAGGACACGGTGAACATCAGCCGTGCCCAGGGCTTTCACAACCAGCGGGGCGCGATCTTTGGCGTTGCGCTGCATACCGGCAATGAAGTTGCGCGTCCACGCGGCGTTATCGTGGCGGGCGCCGGTTCCATCAGCGGGGACGCGAGTACCACGGCGCACCGCGTCGGTCAGTGTGCTCCAGCTATGCCAGATGTTGGTGGTGTGCAGCAGACCATCGCGCTGGTTGTCTTTGGAGCCCTGCACAAAGAAGCGTGCGGATTCGGGCGTGTTCTGGTAACGGTCGCCGCTCTTCGAGAGCAAACCGAGGGCGACGAGCGCGTTGAGCAGCATGCCCGCAGCGCGGGCATTCGCGTTGATCCTTGTCCCTATCTGTTCGGCATTGGCTCCATCCCCGACGGCGGTAAAGATGTCGAGTTCAAGCGCCGTCAGAAGGCAACGACTCGGCATGTAGCCGCGGATCATCTGATCAAGCCGATCGGGGAGCGTCCCAGCTTTGTCGCGGGCTGCCATCGCTGCCCGGAACTTATCCCGGTGTTCGACCGCCATCGCCTTCATTGCAGGAGCGTCGCTCCATACCAGACGTTCGACGGGCTTACCGTCGCCCAGGTGCGTACCGACGATTTCGGATACATCAGTTGCTTGCACGCGCCGGTACCACACGCCGGCCGGATAGGCGACCATCACCGGACCTTCATCACACAACCCCATGCAGCCGCAGGTAGTGAGTTGTACATGGTTGTCGAGGCCGCGCGCCTGTATCTCGCGATCGAGCGCGCCGAGCACCGCGAACGAGCCGCTGGCCGGGCAGCAGGGGACGCCTTCGGGCTTTTGCTGCGTGCAAACGAAGAGATGAAAACGGAACGGTTCCATGATGGTCTCCGAGCGTAGATTATCGAGGCAGATTTTCCGATATCAGATTGATGTTAGCAGCTTTGTTTTTTGCGCCGCGGTCTGCGAGCTTCCGAGCAAGGTTCTACACGAAGCGAAGCTCCGGCGCCGGCGGAAGGGCTCCAACCTCCGCGCCCAGGCGGTAGTAAAGCGCAAGCCCCTCCAGGCACGGAGGGTCGAGATAATAATGGATGTTATGCGTCAGGTAGGCGCGAACGGCTTCGACGGTAAGGCCGAGGCGCGGCGCCCACTCCTGCACGATGCTTTCTAGATTTTTCGGTGACAATCCGCGATCGCGCGACTTCTGAAACGCCTCCGCAATCGCCGCTCCATTTCGCCCGGCAAGCGCCTGCTTACGAATCGCCCAGAAAGCGAAGACGAATGACTTTCCCGTCCGTGCCACCCACTCCTCGGCCAGGTCGAGCGTGAAGTAGCGCGTGCGGTCAACCTGGAGCGCGGGGTCTCCGATGAGCAGGGCCGCATCGCAGGCACCGAGCATGGCGTCGAGATCTGGAGCCATCGGCTTATACTCGCGTGCTCCACCCAGCCATTTCGCAAACAGAATCTTGGCTAGGGCAACCGAGGTCATCGAAGAAGTGTCGAGCGCCACCGAGCGTACCTGCTCGCCCCACTGATCTTTTGTTAGTGGGTCGACTGTTAATGGATCGACGGGAATTCTGCTAACCAGCAGGATCGACCGCACCGCGCGCCGCGCCGCAATCGCCACGTCGGGAACGATGACGAGATCCGGGACCGTGGCATAAGCCGCCGCTGGAATAATGCCAATGTCCGCCGTTCCCGCACGGAGAGCATCGGCGCAGGCCGAAGGAATGGTGTAGGAAATGTCGAAATCAACAGCCGCGCCTGCCCCGGCATGCTCAAAATCCCACAGAAGAGGCGCCGTATTCAGGTAGGAAATGGCCGAAATCTTTAACCGGCTCATCAAGTTACGAATTCTACCAAAAATGATGTGCGCGCCATCCTTGACAACGTTTTGCGCCGCAGACTAGGGTCACGCGATATGTCGAATGTTGCCGTCACCGTCCCCGCGCCCGCGTCTCGTGAGGCCACCTACTGGCTCGCGCTGGCCCTGACTCCGGGATTGGGTCCTACGCGGATCAAGAAATTGACTGAGCACTATGGCACTGCGGAGCGCGTCTTCCAGGCCAGCCTGACCGAACTCGAGGCCATGGGAATGCGCGCCTTCTCCGCGCAATCGATCGCCACGGGAAAGTCGCTCGAACTCGCGCAGCAGGAATGTGTGAAGGCGGTCGAGGCGCGCGCCCGGATTATCTCCCTCAGCGACCCCGAGTACCCGTCACGCCTCAAGGAAATCTACGACCCGCCGGTAATCCTGTTCGTGAAAGGAAACGTCGAAGTGCTGGCCCAGTCCGGCATTGCGATGGTGGGAACGCGTCATCCCACGCCCTACGGCATCGGCATGGCCGAACGCCTCTCCACCGACCTCGCCTCGCGTGGCCTCGTAATCATCAGTGGACTAGCGCGCGGCGTCGATACTGCATCGCATCGCGGCGCTGTTGCTGCCAAGGGGAAGACGGTTGCCGTTCTGGGCACGGGAATTGACGTGATGTATCCCAAAGAAAACTCGCGGCTGGCCGAACAGATCGTGGCCCTTGGGGGCGCGCTGGTCAGCGAGTTTCCGGTTGGAACCCCTCCCACGCCTCAGAACTTTCCCATTCGCAACCGGATCATCAGCGGCATGTCGGCGGGCGTGCTGGTGGTCGAAGCCGCGGAATACAGCGGTACGCGCATCACTTCGCGCTGTGCCCTCGAGCAAAACCGCGATGTTTACGCGGTCCCGGGCAATGTGACCAACAAGAATTCCTGGGGACCGAACACCCTGATCAAGCAGGGAGCGAAGCTCGTAGCCACCTGGGAAGACGTGTGGGAAGAGTTGCCGACCGACGTGCAAGTGGTGCTCGGCGCCATGGAGAATGAATCCCCCGCGCCGGAAACCGCATCTCTATTTCCTGACGAAGCGACCTCGCCCCACGAGAAAAAGATCCTCAGGCTGCTGAAGGCAGATGAATCCACACACATCGATCAACTGGTCGAATTGCTGGAAAACGAAATGTCGTCCTCCGAAATCTTTGCCGCCCTCTTCGAACTGGAGCTGAATGGGAAAGTGAGGCAGTTGCCGGGGAAGAATTTTGTAAAGAGCTTTTAGCTGTCAGCTCTCAGCTGTCAGCTTTCAGTAAAACCGGAGGGGCGTATGCAGAGTTTTCGTAATCTTCGGGTCTGGGAGAAATCACACCGTCTGACTCTGGATGTTTATGCACCGAGCAAAGCTTTCCCTCGGGATGAGATGTTCGGGCCGACAAGTCAGATGAGGCGATCTTCGGCATCGATAGGAATGAATATCGCCGAGGGATGTTGTCGAAAGGGCGACGCGGAAATGGTCCGGTTTCTGCAGATTGCCATGGGATCAGCCAGCGAACTTGAGTACCAATTTCTGCTCGCTCATGATCTGGAATATTTGCACAACCCAGAGTACGAACGCCTTGTAGCGCAGGTGGTTGAGGTGAAGAAGATGCTGTCGTCTCTGATGCAAAAGGTGAAGGTCTTTAACTGATAGCTGATAGCTGATAGCTGACAGCTGACCGCTATTCATGCTAGCTTCAATTCCATTACCGCGAACTTGGGGAGAACATTGTCTAAAGGTTTAGTCATTGTCGAATCGCCGGCTAAGGCGAAAACGATCCAGAAATATCTGGGCAAGGGATTCACGGTCGATGCTTCTTACGGCCACGTGAAAGACCTGCCCAAGAGCAGCCTCGGCGTCGACGTCGAAAGCGACTTCGAAACCGAATACGTCGTCATCCCCGGGAAAGAAAAGGTACTCGCCAAGCTGAAGAAGCTGGCGCTATCGGCCGATCACATCTACCTCGCACCTGATCCGGACCGCGAAGGCGAAGCTATCGCCGCCCATCTTGCCGACGAACTTGGCGAGGATACGGGCAAGAAAAAGAAGGGGAAGAAGGCTGCCAAGAAGAAAACGGACGACATCGGTGACGGCGCCCGCATTCGTCGCGTGACCTTTAATGAAATCACGCAGCGCGCCGTCAAGGCCGCCTTCGAGCATCCCCGTGACATCGACAAGAATCTGGTCGATGCGCAGCAGACTCGCCGCGTGCTGGATCGTCTCGTGGGTTACCAGGTTTCTCCGCTTTTATGGGACAAAGTCCGCCGCGGCCTTTCCGCCGGGCGGGTGCAGACGGTCGCGCTGCGCCTGATCGTCGATCGCGAACGCGAAATCAAAGCCTTCGAGAAGAAAGAGTACTGGACGATCGACGCGCACCTCGCCGCCAACAAGCCTCCGGCATTCGACGCCCGCTTCCTGGGCAAGGGCGAAGAGAAAGTGGAAATCCCGAACGGCGAAGAAGCGGAAAGAATCCGCCTCGCGCTGGAGAACGCCGATTGGGTTGTCCGCTCGGCGGAAAAGAAAGAGCGGCGCCGCAATGCCACTCCGCCGTTCACGACCAGTAAGCTGCAGCAGGATTCCTCGCGCAAGCTGCGTTTCAGCGTGAAGCGTACCATGATGATCGCGCAACGCTTGTATGAAGGTGTCGAACTCGGCGACGAAGGACTGGTCGGGCTGATCACCTACATGCGAACCGATTCCACCCGGGTGGCGCCCGAGGCGATTACGGAAGTCCGCGAATACATCGCGGGCGAGTATGGCGCTAACTATCTGCCCGGTTCTCCCAATACCTATAAGGAAAAGAAAGAAGTACAGGGGGCGCACGAAGCCATTCGCCCGACTTCAGTGGTGCGCCATCCCGACCAGATCAAGCAATATCTGCAGGAAGACGAGTTCAAAGTTTACAAACTGATCTGGCAGCGCTTCCTCGCCTCGCAGATGAACCCCGCCGTGTTCGACCAAACCTCGGTCGACATCGATGCAAAACCACCCCAGCAAGCCAAAACCGGGCTTCCGCCCCAGAGCGGCAACCCCAGCCGCTCTGGGGACCCCGGCAAATCAGCCAGCGACGTGTTCTGGTTCCGCGTGACCGGATCGGTCATGAAGTTCGACGGCTTCCTCAAGGTCTACGAAGAGTCCAAAGACACCAAGGACGAAGAGGACGAAGAGCTGAAGCACAAACTGCCGCCGCTCGAAGCCGGTCAGAAGCTGACGCTGAAGTCGCTGCTTCCAGAGCAGCATTTCACCGAACCGCCTCCGCGCTTCAACGAAGCCTCGCTGGTGAAGGAGCTTGAAGAACGCGGCATAGGCCGGCCTTCCACTTACGCGACGATTCTTAGCACCATCCAGGAGCGGATGTACGCGCAGAAGGTCGGCGGCAAATTCGTGCCCACCGAAATCGGCATGGTCGTTACCGATCTACTGGTCGAGAATTTCAAAGATATTTTCGACTTTCAATACACGGCGCGCCTGGAAGAAGAGCTCGACGAGATTGAAGAAGGCAAGCAGACAGGGAACGACGCGCTTACCGAGTTCTATCAGAAATTCTCCAAGGATCTCCGATACGCCGAGAAACACATGGAAAACATCAAGCGTATGGAGAAGCCCACCGACGAAAAGTGTGAACTCTGCGGCGCGCCGCTGGTCATCAAGTGGGGCAAGCACGGATCCTTCTATGCCTGCAGCACTTACGACAAGGAAAATCCCGACAGCTGCAAGTTCACCAAAGAAAATCCCATCAATCTGCCCGACCTCGACTCGGCCGACATGCAGGAAACGGCGCAGGAGGAATACTGCGAAAACTGTGGCCGTGTCATGGTTCTGAAACGCGGGCGCTTCGGCCAGTTCATGGCCTGCACCGGCTATCCCGATTGCAAGACGACGCGGCGGCTCGATCAGGGCAAGAAAGTACCCGACATTCCGCTGGACGAGACGTGTCCACTGTGCAAACGCAACCTGATTCTGCGGCATGGCCGTTACGGCGAGTTCACTTCGTGCAGCGGATATCCCGACTGCAAATATGTGAAGCAGAACTTTATCGGTGTGAAGTGTCCGGAGTGCAAAGAAGGCGAACTCGTCGAGAAGCGCGCGCGCAAGGGCAACACTTTTTACGGCTGCGGAAATTACCCGAAATGCAAGTTCACGTCCGCGGCCAAGCCCGTCGCCGAGAAATGTCCGGATTGCGGACATGAGTATCTGGTGGAACGAATCCGGAAAGACGGAACCGTGATCGCGTGTCTGAATAAGGATTGCGATTACGAGCGACCGTTTGAAGAGGGAGCGGCCGGGGCCGCGAAAGCCTGACAAAGGCCGAGCTCTTGGTAGGAAGTTTCAGGACCCTATCAATTTTCAGTTGTCACCCTGAGCGAAGCGAGGGATCTGCTCTTTTCCCGAGCGCGAGACAGCAGGTCCTTCGCTTCGCTCAGGATGACAAGCCGTAAGAAAACAGCATAAGTGAGGCGAAAGATATGGCAAAAGCGACCACGCACGACGCACAGGTAGTTCTACAGCTCTATGACCTCCGCCGCGAAGCGGAGATGCGCAAGGCAAGAAACTGGTTTACGGCGGAATTCTGGCCACAGAGCGCCGACGACGTCCTGAAAGTCGCCAACGCGTTCCCCAGCCAGGAAAACGCCTGGATGCGCCAGGTTGGCGGCTACTGGGATATGGCTGCGTCGCTGGTATTGTGCGGCGCTGTGAACGAAGAGCTCTTCCTGCAGCCCGGAATTTGCGGCGAAATGTTTTTCATCTTCGCCAAGATTCATCCCTTCCTGAAGGAACTCCGGGAAAAGATGAACAATCCCGAGGCGTTTGCGAATATTGAAAAGGTAGCCACGGGATCGAAGCTGGCGCGCAAGCGACTGGAGCGCGTTTCGAAGAATGTTGAGAATCGCCGCAAGGCGCTGGCCAAATCAGCGAAAAAGGGCTGAGCGCGGACCAAAGCCAGCCCGTCTCATCAGTCAGTGACTCTCAGCACATTCGGGTCGCTGCCCATCTGCTATCCTAAATGTGTTGTGCGGATGCTCTGGTGGTTCTTCGTCCTGGGACTCAGTGTCGCGGTGGTCGTGTCGGTCGCGCTTACCCTCTATATGCGGGTCCGGCGGCAAATGAAGCGCTCGGCGGCGCACCCACCTGAACTCGATGGTCTCGACCACTCGTCGCGGCCGGGAGTTTGATCGCCCGCGATGTCCGCCACAAGGAAAGGAACGCCATGTCTCGTGTGGTCTCCCATGTTCTTGGCCAACCGACTCGGTCGATGGAATACGCGAAGCAAGCGGCCATCGTAATTGCCGCCAGCCTCTTCGTCGCTTTGTGCGCGCGTGTGACCGTGCCGCTGCCCTTCACGCCAGTCCCGCTGACGCTGCAAAACTTCGGGGTCCTCACCGTGGGCTTGCTCCTCGGTTCGCGTCGCGGTTTCGCGGCGCTCTCGCTCTACCTGGTCGAAGGCGCGTTCGGACTGCCCGTATTCAGCCCGTCAATTCTGGGCGGAGGGATCGCCCAGATCCTCGGGCCGACCGGCGGCTTCCTCATGGCCTATCCACTCGTAGCCTTCGTCGCCGGCTGGATCTACGAGCAGAGGTCGGACCGAGGCTCGCGCCGTTTCGGCTGGGCTGCGCTGTCAGCCGTAGCTGCGGAGGTCGTCCTCTTCGCTGGCGGACTCAGTTGGCTCGCCGTGCTCACGCACTCTGTATCTCTGGCCCTCCGGTATGGCCTCTATTGGTTCATTTTCGCAGAAATTATCAAAGTGCTGATGGCCACCGCTGTCGCCACTCGCTGGCACCAACGTTCTTCGCAAGGCTGAACGGAACGGGACATTCTTGGTGGAGCATTTTACGTAGTGAGTTGTCATCCTGACCCTGAGCGCAGCCGAAGGGGAAGGACCGGCTGTCTCGTGCACCAAGAAGAAAGCAGGTCCTTCGCTTCGCTCAGGATGACAATGTCGGATGACCAGGTTGGGATTTCTCCAACGAGCTTGCAGGGACCTTACTAGCGCCGCCATTTATAGAACAGGACTACGGAATCTTATGAGTAGAGTATCTTCACCCGTTCGCGAAATCACCGTGGCCCACAGCCCCGACTCCGACGACGCCTTCATGTTTTACGGCCTGGCCACAAATAAAGTTCGCGTGCCCGGACTGAAGTTCACTCACACCCTTTGCGATATCGAGACGCTGAACCGCCAGGCGCAGGAAGGTGTCTACGACGTAACCGCGATCTCATTCCACGCCTTCCCTTATATTCAGGAAAAGTACACGTTGATGTCGTGCGGCGGCAGTGTAGGCGAAGGTTACGGCCCCATGCTGGTTTCAACCCGGCCTTTCACGCCAGACGAAATCAAGCAGAAGAAAATCGCTGTGCCCGGCAAACTCACCACCGCCTACCTGGCGCTTGAACTGTTCGCGCCCGGCATTGAAGTGGAAGTCGTCCCCTTCGATCAAATCATCCCGCAGATTCTCGAAGGCAAACATGAAGCCGGCCTCATTATCCACGAAGGCCAGCTCACATACGACAAATCGGGGTTACACCGCGTCGTCGATCTCGGCCGCTGGTGGCAGAAAGTCACCGGACTGCCTCTGCCCCTCGGCGGAAACGCCATCCGGCGCTCGCTCGGCCCGGAAACGATGGCCAGTGTGACGCAGGCGCTCCGCGAGAGCATCCAGTACGCCATCGATCATCGGGAAGAAGCGCTCGCCTACGCCATGCAGTTCGCCCGGGACCTGGATACACAACTCGCGGACAAGTTTGTCGGCATGTACGTCAACGAGCGCACGCTTGACTACGGAGATGACGGCCGGGAAGCCGTGCGGCGGCTGCTTGATATGGGCCACAAGGCAGGAATTATCCCGCGGACGCCGCGCGTGGAGTGGGTGTAGGAGCGCTTCGAGTTACGGGCTGCGAGCTTCGAGAAAGCAAATCCTATCTTGCGCGCTACAATGGCGTCTGATTCCTCAAAGGAGGATCAGACGCATATGCAACTGGAGACCAAAGCTCACATTGCCAAGACAACTCTGTCTCTGCTGACGCTGGTGACAGCGCTTTTCTTGCTGGGCATTCTCGTGTTGGTCGTTTGTGTAGGACTGCAGATCAATCCTTTTAGGGAAACCACAACATCGTTTCTGACTGCGGTATTTGCTGGCTTAATAGGCGTAGCGGCCGTTCTGGTCCTTTTGAATGTTGCGACCAATGTCAGCCTGATTGCCGACGCGAAGATCAGTGAACTCAAGATCAACCCAAGCAGCGGTGTATTGAGAAAATGGAGTGTCACATTCTTCGCAGTTGCCACGGCGTTGGTATGTCTCATTTTCGTCGGCACATACTTGTCCAAGGAAAGATACTTGGGTGTTGTCCGCGCACAAGCTGACGATGTGCTCAGGGCCAACAACAGCATCCTGGAGGAGACCGGCCGATTATTGGCTTCAGGCAAAGGCCAAGACTACAAGCGGATTATTGAGATCCAAAGCTTTCTCCAGGATCAGCGCAGTGACTTGCCCGAACTGACCGTTATCTACTCCGGCAGGTTTGCGAATAAGCTAGCCTTTTACAGAATTCAGAATTTCGGCTGGGATCGACAAAATGAGGTCTATACTCCGGCCTATTTCAAATGCACGAAGAGTCTGGATTGCGACTACCTAACCCGATTCTTCTCGGGCGAGAAGGTTGACGTGTTGCAAAAGTACACGATGCGCAACGACCAGTTCTTCATCTACATTCCATTTACTGGCACTGAAGCGCGGTTTGTCTTGCTGTTCGCCCGCCAAAATAGCTATGGAAAAATTGGTTCGTGATTAGAGAGAGGCCGTGCAGCCAGATGATCGTCAAATAGCTCGTAGCTCGCAGCTCCCTACCTCACCCTCTCCGGAAACGCGTACACCGGATCAATGTCTACCGGAACATTCGCGACAGCCTTGAGTGACGCTTTCAGTTCCTCCGGCATCGTGTCGTACTTCTTGAACCAATTTTCCGCACGTGAGCGGTCTCCCGTGGCTTCGATTTCCAGCAGTTCCTTAGTCAGATCGGCCAACGCGCCCGGCATTTTCTCGTAGTCGATGGCATATCGCCCGTTGGCATTGTGCCGGATCGCGCCGCGCTCCGAGAGATAGTTGAACTCCATCATCTCGGCTTGGCCGTGCGCCTCGGCTGTTCCGAAGCGTACGGTGCGAAACAGTTCGCCCGCATACGACGCGTAATACTCCTCCAGCTTTTCTTTGGGAAGCACGTCGTGATCCACCAGCCATTTCAAGCCGAACATCCCGGTCGCATCGGCCTTCGCTTCTTCCAGGCCGCTGAAGCCCGGACCAATCGCTTCCCGAATACTAGCCTTCCCCGCCGCAGTTCGCGAGAACGCTGGACCGAGCCCGTGACTGATCTCGTGCATAATCGTGCCCAGCAGATAGCCCTCGCCCGAAACTTTCGCCGCCTGCTTTGGCTCCATCAGCTTGCGCGCGACCGGCAAGATAACGTAGTTCACCCGCGCGTCCATGAAATTCTTGAAGAAAAGTTTCTTGCTGCCCTTTTGCTCATGCACCCGCGGATCGTTCGGCAAGTTGTCGGCCACCGCCTGGTAGCCGTGCGTCAGGTCCCCCGCTCGGAAGGGAGTGTCCATCACTTCCATCGGGGTCTCCAGGCCCTGTTTAGACGGTCGATCTTCCGGCGCTAGCGGCAGGGCATCCTGAATCTGCGGCACGTATTTCTGGAACAGCTCCAGTTTCTTGCTCTCGCGCTCGTTGCGTACCATCACCGCCGCGCCATACGACCCTTTCACCCCCAGCAGTCCGTCCAGATAAGTTTCATAGGGCGCAAAGATGATGTCGAATTTCGGATTCTTCAAATCGAGCCATGCCAGGTCGCTGGGAAAATAATCGTCACTGAGCAGGGCATCGGCTCGCAGCTCGAGAAACTTCGCGAAAGCCGCATCATCGCTGAGTTTGGCCGCTGCCTGCAAAGCGTTGGCCGCCGGTTCCAGAAAAGCGCGGAACGCGATGTGATAAGGGACGGCCTCCAGCTTTCCCTCATTCCAGCGCACAATCGTGAACTGGTTGTAGATCGCCGCCTTCTGCTCGGGATGCTCTTTGACGTATTGCTCTATCTGATCGCGCGTCAAGTTCGCAGGATAGAACCCTCGCCCCGGCGGCGCAGGTTCGATCCCCGCAAACGGCATGTTCTGGTCAATAAAATCGAAGCGTGAAGCGTTAATCCGCAGGTAGGTTCGCAATTCAATGTCGCGCCGATTCCGGCTCGAGCCGAGCGACTGGTACAGCGTCAGGCCCTCGGCATCGCTCTGCCGCCAGTAGATACTCTCCAGGTAGCCGCAGGCCTCCACGAGCTTGCGAACCAGTTGCTGCTCGCGAGTGCTCAACCCCGCCGTCTGGAACGGCATTCGGACGTGCTGGAATTTCGCCAGCCGCTGCGGCAGGTCAGCCGCGACCTTCAAATCCGCGGGCGCGCCCCCCTTCGCGGCCGAGCCGGCCATCGCCCGGGATTTCTTCTGCTGCGCCGTGCCGAAGGTTGATAACAGGAGAATAAGAAACAAAACAGGCCCATGATGCGTCCAACCGAATTTCTTCATACGAATATCAGTTTACCAAAGCCTCGATTCCGCCCCGGAGCCGTTATCATGAATGCATGCGTGGGGAGAATGGCGCCCAGACTTTGCTCATCGATGCCGATGACACGCTCTGGGAAAACAATATTTATTTCGAACGGGCGATCGCGAAGTTCATTTCGTTCCTCGACCATCGCGAGCATTCGCCCGAAATGGTTCGGTTGGTGCTCAACGACGTAGAGCGGGAATCCATCGTCAAGCACGGCTACGGCCTGCACAGCTTCGCGCATTCGCTGGTGGAAACTTTTGAGAAGCTTTCCGTCGATCCGGTCACGCCTGAATTGCACGAGCGCATCCGCAGCTTCGCCCACCAGATCGCCGATCATCCCATCGAAGTGCTCCCTGGCGTGCCGGAGACCCTGCAATATCTCGGCGAGCGCCACCATCTGATCATGCTGACCAAAGGAAATCCCGCCGAGCAATCCGGAAAGGTCGAGCGCTCGGGATTGAAAGAATATTTCGCCGCCATCGAAATCGTGGCCGAGAAGGATGAATCGACCTACCGCTCCGCCATTGCCAAATACGCCCTCGCGGCGGACACCAGTTGGATGGTCGGCAATAGCCCGAAGTCTGACATCAACCCGGCCCTGGCCGCGGGTTTGCACGCCGTCTTCATACCCCATGACAACACTTGGATTCTCGAGCATGAGGAAGTGGCCGCCGCCCCAGAGTCGCAGCGACTGCTGGTAGTAAATCGTTTCGCCGACCTGAAAAAACACTTCTAAAGACACAGGCCGGGAGCCCGGAATTTCTTCCGGTCCCGGCCTGCGCTTCGATCAACTTTGGGAACCGGCTCAGTTGGCCGGCGTTGGGTTGGCATCAGCGGTGGCGGGCACGTTCGTTGGCGTTGCCGGCGTGGAAGGAGCAGGCACGCTCGCCGTGGTGTACCGCGTAAGCCGTGGGAAGAACGGCGTCACCTCGAAGGGCATCTTGTCGCGAGCCGAAGTGATCGCGACGGGTTGCGCCTTCACGATCTCCACTTTGTCGTCCCACGGGTTCAGTTTGACGCGTCCACCGAGCGGCAAGGCGGCGATCTGGTCCAGTTTGTTCCAATCGAGCGCCGGAGCCGAGTTGGCCAGTTGCGCCATGCGCGTCACGGTGCCGTTCTCCGTGATGTTGTTGCCGAGGTGCGCTTGCAGCAGAGCGCTCAATTGTGGAGCGCGCGCCTGCAGAGCCTTGATGAACAGCCCGGCCGAATCCAACTTCTGCGCGTAGGGTGAGGCCTTCAGCATCTCAATGGCTTTCTTGTCGGCGGCCGCTTCCTCTTCGGGAATGTGCTTGAACCCGAGGTTCTTATAAGTCGCCTCGTCCGAGAACAACATGCGGTCATTGAATGCGTACTGGCTGCCCAGATTATGTCCCAGAACAATGTGCGCGAGTTCGTGCGCGAGCACCATGGCCAGGCTGCCCTCGTCGGGAAGCACATCGATCAGCCCGCGGCTTACGACAATCGTGTTACCGACGCTGAAAGTTTCCAGCGGAGAAGTCGTCAGCACCCGCGTTCGAACTGGCCGCGGCAATTCGATGTTATTGGTGATCTCGATGTTGTTGACCACGGTTTGCAGAATCTTGTCCACATCGCCTTCCGGCGCCAGCAGCCCCGAGCGTTCCAGCCGTTCGATCACGTTGTCTTCCGCCTGCTGCTGCCATTGGCGCTCGGCGGCCAGCGGCGAAGCATCCTGCGCGGTTGGCGTGTCGTCCTTTACGCTGTCCACCCGGATATTCGTAAGTTCGTCGTTGGGTGTTCCCGTCTTCAGGTTATATCCCCACATGCGAGTCTGCGCTTTGAAAGCGATCTTGTTCTTAGCTCCTGCGGTAAAGTCGCCTTCCTCGCTGTAGATGTATGCCGGCACCCAATAACCCGGAATCAAATTCAACCGCCAGCTGTCCATGTGGAAGTAATAACTGTTCCTGGTGGGACGCGCATAAGTGCCGTTCAGCCGCACAATGTTGAAGTCCTGATCCTCAACCCAGATGCGGCCGAGAAAGCGCCCGTGCCCGGCGTCTTTTTTCGGCGTCAGATCGAATACCAGGCAACGTACGTCGCCCAGAAACTCGCGCCGCGCATAGCGGAAATCATAGTGCTGCCGGTCAAAGTCGTTGCGGTCGGCGAAGATCATCCAGGAAAAGCCCAGCGGCTGGTACTGGAACTTGAACTTGTTCGTCAAACCGCCCAGAAGGCGTTTCTCCATGCCCTCGTCTTTATCTTTGCCCTTGCCCTCAAGGTAGTCATTTCGGTCGATCGAGTCGCTCAAGTCCATGCGTCCCAGAAAGTAATGATCGTCCTGCGGAATCGGCCCCAGTTGCGGATCCTGCTTCAGGTCCTGCAGATAAGTCTCTACGATGGGAGTGCGCGCCGACAAAAACTTGATCAGGTCTTGCTCCCGCGCGATCACGCGATCCACGACCTGGGCCAGGGTGGCCGGCGGCGCCAGGTTGGTCTGCGCTGGGCCAGACTGCGTTTGCCCCGTCTGTGTCGCCGAAGCCGCCTGCGGGTTCTGCGGCGCGGACGCCGGTTGTTGGGCCGCTGCCGTGATCGTCATCGCCAGCAGGGCCAAAACCAACCAATTGATGTTGCGCATAACCTTCCGCATAACTCTCATCTCCAAAGTTTCAATACGCCAGTTGAAATACCACGTGCACGATCGCCGTCGAATTCAGGGGCTGCCCGTTTCGCGAGGCTGGCTTGAAGCGCATCCTGTTGGCAGCGGCTATGGCGGTTTCATCGAGTCCATGCCCCAAACCCCGGACGACGCGATTCACATGTAACTGTCCATTCGCCATAAACTCCACTTCCAGCAGAACTTCGCCCTCTAGTTTAAGACTTCTTGCCTCCTCCGTATAGGCCGGGTTCGGCTTGTAAGTGATCTCGACCAGCGTCGCCGGTGGACCGCTGTCCACCCGCTGAACGTGCGGCGTGTTCTGCGCGATTTCCTGCGAACCAAAGCCCGACGCCTGCACTCCCGCGCTGCCGCGGCCACTCCTGCGCCCGTCTCCTTGTCCTCCAGTAGCCACGCCATTGCCAAAATCAGCGCTGGCCACCGTTCCCTTAATGCCCTTCGCACCGCCCGACCCGTTGCCTTGTCCCGGTCCCACCGGCATGTCAAACCCGCCGGCGACGGACGCGATCAGCTTGCCGTTCGGCTTGCTGTTGGCGCTCGGCTTCAGTCCATTCGGATCGCCAAACCCGCCCGTCTGCACCTTCTCAATCGGCGCATTGACGGTCGGCGCCACCGAACTTCCCTGGAAGTCCCCGGTATGAATCAGCACTGGACGCGCTCCGCTGGTCTGCTTTAACACCGCGGGCGCGAAGTTATTCATGACCACCTTGGGTGGCTCAATTTCCTGGGGCTGCGGTTTGGACGCGCGGAGCTCTTTTGGCACGATCAGCTTCGGTGCCTGAAACATCGGCTCCGGCGGCAGCAGCTTCGCGTGCACCGGCAGTGGCTTCGGCTTGGGCAGCGGTTCCGGCCGCAGCGCAGGCAGCGGGACCAGTTCCGTGACGTGATAATTCACCATCGGAATCAGCGTATCGGACGTCATGATCCCGATGACGATCAGCAGCAAAATCAAGCCCGTCAGAATCCCGTAGCTCGCTGCAAAGGTCCGCCAGTTCCACTTCTTTTCCGGCAGCAGGCCAAGTCGAAAACCGCGGTCGTACGTAGGCATCCATCACTCCAAAAGTGGGCCGCCCAAGCTGGGGAGTGCGCTCAGGGCTGGAACCTTCACCTTAGGGGAGATTGGGCAGGGGGTAAACGTGTCGGCTGCGCGTGTCCTTTGGTAATGGCCTTTGGGATTGGCCTTACGGCCGGTTACTTCCGTGCCGCCGCCCGCCGTCGCGCAAAGAAGTAGAACACCGGAATGCCCGCCAGAATCGCCAGGCATCCGCCGGCGGAACTCTTCAGATTGTCTGTGAACGTGTAGTAGAGAAGGGCCGCCGATGCCAGCACAAACAAGGCCGGAACCACCGGATATCCCCACACGCGATAAGGCCGCTCGGCCTGAGGCTCGCGCTGGCGGAAAACGAACACTGTGCTGCCTGCAATCATGTAGAACAGCCATTCAGCGAAGATCGCCAACGAGAAGAATTGCCGGAAACTGCCTCCCAGCAGCAGCAGTACGATGGACAGGCCGCACTGCACAACAATCGACATCGAGGGCGTGCGGAAGCGTGGATGAACCTCGGCAATCGCCTGGAAAAAATAGCCATCGCGGGCCGCCGCAAACGGCACGCGCGCTCCGCTCATGATGGTGCCGTTCAAAGTTACCAGCATCGAAACCGCCATGCCCGCCGACACCAGGCTGGCGCCCGCGGCCCCCAGCACCCGCGCCACCGCGTCCGAGGCAGGACGCTCCGACCCTGCCACCGCCGCCGCCGGCAGCACATACTGGACGGCCGCGTTCACCAGGATGTAGAGCACTCCGACCGTCGCCACGCCCCAAATCAGCGCTAAGGGAATGTTACGCTGCGGGTTCCGGATCTCTCCCGCCACCATGTTCAGATCGTTCCAGCCGTCGTAAGCCCACAGCGCCGCCACCAGGGCCGCGAAGAATCCAGCCACGCCGCCCTTGGCGCCAGTAAATTCTGTCGCGAAATTCGCCCACGTCCCCCGGCCATAGGAGAAGCCCACCGCTACAATTGCGAGGATGATGGCAACCTTCAGCAGGGTAAACAGAAACTGAAAATCTCCCGCCCGCCGCACTCCGATGTAGTTCAGCCAGGAGACCAGAACCGCGGCCCCGATCGCCACCAGTTGCCCGTAGGTGACGGTGAAGGGATGCGAAAAGCAGGCGTGCGAGAAAAAAGAAAAGACGGAGAAGGTTTCGAGGATTCGCACCAGGCCGGTGGTGACCGTCGCAATCGAGGCGGGCTTGGCGATCAGAAACCAAGTCCATGAATACAAGAAACTGGCCAGCGGCCCGTAGGCGTCGCGCACATACACATACTCGCCGCCTGCCTGAGGCTTCATCGCGCCCAGTTCGGCGTACGTCAGCGCGCCGAAGAACGAAAGCAGTCCCCCGACCATCCAGGCCAGATAGACCAGTCGGGCCGACCCCACCGCCTGCATCATCTCAGTCGGAACCAGAAAAATTCCGCTCCCGATGATCGTCCCCACCACCACGGCGCCGGCGTGCGACAACCCAAGATCGCGCGCCAGTTCCGGGCGGGAATGATTGTCTGATGTTTGCATGTTCATACTTTGAGCCAGTTTCTCTCAGCGCGCTCGGCGATCTCGGCGGTTCAAGCTTTTAATTCATCCCTCAGCAAGGTGCTAGCCGCATATCCCACGGCAAACGTCACGCACGTCCCGATCGCGACCCACCAGGTGAAAGCGACCTGCGACCATCCCCACAGATACAATTCCGTCGCGAATCCGCAAATCATGCCGACGATTGCTCCACTCTGATTCGCGCGCTTGGTCAGTACTCCCAGCAAAAACACACCGAGCAACGCTCCATAGGCGACCGACGCGATTTGCAGCCCGACTTCCACCACGCGTCCCACGCGATGCAACGCCAGCACCGCGAGCGCGAACAGCACCAGCGCCCACCCGGCGGTCGCTAGCCGTGCCAGCCGCAGCCGTCCCGCTTCGCTCAACTTCGGATGAGATCCAGAACGACCGCCCGCACCAAAACGAAGATAGAAATCCACAATCGAACTCGATGCGAGCGAATTGAGCGCCGCGCTCAGGTTCGACATGGCCGCCGCCAGAATGGCAGCGATCAGCAGTCCCGCGATTCCATGCGGCATCCGGCTCACGATGAACGTTGGATAGATCCTGTCGGCCCTTCCAAACTCAGCCGACGGAACCCGGTAGTACGCGAACAGCATCACGCCCACAAAAAGAAACAACCCAAACTGAAAAAAGACCGCGACGCCGCTCGACAGCAATGCCAGCACCGACTGCCGCTGATTCCGCGCCGCCAGCAATCTCTGCACGATGAGTTGGTCGGTGCCATGGCTGGCTGTCGTTAAGAACGCGCCACCGATGATCCCCGCCCACAGGGTGTAAGGTTTTGCGAAATTCAAGTACGGCCAATGCGCCGGGGCCGCGGTATTGAAGAAGTGAAGATCGAACACCTGGAACTTATGCAGTGCCCCGGCAATCGTCGCGACTGATCCCCAACCGCCGGGCACGAGATGCAGGATGGTCACCAGGCCCACCAGCGTTCCGCCCACATAGATGAAGGTCTGCACCACATCGGTCCAGATCACCGCCGCCAGCCCGCCCTCAAACGTGTAGATCAAAGTCAGCAGCGTGATGATTGCGATCGAGGCGACCTCGCCCGTGCCCAGCGCAATCGACACCACGATCGACACGGCGTACACCCGCACGCCTTCTGCCGCTGCCCGCGTCAGCAGGAACAAGGCCGCTGTCACGGTGCGCAGCTCTGGACCAAACCGCCGTTCGATCAATTGATAGGCCGTGTAGAGTTCGCCGCGAAAATACTGCGGCAGCAGGACAAAGCTAATCACGACGCGCCCGACCAGATATCCCATCACCAGTTGCAGAAAAGTAAGATTCGAATCGTAGGCGAGGCCGGGAATACTGATAATGGTCAGCGTGCTGGTTTCGGCGGCCACAATCGACAGCGCGATCGCCCACCAGGGAATGTCGCGGTCGGCAAGAAAATAGTCGCGCATGGTCCGCTGGCGCTTGCGGAACCGTAGCCCGAACAGCGTGATGCCTGCCAGGTAAGCGCTGATGATCAGCAGGTCGATCCGATTCAATCCCAAACGAGCGATCCTTCCATTTCTCGTGTAGAGACGCGGCTAGCCGCGTCTCCAGTGGCCAGGACTTATCTCAATAAGCCTGTGGAGAGCCGGGCGTCCCCGCCCGACTGGACCCGCGAGACGCCCGTTCCTCCACGAGTTCCGGTTCGCTGCATTGTACAAGCATGTTCCGCGCTTCGAACCCGCTGCTGAACCTGTGTTAGAACTAGCGCGATGCCCTACTATCTCGGAATCGACGCCGGTGGTACCAAAACCCGCTGCCTTCTTGCCGATGAAACGACGATACTGGCGAAGGCAATGACCGGCGGCTGCAACATCGTTCGCACCGGTGAGGCACAGGCCAGGGAAGCGCTGCACACCGCCGTCCACCAGGTCTGCTTCTCGGCACAAGTTTCTCCCGGTCAGATTCGCGCCATCTGTATCGGTGCCGCCGGCGCCGCCAGGCCCGAGATGGCCGCGAAGATACGCAACATCCTCGCGGAACTAGCTCCCGAGATTGCTAAGACGAAAATCGAAGTCGTCGGCGATACCGTCATCGCTCTCGAAGCGGCTTTCGGTGCGGGCCCGGGCGTGATCGCGATCGCGGGCACCGGCTCCATCGTCTACGGCCGCGACGTTGACGGTCACACGGCGCGCGCCGGAGGCTGGGGATTTGCCGTCTCGGATGAGGGCTCCGGCCACTGGATCGGCCGCCACGCCGTCTCTGCGATTCTTCACGCCCGCGATCAGGGCCTCGACACGAAGCTCACCGCCATGGTTCTCCACGCCTGGAAACTCACCACCATCGACGACCTGGTTCAACAAGCCAACTCCACTCCGCCGCCCGACTTCCCGCGTCTGTTTCCCATCGTCCTTCGCGCGGCCGACGAGGCCGAACCCATTGCGCGGGACCTCCTGGCCGATGCCGGAGCCAACTTGGCTCACCTCGCCGCCATCGTGATCCACCGCCTCGCGCCTCATCTTCCTGCGGGCATGGCCCTAAGGGACATGCTCCCCGTGGCCATACCTCCCGTAGCAACGACGGGCAGTGTCTTTCGTCAATCGCCAATTGTGCGTCAGGTTTTCTACAATACCCTGCAGGCGAGTTTTCCTGGCATCGACGTGCGTCAGGAGTTAGCCGATCCGGTCGAAGGCGCGCTAGCCAGAGCAAAACGAATGTAGAGATGGGGCTTGCGCTGTCTGGCCCAGGCTGAGACGCGTGACGTCCGGCAACAAAATGCCCGAAGACGACATCCTCGAACGCGAAAGCGTTCCGCCCTCCGCCGCAAACCCACTTCCGGCCACGGTCGCGTCCGCGAATCTGTCTCGCACCGCCGCGGATCCCGCTTTGAACGAGGATTTGGCGCTGGCCCTTCTCAAGCGCGCCGACTTGCCCGCGGAAGTCCTCGAGCAACTCGCCAAGAACGCCAACGCGCTCAAGAGCCGCAAGGTGAAGATCGCACTCGTCAGTCATCCGCACACACCGCGCCATGTGTCCGTGCCCCTGGCGCGCCAGTTCTACACTTTCGATCTGATGAAGGTTACACTCTCGTCCCGCGTCCCCGCCGACGTGAAGGTTGCCGTCGACAATGTCCTCATCTCACGCCTCAAGACTGTCACCCTCGGCGAACGTCTAACGCTGGCCCGCCGTGCTTCAGGTAGAGTGGCTGCTGCGCTCCTGCTGGATGTAGATATTGGTGATGGCAAGACCGCCGTTGCCGAAACCGTGCCTCGCGAAACGCGAGTCATGCAGACGGCGCTCGAAAACCCGCGCCTCACCGAAGCCCTGGTGATCAAATCTGTGCTCGGTCCCGCCGCCAGCGTGGCCCTGGTGCACGCGGTTGCGCGGCACGCGAAGTGGTCTCGCCGCAGAGAAATCCGGGCAGCGCTGTTGCGAACCCGGCATCTCCCGCTGGCCCGCGCCCTGGAGTTCAGCTGCGAAATCCCTGCCCCGTTGTTGCAGGATGTGCTCGCCAGTTCGCATCTTCCTGCCCCGGTCAAGGCCCAACTCCTCCGCCAGAGCCAGGGGGCTCCGAGATGAGGCGGCGAGAGGGCGGCAGGATTACGCCGCCAGCCGCTGCAGAATTTTCTTGCCCAGCTTCTGCGCTTCGCCGAAAGCTTTCTGGTATTCGACGAAGATCCGGTTCAGTTCGAGCGACTGGTCGGCGGTGAGCCTCTGCCGCAGGATCATGTCGCGCACATGGACGGGATTGGGAAGCGTAGCGTCTTCGGTTAATTCGTCCAGGGCGGTCGATGGATTGTAGTGATACATGCACTCCATTTTATCGCCAAGGGGGATTTCTCAGGGATGCGGCAGCCTGGCCTTCGGTTCGGCCGTCAGCGACGAGCGGACTTTTTGGCGGCTATTTCCTGCAAGCGGTGATCCACGTCCTTTTGGTGATTGACGCGGCGCAGCACCGTCGCTACCGTGGCCGCCAAGCGATCGGAACTCTTGTCGAGTTCGAGCGTGGACTTCTCGAAGTACGCGATCGCGCCTTCATGAATGAGTTTTTCCTCATTCTTTTGCGACAAACTGGTCAGCACGACGACCGGAATGTTCTTGGTGGCGGGATTTGCTTTGAGCGCTCTCAGGACTTCCGGACCGCTGATCTTGGGAAGCATCATATCGAGCAGGATGATGTCGGGCAGTTTGTCCTTGGCGACCTGCAATGCTTCTTCGCCATCGCAGGCGGTCGAGACCAAGTAACCCGCTCTGGACAAAGCATGCTCATTCGCCATCCGGAGAAACTTGCTGTCCTCGACCAGCAACACCTTGGAATTCGAAACGGTCACGGGAATCCCCTCGTGCGGATTCATCGGCGAGGCGGTGGAAAGCTTGAGCGACGCTCGCGGCAGAACGCCCCCGGACTACAAACGAGGGCACGTCTGAAATGGCTGGTAAGATGTTGTGGCGGGGCTCACTGTGAACATTGAGGTGGATTTCGACGCCAAGAACAACATCCTGCGTGGGACTATAAAAGGCCCAATGACAGGCGTGATTCTGTTGGATCTCTACGCGACGGCGACGAAGTATATGGCGTCCCATCCGCCGTGTCGCGGCATCCTTGACCTTTCGGGGGTGACGGACTTTGAAGTTTCCGGCGACGCTATAAGGCAAGTGGCGGCTGCACCGCCCGCATTCCCGGCCGGATACATGCGTGTCTTAGTGATTCCGCAAATTTTCATTTACGGACTGGCGCGCATGTTTCAGATACTCGGCGAAAAAACTCGCCCGGAGTTGCAGGTGGTTCGTACGATGGACGAAGCGTATTTCTTGCTTGGCGTGGAATCGCCGGAGTTTCACCCTGTAATCGACCTGTAAAATGACTACTCCGCAGTGCCACCCTACGTTCTCCAAGAAGCAGGCAAGAAAAAGGGCGGCTGGCGCCGCCCGGGGTAATCGAGAACTGAGACCTGCCTCTACGTCCCTTCGTTCCAGCTTGCCAGGTGCTCTTCCTGCCTCTTTAATCAGCGGCTTTAGCCGATTAGGTCAGCTAACCTGCCGCCTCTGCCTTCTCCATCCGCAAATCCCGAAGCAGTTTCTCGAACTCTTTCTGGTGTGGATCGTGATTTCTTCACTGGCTGAGGTCTGGAATATAGTATTCGCGAATCTCGACCGCCAAATCTGCTGCCGGGCCCAGCGAAAAACCCCGCCCAAGCGAAACTTAGGCGGGGCGCCTCATGCGCCGGCGAGACTACTACACGCTTGACTGCTCGTCAGGCCACCTTGGCGACAAGCCTGTGTTCTTTGCCCTTAACGTCAACACGAACCCGTTCGACCAGGTCATGAAATGACAACTGTGAATACTCTGCCGGGACCTCGAATTCGCCGGTGTGCTGGCCCTCACCACTCGTGGGCCCAGATCGAGGGGCGCGAAAATCATGGGCGGGTTCGGAAACACCTACGCCTCCACCAATGATGACGCCATTCTTGTCATATACCACTTGAATCCTCATGTTTTTCCTCCTTACTTACTGCCTTCGTGTTACTGTAGGTTAGTACCGGCTGGGTGCAACGATCACCGTTGGTCTCCAGAACACTGGTGTCGTCCCGTTATTTCTCCAGTGCACATGCAGAGTTCCCCCCGTGGCCCACTCCTCCACAGTCTGGACGCTCGAACCAGCCGGTGAATACGATGTCGGAACTGCGCTCATGCGGGACCAATGGTCGCCGTCAAAAATCCAGGTGTACCACCACCATGAATCTTGACCCGGATTTAGCCATTGTACCCCCCACTCGTTAAAGTCAACTTCAACGCTCATATAATCCTCCGTAACATTTTGTTATCTCGTGAACTGTGACCGAATTGTTTGAAAGGGATGTCTAGCACCGGCAGCCTGATGGCCGTTTTCACCCGTAAAAGCGTGACGCTTTCAAGCATGTGTCATCGTTGGGTCCGGTGGTAGAAGATGCAGCCCTTTGCTACACAAGAGGGGAAGCCACTAGCAGAACTTCGAACGCTCTACTTCAATGGTGTGTGGAGTCTGACAAATGCGCGACGCGATTGCAATTTCATGTTATTGGCCATTCCTGCTATTTGTTGGCCGTTCCGGCGGGTGCTGCGCATGACGTTTGCGATACTTCTTCGGGCTTTCTCCAAACATTTCTTCGAATTCCCTCACGAAGTGGCTGGGATCATTGAATCCCACTTGGGCCATTACCTGTTTGACAGAAAGAAACGTTGTCTCGAGCAATTGACGTGCCCGATGCAACCGCACCGTCTTCAGAAATCTCATCGCAGAAATGCCTGCGTCCCGCCGGAAAAGGTGAGCCAGTCGAGAATTAGACAGATTTACCCATCGGGCCATGTCTCGGAGGCAAACGTGCTTTTCGCTGTTCGCGAGAAGATGGGAGGTCAAACGGCGCACCCGTGGGTCCACAAAGTCTCCTCGTTGCGGATCGCACGGGTTTGCGATTGCTGCCGATTAGCCATCAGCGTGAGTCTTCTAGCCCTAACCTCGTCGAAGTAAGGTAGCAGCAAACAGCCCCACCTCATTCGTGCGGTCGGAGAGAACACCGGCGCAAACCTGCTGCGCAACGGCAGTGATTAGTTTTGGGGAAGGTCGATAGTATCTCCTATCAGAATGCGGCTGTCAATTGTGGTCAACACAACGAGCAGCAGGGCGGGCACCCCCACCCTCCGCACTAACTACGATCTGCGATCTACGATTTTCTTTGTGCCTCCGTGTCGTAGCCTGCCCTGAGCGGAGTCGAAGGGTGGGTAAGAAACTCTCCCGCAAGAAACTCACCAAAAGCAAAGGGCAGGCACTCGGCCCGCCCCGCGAAAACTGGCCATTGATCTCACTGCCTCTACGTCCCTTCGTTCCAGCTCGCCAGGTATTCTTCCTGCTCCGAGGTTAGGCGGTCGATCTTGATGCCGAGCGATTCCAGCTTCAGCTTGGCCACCCGCTTGTCGAGTTCCGCCGGAACCGTGTACACCTTCTTTTCCAGCGAAGCGTAGTTCTTCACCATGTACTCCAAGGAAAGCGCCTGGTCGGCGAAACTCATATCCATCACCGAGGCCGGGTGACCCTCGGCAGCAGCCAGGTTGATCAGGCGGCCTTCCCCGAGCAGGTTAATGCGGCGGCCGTCTTTCAGCGAGTACTCCTCGACGAAGGTGCGCGTGGTGCGCTTCGAAGACGACATCTTCTCCAGCGCCGGGATGTCGATTTCGACGTTGAAGTGTCCCGAGTTCGAAATGATGGCGCCGTCTTTCATGAGTTCGAAATGCTGCTTGGCGAGCACGTTCTTGTTGCCGGTGACGGTACAGAAAACGTCGCCGAGCTTAGCCGCTTCTTCCATGCTCATCACGCGGAATCCGTCCATGACCGCTTCGAGCGCCTTGGTCGGATCGACTTCGGTGACAATGACTTCCGCTCCCGTGCCGCGTGCGCGCGAAGCCAGGCCGCGGCCGCACCAGCCGTAGCCGGCGACCACGAACTTCGAGCCCGCAAGTAGGAAATTTGTCGCGCGGATAATGCCGTCGATGGTCGATTGTCCTGTACCGTAACGGTTATCGAAAAGATGCTTGGTATCGGCATCGTTGACGGCCACGATCGGATAGCGCAGCACGCCTTCTTTGGCCATGGCGCGCAAGCGAATCACGCCGGTCGTCGTTTCCTCGGTTCCGCCAATCACATTCGCCAGTTCCGCCGTGCGCTTGGTATGCAGCACGGAGACCAGGTCGGCGCCGTCATCCATGGTGATCTGCGGCCTGTGATCGACCGCTGCCATGATGTGCGAATAGTAGGAGTCGTTGTCCTCGCCCTTGATGGCGAAGACGGGAACGTTGTAGTCGCGCACCAGGCTGGCGGCCACATCATCCTGGGTTGAGAGTGGGTTCGAAGCGCACAGCGTCACGTCCGCGCCGCCGTCGCGCAGCGCGATCATTAAATTTGCGGTCTCAGCCGTCACGTGCAGGCAGGCCGAAACGCGGATGCCTTTGAGCGGCTGGTTCTTGATGAATTCCTTGCGGATGATCTGCAGCACCTTCATCGATTGGTTCGCCCACTCGATGCGCTTCTTGCCCAGATCGGCCAGTTCAAATCCTTTTACGTCGCTGCTGATTGATGTTGTAGCCATTTCTCTCCTAATCCCCGGTGCCTCAAAGTCAAAAGTGAAAAGTCAAATTGAAGAAGTGAAACCTCCGCGATTTCAGATTCGCGTACGATGTTTGGCTTGTGTAGTCAGGGTCAAAAGTTGAAGCCAAATTGCTTGGATTTACTTCTGCAATTTGACTTCTGACTTTTGACTCTATTTTCTCACTCCAACTGGCTCATGTTTCTTTAGGCCGGCGTCCGCGGCCAGTTTCGCTGCCTTGTCGGTCCTTTCCCAGGTGAAATCGGGATCGCTGCGGCCGAAGTGTCCATAGGCCGCGGTCTTGCGGTAAATCGGACGGCGCAAGTTGAGCGTCTCGATGATCTCGCGCGGCTTGAGCTTGAAGTTTGCCCGCACCAGACCCGGAATCAGATGGGCATCGATCTTCTCGGTTCCGAAAGTGTCCACCAGGACGCTGACGGGGTCCGCCACTCCGATGGCATAGGCGAGTTGCACTTCGCAGCGATCCGCCAGTCCCGCAGCCACGATGTTCTTGGCGATGTAGCGCGCCATGTACGCCGCCGAACGATCGACCTTCGTCGGATCCTTGCCGCTGAAGGCGCCGCCGCCGTGCCGCCCCATGCCGCCGTAGGTGTCGACGATGATCTTGCGTCCGGTCAGACCGGAATCGCCCATGGGGCCGCCAATAACGAAGCGCCCGGTGGGATTGATGTGGTACTTGGTATCTTCGTCGAGCAGGTTGGCCGGAACCACGGCCTGGATGACGTGCTTCAAAATGTCGGCGCGCAGTTCGTCGTTGCCGACCGCCTCGGAATGCTGGGTGGAGACGACTACAGCATCGACGCGCTTCACTTTGCCCGGCGCGCTGTATTCGACCGTAACCTGCGATTTTCCATCGGGCCGCAGGTAGGGGCAGGTGCCATTCTTGCGAACTTCAGAAAGTTTCTGGCAGAGCTTGTGGGCGAGTGAAATCGGAAGGGGCATCAGTTCGGGCGTCTCGTTGCAGGCGAAGCCGAACATCATTCCCTGATCGCCGGCGCCGCCGGTGTCGACTCCCATGGCGATATCGCCGGACTGCTTGTTGATGCTGGAAATTACGGCGCAAGTGTTCGAGTCGAAGCCGTAGACGGCGTTGTCGTAGCCGATCGATTGCACCACGCCGCGGACGAGATTTTGAAAATCAACATAAGCCTTGGTGGTGATCTCGCCGGCGATCACGACCAGGCCGGTGCAGGTCAGGGTTTCACAGGCGACGCGGCTGGTCGGATCTTCACGAAGGCAGGCGTCGAGAATGGCATCGGAAATCTGGTCGGCGATCTTGTCCGGATGTCCCTCGGTTACAGACTCCGAGGTAAACAGAAAACGATTGGTTGCTGGCAAGCTGGTATCTCCTCAAAGGTGACTTCGAGCCTTTACGTCCGATAAGGGAGGCTTATGGAGCCTGAGGCTCTTGACCG
The DNA here is from genome assembly GCA_020073215.1 of Terriglobia bacterium. GTDB lineage: Bacteria > Acidobacteriota > Terriglobia > Terriglobales > Acidobacteriaceae > Acidiflorens. The sequence goes on along the minus strand of JAIQFO010000012.1, from coordinate 74,978 downwards.
GGGTTTGGCTAAATCTTCCTAGAAACGGTACCAGAGATTGCCTCGGAAACGCAACGGAATAGGGCAGGGCGCTAGCGATCTGACATTGAGTGGGAGCCAGTGGGAATTGAATGGCGCATGCGAGAGCTAAACGGAAGAAAAGAAAGAGACAAACTTAAGGCGTCGAGGGTGCCGCCGGGGCATTCGGCAGGATTCCTCGGGGGCCAAAAGTAACCGTCTTGACCTCCCCGGATTCTCCCCCGACCTTGAGCTTCTGTCCGTTGAATTGAAAGTCGACGCCGCCGACGTTTCCGGCTTTGACGATGATTTCCTTGCGGCCGTGCACGGCGCGCTCCCCGCCGGCGGGCAAAAGTTCGGAGGAGACGGTTCTGCCGTCGGCGATGATCGAGATCCAGGATTCCTCGTGGGCCTGAATGACCACCGTGAATTCGCCGGGAACCGCGGCGGGAACCGCAGGAGTCAGGTCTTGAGACGTTCTGGGAGCGGCAGGCTTGGCGGGTCCTCCTGCCGCCGAACCCGTCGTCTGAGAAGGCGAGACGGCGGAAGGGGCGCCAGGAACTTTGGCATTGCCGGATACTCCGCCTGATACTTCGCCGGGCGGGGGCGTCGCCAGTGCCGATGGCGCCGTTGTAGTGGCAGTGGGCTGCACTGGCGGTCTCTGGTGCTCCCAGCGGCTATGGCTCCAGAAGGAGAGTGCCAGCGCCACCACCAGGAGAACCGCGGCGAACCAGCCCCAGGGAAGTTGGCGGGCGGGGATGCCGTTGCTGGCTTCCAAGCGGCTAAGGATCCCTGCATCTTCGCGCCCCTCGTCCTCGGGCGCTACGATTTCCGTCGAAACGGGAGGCGCGTCGCCGGAAGCTTCCAGATACTCGGCAACGGTTTGATCTTCGTCGAGGCCAACGCAACGGGAGTAGGCGCGGACAAAGCCCTTGTTGAAGATGCCCCCCGGCAACTGGTTGAACTTATCCTCTTCCAGCGCTTGCAGCATGCGGGTCCCGATTTTGGTGGTGCTGGAAATCTGCTCCAGGGTGATCTTGCGCTTCTCGCGCTCCAGCTTCAGTTTTTCGCCAAAGGACGGCAACCCAGTCTCCCGCTTTCACCGGACGGCGAACGGAATTCTACTCTGTCGAGAAGCAAGATCATAGAGAATTGGTAATTGGGTAATTTCTAGATTGGTAATTTGGAACCGATCTCTCGGCGCCTCGGCGTTGAAGAACCAGGCGCGGGCGGGTTGGCGGGAGCGATACCGGTTACCTCGGTTCATTGCCCGAGCGGTGCAACCAAACCTATAATTTTGTATCCAACCACCCGGACGAGGAGTGCATGCCAGAGGCAGCGGGCACATCCCCAATTCGCCTGTCGCAAGAGCTGACCATCTTCCACGATGTCGCCAAGGCGCTAACCTCGTCGCTCAACCTGGATTCAATCCTGCAGACCATCATGGAGAAAATGGCGGAATACTTCCGTCCGGATACCTGGTCGCTGCTGATGGTGGATGAGGAGAAGGATGAGCTCTATTTCGCGATTGCGGTGGGGGCCGCGGCGGAGGTGCTGGCGAAGGCACGCTTAAAAGTGGGTGAGGGAATTGCGGGCTGGGTGGCCAAGCACGGACAAGCGTTGATCGTGCCCGATGTGCGCAGCGATCCGCGCTTCTCATCCCGGCTCGACGAGATGACGCGCTTGCAGACGCGCTCCGTCATCTGCGTGCCGTTGCGCTCGCGACACCGCGTGCTGGGCGTAATTCAACTGATCAATGCCGACGTGGGCCTAAGTGAACAGGAGATGTTCTTCCTGCACGCTTTGTGCGATTACGCCGCGATTGCCGTCGAGAATGCAAGGGCGGTCGAGAAGATCCAGGAACTGACCATCACCGACGATTGCACCGGCCTGTTCAATGCGCGCCATCTGCACAAAACGCTCGAAACCGAAGTCTACCGTTCAGCGCGTTTCGGTTATGAGTTCAGCGTGATCTTCATCGACCTCGACCACTTCAAGACGGTCAACGACACCCACGGACACCTAGTGGGGAGCCGGTTACTGGCCGAAGTCGGCTACTTGATCAAAGCACAGTTGCGGCTCATCGATTTCGCCTTCCGTTATGGGGGAGATGAGTTTGTCGTCCTGCTGCCGCAAACCACCAAGGATCAGGCGGTGGTGGTGGCGAGACGCTTGCAGGATTCCGTGCGCGCGGGGATCTTCTGCACCGAGTTGGGCTTGAACCTGACTCTTCGCGCCAGCATGGGACTGGCGACTTTTCCGCACGACGCGCGGACGCCGCACGATATCATCCGTCAAGCCGACGAGATGATGTATATGGTGAAAAACACCACCCGGGACAACATCGGCATTGCCTCGCGCGGGCTGATGGAACCGTAAGATGCCTGTGTGGGGACGGGCGCCCTCGCCCGTCCAGGCCGAGCGCAGCTCGGCAGCAGCCCGTGCTCCCGACGGCTCTAAAATTCGCCCAATCCAGCTGCCGTTGTTCCCTACCGTTGTTCCCGCTCTTGCCGATCCTCGGGCTGGTGGGTTTTCGGCTGCGCTTCTTTCGGGTCCGGCTTCCACGTGGACGCGTTGGCGGGTGCGGAAGGGTTCACGCCGAAGTCCCACACATAGAGGTTCATTCCTTCCTTGCCCAACATCTCGGCGACGGCGTATTCGCCCGCTGCGAGGGTTTCAGTGGGTGTGAGCTTAATCCAGCCTCCAGTCATGGTAGTGACCGTGGCTGCGACATAGCGTTCATCGGTCTTCATCTTTCCGGTGACCGCGATCTTGACTGCGCCAGCTACGCGTTTTCCGCCTTTGACTTCGACGCGAATAATCTTGTAACGCTCCGTGGGTGCGAGTGGCGGAGGCTCGCCCGGGGCCGGCACGATTGCGGTAGCACCCTGACTATGGCCGGCTTGGTCGGTGTCGAGGTTGATGTAGAGGGACGGCACTGTGGTGTGCGCCTGAACCTTGGCATGGGATCCAGGAAGTTCAATGCGTTGCCGGGCGCCGGCTAGCGGATTGATCGTCGAGCGCAAAATATTCGACTTCGTGTTCTTATCCAAGTCGGTGCCCGATTGCTGCAACTCGGCGAGCTGCGGCTGATTCTGGTAGGTATCGAGGAGGAAGATACCGCCATCGTCGGGCAGGTGCAGACCGGGCGCGACCAGCGGGGAACGAGCTTCTTCGGCTTTCCGTTCAGCCTCGAGTTCCTTGTCGAGTTCGACCGCTTCCGGACCAGGCTTACCCAGTTCGCGGCCTTGCTCAAACTTGTCGGTGGCGTCCCAGTCGATCAGCGCTTTCGGGACCTCCTCCCACTCGCCGCGCTCGGCGCTGTAATAGCGGACGCGTTCGCCGTGAATTTCATATTTGGTGACCGATTGATAGGAGCCGTCTTTCAGGATGAGGCGGTGGGCCTGGGTTTGGGCGGGAGCTTGCGACAAGCAAGGCAAAACCAACGCCAGGATTGCCGTTGCGAGAAGTCCCGTCCTGCCGAATGATTTCATGCCGCGGAACATTATCGGTCTTTTCTAGTTCTTGCGAAAGGTTAGATGCGTTCCGTTAGCAGATGAACATCTCACCACAGAGGCACAGAGTCACGGAGGAAACCTAAACCGGTGGAAACCCCAAAATCGCATTTCTCCGTGTCTCTGTGCCTCTGTGGTGAAAAAGTGCGGCGGCCCACGTTTCGCGATGCCGACAAAGGTTCGAACTGACGGCTGAAAGCTGATAGCTGACAGCCGCTTTTTCCACATTCCCTTCCAGAAAGACTTCTGCCATAATTGATCGTGCACCCCAGCCCGCACAATTTTCCAAACAAAATTAAAGCGAGGAAGCGATGTCGGCCAAGTACATTTTTGTAACCGGTGGTGTGGTGTCTTCATTGGGCAAGGGATTGGCGGCGGCTTCCATCGGATGCCTGCTCGAAAGCCGCGGCCTCAAGGTCAACCTGATGAAGTTCGATCCCTACCTGAACGTCGATCCGGGGACGATGTCGCCGTTTCAGCACGGCGAAGTCTTCGTCACCGACGACGGCGCCGAAACCGATCTCGACCTCGGGCACTACGAGCGCTTCACCCACGCGAAGCTTTCTCGCGACAACAACTGGACCACCGGCAAGATTTACGAGCAGATTATCGCCAAGGAGCGCCGGGGCGATTATCTGGGCAAGACCGTCCAGGTTATTCCGCACGTCACCAACGAAATCAAGGCGGCCGCGAAAAAAGTCGCCCAAGACGTGGACGTGATGATCGCCGAAATCGGCGGCACCGTGGGCGACATCGAGTCGCTGCCGTTCATCGAAGCCATCCGCCAGATGCGGCAGGAACTGGGCCGTGACAACACGCTGTTCGTGCACGTGACGCTGGTGCCGTTCATCGCCGCCGCGCAGGAGTTGAAGACGAAGCCGACGCAGCACTCCGTCAAGGAACTGCTCAGCGTTGGGATTCAGCCGGATATTCTGCTCTGCCGCACCGACCGCTTCCTTTCGAAGGAAATCAAGTCGAAAATCGCGCTGTTCTGCAACGTGGAAGAAGAAGCTGTGATTACGGCGAAGGACGTAGCATCCATCTACGAAGTGCCGGTGGTGTTCGCGCATGAAGAAGTGGATACTCTGGTGCTGCGGCGGCTAAAGCTCGAAGCCAAGGATCGCGACCTTTCGAAGTGGAACGAGTTGGTGCATCGCGTCTACAACCCGAAAGATGTGGTCCGGATCGGCATTGTAGGGAAATATGTCGAGTATGAAGACAGTTACAAATCGTTGAAAGAGGCGCTGGTGCACGGGGCGCTGTCGCACAACCTGAAGCTGGAAGTGAATTGGATCGAAGCCGAGGGCCTGGAGACTACCGACAAAGACGACAAGAGTTACGAAGCGCAGTTAGAAGAATACGACGGATTGCTGGTGCCCGGCGGATTCGGCAAGCGCGGCATTGAAGGCATGTTGAATGCGATCCGGTATGCGCGCGAGAAGCATGTGCCCTATTTCGGAATTTGTCTGGGTATGCAGACGGCGTGCATTGAATATGCGCGCAACGTCTGTGGATTGGCGGATGCCAATTCGAGTGAGTTCGATCAGGCGACTCCGCATCGCGTGATCTACAAACTGCGCGAGTTGCGGGGTGTGGAAGATCTGGGCGGCACGATGCGGCTGGGAGCATGGCCGTGCAAGATCGAGCCGGGAACGCTGGCGTCCAAAGTGTATGGCCAGACCGAGATCAGCGAGCGCCACCGGCACCGTTACGAGTTCAACCGCGAGTACGAAGAGCCCATGGTGGCGGCCGGGCTGCGTATTTCCGGCTCGACTCCGGATGGCACGTACGTGGAGATGATCGAGATTCCCGGCCATCCATTTTTCATCGGGTGCCAGTTCCATCCGGAATTCAAATCGAAGCCGTTGGAGCCGCATCCGCTGTTTAAGGCGTTCGTCGGCGCGTCGTACGAATACGGGCAGAGAAAGAAAGAGCAGAGAGATGCGGCGGTAGTCGAGATGTTCCTGCGTCCGGAAAAAGTGGGGAGAAGATAAACCATTGAGGCATTGAATCATTGAGTCATTGAGGCATTTAATGACTCAATGATTCAATGCCTCAATGACTCAATTGACTTTATCTTTCCAAATCGATAACGTGCGCGTCGGCGCGGGCGATCTGTTCCTGATTGCCGGGCCTTGTGTGATTGAGAGTGAAGAGCACGCCCTGCGCATGGCGGAGATCGTCAAGGGCGTCGCTCGTTCGCTGAATTTTCCCTTCATCTTCAAAGCGTCGTACGACAAGGCGAACCGCACCTCGATCCGCAGCTATCGCGGGCCGGGGATGAAGGAAGGCCTGCGCATTCTGAAGAAAGTCAAAGATGAAATACACATCCCGGTGCTGACCGACGTGCATCAAGCTGCTGACGTCGCTGCGGTGGCTCAAGTGGTGGACGTGCTGCAGATTCCGGCGTTTCTATGCCGGCAGACCGACCTGATCGTGGCGGCCGCGCTCAGCGGGCGTCCGGTCAACATCAAAAAGGGACAGTTCGTTTCGCCCTGGGATATGAAGCATGCTGTCGAAAAGTGCCGCGATGCCGGGAACAGTCAGGTGTTTGTGACCGAGCGCGGCTCAAGTTTCGGTTATAACAACCTGGTCGTGGACATGCGCTCGCTGGCCATCATGCGCCACTTTGCGCCGGTAGTTTTTGACGCGACGCATTCGGTGCAACTGCCATCGGCTTCGCACGGGGATGAAGATCAGCCGGCGGCGAGCGGAGGCCAGCCGGAGTTCATCCCGGTGCTGTCGCGCGCGGCGGTGGCAGCGGGAGTGGACGGCGTGTTCATGGAAGTCCACGACAACCCGAAAGAAGCGAAAAGCGACGGCGCCAACGCGCTCGACACGCGCAACCTGCGCGGGGTGTTGAAAGAATTACAGGCCGTGAAAAAGGCGCTGGACGCGGCGCACGCTACGCCCTAACATCCATTCCTGAATCTGCTACCATTCCCGCGTCATCTGAACCTCATCCCTATGCATTGGTGGGCCTCGATCTTCGGCATTGTTCTGATCTTCGTCATCCTGATGGATGCGTTTGAGACCATCGTCTTGCCGCGGCGCATTAAGCGCAGTTTTCGTATTGCGTCGTGGTTCTACAAAAATACCTGGGGCTTTTGGACCCGAGTGGGACGGCAGATCGAGTCCGCGAACCGCCGCGAAGGCTTCCTCGCTTATTTTGGGCCGCTGTCATTGATCGTGCTGCTGGGTTTTTGGGCGGTCGGACTGATTTTTGGATTCGCCTGCGTGCAGTACGGACTGGGCGAACATCTGACGCTCGCCAACGAAACAATTACATTTGGAAAAGTGCTTTACCTGAGCGGCGAAACGTTTTTCACGCTGGGCTATGGGGACGTCACGCCCAACAATGCGGCGGCCCGCGCCCTGGCGGTGATGGAAGCGGGCATGGGTTTCGCGTTCCTGGGAGTCGTGATCGGATACCTGCCGGTTGTCTACAATTCGTTTGCCGCACGCGAGATTGAAATTTCGCTGCTCGATGCGCGCGCCGGATCGCCGCCGACGGCCGCCGAGTTTCTCAGCCGGTTGGGTTGCTGTCCCGAGCAAACCGTGCTCGACCAGATTTTTCGCGACTGGGAGCGCTGGTGCGCCGATCTTTTGTCGAGCCACATTTCCTATCCGGTCCTGGTTTTCTTCCGCTCGCAGCACGGCAATGAGTCGTGGCTGAGCGCGTTGACGGTCATGCTCGATGTTACGTCGCTGGTTATGACCGGAGTGGACGGCATCCATCCGGACCAAGCGAAGCTTACGTTTGCCATGGCGCGGCACGCTGCCGTCGATCTCGCCCAGGTGGTGAAAGCGGAATACGATCCGCATGAAGTTGACCGGCTCAGGGCTGAAGAACTCACTCGTTTGCGAGCGGCACTCGCTCAACATGGCGTGAGTCTCAGCGGTGCTGCGAGCGATGGTGCGGACGTGCCGGAACGTCTGGCGGAACTTCAGGCCCTCTACGAGCCTTATCTGCGCGCGATCGGGCGCCGGCTTCTCATGACGGTGCCACCTTGGATCCACACGGACCGGAAGAAAGATAACTGGCAGGGCAGTCCGTGGGACCGCGCTATCCAGGCGCGAGCGTTGGAGCATCCGGGGCACGCGGCGGGACACACCCCGGACGACCATTTCTGACAGTGGTTCGAGTCGCTGCTGACGTGCCGGGCGTCCTGTGTCGCGACTTCGAACCTGAGCGCTACTTGTCTGGGGTCGATTCCTCGAGGCCCCGGTGCTTCAGCATGGCTTTTGTGTTGGGCGGCCCGCCGCGCCATGTCTCGTACATTTTCGCCAGATCCTCGGTGTTGCCTCTGGAGAGGATCATCTGGCGAAAGCGGTCGCCGTTGGCCCGGGTCAGTTCGCCGTGTTCGGTAAACCACTGGTAGGCATCGTCGGCCAGCATCTGGGTCCAGAGATAGGCATAGTAGCCGGCGCTATATCCGCTTCCCCAGATATGGCTGAAGTAGCTGGAGCGATAGCGGGGCGGCACATAGCTGACGTTGAGATGGGTCTTGTCGAGCGCTTGCTTTTCAAATTCGTCCGGATTCTGAAGTGGAGCGTTGGGAGCGAGTGCGTGCCACTGCATGTCGAGTTCCGCCGCAGCCAGGAGTTCCGTCATGTCGTAACCTTTGTTGAAAATTTCCGCTTTCCTGATTCTCGCGGCCAGCTCTTCTGGCATCGTGGCGCCGGTCTTATAGTGCTTCGCGTAGTGAGCGAAAATCGCGGGATAGAGGGCCCAGTGCTCGTTGAACTGGGAGGGAAATTCGACGAAGTCGCGAGCGGTTGAAGTTCCGGAAAGAGTGGGATACTCGGCATCGGAAAACATGCCGTGCAGCGCGTGTCCAAACTCGTGAAACATGGTGGTGACGTCGTCGAAGCTGATTAACGCGGGTTCGCCCTCCACCGGTTTCGAAAAGTTGGCGACGTTGTAGACGACGGGTTGTGTTCCCCGCAGGCGTGACTGGCCGACGAATTCGGACATCCAGGCTCCGCCATTCTTGTTGTCGCGCTTGAAGTAGTCGCAATAGAAGAGAGCGAGGTGCTTGCCGTTCGCGTCGAAGACCTCGAAGACGCGCACGTCGGGTTGGTAAACCGGAATGTCGTGCCGCTCTTTGAAGGTAAGCCCGTAGAGCTGGTTGGCGGCATAGAAGACACCGTTCTGGAGGACGTTGTCGAGCTCGAAGTAGGGCTTTACCTGCGCGTCGTCGATGTCAAAGCGGGCCTTGCGGACCTGCTCGCCGTAGAAATTCCAGTCGTAGGCCTGGACCTGGAAGCCACCCTTTTGCGCGTCGATGACAGCCTGGATATCTTTCGCTTCGCGAGCGGCCTGGGCAGTGGCGGCGGGGACGATGGCATCCATGAACTGCAACGCGGCTTCGGGTTTCTTGGCCATCTGGTCTTCGAGCTTCCAGGCGGCGAAGCTGGAATAGCCGAGGAGTTTTGCTTTCTGCGCGCGCAACTGAGCGAGACGGGAGATGGTGTCGCGAGTGTCGTTGGCATCGCCATGCTCGGCTCTATTCCACGAATGCTCGAAGATGGCTTGGCGGGTTGCGCGATCACTGAGCGAGACCAGGTCGGGCTGCTGGGTGGTGTTCTGGAGCGGAATCAAGAAGCCTTCCACCTGGCGGTCTTTGGCAGCTTGCGCGGCGGCGGCGATGCGGGCGTCGGAGAGGCCGGCGAGCGCGGCCTTGTCGGTGGTGGCATAGGCACCGTCTTTTGTGGTGGCGAGCAGTTTGACGCTGAAGGCATTGGAGAGCGAGGAGATCTCTTCGTTGAGTTTGCGCAGTTTGGTCTTGTCGGCTTCCGACAGCTTGGCGCCGTCGTGAACGAATCGGTCGTAGGTGTACTCGAGCAAGCGCAGAGATTCGGGGTCGAGCTTGAGGGTTGCGCGCTGCTGGTAGATCGCGGCGATGCGCGCAAAGAGTTTCGTATTGAGGTAGAGGAAATCCCGATGAGCGGCGAGCTTGGGCGCCTCGATGGTTTTGACTTTCTGGAGAGTGGGGTTGGTGTTGGCTTCCGTGACCCCGTCGAAGGCGGCCGTTGCGCGTGCGAATAACAAGCCGCTTCTTTCCATCGCGACGAGGGTGTTGTCGAAAGTGGGGGCGGCAGGATTGTCGGCAATGGCCTGAATTTCGGCCTGCTGCTGCGCCATGCCAGCTTCAATCGCAGGTTGGTAGTCGTCATCCTTAATTTTGTCGAACGGTGGCGCCTCGAAGGGCAGCGTACTGGGCGCGTAGAAGGGGTTGGAAGGGCCTAAATCGGCCGTCGCGGCTAAGGCGGTGTTGATGGAGCCGAGCACGGTGGCTCCGACAGGGATCAGGGTGCTCAGAAACAAGAGTAAGGTCTTTGCGTGTAAAAGTCGATCGAAGTTCATCATAGATATGGCGGTGCCTCGGACCTGATTGTAAAGGGCGGGCGGGGATGCTGAGTCAACAAAAACATAACAGTTGGGAATTGATGAGAGAGGCAATTTCTTACGAGCGGCGCACGATCACTTTTGAATTAGTGCGATCGGGGATCGGTGAGGTGCGGGCTGCGGGCGGCTCGCAGCCCGGATTAAACAGACCTCTCCTGCCTACTTCATTTTGTCCATCTTGTCCATTTTGCCCGCGGCCAGCGAATAGGTGCCGGTGCACTCCCAGTCCGCGGAGCCGTCCGCATTTTGTTTTCCGGCGCAGGATCCGGAACCTTTGATACCCTTGTGCTTTCCGGTGCCGCCTACGATCTTCCATTTATTGGCAAGAGGTTTGGTGATGTCGGTGGAAGTTGAACCTTCATACGTGTAGTTCACCTTGTCGCCATCGTCCATGGTCGCGTTGTAGTGGCCGTGGAAGTTGAAGGACGCCTTCCATGCATCGTGGAATTCTGTGTATTGACCGGCTTTTTCCTTGAGGTCACCGGTGCTTGAGGTTGCGTCGCACTTGCCTTGCCCGATGTAATAGGTGTGATCTGGAGCGTCACCGACGTCGAGTGTGTGCGCGGTAGCTGCCTTAGAGCAGTGCCACTTGGTATCAACCTTGCTCTGGGCCATCGCAACGGACACACACAGAAGTGCAGCCAATGCCACTAGCAAAAGCTTGCGCATCTTCTCCCCCTTTGTGATCTTGAGTGAAAAACCGGATAACTATAGTGTCCTCCGCCCATTCTGGCAAGCATTGGGCGTTTGGTGATCGAGCGAACGCGGGTTTGAGATAACATCTGCTAACATTTCTCCTTCATGAAGCACGTGGGCGAAAACCTGGTGCGCATCGAAGAGGAGCCGTTGCGGGCGCTGGAACTTAGAGGCAAGCATGGACCTTAGCGTCGTCACAGCCACAGCCGTCTTCTTCGTCGTGGTGGGAATTCTGCTGTATTCGGTCATCATCTACAACGAGCTGGTGCGTCTGCGGAATGACAATGACCGCGCCTGGGCGAACATCGACGTGCTGCTCAAACAGCGGCACGACGAGGTTCCCAATCTGGTGGAGACGGTGAAAGGTTACATGCAGCACGAGCGCCAGACGTTGGAGGCGGTCACCGAGGCTCGGGCCGCTTCGATCAGCGCCAGCAGCATCGGGCAGAAAGCGCAGGCCGATTGGATGCTGGCGGGCGCGCTGCGCGGACTGTTTGCCGTGGCGGAGAATTATCCGCAGCTGAAAGCCAATGAAAATTTCCTCCGTTTGCAGAACCGGATTTCTGAATTGGAAGAGCGGATCGCCGATCGCCGTGAATTCTTCAACGACGACGTCAACACTTACAACACCCGCATCCGCCAGGTGCCGGAGGTTGTTCTGGCCTCTCTGATGAACCTGAAGCCGCGAGAATTTTTCAAAGTGTCGGACGGGGACCGGAAACCGGTAGAAGTAGGGCTGGTGAAGGAACGAGGTAACGCTTAGCCAGCTACTTTCGACTTCCAGTACCTCGACCGCTTGATGAATATCGTAGCGCTGGCATGTTGTCAGCTCGCCCCAGAGTGTTTCGCCGTCGGCGCGGCGGGCGAGACGCCCGCCGGACAACCGCCGAGACGGCGGCGCTACGGTTAGATCTGCGATTAGCTGAGAAGTTTCCAGAGCGCCCACAACGTCCAGATCGGGCCTCCCCAGATAAAGAGGAAGGATTTCCAGGCGAGCTCGGATACGACTTCCCGCTGGCTATGGGTGGAAATTACGAATGGGTTCTGGCCTTGCATCAAGATTGTCGGCGGGTACAAGTTGAACTCTCTTCCCTGAGCTGCCCCGGAGGGCAGATTTGGGTTCAGACACGTGAATGCTTCTCGCCGCAGCAAGTCTGCTTCATCGAGGCTGACGAATCCAGGGCCGATTCGCGACAAGGAACTGGCACCTGGGTCTTTCGTCGCCCATGGATTCTCGCGCAATGTGCCGAGGATGAAAATGTTGTCGCCGGGCAGGATGCAGAACTCTTGCGCATCCACTAAGTCCTGCCTCTCGCAACCGTGGCGGGCGAGAACGTGGGTTAGATATTCCCCGCCATCCCCGGTAACGCCGGCCCATTGCATCTCGGCGCTTTTGGGGTAGATCATCAGCTCTCCGGTGCCATCGTCGACAAACAAGGGAGCGCAGACTTCGTCGACGATCGGGCTGCTGCTCCGGTGTCGGAAGACGCGAATCACCACCCGGTAGTACAAGCAGTCTCTTGAACTCAGCGGCGAAACCAGCGTGTAAGGACCAACGGCTTTGCCGGAAACTTCCACGGGTCCGATCGCAGCTGCCCTGACCGTGGAGCGCGGAATATCGAGGATGAGACGCTTGCGCTGGAAGAGGCGGAAGCCGCGGTAAAACAGATACGGTCCTACCACGACGCCCAAGGCCGCCCAAAACAGAGGCTGGCTCAGCAGCCAGATCAACTGACGGAGCAGGAGGCTCAGGGGGCCTTCGGGGCGCTGATATACGTAGCCTTTAGTCAGTGTGGCGAGCATCTGTCCGCATAGCATATACCGGACGGGGACAGTTTCTACTGTGTCCAATGGCCCCGATCACCCGAGGCTCGGCTCCTTCTGCTAACATTTCCCCTTCATGAAGCATGTGGGCGAGAACGTGGTGCGCATTGAGGCCGAGGCGTTGCGGGCGCTGGCCGACCGGTTGGCGGGTCCGATGGCCGCGGACTTCAACCGGGCGCTCGATCTGCTCTGCGACTGTCGCGGCAGGGTGGTCGTCACCGGGATGGGGAAGAGCGGGCTGATCGCTCGCAAGATCGCGGCTACGTTGAGTTCGACCGGGTCGCCGGCGCTTTACCTGCATCCGGTCGAGGCGCTGCATGGCGATCTGGGGATGGTCGTGCGCGGCGATGTTGTTCTGGCGCTCTCGGCTAGCGGTGAGACGGAAGAAATTCTGCAGGTGCTGGCTACGATTAAGCGGCTGCAGGTGCCGCTCATCAGCATGACTTGCGACGACGTTGCGGAAACCCTCGCGGACAAGAGTGTCCGCGCTACACGCGCCTCGACTCTCGCATCTTCTGCCGACGTTGCTCTGGACTGCTCGATTTCCCGGGAAGCTTGCTCGCTGGGGCTTGCTCCTACGGCTTCTACCACGACCATGCTTGCCCTGGGCGATGCCTTGGCGGTGGCGCTTTCGGAAAGGCGCGGGTTCAAGGAAGAAGACTTTGCCAACCTGCACCCTGGGGGCAAGCTGGGCAAGCGGCTGGCTCGGGTCGAATCATTGATGCACTCGGGAGACGCGGTTCCGCGGGTCACGGCACAGACCAAGATGCCGGACGTGATTTACGAGATGTCGCGCAAGAAGCTGGGCATGACAGCCGTGGTCGAGGGCGACCGTCTGCTGGGGGTGATCAGCGACGGCGATCTGCGGCGGTTGCTGGAGCAGCGCGGCAAAGATGCGCTCGACCTCGCGGCCGAGGACTGCATGACGCGGGCTCCCAAAACCATCGGCGCGCAGGAGTTCGCCGCCACCGCGCTGGCTCGCATGGAAGAGATGAAGATTACTTCGCTGGTGGTGGTGGAGGGCGAGCGGCGCTTGCTGGGGATCGTGCACCTGCACGATCTGTGGGGCACGGAGATGGTGTAGCTCGCCGAGTTCCCACTCATCGCAAAGTGCGAGATGAGTGGCGAACCCGCATTCTATAGCGCATTCTATGAATCTGGTTCTAGCGGGAGACTTTTATCTTCGGCGCGTGGAATGCATCGGGGAAGGTAAACGTGACTCGCGCCCCTTCTCTTACGTTGCCGACCAGCGCGGGACGGAAGCAAGCAATGCAGGTGCCGCCGGCGTGGCGAACGCTCGGATAAACAATTCCTGCAGATCCCCGATCGAGCAGGCGGCGGCCGAGTTGCTGGGACGCTCGATAACTGCGGGGCTGCAGGTATTTCTTGTAGGCGCTTTCGCCGCGCGGCTCGCCCTCTCGAAGCTCGTCATCTCGAGACTTGTCATGGGGTAGGTTCCCAGTGCGCAGATCGTGAAAGTCCGCACGAAAGTCGGCCAGGTACTCACGATAGTCGACGGTTTCTTCTTCCTCCCAATTGACCTCGCGCAATCCCTCGCCATAATGAAAGGCGACCTCGGCTTGTGCCGTCTTCAGGGAAAATCCGGCATACCAAACGCCGCGGTCGGCCCCGCTGAAGCGGCTGCCTCCAGGGCGCGCGTGGGTGAAGGCGGCATTGATGATGTGATAGTGGGGCACGGCGAAAACCAATTCGTGCACGGTGATTCCGGGGAGCAGGTTGGCCTCGCCCGCCAGCCGTGCGTTGGTGGCGTCGTCGAGCTGGAACAAATGCCCCATTTGTGCCGGGGGCAATCCGAGCCGCGACAGCACACTTTCTCCCTCTTCATAGAAGCGATTGGGGATGAGGCGGTGCGTATCGTCCTGCGAGATGGGCGTGGTTTGGGGGAGCATTTTCTGTGGGTTCACCCTTCTGGGGATTTACCTCCTTGGCTGAACTACAGGCCGCCGCGGCGCGCGTCGAGCAACTGGCGAACCCGGAGCATTGCGGGCAGTCCGCCCCGCAACATGTAGGCCAGCGGCGTCTGACCGCCGAAGATGGGATTGGAATTGGGCAACTGCACCCAGGCATCGGCGAGCTTGGTCGAATAAAGGATATTGAGAGCCTTGAAAATTCCCACCAGCAGGGATACGCGCGTGAGTTTGTCCTGATCCAATGTTTTGGCGCCTGCAGCTTTGACGGGGCCGCGTTTGAGCTGGTAGAACGAGCCATTGGACACACCGCCGATCAGGCCGCGCGCGTCCTCGTCGCGCAGCTGCCAGTGCGCTGCCATGCGAAAAAACGCGCGGATGGCGACTGGGCTGAGCTTCTCCTGTACGGCCCGGCTGGAGAGGTCCGCAGGCTGGTCCAAAGCTGCCCCGTGGAGGTGGATCACGTTGGATGCGTCCAAAACCATGTCTCCAAACATGGCAACATTATTCTACATAAGTGGAGCCATGTCAAGATGACGTTTGCTTCCACAAAAAGGGTGGCAGCAGGCCAAGCCGAGGAGCGACAGCCGCCCAAGGCGGTCCGCGGGGCGAAGCCCACGCAAAGCCTTTTCCGGGGGAGATATTCTAAGCAAGTATAGGGAATCCGCTGGCCAGTGTAGAGTTACGAAGTCCTCGAAATTCACCGGGGACGGGGGGCGAAGAAGTGGCTGTCTCACCGACACCGCATCTGGCGGCGAGGGCGGCGTTCTACGCGGTCGTCGTCTGCTGGTGGATCTTTGGCCTTACGTTTTGGCTGCGGAAACGTCCGCCGCGAGCCCGTGAGGCGAAACGCGATTGGACCTCACTGATCGGGTTGTTGTTGCAAAGCGCCGGGTACGCATGCGTCTGGTCTTTTCCGCTGCGGCAGAAACACTTCTCGCCGGTCGTGTCCGGATCGCCGGTGGCGGAATGGGGACTGGCCGCACTGACCGTGGCCATTGCCATCACTTCGGTGTGGCTGGTCAACGCCGCCGCGCGGCGTTTGGGAAAGCAATGGGCTCTGGCGGCGCGACTGGTGGAGGGCCACACTCTCATTCAGGACGGGCCTTACCACATCGTTCGGAACCCGATCTACGCGGGCATGTTTGGCATGCTCCTGGCTACCGGGCTGGCGGTGGCGCAGTGGATCCCGCTGCTGATTGCGATCGTGTTATTCATTCCCGGAACCTACATACGGATTCGCAGCGAAGAGCGGTTGCTGCGGCAGGCGTTTGGCCCGGAGTTCGAAGCGTATGCGCGGGGCGTGCCGGCGTTGATCCCGGGGATCTACTGAGAACATCCGCAGCCGACGCCGCTGGTCACCAATAACGATTGTAAGTGGTTTGTTTGTTTATAGTTGCCGCAGGCCAACCTGGCCTTGTAGAACCGCATCGAACCGGAGATCAGCCTCGCCTT
Organism: Terriglobia bacterium; assembly: GCA_020073215.1. Taxonomy (GTDB): domain Bacteria; phylum Acidobacteriota; class Terriglobia; order Terriglobales; family Acidobacteriaceae; genus Acidiflorens. The sequence goes on along the minus strand of JAIQFO010000012.1, from coordinate 59,151 downwards.
GGTGTTGTTTCTGCCACTCCGTCCTGCCAGGAAGGGTGCGGCTGACGATCGTCCACTGACCGCAGAAGACGGAGGAAAGAATGAAGCGTCTTGTTGTGTCCGCAATACTCGTTTTCTGTTTTACCACGCCGAGATTCACATTTGCCCAAGCCCTGAAAGAAGGTGGCGACCACGTGGAAGTGGGCGCATTCGCGGATTATTTCCGCGTGGACCGCACCAATCCGAGCCTCAATTACGCGGGCCTCGGGGGGCGTCTGGCTTTCAACGTGAGGCGCAGCGTGCAACTCGAAGCGGAAATGGCCTACGACTTCGACCGCAACTACTCCAACATATTTACCAACGGAGTCACGGATGAACTGGTCCCGTCGAAGACGCACGTTTTGCACGGGCTGTTCGGACCGAAGTTCCAGACCGGGTCGGGACCGCTTCGCCTTTTTGTCACCGGCAAAGTAGGGGTGATCAGCTTTACCACCAATTCTCAGAACGTGCCGGCGGGGTTCAAGAGCGCTCTGGGCGCGGTCGGCAACGGGGACGCCAAGTTTGCCGTCTACCCCGGTGGCGGCGTGGAAGGGTTTGTGGGACCGGTAGGCCTGCGGTTGGAAGTCGGTGACGACATCTTCTTCGACAACGGGGCTCGCCACAACCTGCGCGTGAGCTTCGGCCCAACCTTCCGATTCTAGCGTTCGGGGGTTTGGCCGGGCACCTACCCCCTACCCCCCCTTTTTTCGGTCTTTTGGAATCAAAGACTTAGGGGTGTATCCTGCCAGGTCTTTGAGTTTAAAGGATTTGCGGGTAAAGTCTTTAAGAACCAATGACTTAGCTAGATTCCTTGCTCTTTTCGCTATTCGTCGCTGATTCGTCGTTCCAAAACAAGAAAGGTGGGGGGATCCCCACCTTCTTCTTAGTATTCACTCCCTACTTTTAGGATAGCAAATTCACACCGCCAGTTGGACAACTTTCCTGAGTATATTCTCCGTGCCAAATCATCGGCTTACGGCGAAAACTGCCAAAATGGGGGGTTGACAAGAAACCTCAAACGGCTTCGGCGGGGGCCGGGCGGGGGCGCCCGGCTCTCCAAAATCTGAATCTGAATCTTCCTAGCGGTAGCGTTCTTGGAGGAAATCGGCGATCGCTGAGTAGGCGGTGGTCAGCGTCTCTTCGTCGGGCAGGAACACGATGCGGAAGTGTTTGGTTCCGGGACGCTGTCCAAAGCCGGAGCCGTGCACGACCGTCACGTACTTCTGGCGGATTAGTTCTTTGACGAAGACGTCGTCGCCTTCGGGGATGTCTATGCGCGGGTACGCGTAGAAAGCACCGCGCGGCTCGACACAACTTACGCGCGGAGTTTTGGCGCACCACTGCATGGTCAGATCGCGGCGGCTACGCAGCTTGCGCTTGACTTCTACGAGGTGATCCTGCGGACCTTCGAGCGCCGCCTTGATCGCGTACTGCTCGGGATGATTGGCGCAGAGGCGCGCCCGCAACAGTTTGTTTACGCCTTCGAGATAAGGCTTGATGACCGAAGCCTCGCCGCTGGCAATGCCCCATCCGATGCGCCATCCGGGGGCGAGGTAATTCTTGGACAGTCCGCCGAAGGTGATGACCGGCACGTCGGGCGCTACCGCGGCCATGGCGACGTGCTGGTCGTCCTGTTTTACCGCACCGATTATCAGTTTGTCGTAAATCTCGTCCGCGAAGACAACCAGGTTGTGTTGGCGCGCTAGTTCGGCAATCTGTTCAAGCGTCTTGCGGGTGCAGAGCGAGCCGGTGGGATTGTTGGGATTGATCAGCACTAGGCCGCGCGTCCGGGGGGTGATCTTTCTCTTGAGGTCGTCGAGATCGGGTTGCCAGCCGTTTTCTTCGTTCAGGTAATAAGTGTTGAGTCCGATTTCGAACTTTGCCAGAACCGCGGAGTAGAGCGGATAGTCGGGGCACGGAGTCAGCAGGTTGTCGCCCGGATTGAGCAGCGCGGCCAGGCAAATATCCACCGTCTCGCTGACGCCCGACGTTACGAAGACATCCTGAATGTTGGTGATCCCCTTCCGGGCGGCCTCGCCTCGAATCGCCTCGAGCGCTTCCTTGATGCCCGAAGATGGAGAGTATCCATTCTTACCGTCGCGCATGGCTTGATAGACGGCTTCAATCATGTGGGCGGGCGTTTGGAAGTCAAAGTTGAGCGGGTCGCCGATGTTGAGCGGAAGGATTTTGTGTCCTTGGCGGGCGACGTCATCGGCAATGCAGGCCAGATCGCGAATGGCGTAGCGGACGTTTTCCAGGCGGGCGGCCGGGGCGATTTCGCGCAGTTGCGATACGGGCATGAGTGAATTCTAACCGCGGAGACGCGGAGTACGCGGAAATAATCCATTCGCCGACCTTCTTCCGGGTCGGATGATGGGCGCTTGAAACGGATCGGGCTCCCGTCCCCGCGGGCCATAAAGGCGTCTCCCGCAACGAGTTCTTGTTTAGTGTGCCTTGAAATTGAAGGTGACGATCTGGTTGGTCGATGACGGGGCAGGGGCGTATTTCCAGTTCATCACGGCCTTGACGGCGCTCTCGGCCAGAATCGGATTGCCACCCAGTATCCCAACGCGAGCGACGGTTCCGTTCGCCAGCACGGTTGCTTTCAGGCGAACTACCCCGCCGATTCCTTTGCTCTTTAGGATGATGGGATAATCTGGCTCCTCGGTCCAAAGGACCTTGCGACTGGAGTGCTCCTCAGACTGGGTAGACTGGGTTTGTGCTTGGGGAATTGAGCCGAGCGCCAGGCAGAACGCCAGCAGCATGAGGCTCGCTGGGCGTAGCCCTGGGAACGCCAGCCGCTTCCGATGGTTGCTTCCGGCCCAAGAGCCGCCGCCGAGATTGTAGGCCAATCGCTACCCACCAGGAGGGCCGAGAAAAACACAGAACCCTGATGAGAAAACGTTATGCGTTTCGAAGACCGAGCGGCAAGATCACCAATAGAGACGTCCAAATACCTAAGCCTGTGGTGGAACTCCAGCGCCCACAACCAGCGCCTAAAGGCGCAGTCATAATGCAGGACTTACGGTATGCCTAAAGGCATACCTGATACAAATCGCACTGGCACCACAGGCGGCTAGCTCTAGTCCGGGGTGAAGTTGATTTGAACTTCTTGTCTGGTTTGCGAGGCGGCGGGGGCGTACTTCCACTTGAGAACTGCCTTGGTGGCGCTTTCCACCAAAATCGGGTTGCCGCCCACGGTCTCCACGGTCGCCACATCGCCGTTGGCGAACACGGTAACGTTCAGGCGAACCGAGCCTCCAATGTGAGCGTGTTTGATGATGCTGGGATACTCGGGCTCGACCCTCCGGACGACTTTCCGTTTTGATCGATCCACCTGCTCCACTTGGGCGGCAGAGGGAGAAACGGGCGTGAGCGCGAGAACCAGCAGCAGGGTTAGGCCGAGAGAAGGGAGGGCGTTTTTGGGTGCGCCATCGGTCCAAGCGCCGCGGACGAGGCTTGCCATAGTAGCACGGTCCTATTCTGGGGGGCGTGGAGCAAGGGTAGGTATCGGAAGGCACGAAGACAAGATTACTGACGTAATGCAAACTACTTTAGCCGCAGAGGTCGCGGAGTACGCCCAGCAAATGAAGAACTCCGCGCTCTGCGGTTAAGGGTTTCCTTTAGTCCACGCGATCGATCTGCGCCTTCTGCAGCTTGTCGGAGTAATCCACGTAGACAGCTTTCCACTCGGTGTAGAAATCGATCGCGCCGATGCCGCCTTCGCGGTGGCCGTTGCCGGTGGCCTTGGTGCCGCCGAAGGGCAGGTGGACTTCCGCGCCGATGGTGGGAGCGTTGATGTAAGTAATGCCGGCCTCGAGGTCGCGGACGGCGGCGAAGGCCTTGTTCACATCCTTCGTGTATAGAGACGACGACAGGCCGTACTCGATGTTGTTGGCGATTTCGATGGCGTTCTCCATGTTGTCGCAGGGGATGATCGAAACCACGGGGCCGAAGATTTCTTCCTGCGCGATGCGCATCTTGGGATCGACGTCGGTGAAGACGGTGGGTTCCAGGAACCAGCCATGCTGATATTCGCCCTGGTCGAGGCGACGGCCGCCGGTGACTAGCTTTGCGCCTTCGGACTTTCCTATTTCGATGTAGTTCAGGTCGGTTTTGAGCTGGTTCTCGTTGATGGCCGGACCCATCTCTACGGTCTCGTCGAGGCCATTGCCGACTTTGATCTTCTTGGCGCGCGCGACGAATTGTTCGACGAATTCGCGGTAGACGCCTTTCTGCACGATGATGCGGCTGGTTGCCGTACAGCGCTGTCCGGTGGTGCCGAACGCGCCCCAGAGGCCGCCTTCGATGGCCAGGTCTAGATTGGCGTCGTCGAGCACGATCATCGGATTTTTGCCGCCGAGTTCGAGCGAACAGTGCTTGAAGGTCTTGGCGGCCGTGGCGCCCACGATTCTGCCTACTTCCGAAGAGCCGGTCAGCGAGATGGCGCGGACTACCGGATGTTCGGTCAGCGGCGTGCCGACTTCGGAGCCAAAGCCGGTCACGATGTTGATCACGCCTTTCGGAATGCCGGCGTCGGTCAGCGCCTGCACCAGGTTGAAGGTGGAAAGCGGAGTGTCTTGCGCGGGCTTGATCACGCAGGTGTTGCCGCAGACGACGGCGGGCAGGAGCTTCCACGACGAGATGGCCATGGGGAAATTCCAGGGCGTGATCATGCCGCAGACGCCGATGGGCTGGCGGACGGCCATGGCGAACTTGTTGGGCAACTCGGAGGGCACGGTGGGGCCGAAGAGGCGGCGGCCTTCGCCGGCGTTGTAGTAGGCGGCGTCGATGGCTTCCTGCACGTCTCCGCGGGTTTCTTTCAGAACCTTGCCCATTTCGCGGGTCATGTCGCGGGCGTGGTCTTCCTTGCGCTCAATCAGGATCTCGGCGGCGCGGAAGACCATTTCGGCGCGGCGGGGCGCGGGTACCAGACGCCACTTGGCAAACGCGCGCTTGGCGGCATCTACGGCTGCGTCTACGTCGGCCTTGTTCGAGCGTTGGAAAGTGGCGACGACTTCGCGGGTGTCGGCAGGATTGCGGTCTTCGAAAGTGCGTCCGCTGACAGATTCGACCCATTCGCCGTCAATGAAGTTCTTGCAAACCTTGGTTTTGGTGGTGCCCGCGATCGCCGGGGTGGTCAGGGTATCGGTCGCCATAGAAGCCTCCTGGGAATAGTGCAGAAACTCCATGCTAACAACCGGGGGGAGGACGGGCAAGCGTGGGGGCAATGACGTTGAGCGGGTTGTGCGCTTGCGCGGTTGGGATGCTTCCTTGCGCCGACTAAACCAGGATTTGGCCGTTCACCGGGGGGCAGGCGCGAACTCCCGATTACGTGAAATGAGGTTTGCGCCAATGGGCCACGAGAGGCGTTTGTCCTATGCGGAAGGGGCGGGCAAGAAAAACTAAGGAAAGAGCTTGACATGTTAACTAGTGTTATAGTTAACTACGACAGTGTAATCAAAGTTCATTTGAGCGGGTCGACCCAAAGGATAAACCTGGCCCGAGAGCAAAAAGGGAATGAACTTCTTGAGGAGAATGAAACATGAAATCGCTTCGTTGTGTGCTATCCGTTGTTTTGATGTCGCTCTCCACCGTGGCTTTTGCGCAGTCCGAGGCGCACAAGATGGACGCGCCAAAAGCCGCCGCGCCGAAGTCCGACGCGCAGATTTCCTTCGACAGCATGAAAAGCCTGGCGGGAGAGTGGGAGGGCCCCGTCGCCGTCCCGGAGGTGCCGGAGATGTCAAACGGCAAGCCGATCCACGTCTCGATGCGGGTGACCTCGAGGGGGCACACGCTCGTACACGAGCTTCAGGAAGCCGGGACACCGTTGGACGCGACCAAGTACGACCATCCGGTCACGATGCTTTACCTGGACGGAGACCAGCTCACGCTGGTTCACTATTGCGATGCGGGGAACCGGCCGCGCATGACCGGCAAGATGTCGCCCGACGGCAAGACGGTCGAGTTCGAGTTCAAGGACATCAGCGGGAACCCGGAGTACCACATGCACCATTCGGTGTTCACCATGATCGACGCCAACCATCACAGCGAGGATTGGACGTTCATGATGAAGGACAAGCCGATCCACGCGCACTTCGACCTGCACCGGACCAACTAAGGCGCGTGGTATCTCTGCTAAGGTTTACGTGGAAAACCGATGGACCGTGAGTGGAACGACAATCAGCCGATCTACCGCCAGCTGCGCGACCGTGTGGTGGCGATGATCCTGGACGGAGTGCTCAAGGAAGGCGATGCGCTGCCCTCCGTGCGCACGGTCGCGGCCGAATACCGGGTCAATCCGCTCACGGTCCTGAAGGGCTACCAGGAGTTGGTGGACGAGGGACTGGTGGAGACGCGGCGCGGTCGCGGCATGTTCATCAATGCCGGGGCGCGCAGCCTGTTGCTGCAGGGCGAGCGGCAGAAGTTTCTGGGCGAAGAGTGGCCGAGGATCCAGGCCACCATCCAGCGGCTGGGCCTGAAGGCGGAAGAACTGCTGAATGGCGGCGCTGGCGGAACCCGCCGGTCGTCATCGGGCGTTGCTGAAAAGGGGAAGCCGAAGCCATGACAGTCATTGAAGCACGCGGTCTCCGTAAAACGTTCGGAACAACGATCGCGCTGGACGGCGTCGATCTGCGCGTCGAAGAGGGCCGCATCCTCGGACTTGTCGGCCCCAACGGCGCAGGCAAGACCACCGCGCTCAACGCCATTCTCGGTCTCACCCCGTATCAGGGAGAACTGAAGGTGCTAGGCCGCGATCCCTGGACCGAGCGCGATCAGCTCATGCGCGACGTCTGCTTTATTGCCGACGTCGCGGTGCTGCCACGGTGGATCAGGGTTTCGCAGGCGCTCGACTACGTTGCCGGCATCCATCCGCGATTTGATCGCGCCAAGGCGGAAGGTTTTCTGGCGAAGACCACCATTCGGCACACCAGCAAGGTAAGGGAATTGTCGAAGGGCATGGTGACCCAACTGCACCTCGCTCTGGTGATGGCCATTGACGCGAGATTGCTGGTGCTGGACGAGCCAACCCTCGGCCTCGACATCCTGTATCGGAAGCAGTTCTACGACTCCCTGCTGAACGACTACTTCGATCGCAGCCGCACCATCCTGGTGACGACGCATCAGGTGGAAGAGGTCCAGTACGTCCTTACCGACCTCATGTTCATTAATCGCGGTCGAATCGTATTCGCTTGCAGCATGGAAGAAATCGAGTCGCGTTATCTGGAAGTGATGGTGAATCCCGAGCAGGTCGCCGCAGCCCGGGCGCTCAAGCCGATTCACCAGCAGCAGGCGCTCGGGCGGAGCATTTTGCTTTTCGATCTGATGACACTAGATAAAGTTGACCGTCAGCACCTTGCCGCATTCGGCGATGTGCGCACGCCCGGCATCGCCGATTTGTTCGTTGCCGTGATGGGCAATCAAAGTGACGCAGCCCAAAGTGTCGCAAACCAAGGAGCCGGTCGATGAGTACTCAATCCAACGCGATGTCCGAATCCTTCCAATCGCCAAGCATCACGTCGGCAGTGATCCCGGCTACCCGAGTCTTGTACTGGTCGATACGACGCGAATTGTGGGAGAACCGCTCCATCTATATCGCGCCGCTGGCGGTCGCGGGCGTCGCTCTGGCCGGCTTCTCGCTCAGTTCGATTGCGGGCATCTGGGAAAGACCGCTCAGGCTCAATCCGGCACAACCGCAGGCGCCGTACGACATGGCGGCAGGTCTGATGATGCTCACCTGTATTCTCGTAAGCGTCTTCTATTGTCTGGATGCGCTGCACGGCGAGCGCCGCGACCGCAGCATCCTGTTCTGGAAGTCGCTGCCGGTATCCGATCTCACGACGGTGCTTGCGAAGGCGAGCATTCCGCTTGTGGTTCTGCCCTTGGTGGTATTTGCGATTATCGCCGCCATGCAGTGGATCATGTTGCTGGTGAGCAGCGCAGTACTGCTGGTGAGCGGCCAAAATGTGGCGGCGATGTGGACGAATCTGTCCGCTCCGAGGATGTGGCTGCTGCTGCTCTATCACCTTCTGACCGCCCATGCGCTCTGGCCCTTTCCAGTCTATTGCTGGCTGCTGCTGGTGTCTGGATGGGCGCGGCGGGCGACGTTTCTATGGGCCGCATTACCACTGGTCGCGATTGCCGGTGTCGAACAAATTGCGTTTCGCACTTGGCATTTCGCCGCCCTGGTGGGGTCGCGCTTGATCGGTGACACGCGAACCATTGCCGCGGGAGACATGTTCCCAACCAGTCCGATGACACATATCACGCCGGGTAGGTTCCTGGGCAGCCCCGGTCTATGGATCGGACTGTTCGTCGCCGCTGCATTCCTTGCGGCAGCCGTCCGGCTGCGCCGCTACCAGGGACCGATCTGATGCGTATCACCCTTAATTGCGCTTCCTCGCATAAGGAGAGCGGTCCCGGGCGAGTCACGGGCTATCCGGAAGCAACTTGCGAGCGTGAACTGGCGTTCCTCGAGAAGAAGTGAGTTTCTGCCTGAAATAAGAAGTCCGGGTAGCGAGGGCAGGGCCCCCGGCGTGGTCACTTTCGTAACCCTCACCCCCCTGACCCAAGTTTAATACCCATGCCAGCAAAGATATGATGGTCACAGATTGAGAGATGTACAGTACTGTCAGAATTTTGTCGTGAGGTTGGCGCGGGCTCGTGTCGAATCAGAATAAGCCGGGACTCTATGTCGCCTGGAAGACGGTGACGTATCGCAGCGTGATCATGACGCTGCTGGGCGCGGGGTTGATTTTTGCTGTGGTCATGTACGAGGCGTTTCCGAAATTCACCGACGCGACGGTGAAGGCGGCGGGGCGGTTTACGTCGGCGTTGCTGGAAAAAGTAGCGGGCCTGGCGCCTCCGCTCAAGGGGCCGTCGCCCAAGGTTTCGCAACAGGCGCACTTCACGGCGCTCGACGGCACGATCCGAGTAAGGAAAGGCGATGGCAATAGCTGGATCAACGCCGACTACAGTGTGCCGCTGGAAAAAGGCGACGTGGTGCAGACGGGCGCGGAGGGGATGGCGAAGATCGTTTTCAACGACGGCACGAACTACACCGTGAAGCAGGATTCGCTGATTGTGATCGAAGAAAACTCGGCCAACGATCAGCAACAGACCAGCGTGGCGGTGGCGGTGACGACGGGCACGGTGGACCTGACGACGGCCACCTATGTGCAGGGGTCGAAGTCGCAGGTGATTGTGGCGGGCGCGAAGGCATCGCTGGCTCCCGATTCGGCGGCCATGGTGCACAATAATCCCAAGGACGACCAGCATGAAATCCTGGTGAAAAAGGGAAGCAGTGAAATCGAGCGCAATGGAGAAGTGGTGCACCTGTCGAACTGGGAGAAGGTGAGTTTCCAAAGCGAATCGAAGACCATGGAACGGGCCACGGAAATCGGCCCGCCGACGCCCATTAGCCCGGGAAACATGATGCCGGTGTTCATCAACGAGGGAGAGAAGTCGAAGGAAGTGGAGTTTTCATGGACGCCGATGGCGAACGCCGCCGGATACCGGCTGCGCATTTCGCACAACCCCTATTTTTCGTCGTTGCTGCTGGATCGCAAGGTGGAGACATCGAGCGTGGTCGTGACCGGTCTGCCGGCGGGCGCTTACTATTGGTCGATCCAGTCTTACACTGCGGCGGGCAAGGCATCGGTGGAGAGCGAAAAGAACCGTTTTACGCTGATTGTCAAGACGAAGGAAAAAGTAGTACTGGCGCTCGACATCGATCCTCTGGTACAGCACGGACACGTGATCGAGGTGACGGGAAAGACGGAGGCGGGAGCGCGTGTGATGGTGAACGGCAGGGAAGTGCCGATCGTCGGGGACGACGGGACGTTCCACTATTTCACGCCGCCGCTGGCGAACGGGGAGAACCTGGTCACGGTGACGGCGCAGAATTCGAAAGGCGGGGTGAACACGCATCAGGAAAAAGTGGTGATTCAGTAGCGAGATTCGAGGCGCCGGGAGTTGTCCGGAAGTGCCGGTACTGAAATGACAGCCCAGGGCTGGGGAACATCGAAGTAGAATAGAAGAAAGGTCGAGCAGAAGAAGAAGCGAGCGGAGAGCGACTCACACGGAAACCGGCGGAGTCTCAGGTTCCAAAGGCGAGACGAATTCCCGGGAAAGAGAAGTATAGCTATGTCAAACAACGGGTTCAGTAACGGCGCAGGGCGTTCGCACAATCTGCGTTCGCTGTTCAGCATGTTTTCGAGCGACCTCGCCATCGATCTCGGGACGGCCAACACGCTGGTCTACGCGCGCGGCAAGGGCATCGTGGTCAACGAGCCTTCGATCGTGGCCATCAACAAAAACACCGGCGAAGTGGAAGCGGTGGGCAAAGAGGCCAAGGAGATGCTGGGACGCACGCCTGGCAACATCGTGGCCATCAAGCCGATGAAAGACGGCGTCATCGCCGACTTCAAGGTCACCGAGAAGATGCTGAACTACTTCATCCAGAAGGCGCACAACCGGAAGATGCTGGTGCATCCGCGGATCGTGATCGGGGTACCTTCGGAAATCACGCAGGTGGAAAAGCGCGCGGTTATGGATTCCGCGTATCGCGCCAAGGCCAGCGAAGTATTTCTGGTGGAGCAGGCCATGGTGGCGGCGATTGGCGCGGGACTGCCGATTACCGAACCGAGCGGCAACATGGTAGTCGATATCGGCGGCGGCACCACCGACATCGCAGTCATTTCGCTCAGCGGCATCGTGTATTCGCGCTCCGTGCGCATGGCCGGCAATCAGATGGACGAGGCCATCATGAATTACCTGAAGCGGAAATATAACCTGCTGGTGGGCGAGCGCACGGCCGAGCAGATCAAGATGGAAATCGGCTCCGCCTATCCGCTCGACAAGCCGTTGACCATGGAGATCAAAGGCCGCAACCTGATTGAGGGCGTGCCCAAGACCATTACTGTAGATGACAGCGAAATCCGCGAGTCGCTGAGTGAATGCGTTTCGACCATCATGAATGCGATCCGCGTCGCGCTCGAACGTACGCCGCCGGAACTCTCCGCCGATATCAGCGACCGCGGCATCGTACTGACGGGCGGGGGCGCGCTGATCAAAAACCTCGACAAGCGCATTCGCGAAGAAACGGGATTGCCGGTCTCGATCGCCGACGATCCGCTGTGCAGCGTGGTGCTCGGCACCGGCAAGATGCTCTCGGACTTCAAGCTGCTGAGAAAGATTTCGATCGAGTAGATCAGTACTCAGTACCCAGTACCCCGAAGAACGGTAATGCGGGGCAACCTTAGCGAGCTTCGAGCTTAGAACTGCGAGCGAAAAGCAGGTCCTTCGCTTCGCTCAGGATGACAATTTCATTTCAGGATGAAGATTTCTGGCGGGATGACTAGTTCTGGCGGGCGACCGGGCTCAGCGACGGCGGATCACTGAGAACTGACAACTGACAACTGAGAACTGGTGTTATGGACGTCCTCGGACGCTACCGCAATCTGATCGTGCTGGTGGGAGTGTTATTCGCCCAAGTGCTCGGCTTGGCCGTGCAGGTGAAGCGGACGACCGACAGCGAACCTACGCGCCTGATCCGGATCTGGGCGGTGGGGGCGGTCACGCCTCTCGAAAGAGTGCTGGTGTGGGTGCAGACCTCCACTGGAAACGTCTGGCACAACTACTTCTACCTGCGGGGCGTGCGCGCCGAGAATCGCAGCCTCAAAGCACAAATTGAACGGATGAGTCTGGAGCAGGTGCGGATGAGCCAGGACGCCGATCAGGCGCGGCGTCTGCAGGCGTTGCTGGCCTTCAAGGAACAATTCATTTCGCAGACCATGGCGGCGCAGATCATCGGATCGAGCGGCAGCGAGCAGTCGCGCGCGCTGTTCATCGACAAGGGATACAGCGACGGGATCAAGCCCGACATGGCGGTCATTACCGCGGATGGCATCGTGGGCAAGGTGTTACGCGCAGACCCCGCAAATCCCCACGTGTCGCAGGTGCTCCTGATTAACGATCAAAGCAGCGGGGTGGGGGCGATCCTTGAGAAATCGCGGCTGCAGGGCATTCTTAAGGGAACGTCGGCGGGGGAAGTGACGCTGGAAAAAGTGATGAGCGACGAAACCGTTCCCGTCGGAGAACTGGTTCTTACCAGCGGCGGAGACGGCATCTTTCCTAAGGGCCTGACGGCGGGGCGTGTGACGAAGGTGGGCAAGGGCAGCGATCTGTTTTGGAACATTCGGGTGCGCCCGGCGGCCGATCTCGGCCGGCTGGAAGAAGTGCTGGTGGTGACGAAGATTGATGAGAGGCAGGCTGTGCCCGACAAGACCGGCACCGCGCGCGCGGTCGATATCCTGGCCGAGCGCCTGCCGAGCGTTCCACCCAAGCCGCCGGAAAATGCTGAAAAAGGCGCTACGCCGGAGAGCGTCGCGCCAACCACGCCAGGATCCGACGCCAAGGCGAAGGCGGCGCCGCCAGCAGCCTCTGCCGGCAGCGCATCGCCGACTGCCGTGAAGCCAACGAAACCCGCACCTGCCGCCGGAACCGCGCCGATGCCTCCCTCAGGGAAACCTCCTGTAGCGAAGGCAAATGGGAGCGGAGCGGAAGGTGTGAAAGTTTCTCCCAAGAAAGTTTCCCCGGGACCTGTGGCGCCAGCGGCCGCACCCAAGGCGCCATCTCCCGTGCAGGATAGTCCGCAATAAAGTGGCCATCACTACTTACACATCGGGAGAGCAGGTCGAGGTTTACCGGTTCAGTATTCCGGCGACGATTCTAATTCCGTTGGCGGCCATCTTTCTGCAGGCGTGGGCGCCGCTGCGCCTACACTTTTTCTCGGTCTTCGATCTTCCCCTGCTGGTGGTGATCGGATTCGCGACGGCGCGGCGCAGTCCGCTGGCAGGGCTGGTCACGGGTGGCTTGATCGGGATTCTGCAAGACGCGCTGACCCACCATCCCATCGGGCTCTACGGGATTTCGAAAACGGTGGTGGGATTCGGCGCGTCTTCGCTGGGGATCAAGCTGGACGTGGAAAATGCCGGCTCACGATTCCTGCTTACGATTTTCTTCTACGTGGTGCACGAAGTGGTGTACTTCCTGATTGCGCGGGGCCTGGTCGGATTGCACATGACATGGAGTTGGCCGCACGAATTCCTGTCGGGCCTGGCGAATGCGGTGCTGGGGGTTTTTGTCTTTCTGCTGCTCGACCACGTCAAGCAGAGGACGTGATCGGGGAGGCGGCGGAGAAGCTCACGGCCAGTTTATTGGTCAGGGTCGATTCCTGACTTTACCCAAGCCACGGCGTGTTTTTCCCAGTTCGCATCGTTTGAAGCGTCGATGTAGCGCTCAAATGCATAGATACCCGACCCTTTAGAAAGCCGCTTCGCCTGCATCGTCATCAGAGGACTGTCGAGAATGACGGCGGAACGCTGCATCCCGGCCCTCTTGTATAAACCTTGGCCTTGGATTAACAGGGCCTGAGCATCGGGCGGCACGGGTTTCAGAGTTCTCAGGTCAACAATCACGCCGAATGGTCCGTCGCCGGATGCCAGTGCTTCTTCACTCTCTTTGAGCCAGTGGTCGAGCTCTTCCGTGGTGACGGTGCCGCCGAACGTCAGGTTGAACCCTCCGACTCTCCTCTCGATCCTGTACATTGCACTCCCGTGCCAGAGTCCGCGGGACCTGCCAAGGCGTCCCTTTTTCCTCTATCGGCGATGCCGCGCGGGAGGTTAGGAACAAAGAAATTAGAACCCGCTAACTTTATGCAAGGATCGGGACGGTGTACGCCAACGCGGCCGCGGCCAAGGTGGAGAACAGGTTCACCGCCTGATTGCTGATCCAGCCGCGGCGTTGCAGGGTGGCGCCGAGAAGGCTGTCGATCAGCATTCCAGCGAATCCGGCAGCCACTGGCACCCAGAGTTGGGTCGGAAGAACCATCCCGCCCATTGCTCCAATGATGGTAATCACCAGGCCAGCCGCCAAACCGGCGATGCTTCCGGGGACGGTGACGCCGCCGTCGGTGCCTGCGGGGACGCGGCGCCCGGTCGTGATCAGTCGCGCGTCTGAGCCGCGGCATTCTCCGATTTCGCTGGCTACGGTGTCGGTGGCGGCTTCGGTCAGGGCGGCCAGCGCCGCGACCAGCCAAGACGGATTGCCGGTGGCAATGAAGAGCACCGAGCCTAGGGCGGCCACGGCGAGATTGGACGTGACTTGCCAGGCATTCCGGCCGTCCCGGTGCTCGGCGAGTCCGAGTGCCAGCTTACGGCGGTATCCCAGGCGGGTGGATAGCCAGGTCATCAGAAACAGCGCGGTCAGAGTGGCGAAGGCGGCCGGGCCGCCGCCGGCAAAGAGCAGAAAACAGGCGAGGCCGCCAGTTAGAGCTCCGGATCGATTGACGCCGCGCAGGGCGCGGGCCAGGACCGCGAAACCCAGCGTGACTCCGGCGGCGATGGCCAGCCGTTCCGGGGAAGATGCCCAGCCGTGCGCGAGAAATGGGTTCAGCATTGCTAGAGCGGCTTTCAGTTATCAGTTATCAGTTATCAGTTCTCAGTAGAATCTCGCTTGCTGACAACTGATAGCTGATAACTGGGAGCTGACGGCTGGTCTGCATGATCCACTGTCGATAACACTATATTCTGGGTCTGGCGGGGAGCGGACGCGCCATGTAGTGCTTGACCTTTGGATTCGTCCGTAATCTGGGCTCCTCAACCCAGCCCCGTTTAGGCTACACTTCTGTACGCTCGCCGGGGTGCGGGCGTCTGAAGATGGTGTTGAGGAGCAGGTCGCCGGGGCAGAAAGTCTTCGGAACCAGAGACCCCCTTTTGGGGTTGCGGAAGAAGTCGACGTTCGCGCACAGCCCCTAAAGGGGCGGTTGATTTCGAAAGACTGGTGGTATCGCTGAAGCGATACCCTGATACGGAACTTGGGTTTTCGCAGGCTGTTAGAGGTTGAGGGGAAGAGCGGCGGCAACACAGGTTTTCAGCGATTATTTTCAGCATCCGAGACGAGGCAAGTCTCGTCTCTACAAGGGTGAAACCCACCTAGGGTGAAATCTATGGCGGCTTCTGTCTGGTCTGGATATCTTACGTTCGGATTGATCTCGATGCCGGTGCGGCTGTTCTCGGGCGCGCGCAGCAGCGGTATTTCCTTCAACCAGTTGCACCGCACTGACCACCATCGGGTGAAGCAGCAACTGATTTGCCCGGCGGACAACCAGGTGCTGGAGCGCAGCGATATCGTGAAGGGCTACGAGTACCGCAAAGACGAGTACGTCATCATCGATCCGGAAGAGATCAAGAAGATTGAGCCGAAGACGGCGAAGACGATGGAGATTCTCGAATTCGTGAAGACGGACGAAGTCGATCCGGTGTATTTCGAGTCGTCGTACTACATGGTTCCGGAAGAAGCGGGGCGCCGTCCGTACGCGCTGCTGACCAAGGCACTGGAGGAGAGTGATTTCGTCGCCATCGCCAAACTGACGATGCACAACCGCGAGTACACGGTTTTCCTGCGTCCGCATAAAGGCGGGCTGATGCTGCACACCATGTACTACGCCGAGGAAGTGCGCGAGGTCGAGTCGTTCGGTGCTCCCGAGGTGGAGATCAAGGACGCCGAGATTAAAGTTGCGCATCAGCTGATTGAGGCGCTGGCGGGGGAGTGGGATCCGGAGAAATATCACGACAGCTTTCAGGAGAATCTGAAGAAGCTGATTGAGGCGAAGCTGGAGGGCGGCGAAGTCGAGGCCGTCGAACAGCCGAAGAAGCTGGCCCCGGTGGTGGATCTGATGGCCGCGCTGAAGGAAAGCCTGGCGCAGACGAAGAAGCCGGCGGCATCGGAAAAGGTTACGGAAATGCCAAGCGAGCGCCAGCAGAAGGCACGGCGCGGGCGCGGGTGAGTGCGCTGCAGGAGACGCGGGTTGCCGCCTTGGACCCCAACGGGGAAACTCCGGGTGGCGACATTTCGGACGATGGGCGCAGGAGACGCGGCAAGCCGCGTCTCTACAGCAACGTTTGTATGATTAGGAAGCCCCGGCAACCAATCATGCCTCTCCGCGCTTCTCACCAAGAACGGTGTGCCTAGGGCTGCCTGATTTCCCCTCGCGACCCGGTTCCCGATACAATAACGGATTCCGCGTAAGACTAACTTTTCATGGAGTTTGAATGAAGCGGTTTCTCTGGCTGGGGTTTGTACTGTTTCTTGATCTGATTTGTACCGGGTGCGGCGATACTTTCCGCCCGATTATCATCCCGAATCCGCCGACGTTTCCCAACCCGGCGGCGGCGCACACGGTGGTGGCGATCAACGATAACGGGACCGCCGTTGCCGGGAGCGCGATGGTGATCGATGTCTCCGGCGATTCGACTGCGAGCGTCGCCGATTGCAGCACGCCTCTGTGCCTCGGCATTGCTCCCGTGCACGCCGTCCAGCAAACCGCCAGCCAGGTGTTGGTCGTAAACCACTCCGATTCGATCAGCAAGGTGAGCTTCAGCGGGATCGACATGTCCAGCACCACCACCATCGGTCTGCCGCCGGGTTCGGGGCCAACCTTCGTGGCCGTGGCTCCGAATCAAACCACGGCTTATGTGACGTTACCAAACTACGTACCGGACCCCATCCACTTTCCCAACGTCGTTGTCCCCTCCGTCGGCGTGGTCAGCACGCTCAGCAACAACTTGGAGACCACGATTCCGCTTAGCAGTAACCCAAGCGCCAATCCGGTTATCCTCGCCATCACGCCCAACAACAGCAAGCTCTACGTGGCAAACGAGGGCGACGGCACGATCAGCGGTTTTAACACGATTGGCCCGTCGGAGCGGAGCGGTTCGCCCGTGCACACCAGTTCGCCACCCATCTGGCTGGTGGCGCGTACCGACAATCAGCGTGTGTATGCCCTGGAGGAGAGTACCGGCGTCTTAGCTGAGCTCGACATCACGGCCACGGCAGGGCCGGACTTGCTGACTGAGTACCCCAGTTCGTACAGCGTACCCGGCGCCACCACGATGGTCTACGACAGCAATAAGAATCGGCTCTATATTCCCGGCGGACCGGTGATGAAGGTCATCGATATCTCGCAGACTCCAGCGCAAGTTCTGGCAACGATAGCGATCCCAAGCGTCCCGGGTGTCCCCGCAGTGCCTGCGAACGCGGTTGCAGTGACGGCTTTGCCGGATGGAAGCAGTGCTTACGTGGCGTCGGTTCCGAGTGCCGCCGAGAGCAGCCAAGCAGGCATTTCCGGGATTCTGGGAGATGGCACAACCGCGACTTATACCTATACGCTCACGGGTGGGCACGATCTTACTCCGGGATTAGCGGTGGTTGTGTCTGGCATAGCCCCACCCAACGACGGCTTCAACGGAACGTTCGTGGTCGAGTCCGTTTCCAACTCCGTTCCGGGCACAACGTGTGATCAGCCTACGGCGGCGTGCACATTCCAGACGGCCAATGCGACGACGGTTTCTCAAACGGCTGTGACCGGTGTGGCATCGAGCACGGTCGACAACCTTTTCCCGCAGGTCAGCGTGCTGAACGTGGCCTCGAACTTTGTCACGAAAACCATTGGCGTTCCCGGGTTTCCGGACGCCACCAATCCGAATACCGCGTATTACGTTCCGGTGTGCGCCAGCACCCGCTTCCGCTTCATGATGGCGGCCGGCGGTGATAGTTCCCGCGCCTACCTCTCCAGTTGCGATGGAGGGAATGTCGACATCATCGATACCTCGACCAATACCTATATTGAAAATCTTACGGCTCCCGCCAGTTCGCGTCTGAACAACCCGCCGCAGAATCCGGTGTATCTGTTTGCCGGGCCGTGAGGGGCAGCAGTTAGCACTTAGCATTTAGCATTTAGCACTTAGCATTTAGCACTTCGGTCTCACCGTCCGCGTTTCCGGAGGCACGCATGAAGGATTTTCATGACTTGCACGTTTGGGAACGATCTCACAGACTCACTTTGACGATTTATGCCGCGACTGCGAAATTTCCTCGGGAAGAACTTTATGGCTGACGAGTCAGATTCGGCGATGTGCGGTTTCCATCGGCGCGAATATTGCCGAGGGCTGTGGAAAGATCGGAAACAACGAGTTTCAACGATTTCTTCAGATTGCCGCCGGATCGGCAAGTGAGCTGGATTACGAGCTACTGCTCGCCAAGGACTTGGGGTACCTCACCGCACCCGACTACTCAAGAATGGCAGATGAACTTTCGCAGATCCGGAAGATGTTGAGCTCTTTGCTGCGAAAAGTTAACGTCGAGAGGAAGAGCTAAACGCTGAGTGCTACGTGCCAAGTGCTAGGTGCTAGGTGATAAGTGCTAGGTGCTGCTTCTCCTATCCTGCGATGGCGGTGCTTTCCGCTGCCTGGCGGGAGTGGTGGCGCAAGGCCACATTCATGAAGACGTTTCCGCTGGAAGTGTTGAAGCACATTACCAGGGCTTCGGTGTCTTCACTGCTTTTGCTTCCCTGCTCGGAGGTGTGGAGGGTGGGAGGATGAACGTGAAAGTGAAATCCCTGATCGTTGAGCGAGGTGACGGCGTTGCCAATGACCTGGTTCGCCAGTTCGCAGACCGCCTCGCGCACCAGATCGTCGGTTTCGGAAACTTCCATGCCGGCCAGACGCGTGGCCAGCTGCACGGCGGTCGGGAGGTCGACATCAAAAATGATGCGGCCTTCGATCTCGCCGATGAGGCAAACTTCGGCGGCGATCCCCCTTCGCCGGTACGCCTCTTCATCCATGCTCAGGTTCTCGATGGAAACGGGCGAGTCCAGCCCCTGTGCCAGCACGGCATCGGTCGCGTTAATGAAGGGCTGAATCAACTCCATCCGCATGACTAGGCTCCCGCTCCAGCACCCAGCGTCGTGACGCCATCGTCCCGCATCACGTACTTGATGACCTCATAGAGAACTTCGGGCTTCACCGGCTTCTGCACGAAGTGGCGGGCGCCGCGCTGCAAGGCGGCGACGATGTTTTCCTGGTAGCCGACCGACGACACCATGACGATGCGGGCGCTCGGATGGTCGCGGACGATCTTCTCCGCGGCCTCGATGCCTTCCATCTGCGGCATGGTGATATCCATCAGAACGATGTCGGGCGTGAGCCGGTCGTACTCGCTGATGGCCGTAACTCCGTCGCCAGCCTCGCCGATGACCTGTCCGCCGAAGGTTTCTACCATGCGGGCCAGGTTCTTGCGGGCAAACACGGAGTCATCCACGATCAGATAGCGCACCGGCTGTCCGTCCTCGCTCCGTTTTACGGGCGCAAATTTTTCCATGACACTCCTCCCCCACTAGCACTTAACCACAAATCTACATACGTTCGATAGGTAACTCTAGTTACTTCCGGCACTGGTTGCCCGCTTGCCGTCGCTGCTGTCGGTCCGGGCGTTGTCTGCCCGGCCACGGTCGGACGCGCATTGTTCGAGCAAAATTTTGGGCAGTTCCTGCAGGTCCGCGATGCGCATGGCGTTGCCGCGCTCAATGGCCGCCTTGGGCATGCCGAAAACCACGCAGGTTTCCTGACTCTGCGCCACCGTGAATCCTCCGGCGGCCATGATCTCGCCCAGGCCGGTGGCTCCGTCTTCTCCCATGCCGGTCATCAACACGGCCACGGCTTGCGGGCCAAACTTTTCGGCTACGCTGTGGAAGAGCACGTCCACCGACGGGCGATGCCCGTTCACCGGGGCGTCGTCAGACAACACCGCCACGTTGCCGAGGGGCAATTTCTGCACTTTCATGTGCCGGTTCCCGGGACAGATGAGGGCCCGGCCGGCGACCAGCAAATCGCCGGGGCGCGCCTCTTTCACCCGGATGGGGCAGCACTCATCCAGCCTCTTGGCAAACAATTCCGTGAAGCCATCGGGCATATGTTGCACGACCAGGATGCTGCCCAAGAAATTCACCGGCAACTGCGAAAACAGGTACTGCAACGCGCTTGGACCGCCTGTCGAAACGCCGATGGCGACGATGTGCGTCGGGGCCAGGGGTTGGAGCTTGCGGATCCGCCCCGCCGGCGTGTCGCCCAACAAGAACTGCGTCTGCGGCCCTGCGCTCTGCGCCGCGGCCTGGATCTTCCGGATCAACTCGTCGGCAATTTCGGGCATGCGCTCCGCCACATCCTTCGGTTTGGCGACGAAATCGAATGCGCCCAGCGCCAGCGCCCTGAGCGTGATCGATGCCCCGGCGGTCGAATGCGAACTGACGACGATGACTGGCAACCGCCACTGGCGCATGATCTGTTTTAGAGTATCGATGCCATTCAGTCCGGGCATTTCCAGGTCGAGGGTGACCACATGCGGCTTCAGGTCCTCGATTTTCTTCAAGCCAAAGTTGCCGTCCATCGCCGTGCCGACGACCTCGATGGAGGCATCCCGTTCCAGGATTTTGGGAATCAGCTTGCGCATCAGGGCCGAGTCATCCACCACCAGGACGCGTACGGGTTTGATCATGCCTGGCCCCCTGCCGTCCCGCGTGCGCGCGGCTTACCGGCCTGGATCCCGCCGTCGCTGGCCGCTGGCGAGTCCAGCTTTGACAGCAACCCCGTCATGGCGGGGCCGGCGGCATCCGCCCGCCCGTGGGTGAAGCGATCCATGAGGGCGATCATGTTCAGGATGAGAACGACCCGGCCATCGCCGAGAATCGAAGCCCCGCTCACCAGGTCGGTGGTAATCGACTGATCGTCGAGCGCCTTGATGACCAGTTCTTCCTCGCCTTCCAGTTCGTCGACGACGAGGCCGAACTTGCGGTCTCCGCTGTTCATCACCAGCACGAAGACCTTGCGCGGCGCCGTTTCCGGTCCGTCTGGGGGTTTCGCGCCCAGGCGGAGCAGCGGCAGCACGTCGTTGCGCAGTTGCAGCACGTCGTAGTGCTCCACCTGATGGATATTTTCCTCGACCGTACGGGCGATTTCCGCCACCGCGTTGAGCGGCAAGGCGTAGAGGCGCTGTTCGACGCGGAACAGCAACGCCCGGATAATGGCGAGGGTCAGGGGCAGCCGGAGACGGAAGGTGGTGCCCTGTCCGAGCGCGGTTTCGATCTGCACTGTTCCCTTCAGGCGCGCCAGCACGCTCTGCACTACGTCCAATCCGACGCCGCGGCCCGACAGTTCGGTGATCTCTTCGGCGGTGGAAAATCCGGGCTTCAGGATCAGATCGAGAGTTTCGCTCTCAGTCAGGCGGGCGGCCTGGTCGGCTTTGAGCAAGCCCTGAGACAGGGCGCGCTGCCGGACTTTTTCCGGATCGACGCCGCGCCCGTCGTCGGTGACCTCGATGACGACCTGGTTGCCTTGGTGATAAGCGGCCAGCCGCAAGGTTCCCTGCGGCCGCTTGCCGGCGCGAGTGCGCTCTTCGGCGGTCTCGATCCCATGGCCGACGGCATTGCGCACCATGTGGGTCAGGGGCTCGGCAATCGCATCCAGAATGCTTTTGTCGAGATCGGTTTGCCCGCCGCGGATGGCGAGTTCGACTTCTTTGCCGCACTGTAGCCCGACGTCGCGCACAATGCGCGGGAAGCGGCGGAACAGCTGATCGACCGGCACCATGCGAATCTTCATGACCGAGTGCTGCAGGTCATTCAAAACCCGCGCCTGGAAGGCCATGGCATCGGCGAACTTTCCGCGCAAGACATCTTTCGGGAAGCGCTGTCCAAATTCCAGCAGCGCCTGCTGGAACATCGATTTCGCCAGGATGAGTTCCCCGACAAGATTGAGAACGCTGTCGATTCTTTCCGCATCCACGCGCAAGACGTTGTCCGGACCGGCGGACGCGGCGGGCGCCGCCAGTTCCGCGGATAAGGGCGACTCGATGGAAGCGGCGGGCGCCTCGGCGCGCTCCAGCGACGCGACCTCGTCGCTATCGCCTTTCCTGTCCTTGTCTTTGTTCTTGCCTTCGGTATCGGCTGCGACGGTTGGCGAGAGCGGGCGCAGTGGCGCTGGGACGCGCAAGGGCGCGACTTTGACTTTCAGCGCAATGGTTGGGATGCTGCATTTGGTCCGGATCTGGTCGGCCGATTTCTGCGACACCAGAGCAGCTTCGACGCGGCTCACCGGCTCGACACTGGCGTCGAGCGGATAGAGAGCCAGCACCTCGCCCAGTCCGGCCAGGGCCAACTGGATCATCTGCCGTCCGGCGATGGGCATGGGGCACTGGGGGTCAATCTGCACCACCACGTGATGAACATGCTTGCCCTCGGCGGTGGCCCGGGCGATCGCCAGTTGTTCGTATTCCGACCAGCGGCTGGGTTTCGGGGCCGCCTTCCTCTTCTTCTTCGCTGGGACTGCGCCCCCCAGGGCAGGGTGTGCCAGACGGGCAATGTCGGCGCGCAAAGACTGGATGCCCGGAAGTTTCGTACCCTTGCGATACGCCTCCAGCAAGGCGGCAAACACATCAGCGGCGCGCAAGGCGATCGCGGGAACCAGAGGCGCAGCGGAGGTGTTCTCGATCGTCAGCACGTCCTCGAACTCGTGGGAGAGTTCGCTGAGCTCGCGGAAGCCGCAGGCGGCCGAATCGCCCTTCAGGGTATGGACGGTGCGGCGCAGGCTGCGCGTGGTTTCGGCGTCGCCGGGCGTTTTCTCCAGTTGCATGGCCTCGTCGTTCAGCTTCTGGACGAGTTCGGCCGCGGTCTCGAAGAACAGCTGGCGGAGTTCGGTCATGCGATCTTCGGGGGGAGAGGTCACGCGTTCACCTCCACGCGCTGGTACGCCGTGCCGCTGTTGCGATGCACCATACGAAATTTGTTCGTCAGCCCCAGCAAGCTCTCGGCATGGCCGACAAACAGGAATCCGTGGGGATTCAAGCAACGATAAAACTTCTCGACCAGGCGCTTCTGTTCGGCTTCGTCGAAATACATCATCACGTTGCGGCAGAAAATAATGTCGTTGCGCTGGGGCAGATATTCGGTCTTGAGGTTGTGAAAGTCGAAGTGGACAAGTTCTTTGACGCTGGGCTTGACGGCATAGCGATCGCCCACCTTGTCGAAGTAGCGCAGGCGGTAGCCATAGTCGACACCGGCCATACGGTGCTCAAGGTAGGAGCCCTCTTGCGCTGCGCTCAGCACCGAATAGTTGATGTCGCTGGCCAGGATCTCGACCCGCCAGGGCGGGGGTACCAGGGGCTTGGGAAAGGGCGATTCGAACGCCTGAGGTGTGCGCAGATGGTGGTAGGACAGGGCATCGGCCACCAGCATGGCGAGGGTGTAGGGCTCTTGTCCGGTGGAGCAACCCGCGCTCCAGATTCTCAAGCTGTAGTCCTCGCGCTCCTGCTTGCGCCGCACCATATCGTCGATCACGTCGTGCTGAAACAGGTCCAACTGGGCCTTGTTGCGGAAGAAGCTGGTTTCATTGACGGTGAGGTTTTCGACCAGGCGCGTGAGTTCTTGTTTTCCGGGCTGGCTGATGAGCAGGCGATAGTAGCTGTAGAACGAATCGAGCTGACACTCCTTCAAGCGGCGCTGCAAACGGTCCTGAAGGAAGGAAGTACGGCGGTCGTCGAAATGCATGCCGCACTCCTGGTAGACGAGGGCCTGCAGGAGTTTCAATTCCGCTTCGGTGAGTGCGGGAATTTCGCTCGTGTTCATGTGGATTCGATGGTTCCGGCTACTTTCCGGCCGAGGCGGTCTTTCTCCCGGTTGCAGTTCCCGTTCCGGCCCCCACCTTGCCACTGCCGGCCGCCGCCAGCTCGTTGCCAAGGTCGGGCGCGGCCAATACCTTGCTGATGTCGAGCAGAATGATCAGCCTTCCGTTGTACTTGCCGAGGCCGGTCACACAATCCAATCCGCCGGCCTGCATCATGGCGGGTGCGGCTTCGATTTCACTTTCAGGAATCTTCAGCACCTCCGACGCCGAATCGACAATCATGCCCGCCAGGCGGCCGCGGTGTTCCACGACCAGAATGCGGCTGCGGCGGTCCAGCGCGGTGGAGGGCTTGCCGAAGCGCTTGCGCAGATCGACGACCGAGACAATCTTGCCGCGGAGGTTGATGACGCCTTCGAGATAATCGGGCGCGTCGGGTACGGCGGTGATCTCGGGGACGCGGACGATCTCATGCAGCGAGGTGATGGGCAGGCCGTAGGTCTCGCGGCCCACCTGGAAGCCCACAACGTGTGTTTCCCGGCTCATGATTGGAATCCCCTCAACGCGATCCCGCCGCCGCGCTCCGGGCTGCGTTCCCGAGTCCCGGCGCGCTGTTGTTCGTCCTGTCGTTGGTGCGCTCGTTCGAGTTCAAGGCAAAGCGGTCCATCGATTCCAGCAGACCCCGCGACATCTTGGACATCTGATCGGAGGAAGCGGCGAGTTCCGTGGAACCGGACGTGGACGACTGCAGCAGTTCGCGCATGCGCTCCATGGCCTGGACCACGGCTTGCGCCCCGGAAGCCTGTTCTTCGACCGCCGAGTTGATCTCGTGGGTGATTTCGTTTAAGCGCGTGGTGGCGCGTGCGATCTGCGACGAGCCGTGAGACTGTTCATTGGTGGCGGCGCCGATTTCCTGCGCGAACTTGTAGACCTCGGTGACCACGTTGGAGATTTTTCGCAGGGCGGCGTTCAGGTCCTGCCCCAGATTCAGCCCTTCGTTGACGATGGTCGTGCTCTTCTCCATGTTCTCGACGGCTTTGCGGGCTTCTTTCTGGATGCTCCCGATGAGTTCGGAAATTTCCTTGGTGGACTGCGCGGATTTTTCCGCCAGCTTGCGGACTTCGTCCGCCACCACCGCGAAGCCGAGGCCGTGCTCGCCCGCCCGCGCCGCTTCGATGGCGGCATTCAAGGCCAGCAAGTTGGTCTGCTCCGCCAAATCGTCGATGACTTCGATGATCTTGCCGATGTCGTCGGCCCGGGTGCCGAGGGCGTCGATGATCTCGCCCGAAGAGCGGATGGTGGTGTTGATCTTGTTGAGGCCGTCGGTCGCCTTTTCCATGGTGCCGATGCCGCTGTGCACCTCTTCCCGCGAGCGGTTGGAGATATCGAGCAGCACCTTGGCTGTATCCGCCACCCGCTGAATCGAGGTCACCATCTCGTCGATGGAGGCCGAGGTTTCGCTGACGCTGGAGGCCTGCGTCTGTGTGCTCTTCACCATGTTCTGCACGTTCACGCTCATTTCGTGCATGGTGCTGGTTACTTCATCGATGGCGGAGGAAGTCTGCAGGCTGTTGCGGGCCGACTCGTCGGAGGCGCTGGCCACTTGAGTGGAAGCGCTGGCTACCTGGGAAGCGGCATCGCGGACGTTGCGCACCATCCCGCGCAAGCCTTCCACCATGCGCGTGAAGGCGTTGGCCAGGGTGTCGTTGGCGGAGCGGGGATGGACTTCGACCGCCAGGTTGCCCCCGGCGATGGCTTCGGACACCGCGGCCATTTCCTTGAGGTACTTCACCATGGAATCGAACGTGCGGGCCAGTTGCCCAACCTCATCCTGGCCGCGAACGTCGATATTGTGTTCCAGATCGCCGGACTGGCCGATTTGATCGGCCACATGAATCAGGCGGCCCAGCGGTCCCGTGATCCCGGTTGCGGTCCGGTAGGCAATGACGATACCCACGGCCAGAGCGATCATCGAACTGAACACGGAAAACCAAATCGAGTATTGCGCTGCCTGGTCATCGGAGCGGCGCCGTTCGTCCAACAGCGTTTGGTTCTGCCGGTCGACATCATCCAGAATCTCGCTCGAACGCGAGACCCAGGAGTTCGGGTCTTTTTGCAGATAGAAAATCTGCAATTCAGCGACCGTGGCATTGCCGCCGTCGACGGCGCGGCGCTTCTCGACCAACGGGCTGGCGAAATCGCTGGTCCATCCCTGTTCGAGTCCCTGCACTTTTTCCAGACTGGTGCGTTGCTGCGCGGAATTGGCGAGTTCCTCGGCGTGGCGCAGGGCGTCGCTGAGCAGATGTTCGCCGTCATTCATTTTGTCCACGTCGCGCGTGTCGCCGCTGAGCAGGTAGTTCTGCAGATGAAGGCGGTTTTGCATCATCTGGGAGCGGACGCGCGAGGTGGCTTCGGCCATATCGATCGAACTCTGGGCCGCCGCCTTGGTTTCGTGTTCGCGATGCACCCCGTAGAGGTTGATCGCGAGCAGCGCCAGAACCGTTCCCAGAATAATGCCGAAACTGATGTACAGTTTTTTCTTGATATTCATGCTCCAACCTTCCTCATGCCGCGCTTTGGACTCTGGACCATGCGCCGTCACCGCTACTGGGTGGAGTCAAAACGGAATTCCACCGTCTCGGAAGTTTCGTCGGGCCGCGCCTCGAAGCGCCACTTTTTGACCGCTTCCATCGCCGCGCCAGCCAGCACCGGGTGCCCGCCCACCAGGGTTGCGTCCTTGACCGACCCGTTGGGAGCGATCGTCACCCGCACCTTCACCACGCCCGTGATGTTCATCCGCCTTGCCAGTTCTGGATACACCGGAGGCACCCTGTTCTTTACTTTGCGATTGGTTTCCTGTCCTTTGACTTCCTGCCCCCATGTCCAGGGAGCGCATGTCGCGGCCCATCCGCCAAGCAGCAGCAGACCCACCGCGATTGCACGATTCAATCCTTGAAAAGTCACAGTACCTTCCTCGTCGCTCAATTTCATTTAATCTTCGTGCACGGAGAGCCCTGGCGGATATCAAAAGTTCCTTGTGTCCATTACTTTAGTGATCTCTGCAAGGCGATGAAGAATCAACCGTTAGGCGAACAGGAGAATCGAGTGATCGGGCCGGCGGGTGATCCGGAAAAGCCCGAACTTGTGAACTGCGATGACCTGATTCGCCCGAGGTCCCGATCACGTGATAGCCGGTCTTCTGCAGTCGATGATCCTTGATCACAGAATGAGACGCCGGTATCACCTTTGCACCGTTTCCAAAGTTGGCACCATCGTCACCTATTCCCTTGACTCAATTTGAGAATTACGCGTAAGTTCGATATATAATCCAATTGTTTTCAGTTGTTTAGCAAACAGAGTGGTGTGCACTGACGAGACTCATGAGAAATTCGGGACTGGGGGACGTGTCTCAGTCTGAGGAGGATTTCCAGAAGCTGCTGCTGGAGCTTTCACGCGCCGCTTTCCAGTGCCGGGAGACCAGCCAGCTGATTGTGTCGTTCTGCGCCCGCACACGCGCCTTCTTCCATGCGGGCGGCGCCTATTATTGGAACTGGTCCCCGGAGGGGGAACTGGTTGGAGCCGAAGCCGACGGTGAACAGGCCCAATCCTTTCGGGGGATGCGGCAGAGCCCCGGCGAGCCCTCGATCGCGATGGACGCGGTTCACCGGCGTCGCGGGTTCTCGGTCAACCGTCTCGAAGCTGCCCGTTATCCGTGGCTGGCGCAAGCACGGGCGCATGCGGCCATGGCCGCGCCGCTGCTGGTTTCCGGGAAAGTCGTGGGTGCGATCGCATTTGTGCAGACCGCAGCGGGAGCCGATTTTGACGACGGCGACGTAGCCCAAATCACGATCCTGGCGGCGCAACTGGGCACGGCACTCGAAGCTCTTCGGCTCAAGCAGCTTGCCCGCGAAGAGCACCGGAGGGCCAGCATTCTGGTGGAAGTGGCCTCGGCGATGCATGGCTTGCCGGACACGGCGGCCGTGGTGGAGAACATCGCCGACCGTCTCCGCGTACTACTGCATTCGCCCGCGGTGCTGGTTTTCGTCCAACAAGAAAAACAGTTCGAATTACAGGCGGTGTCAACCGCGACGCCGAGGCTCGGGCTCTCCATCCGTTCACGCTTCCAACAGAACCAACTGCGTTCGGCGCTGGAGATCGCCACCCGCGCCGCCGCCGCCGGCGAACGCATTGCGGTGAGCATTGGCGCGTCACATCTGGGAGAAGATTCGGCGCCGGGAGTGCTGATCGCAGCGCCCTTTCGGACCTCGCGCTCGCACGGCGCCATTCTGGTCTACCCCCGTCCCGGCAACGCGTTCACCGAGGAAGACAAAACTCTGGTTTCAGCCCTGGCCGGCTTTGGGGCGGTCGCGATCGCCAACGCGGAGTTATGTGGCATGGCGCGAGCCCAGGCCCACGAACTGCACGAAATTCTCGAGATCTCGTTCGAACTGGGTTCCGCCGGAAAACTCGACGAGTTCATGCAGGCTTCGGTGGTCCGTGCCAGCAGTTTCCTCGGGTTCCATCGGTGCTTCATCGGATTGCTCGAAGAGGCCGCTTTCCACATTCGATGGGGAGTGGAGAACGGGGTGGCCCGTCCTGTCGATATCCCACTCTCTGAGGGAGTGGCGACGCGGGCGCTGCGGCAAAAGAATGTGTTCGTCACCGAGGATGCTGCCGCCACGCCGGGCGCGAATCTGGATTTCGTAGCCGCTTTTCACATCCGGCAACTCCTGGCGGTGCCCCTGATCGGGTCCAGCGGCGATGTGCTGGGGATGTTCGGAGTGCTGGACCGGGTGGAGGCGGGGCCGATCAACGAGGACGACGTGCGGCGGGCAAGGGCTCTGGCCGCGCAAGTTGCGATCGCGCTCGAACTGACGCGGAACTTGCACAAATCCGAGGAGCACGGCCGCCGCGCCGAGGCGCTGGTCACGATCGTGCTCGAACTGAACACCGTCCTGCATCTGCCCGAATTCATGCGCAACTTCGCGGTGCGCGCCGCCGGACTGCTCGGAGGCCGGTCGGTTGCCCTCAGCCTTTTCCAGAACTCGGAGATGGATACGGTGCTGATCCGGGGCATCCCAGAAGCCGGCGGTTCCGGAGACGGTGGTAGGGAAGGCAACGGTTCCGAAGTCAACGACCCCGCGCTGCTGCGGCGTTTCAGTCAGGCAATCGGCGCGGCCCTGCCAAAATACTCGAGCGAAGTCGCCTTCGCTCCGGCCGACGATATGCTGGGAACCGCTTTGGCCTCGACGCTGGAATGGACCGATTGCACTTTGGTGCGGCTGGTCGGCTCCACGGGAGAAATTGTCGGCGTGCTGTGTCTGGCCGACCGCGGCGCCCCGCCCGACAGCGAGGATCGGCAGTTGCTGCGCGCCGTGGCCGGCCACGCCAGTATTGCGCTGGAGAACGCCTGTCTGTTTACGCGCATGCAGCATGCCAACCGCCACTGGCTGGAAGTCTTCGACGCCATCAGCGACTTCATCGTGGTGCACGACGAACAGTGCAACGTACTGCGAGTGAATCGTTCGCTGGCGGATTTCGTCGGGATCGCCCCGGAGCAGTTGATCGGGGTTAACATGCGGGCGCTGGAAGCGCTTTCCGCCGGTGCGGCGATGCACTCCTGTCCTTTTTGCCGCAGCGGCGAGGGTCTGGACGAATACGTGCACCCCGTCCTCGAGCGCACCTACCTGATTTCGACGTCTCGAATCCATGCCGCCAGCAGCGCCCAGTTGCAGACGGTGCATGTGCTCAAGGACATCACCGACCGGCGGGAAGCCGAACTCCGCTACCGCGAACTGTTTGACAACATACAGGAAGGGATTTTCTTTTCCACACCCCAGGGACGCTTTGTGGAAGTCAACGACGCGCTGGTGCGCATTCTTGGGTATAGCAGCCGGGAAGAGGTCATCCAGCTGGACATCCCGACGGAGGTTTATTTTTCACCGAAGCGGCGCGAAGAACTGGCGGAACTGTTTGAGCGCGAGGGCGGACTGCACAATCAGGAAGAAATCCTGCGCCGCAAGGACGGATCGCCGGTTCACGTCTTCATCAACTGTTTCGCGGTGAGGGATCCGGGGGGCAACGTGCTGCAGTACCGCGGGCTGATGCTCGATATCACGGGGCTGCGCCAGTCGCAAACCGAACTGCAGAAGGAGCGCGATTTCTCGGGCAAGATTCTCAGTCACACCCAGAGCCTGATTCTGGTGACCGACACCGACGGGGTGATCAGTTATGCGAACCGGCGCTGGAGCGGTTTCGGATTTCAGCAGAACCAGATCCTGGGGCATCCCTTTGCCGAGCTATGCGTCCCGCCGCGGCGGGCGGCGCTGCGGGAAGCGCTGGCCAAGGTAGCGGGCGGACAACAGGTAGATAACTTCGATCTGCCGCTGGTGCGCGGCGACGGCGCCAGCGGCCAGTTCTCGGTGAATCTGAGCCCGATCCTGGGCGAAGACGGGCGAGTGAGCAGCATCGTCGTGGTCATGACCGACGTCACCGATTCGGCGGTGCTGCGCGCCAAGCTGGTGCACGCCGAGAAAATGGCGGCGGTCGGACAGTTGGTTTCCGGCGTCGCCCACGAAGTCAACAATCCCCTCACGGCCATCCTGGGATTTACCGACCTGTTGATGGAAAATTCGGAGATCCCGGAAAGCGCGCGGCGCGATCTGCGGGTGATTCTGCAGGAAGCGCAGCGCACCAAACAGATCGTGCAAAACCTGCTGAGCTTTGCGCGCCAGATGCCGCCGCAGCGGCAACTGGTGCAGCTCAACTCCATTCTGCAGCGCACGGTGCACCTGCGTTCATACGACTTCATCAGCCACGGCATCGACGTTGTCGAACACCTCGACCCGTCGCTGCCCGACGTCATGGGAGATTCGCACCAACTGCAACAGGTGTTTCTCAACATCCTGAACAACGCCTACGACGCCGTCCGCGAAGGCGAGCACCCTCCCCACCCGGCGCGCATTGAGATCAGGAGCAAGCAGGACGGGGGATTCGTGGAGATTTCTTTCAGCGACAACGGCGTCGGCATCGCCGATCCCGAACGGATTTTTGATCCTTTCTTTACCACCAAAGACGTCGGCCATGGCACGGGTTTAGGCCTGAGTATTTGCTATGGCATTGTGCGCGAACATGGCGGCGAAATCTTGTGTCACAACAACTCGGACTCTAGAGGAGCGACTTTTATCGTCCGCCTGCCGGTCGTATCCGAGGCGGCAACCTTTGGAGCCGTTGCAGGAGACCATCCACAATGACCCAGCCAGCAACCAAGACAGGAACTATGACTGGAACGAAGTCCGCTACTGCGCCTGTGCTTTTGATTGAAGATGAACCGGCGGTCATGGCTTTGGTACGGGCCGTACTCGAGGGCCACGGATATTCCGTGGTTCCGACCGAATCCGGGGCCGAAGCCTTGCGCCTGCTGGCGGAAGGCACTTTTCACGGCGTCGTCTCCGACATGCGCACCCCGGGCGGCGTCGATGGCGCCCAGGTCTATGCCTGGATCGCCGCCCATCGTCCCGAACTGGCCTCGCGCCTGGTGTTCATCACCGGAGATATGGCCAACGAGGAAACCGCTGCTACGCTGCGCCGCACCGGCGCGCCCTGCGTGGAAAAGCCGTTTCGGGTGCAGGAATTTATTTCCGTGGTCGAGCAGACCATGGGCAAGGCCGCCTGATGACAGAGAATTTGACGACGCACGACTTTTGCATCCGCTTGTTGATCGTCGATGACGAGCAGACCATCCGCCGGCTGTGCATGACGGTGGGAGAATCGCTCGGGTTCCTTTGCCTGGAAGCCGAGAGCGGGGACGCTGCCCTGGCCGTGCTCGAGGAACAGCCCGTGCACATGATCCTTACCGATATGGTCATGCCGCGGATGTCGGGGATCGAATTTCTGGAGCAGGTCAAACGCGACTATCCCGGCATTGAAGTCGCCGTCATGACCGGCCACGGGTCGGTGGAAACCGCGGTGCAGGCGATGAAGCTGGGCGCCTACGATTACATCGCCAAGCCCTTCGCTCCCCTCGATGATCTGCGCCTTTTTCTGCGGCGCATGGCCGATAAAGTCCGGCTGGTGGAAGAGAATCTTTACCTTCGCGAACGCTCCGAAACCGAGACCGCGGTGCACGGCATCATCGGAAGTTCGGGCAGCATTCAGCATGTGCTGCGACTGATCTCGCGGCTCAAGGACACGCGCACGCCGGTGCTGATTTCCGGCGAAAGCGGAACCGGCAAGGAACTGGTGGCCCGGGCGCTTCATTTTCGCGGGAACCTGGCCAACCGCCCCTTTGTGGCGGTCGATTGCGGATCGCTGGTGCCCACCCTGATCGAAAGCGAATTGTTCGGCTACGAAAAAGGAGCGTTCACCGGAGCGCTTCGGTCCAGGCAGGGCCTGCTGCAATCGGCGGATACGGGAACGATTTTTCTCGACGAGGTGGGCGAACTTCCTCTGGAGATGCAAGCCCGGCTGTTGCGCTTTATCCAGGAGAAAGAAGTGCGTCCGGTGGGCAGTAATGAAAAAGTCAAGGTGGACGTGCGCATCATGGCCGCTACCAACCGCGATCTTGAGGCCGAATATAAGAAAGGAACCTTCCGCAAGGATCTTTATTTCCGCCTGAATGTGGTCACCATTTCTCTGCCCCCGCTGCGCGAGCGGCGTTCCGACATTCCCATTCTGGCGGCGTTCTTTCTCGAGCGTCTGGCTCCCGGACGCGGGGTTCAGGTTTCGGGCGACGCCATGAAGGCCCTGCTGGCGTACGACTGGCCGGGCAATGTTCGCGAACTGGAAAATTGTCTGGAGCGAGCCGTCGCCCTGGGCGATCAGCGCATTCTTGAAGTCAGCGATCTGCCGCCTTCGATTGCGCAGGCGGAAATCGCAGCCGAACCGGTGGATTCGCGCGAAATCTCCGGGCACCCGACCGACCTCCGCGCCACAGACTTGGAAGATATCGAGCGTGCCACTATCGAACGCGTCTTTTCCCAGGTTAACGGAGACAAGGCGCTGGCGGGCAAAATGCTGGGCATCAGCCGCGCTACCCTCTATCGCAAGCTGAAGCGTTACAACATCGGTGTCCGCGAACACCCGCCGCAGTCGACCACGTTGCAGTGAACGGGCTCGCAGTCGGAGCCGAGCGCAAGTTGGCAGCCACGAGGTGGAGAAGAATCCCGTCCTGGGGAGGGCACCCAGACGCCGTCCCTGGCGTGACTTGATTGGTTTCGCTTCCGCCTACGACACTGCCGTGCCGGACTTTCGTGTTCCGCCGCTTCGCGGCTTGAGACAGTTGTTCCATTCTGAGACGAAGTTGCCGGGGTGTCCCGGCGAAGCAGCGTGCCCTGACTTCGCCGCGCGTCGATAACCTCTTATCTTTCTTTCAGTTGCTCTTCGGTGCATGACCTTCCCGTTCTTGGCGGTGAGCGTGCACCGTAGAAATGCCGATAAAGCAGAGCGGGTCTCTCCTCATTCCGAACCAGGGGGAGGCGAGACTTGGCTAATGCACTCCCCACGGAATCGAGGTTCCACAGTGCCCAGCCAGGCAGTCGCGCGTGCTCTCGAATCGGAGATGGTAAGCCGCTTGGCCAAGTTCTTTCCCGAAGCCAGTCCCTTGCGGATGCCCATCAAGCTCAGCCGTATTCTGGGGAATAGTAGAGGGACTGGCGATGGGGCGGCTGGGGAAAGCGACTGGGTTTTGTTTCAAGAGACGGTAATCGAGTATGGCACTTCGCAGGAAGTCTTGTTCGCCATCGACCGTCCGCTGGAGTTTGGCGATCATGTGCTGGTCGAAAGCCGCGACCGCTCGCTTCATGCCGAGGCGTCGGTGGTCGCGGTTCAATATCATCCGGAACGGACCGTGGTTGCCGTCCGCTTCCTCAAACCGGTTCCCAATTGGATTGTGAAATCATGACTGCATCCGCCCAACCTTCGTTGGAAGAGCAAGGAATCGCTCTCTCCGCCTTACGTCCTGTCTATACTGCGCTGGCCCGCGAATTTGTGGTAGAGGTTCCCGCCTGTCCGATCGATGATCATGCGGAGGGATCCTCGCCAACGTCGGAGTCGATGGAGCAGGCCGAGGCCTGGTTCCAGCAGGTCGACGCGCAAATCCAGGTGCACCAGTTGCGCCAGTTTCTGCAGACCACGCCGCTGGCAAATGAAGCGGTGCTGCGGCAGCTTCTCGCCCATCACCTGCAGAAGGCTTCGAAGTCCGGGAGCGACCGGGACAAGACCGATTTCCTGCTGGTGCAGTATTTTTCTCTGTGCGCGCCCTCGGGCATGGAAGACGCGGACGTGGACCTCGAATACGTAGCGCAAGTGCTGGAGCCGGTGCTCGGGCCGCTACAGCCGAAGCTTCCCGCGTGGTTGAGCTCTCTGGAGACGCTGCTGCAGTCGGCGGCGCGCAGCCGGCGGCTCAGTGACTTGCTGCACAGCGGGGTGCTCGAACAGGGGCGGAAGCTCAAGACACAGAATGCGGCCGGCTACTTCGAGCCCTCGGCCATGGTGGGGTTTGCGCGTTTCAGCTTCATGCTGCGGCGGATCTTTTTCCGTCTCATGCACGATGATCTCAACGCCATCCAGGACGGCTTGCGCGAACTGGAGCGCCGCGGCATCTCGACCATCGATTGCCGCCGCGCCCAATTCTCCGCCGAAGAACCCGTCGGGCGGTTGCGCATGATCTGCCAGTCCTGGAAAGTCATGTTCCATGCCGAATACTCCTCGGGCCAACCGCTGCGCATGCTGGTGGATCTGCGAGCGGCGGTCGACGACGCGCTACAGAACGGGGCGCGCAAGAATCCGCTGGCGGCGCGCGCCGCCGCTGCTCCCGGAAGATCTGGAGCCGGGACGAAAGAGTAGTTCCGGGTAGAGACGGGCCTTGCCCCGTCTCCGCCGCCGGAGGAGACGCGGCAAGCCGCGTCTCTACCAGAAATCAGACGTCCCCGTTGGCCGAGTCAGAAAGCAACCATGAGCACAAGACGCCCGACCGTCCTGATTCTTGCCAGCGACCGCGCCTTCGCGCGGGAGATCAGCGCGGCCTGGCCCCAGGAATCGGCGCCGCGTTCCGCTGCGCATTCGGTTCGGCCGGAGTTCGTCGTGCTCGACCAAGGCTTGGCGCGCGAACTCGAAGGCAGCCACTACGACCTCGCGATTGCCGACAGTTCTTTCGATGAAAAGAATAGGTACCAGAAAGACAACCAGGCCCTGTACAGAGACCAGCAGCAGACTCTGCGGCAGTCGCTTGCCGCCGCCCGCAAGCCCGCGATCATCATTCACTCGGATCGCTCGCTCGATTTCTACCAGATCCACGGAGCGGTTCTGGAATTGCGTCGCGAGCCCTTACTCTGGCCGGCGATCGCGGGTCTGGTTGGACGGGAAATTCTGCGCCGCGTCCAGGCCGAATTTCGGGCCCGCGAAGCCGGGACGGTTTCAGCCGCCGCCCAAGCCGAGGCCACTCTGGGACGCTACATGGTCGAGATGCGCACCAACGTCAACAACGTTCTTACCACGGTGCTCGGCAACGCGGAACTGATGGTGCTTGAGCCGGGACTGCCCGCCAACGTTCTCGCGCAAGCCGACACCATCCGCAACATGGCGCTGCGGCTGCACGAAGTCTTTCAGCGTTTCTCTTCCCTGGAAAAAGAACTCAACGTCGCCGCCCGCGAA
Source organism: Terriglobia bacterium (assembly GCA_020073215.1). Classification (GTDB taxonomy): domain Bacteria; phylum Acidobacteriota; class Terriglobia; order Terriglobales; family Acidobacteriaceae; genus Acidiflorens. Next base: position 23,968 of record JAIQFO010000012.1, on the reverse strand, counting down.
GCGGGAAAAGCTGCCCACGCCTGAAAACTCAGATCTCGTATCACCACATCAGGCAGTTTGTATATAAAATGTCAAATCTTTCCCCTTCCCGTATACAGAGCCCGGCTGCCCGGCGTATGGTACGTGAGCCTGCGTTCAGCTGTTCTTAATTTGTTCTGTGGAGGATCCAATCATGAACGTTTCTGCAGCGGTGAAGTTTTGCCTGCTCGTGACATTTGCTTTTCTCGTCGTGGTGCTGCTTGCACCGAGTGCCGCCGCCCAAGGCGCGCTGGCGAGACAGATCTCTTCCGGTGGACAAGGGGTATTTCAGCCACAGCCACCTGGGGGAGACGGTGTTCAGGCCCCAGAAATCGATGACCTCGGCCAAGATGCCGACAACAACGATGACCCAAATGGTTTTGTGAATCGCACGCTGCCCACGGCCCAACCGGGCAATGGGAACTCGGTGCATGCGGGCAAGAAGGCGAAGTCTAACCCGGAACTGAATTTTGCCTTCGACGGCCTGAACTTCCGCCAGCAGCGCACGGCCAACCACGGAAATCAATTCTCCGTCGAGCCCCCGGACCAGGGTCTGTGCGCCGGTAACGGCTTCATACTGGAATCCGCCAACGACGTGCTCAACGTGTTTGACGCCTCGGGCAATCAACTGCTCGGCGTCACCGATCTGAACAGCTTCTATGGCTACGCGCCCGCCATCGTTCGTGGTGCGCCAAACAAATTCGGCGCCTCGGTCACCGACCCGAGCTGCATGTTCGACGTGGCCTCGCAGCGCTGGTTCCACGTCGTGCTTACCCTCGACCGCATCAACGTGGATGCCAACGGACAGTCCACATCGCAATCGCTCTCCGGGCTGAACCATTTGGATCTCGCGGTGAGCGACACTTCGAGCCCACTCGGGAGCTGGACGATTTACCGGATTCCGGTGCAGGACGACGGTACGCAAGGTACGCCTGACCATCATTGCAATCCCAACGGCACCCCGGCGGGCCGCACGAATCCGAATGCGTGCCTCGGTGACTACCCACACATTGGAGCCGACGCGAACGGGTTTTACATCACCACGAACGAATTCTCCTTGTTCGGGCCGGGCTTTAATGCCTCCCAGATTTATGCCATTTCCAAGTCGGACCTGGCCAACAATCTCTCTTCGATCACCGTTTTCCAGTACGATACCAATGACACGCCTGCGGGCGGCTTGCCCGGCTTCACAGTATGGCCGGGGCAGTCGCCATCGGTGGCGGACTATGCATCCCAAGCTGGAGGCACCGAGTATTTCCTGAGCTCCTTTGCGGTGTTCACCGGGCTCGATAACCGTCTGGCGCTTTGGGCGCTCACCAATACCCAGGCTCTGAACAGCGGCAGCGCGCCTGCGCTTGCCAATTCGATCGTGACTACTGTCTTCTACACCAACCCACCGCGATCGAATCAGCCCGGCTCGCTGACTAGCGATGCCACCATGAACTGGCCGGTGGGGCAGTGCATTGAGAATGCCACTTGTGACCTCTTCCTCAACGGTATCCCCTTCGGCGTTCCAGAGGTAATTGGGCAACTGAACAGCAACGACTCGCGGCTGCAGCAGGTGATGTTGGCCAACGGCAAACTGTGGGGTGCGCTGGGTACGGGCATCAGCACCGACGGTGGCGCCACCTCCCATGCCGGCGTTGCCTTTTTCGTGATTACGCCGCAGGTGACCAGTTCGTCACTCAAGGGCAAGATCGTCAAGCAGGGCTATGTGGCCTTGAATGACGCCAGCCTCACCTATCCCACCACGGCGGCAACCCCGAGCGGCCGCGGTGTGATTTCGTTTACCGTGGTCGGTCCGAACACCAATCCTAGTGTGGGCTATGTCAGCCTCGACGCTATCGTTGGCGCGGGCGATATCCACATCGCGCAGACGGGAGCAGGCTTGCAGGATGGATTCACCGAGTACGGAAATATTTTTGGCAGCCGTCCGCGCTGGGGAGACTACGGCGCAGCGGTGGTGGTTGGCAATTCCATCTGGTTTGCCACTGAGTACATCAATCAGAGCTGCGATCTGGCGACGTATGAAGCCGGATTCGGTCCTTCGTTCGGCAGTTGCGGTGGTACGCGCGCCTCTCTGGGCAACTGGGCCACTCGCATCACCGAAGTTACGCCCTGATATTGGGCAGTGGAAAAAGGGGTCTCGTCGGAAACGGGCCGGGTTATTCCCGGCCCGTTATTTTTCGGCTGAGAAAGTGTATCTGGAGAGGAAATCGTAACAGGTGAATGGACTGGAGAGGAAATTTACGCGAATAAAAATTCTTTCGTCCGCAGCTCTTTGATGGTATCCCGCAGCTTGGCCGCCTTCTCGAATTCAAACCGCTTCGCCGCTTCGCGCATATCACTTTCCAACTTTCCGATGTAGGCGTCCAATTCCTCCTGCGACTTGAGATCCGGGATGCCTTCGGCTTCGGGGCCGGTCAGGTCGGTGTAGTCGGAGGCCACGATGGCAACTAACGTCATATCGAGCGGGCGGATGATGGATTCCGGCGTGATGCCATTTTCTTCGTTGTAGGCCTGCTGGATGGCGCGGCGGCGGTTGGTCTCGTCGAGCGCATGTTTCATGGAGTCGGTCATGCAATCGGCGTAGAGAATGGCCCGCCCGTTCAGATTGCGAGCGCAGCGTCCTATGGTCTGGATCAGCGAACCGGAAGAGCGCAGAAAGCCTTCTTTGTCGGCGTCGAGAATCGCCACCAGCGATACTTCCGGGAGGTCGAGGCCTTCGCGCAGAAGATTGATGCCGATCAATACATCGAACTCGCCTTTGCGCAGGTCGCGCAGAATCTTTACCCGCTCGAGGGTTTCGATTTCTGAGTGCATGTAGCGGCACTTCACGCCGACTTCGCTGTAATACTCGGCCAGGTCCTCGGACATGCGCTTGGTTAGCGTGGTCACCAGCACGCGCTCGTTGCGGGCGACGCGGTCGCGGATCATGTGCAGCAGATCGTCGATCTGTCCTTTCACCGGACGTATCTCAACCGGCGGGTCAATCAGGCCGGTGGGGCGGATGATCTGCTCGACCACCACCCCGGCGGACTTCGTCAGTTCGTACGGTCCCGGTGTGGCGGAAACATAGATGAGCTGGTTGGTGCGATGCTCGAACTCCTCGAAGGTAAGGGGACGATTGTCGAGCGCCGAGGGCATGCGAAATCCGTATTCCACCAGCGTCTGTTTGCGCGAGCGGTCGCCGTGATACATGCCGTGGAGTTGGGGCACGGTCTGATGCGATTCGTCGATGAACATCAGAAAGTCGCGGGGGAAATAGTCGAGCAGCGTGGGCGGCGGCTCGCCGGGCAGGCGTCCGGTAAAATGACGGGAGTAGTTTTCGATGCCGTGGCAGTAGCCCATGGCCTTGATCATTTCGAGGTCGTACATCACGCGCTGATGGATGCGCTGCGATTCGACCAGCCGTCCTTGCTTTTCCAGTTCCGCTTCCCACCACGCCAGTTCGGTCTTTATAGAAGCTACGGCCGCGGCGCGGGTCTCTTCCTTCATTACATAGTGCGTCTTCGGATAAATCGGCAGCCGCATGTAGCGCTGCTTGACGGTCCCAAATAAAGGATCGATCTGGGAAAGCGATTCGACCTCGTCGCCAAACATTTCCACGCGATACGCATTGTCGTCGTAGGTGGGATAGATTTCGATGACGTCGCCGCGCACCCGAAACGTGCCGCGCCGAAAATCGCCTTCCGTCCGCTCATAGAGAATATCGACCAGCTTGTGAGTGATATCGGAGCGCTTGATCTTCTGTCCCTTTTCCAGGAACAGCATCATGCCGTAGTAAGCTTCGGGCGATCCAAGGCCGTAGATGCAACTCACCGATGCCACGATCAGACAATCGCGCCGCTCGAACAACGACCGGGTAGCCGAGAGCCGGAGCTTGTCGAGTTCGTCGTTGATGGTCGCTTCCTTCTCAATGTAAAGGTCGGCCGCCGGCACGTAGGCCTCGGGCTGGTAATAGTCATAGTAGGAGACGAAGTACTCGACGGCGTTGTGGGGGAAGAAGGTTTTGAACTCGTGGTAGAGCTGGGCGGCCAGGGTTTTGTTGTGGGCCATGACGAGGGCGGGGCGGTTGGCGGCTTCGATGACTTTGGCGGCGGTGAAGGTCTTGCCCGATCCGGTGACGCCGAGCAGAACCTGATGCTGCTCGCGATCGAAGACGCCGCGGGTGAGGGTCTGGATGGCTTGAGCCTGGTCGCCCTGGGGCTTGTAGTTGCTTACGAGCTTAAAGTCCACAGGCCATTATAAGGGGAGGGCAACGGACCCGGTGCGGATGAACTTCTGTGTAAATATGCTCTTTGGAAGGTTTCATCTGGGAAGTTTGTACTAAGTGATTCACCCTAGACGCTGAGCAAAACTGCTGCGCGTATGTGCCTGCAATGACTATAGTAACCGCTGTTTCCCAAGCAAAACACGCATCGCAGAAGCTTTCACATTTAGTTCAAGCCGCGAGCCCGATTTGGCCGTGTGAATGCAAAATCACAGGCAAAGACCGAATCCAGATAGTGCCGAGGACCCCACGGCGCAGCCTCAAGCGCGGTGGGTTGGCATCGGCAAGGTGTGGTGCTTATGGAAGAGAAGTTCGGCCGCGTAGGACCCCGGGAACAGCAGATTGTGGAGTTGCTTCTGCAGGGGTGTGATAACTCGGAAATCGCCAAAGATCTGAACATCGCCGAGAGAACGGTGAAGGCGCATTTAAACCGCCTGTTTCTGCGTTTCGGAATCAAGGGGGGCATCAAGCGGGTTAAGCTCGCGACTTTATTTTATCGGAGGCAATTATGGTTGGAGAGACAGCAGCCCGGCGGGGACCCAGCGAACGGGAACAGTTCATCATTCAACGCGTAGCCGAGGGCTGCAAGAACCGGGAGATCGCCGATTCTCTGGGAACCAGCGAGCACGTGGTAAAGAATTATCTGCGGTTGATCTACGACAAGCTGGGATTGTGGAACCGGGTCGAGCTGGCGCTGTGGTATGAGGCGCGGCAGCACGAGCAGGTGTATAACGCCTGAGTTCGGCGGGAAACCTTTACTTCTTTTTCGCGGGCAAGTATTTCTTCTCTATTGAGGCAACTACCACGTAGTTCGGATCCACCATTTCGTTAAGGTGAATCCTCGCGACTTGCGAGAGCAATTCATACGCGTCGAGTTCCGACAGACCGTAGTCCTGGTGGATCCAGTGCACCAGTTCGGTGAAGGCGATGCGCAGCGCGTCATCCAGAGGACGATAGGCGCCCACCGTCATAATGGCGTGGTCGTTCTCGAACCGGGGCCAGGCGATGGTGCGGCCCTTAATTACGCTTAACTGCACACGCGCCTTCAGCGGGACCTCGATGGCGGTGCCGGCGACTTCTCCATCGCCCATGGCGGCGTGGCCGTCGCCGATATAGAACAGACCTCCCTTAACATTCACGGGAAAATAGACGGTGTTGCCCACTCTGGCTTCGGGCGAGTCCATGTTGCCGCCGAATTCCGCGGGGACCACGGAACTGCGCGCCTCGCCATTGGCCGGGGCTACTCCGATGCAGCCGAAGAAAGGATGCAGGGGAATCTTGACGGCGAAATCGGAATCGAGCGCCTTGAATACGGCCGTGTTGGTGGCGTGATCGATGGGATAGAACCAGACGCGCTCGGGCAGCGGCGGATGCAGCATGGGCGTGTAGTTGGTCTCGTTGATGGCGCCAAATCCGGGAGCGAAGGCGCCTATGCCCGTGTCGCCGTCGACTTCGAGATCGAGAATCTTGACGGCGAGCGTGTCCCCGGGCTCTGCCCCCTCGACGAAAAAAGGACCGGCCAGCGGATTGTCGCCTTTGACCATGCTGAGCGGGTCGCCGGGCTTCTTGAGCGCGTTCCCGAAGCAGTCGAGCGTGTTGGTATCCAGGATGTCGCCCGACTTCAGACGCGCCACCGGTTCGGCCGTGGCGAAGAGATACTTCACGTTGTCGATGGTGGTGGTGTAGTGGACGACGTTTGCGGTCTGCCCGTGAAGAAGGGCCGGTGCCGCCAGCAGCATGCCCAGCAGGGTCAGAACGCCGCTTTTCAGCTTCATGCGGTTTGCCTCATTCCCGTTGTCGCAAATCAAGAGTTACGGTGACCACCGGCAGCTGCCGAGCTTTGCTCGGCTTGGACGGGGCAAAGCCCCGTCCCCACACCATACAAGCAGACCGATGTCAGAACGAATACTTCAGCGAGAACTGAATCAGCCTTGGCGTGCCTACGGTGGAGGTTATTTGCGCGAGCCCCACCGACGTCGCGGCCGGGTTGGCGAATGACGGATGATTGAACAAGTTGAAAAAGTCCGTCCGGAACCGCAGATTCTGCCGTTCGCCCAGCTTGAACGTCTTGTCGAGAGTAAGGTCTACGTTTTTCTGCGGCGGCCCAATGATGCAGTTGCGCGGCGTGTTGCCGTAGACTGTCGCATCGCTCATGCTGCCGTCGGAAAGCGTCGCGTGCGGGTTGGATTCGTAAGCCAAAGGATTGACCCAGTTGGCCAACCGCGATCGGATGCTGCCGGTGCTGGGAGCATTGGCGCAACCGAACCCCGAGCTGAAGGTGGCGGTCGTCGACGGGCTGGCCAGAGAATAGGCAGTTCCTCCAGCTGGATCGAAAATGGTAAAGGGTGCGCCAGATTGCAGGATCATCACGCCGCTAGCCTCCCATCCACCCAGTGCGCTCTTGGTAAAGCCGCTGGCGCTGGAGAAGAAAGGCAGTTGATACACGGCGCTGGTGACGAAGCGGTGCCGCCGGTCGAAATCGGAGAGGCCGCGAGAGGCGCGCGCGTCGGTTTGATTGTTGACCCGCGTCAGGAATGCGACGGAAGCGGTGGAGACGTCGTCAATGGATTTGGAGTAGGTGTAGGCACTTTGGAAATACAGCCCCTTGCTGAAGTGATGGGCCAAGGTGGCCTGCAGCGCGCTGTAGTGCGAATCGGAGTTGGGAGCGAAGTCCTCGAAATCCGGAGGCGCTATGCCGAGGTAAGGCGCACGCGCGCTGGCGTTCTCCACGGTTGAATCCACGATCTGACACGACAGACCCTGGGCTTGCAGATTGGCGCAACCGGCCCCCGTAATGGTGACCGGGTTCTGCGGCGTCGCCAGCGTGGCCTGATCGGGGTCGAAGGTCGAGCGCAGACGCGTGCCTTTTGTGCCGACGTATCCGAGTTCCATGAACCAGTCTCGTCCCAGTTCGCGCTGAATCGTAAGGTTCCATTGCTGCGTCGTGCCGGCAACCCAATGGAGCGGAACGGTGAGTTGGATCAAGCTATTCACATTGCCACTGAAAGATGGAGAGCACGCTTGTGGAGTTGGAAAGGAGCAGGAGGCGAAGCCTTGCAGGATCGCGGCCGTGGGTACGTAAGTCTGGGTCGGCGCCGCGCCGAGTGGCGGAATGCCGTTCGGAAACGCGGCGCTATGCGCAAACAGGTTGGTCAGGCTGTTGGGTCCGGGAAAGAAGCCAACGAGAAATGGAAAGGTCGGAGGAACGATGGCGAGATTGTCCACCGCTCCCAAGTCCTCGCGGACGCTGTAAATGCCATAACCAGCTCGAATCGATGTAGTGTGGCGGCCGCCCAGGTCATAGGCAAAGCCGATGCGTGGCTCCCAAACCGGCGAGGGAAGCGAAGTACAACGGCAGCAGCACAGCGAACCTTCGGGCAGTCGACATAGGTCCTCTCAGCGGCAGTTTGAAATTACCCCGAAAACGGTACTGATTTGGAGGGCAATAATTTTAATACCGCTGGACCGCAACTGTCAAGGAAGGATCGGGCGGTGGGCTGGTGGCTCTGTCTTCGTATCGACGAGCCGTTTGGAATTCAGGACGCCGCGGTTTCCGGGTGAGACTCCGCGATCGAACTGCGGCGGCGAAGGACGCGGCGGCGCTGAGATTCCTGGAGGGGTGAGGAGGCGGCCAGGGCGCACAGCACGTAAAATAGCGCCGCGTTTGCCGGGATCTGAAGATTGAAATCGACGAAGCTGTGCACCAGGATTCCCACGCAGCCGAGCAGCGCGGCCACGGTCAGCGCGCCGCTGGCGTTCTCGGTCCAGTCATCATTCCTAAGCTTGGCCGCTGCCTGGCGGAATACCAGCACCAGAAACCAGGCCGCGATGGAGAATCCAGCCAAGCCGGTCTCGACCAGCAACTGCAGATAATCATTGTGGGCCTGGTTCACGAAGAAGGTGGTGTAGAAACTGCGAAATTCCGGATAGACGATGGGAAAGGCGCCCAGTCCCCAACCGAGCAAGGGGCGCTTGATCAACATGCGCAAGCAGTCGCGATCAATGGTGAGGCGAACTCCTCCGCTGATCTCTTCGCGGGCTTCGGAGTGAATGCTGGCGAGGCGGCGGGTAAGTTCGTTGTTGCCCATCCAGAAGAGAAAGACGATGACCATCGCCAGGAACGCGCCGAGCATGAGGGGCTGTTTCCAACTTCCGTCGCGCTTGCGAACCAAAATGACGCTGAGCACCACCATCTGCGCCACGAACGCGGCCATGCCTCCGCGCGAGCCGGAAAGAAAAATACTGGCCGCCATCAGGGCGGCGATACCCGCCACGGCAAGCTTGCGGTTGCCACTGGTAAGGCGGGTTGCGGCCAGCACCAGCGGGAAAGGGGTGAGCATCTCCATCAGGCCGGCGTAATGATTGTGATTGACGTAGGGTCCATAAATGTTGCCACCCTGCTCGAGGGTCCGCATCCAGTAAATCTTTCCGTTCGGCGCCATCCCCTGCACCACCGCGAACAAGGCGACGACCGCCCCGTACACCGTGAATCCCTTGGCCATGATGCCAAACTGAGATGAGTGGCGCAGGGTCTGGGTCATGACGAACGCCAGCATGCCGTAGGCAGCGTAGAGCAGCAAGTGAGAATAGGTGACGTGCCGGTAGGCCGTGGTTCCAGCCGCCCACTGCACGAGCCCGAGGGCAAAGAAGGCTGCCATGGGAAGGTAGAGCGGGTTGCCGCGAAGGTCGAGTTCGCCGCGGATCCACTGGCGGTACGCCCAAACCGCCAACAGCAATGTGGCGCAGGCCTCCAAGGCAAAAATGGACCAGGGTTCGACCGCTCCAAAAGCCAGGGGCCCGAGCAGGAGCACGGCGCACACGCCGGCCAGCAGCGTGTTGCGGGTTAGCTTCGATCGCGAAAGGTTCGCGAGCGGCGCGGGTTCAATTGGCGCTGCCAGGGCGGAGCTCACGGTTTGTCCTTGGATTCGGTTGGAGAATTGCCGGAAGAATCGTTGTCGTGAAGCTCAGCGGGAGAAAGTTGGAAATTGTCGAGCCAAAGCTTGCCGCGGATAGCGGCGCCGGACGGGAAGCGCTCGATGGCCAGGCGGAGCAGGGTGGTGGAATCGGGGGTCGTCACCTTGGAATGAACCTCTTTCCAAAAGTCGGCGTCGGTGAGCGCGTCGCTGGTATAGAGCGGTGTGCCGGTGTAGGCATCGCGCAGGACGATTTCGGGCCCGCCTGCGCCCTCAAAGTCCGCCGACTTGTAGTAGACGGAAAAGTCATACGTGGTCGCGCCGCGGACCGGAATGAGCTGTTGAATTCCGGCGTCGTGGATCCCGGGACCTTCGAAGGTGAGGGAAAGAGAGCGACGACCCTGGTGGAAGTCGCTGGGATCGAGCAAGGGCCGGACTCCGGTGCGATTGACGTAGTTCCAGTCGAAGCCTCCGTTCAGGATGTCGAGGCTGAAATCGCCGTTGACCACCAGGTTGTCGTCGGTGGGCAGATAAGCGGAGAGGCCAAGAGTGTCGGCGGTTTCGGTCCAGGCCGACATGGCGGCGTCGGGACGGCGCATTTCGATGAGATAGCGCACTTGTTCGTACAAATCGCGGTTGGGGAATTTCTCGTGCAACTGGGCGAGACGGTCCCAGGTTTTGATGACGCCCTCGGTTTCCTGTTTGCCCCTCAAGAAACCGAGAAAGTCAATCAGGGAATCGGCGCGAGGGGGAACGACGTCGCGGAGGAGAGCGTCGGTGTCGGGACGCACGCGCCAGCAGGCACGCAGGGCGGCATCCTTCAGCGCATTGTCGTTCTCGACGACCACGTGGAATTCGCGCAGGGCGCGATCGATATCGCCATCGATGAGGAAGAAGTTTGCCGCTTCCCACGCCACGTCGGGAGCGGTGGGCTCGGCCTGCAAGGCGCGATCCAGTGCCGATCGCTGGCCCGCGAGATCGCCGGTGACCTGATAGGCGGCCGCGAGATCGAACCAATAGCGGGCATCGTGGGGGTTAAGGGCGACGGCGGATCGAAGGCCGTCGATAGCGGACTGAGGATCGCCGGCGACAAATGCGAAGTAGCGTCCCAGGCGATGGCGATAGTCGGCATTTCCCGGCGAGAGCCGCACCGCACGTTGCAGCGAGGACAACTCCGCACGGGAAGCGCAAACACTGGCGGCAAACTCCGTGCACGCAAGCAGGAGATAGACACCGGCGAGAAGGACCAGACCCGCCGCGAATTGCCAACGCCGCCGCTTTGAAAGAGGAATAGCCATAAAACAATCGGGTCATCGGGTGGTCAGATCACGCGATCATCTGCCTCAAACCGCTTTCGGTTCCACTTCGTTCCCCCCGTCAGGAGCCTCATCCTCATAGTAGGAGCCGTATTTCCCCTGATACTCGTAGTAGTAGTAATAATCGGGAGAGGTTAAGTCGACGGCATTGAGCAGCACGCCGGCGACGTGAGCATTGACTTGCATCAGGATATCGCGGGCGCGGCGCAGCGCCTGTTTCGTGGTCTGGCCGGAACGAATCACCAGGATGGTGGCGTCGGCACGGGGCGAGAGCACCACGGCGTCGGTGACGGAAAGAGTGGGGGGAGTATCGATCACGATGTGGTCGAACTGTTCGCGCAATTCCTCGAGCAGGTCCCTCATGTTGGAGGAAGCCAGCAACTCGGCCGGATTCGGAGGGGGCGTACCCGCGGGCATAATGAAAAGATTGGGCAGGATGGGAGTCGTGGCCACGGTCTGCTGGAGGGTGGCGCTTCCGGTGAGCACGTTGCTGAGACCGCTGCGCGGGCCCATGCCCAGAGTCTTGTGAATGCTGGGTCGGCGCAAGTCGGCATCGATCAAAAGAACGCGGACCCCCTTCTGCGCCAGCACGATGGCGGTGTTGATGCTGGTGGTGGTTTTGCCTTCCTGCGGACGGGCGCTGGTGACCATGATGACTTTCGGGGGCGCCCCGAGATTCGAGAGCAGTAGCGAAGTTCGCAGGGCGCGATACGACTCGGCCATCTGCGACTGGGGGCGGGCCTGGGTCACCGTTTCCACCACTTCCAGGGAGGCAGTGAGAGCCAGTCGCTTGCCCGTGGCTCCGTAGCTCGCGGACTTCGAACCGAGCGGGATCATACCAAGAGACGGAAGACAAGAGAGAGCCTGCGCCTGCTCGGGGGTGCGGACGGTGTTGTCCATGCTCTCGAGCAGGAAAGCCAAGCTGATGCCGGAGATGACGCCCAGCACCAGCGCGAAAGTCAGGTTGCGTGGAATGTCGGGTTGGCTGGGCGAGGTGGGAACACGCGCCGCATTAATGATGCGGAAGTTATTGGAACGCAAGCCCGCGGTGACTCCCGCTTCTTTCAGTTTTTCCAGCAGTCCTTCGTAGAGTGTCCGGTTGCTGTCCAAGTCACGCTTCAGGATGCTGTACTCGATGGCGCTCTCGTTGAGCTTGTTCGCCTCCTGTTTTTGCTTCTCAAAGGATCCGCGCAACATTTCTTCGCGCTGCAAAGCGGCCAGGTACTGCCCCTTGAGATGGTCGACTCCCTTGTTGGTTTCCGACTGAAGCTGGTGTTCGATCTCTTTCAATTGATTATTGATCTGCGTGATCTTCGGGTAGGAGGGCCCGAACCGGGTGCTGAGGTCGGCAACCTGGATCTTAAGGCTGGCTTCCTGATCCCGCAATCTGTCCAGAAGAGTCACGCCTCCGCTTCCCGCATCGATGGCCGCCGCTACTGCTTCCGGGTCGTTGGACTGGGTCTGGCGATAGACCGCTTCTTTCTGCATGCGGTCGGATTCGGCCATCGTCATTTCTCGGTTGAGTTCGCCGAGTTTCTCAGTGATGATGTTTTGCTTTTCGTCCGTCCCAAGAATCTCGTGCTCCTTCTGGTAGCGCACGAGCTTTTCCTGTGAAGTTTCCACTTTCATCTGCAAGTCCACCAGCTGTTTGGAAAGCCAGTCGGAGGCTTGCATGGTGGATTCGAACTTGGTCTTGTAGTTCTGCTCGACATAGGTGGCGGCCAGGGTATTCACGGCGCTGGCGGCAAGCTGAGGATCGGGGCTGGTGTAATGAATCTCGATGATCCGCGTGTTGGGAACCAGAGCGACGCGGAGGTTTCCGCGAAAGCCACCGAGCAGAGCCGAGAGGTGGCTGGAATCGATCTGCAGCGGATCGGCGACCAGGTTGGGTTGTTTCGGATCGGAATGGCCGCCGAACTCAGGACGTTTGTCCAAATTGAGTTGCCGGATTACCTGCAGCGCCAGCAGGTCGCTCTGCAGGACGAGTACCTCGGTATCGAGATCGGAGGGGTCGTAGTAGTCCATCACCGGCCCAGAGTCTTTGAAGGTAATGAGGTTCGAATCGGCCTTGTTGACGACGATTTGGCCTGTTGCTTCGTAGATGGGAGTCTGGCGCAGGCTGGCGACGGCGACCACCATGAAAATCCCCGCCACCACCCCAATCACCATCCATTTGCGCTTGATCAGAACGCGCATGTATTCGCGCAGGGTGGATTCCTGCGACGGCAACACGTTATAGCGTGCGGAGCTGATGGGCCGGAGAAATTCCGCGGGTTCGCCAGAGGGGATCTCGCGCAACCCGTCGCCGGGGCGTGGACCGTTGCTGCGTGGGTCGTTACTTCTTGGGTCGTTACCTCTTGGAACCAGGGGCCCCGATGACATCGTTACTCCTTCGCCGCTACCAGTTGGATGCGACAGCGCGCCTCACCCGGCGCGCAGACTCCGCTCCCGTCGGGCTTCCACGCAGCAAGCCGGGCGAACCAAGGCGGGCTGTTAGCGGGAATTTGCCTGATTTTAGCATCATGGTAGCGAGAAACAGCGGCAAAACTTGCGAAGGGCGGTTATTGTCTTTCGGCTCTGCGGTTCTGCTGGGCAAGGGCGGACGTTCGGAGACCCACGTTTCGAAAACCGAGAAACGTGGCGGCGCCAGGCGCTATAATTGCCCGCCGCAGATGTTCACGGATGCATGCTAATCTGCACCGACTCGGCCGCCTCCAGCACAATCGCTTCGGGCGCTACAGAGACCCAATCCGATGGCGTCGCGACTATGCGGAGCATAGAATCGCCGACGGAACGGCAGCCCACGAGATTCTGGCAGATTGGAACGAGAAAAGGACCGTCCCGGTCAGAAGCACCATAGCCAGAGATGCGCTCTGAACGTGCCCGATATCGGAGCGCACCAGGGCGCTTTGCAGCATGACCGCCGCCAAGGCAAAGCCGCCCAGCAGAAAACCAGTGCGCTCGGTGATTGCGCGATTCCCCTTGCTCCTGGTACCGGCGCGGAAGAGGAACACCGTTGCGCCAGCGAAAAGCGTTCCGAACAGACGGACCGTGCCGGCATGCGTCATTGCCGTCGGAGTGGCCCAGCGATATACGCTTACGATTTGCGCGTTCTCTTTCCAGAATCGAAAATCGAAGGTCCTGCCCATCGCGGCGTTCACCGCCAGCGCGAAGATGAGACCCGACACCGCGTACGCCATCCAAGCGACGATGTACCTCCCGGCGACTCGTCCATTCCGCCCCTCCTCGAAACAAACTGCCGCAGTCGCAATCACCCATGCAGCCGCCGAATACGCGCCCGCATCGGATGCAATCAGGAATGCGACGACCGAGAGCAAGGCAGCCAGCGTACCCAGCGCGTAGCTTTTGACGTGCCCCTCGATGACGGCATACCAGCCACGCAGGAAGATAGCGAAGAGAAGAACTGGAAACGCGTTCTGCAACGAAAACTCCCAGTACACGAGCCAGAACACGATCATCAGGAACAGCACTAACGCACGCTTCCACGCAGGCTGTTCGCTAAGAAACAACCGTAGCGTCAGGTACAAAATGACGAAGGTGCACCAGACCGGCACGATGTCCCAGGTCGCGTAGATGGCTCCCATGGAAACGACTAGGAGCCGGGCCGGCACGCTAGAGAGCCACTGGTAGATTGGACCGTGGGTAAATGCAACGTCGCGGCCAACCCAGATGCCGCGCGAGAGTTTGAAAACTTCGTCAACATGCCAACTGTCGTCAGTCAGGAAGGTGTCGTGGACGACGAATGGCACTCGCGGTGAGAACCACACCGGGTCTATGGAAGCGAGCACGAACAGCACTAAGAGCAGCAGATCGCAGTGCCTCGCGAGCCAGGATCGCGGGCGCTTGGAGCCAGAGTGAGGCGCATGCGGGCGTGGTTGGCTCGCCCCTTCATTCCGCTTTGTCATGAGCGAGTACGATTCTATAGCTTGTAATGCTACGGCGTGCGGGGTGCAACTTGAACGGCTGCATCTCCCACCTCGGGCCGCTGCAAGCTCGATGTGGCAGCCCGCCGTTCCCGGCGCACATCTTGGTGCCGGAGGTCGGCATGTAAGGTCTGCTCCCGACGCGGAGGGCTCGGAGTACCAACCCCCAACTGTGATCGACGTCACGGGGTGCTGCGAAAACAATCACCCATTTTCGTCCCCGAAGAGGGGATGCCGGCTTAGACTCGCTCGGCTTTGAGCTCTACGAGCCACAATCAGGGCCATCCAGAAGAACCTGGTCGACGCCTAACCGGCTCTGCGCTTATAGTTTTGCGAGGTCCTGCGATTACCAATCAGGTGTGACTTGGATCACGGACCTGTGCCCGAGCAGAGTTCAAAATTGCAACAGTGTTGGGCAACCAAAACTCGAATGGAGCTTGCAGATGAAGAAAGTTAGCGTCGCAGTGTTGACCGTTGCAACCGCATTGGCGGTTGTTCTCACCCTCTCCCTGTCGGCGAATGCGCAAAGCGCCGACCTGTTCAAATCAAAATGCGCCATGTGCCACGGTGCCGACGGCACCGGTTCGGCAGTGGGGAAGAAGATGGGCGCGCACGATTTTACGACTGCCGAAGTGCAGAAGATGTCGGACGCCGATCTCACCGGGATCATCACGAACGGCAAGAACAAGATGCCCAAGTATGCGGATAAGCTGAAGCCAGAAGAGATTAAGGGACTGGTGGCTTACATCCGCACCCTGAAGAAATAGTTCTGGCCACTTTTTGCCATCGAGACTAGGGGATTGTCCAACGCTGCGGAAGGGAGCGCGGCCAAGTGTGAAGTGTGTCTGGGTGAGTGGCGCATAGAAGGAAGAAGAAAGGGGAGCAGCGGTTGCCAATGAATCTGCGAGAACGCATCCGGGAACGGGCGCAACCCATTTATTTTCTCGGGCAGAATCCGATCACACTTACGGGCGCCGTAGTAACAACAAGCACGGCGCTGACCACTATCGCCTTCTGGTTCTATGACATCTTCTTGCCAGGGCCGCCGCATCCTTATATTGGCCTGCTGGTTTTTCTGATCCTGCCCGGCATTTTTGTCCTGGGATTACTGCTGATTCCGCTGGGCATCTGGCTCCGGCGGCGGAGTTTGCGCGCCCGCGGAGAACTGCCGGCGGTTTTCCCCGCCATCGACCTGGCGCTGCCCGTGGTGCGGCATACCTTGGAGTACGTGGCCGCGGCGAGCGTGCTCAATCTTCTCATTGTTGCTACCGCGTCGTACCGTGGCGTTGAGTACATGGATTCGACGACCTTCTGCGGGAAGACTTGTCACACCGTGATGGATCCGGAGTACTCCGCCTATCAAAATTCCCCGCACTCGCGGGTCGACTGTGTCGCCTGCCATATCGGACCGGGAGCGGATTGGTTTGTGCGATCGAAGCTTTCCGGCCTGCGACAGGTGTTTGCGGTGACGTTTCACACCTATTCGCGTCCGGTTCCTTCGCCGGTCAAGTACCTGCGCCCGGCGCGCGAGACCTGTGAGCAGTGCCACTGGCCGCAGCGTTTTACCGGGGACAAGTTCCTGGTGAATACCAGCTATAAGGACGACGAAAAGAACACGCCCCAGACCGACGTTTTGCTGCTGAAGGTTGGCGGACGCACCTGGCAGGGGTCGGTCGGCATCCACGGGCGGCACCTCGCCGACATGGCGCGCATCCGCTACATTTCGACCGACGCTGAGCGGCAGACGATCCCGGCCGTGTATTACACCGACGATAAGGGGAAGACCACCGAATACCTTTCCAGCGATGCCAAGCCCACCAAAGAACAATTGGATAAGGGAGAGCATCGGGTGATGGATTGCGTGGATTGCCACAACCGGCCCACACACGCCTTCGATCTGCCGGACAACGCGGTCGACAAGGCCATGTCGCTCGGGCGGATCAGCCCGGAGCTTCCCTACATCAGGAAAAAGGCGGTGGAGGTTCTAAAGGTGGACTATCCCGCCCGCGATGTGGCGGAACATCGCATCAAGGAAGAGCTCAACAATTTCTATCGGGCCAGTTACCCGCAGATCTACGAGACGCGGCGCACGGTGGTGGAACAAGCGGGGGATGAGGTGGCGAGGATCTACCTGCGCAATGTCTTCCCGGACATGCGCGTGACCTGGGGCGCGCACCCGAACAATCTTGGGCACAACGATTCGCCGGGCTGCTTCCGCTGCCATGATGGCAGTCATACCAGCGCCGATGGCCAGACCATTACCAATGATTGTTCGGCATGCCACAGCTTGCTGGCGGTGCAGGAGGCGAACCCGAAAGTGCTTAGCGATGTGGGCATGAAGTAAGCAGGGCCGAAAGTTTGATATGGCGGAAACAATGGATGCGCGGAGGAAGTGGCGTGCCGGTCTGGGCGTAGTCGTTGCGATACTCCTCGCCACGACGTTCTCACTTCGGTTTTCGGAGCGCCCCGCGCGCGCCGCCGAACCGCCGGGAGCGGAATGTCTCGCCTGCCACGGCGACAAGAGCATGAGCACGACGCGAGCCGGCAAAACGGTTTCGCTGTATGTGGACGGGAAAAAGTTTGCGGGTTCCGTACATGCCAGCTTCGGGTGCACGGGCTGCCATGCCGACCTGCAAGGGAAAGATTTGCCGCACGACACGCCGCTGGCGCGAGTGGATTGCGGCACGTGCCACTCGACCGAGAAGGAGCAACATGCGCGGTCGCTGCACGGGAAGGCGATTGCGCACGGGGATCCGCTGGCGCCCCACTGTGTAAATTGTCACGGCAACCACGACATCGTTCCGGTGAAGGACCCCCGGTCGGCGGTGGCGCCGCTGAAAGTACCCTTCGTTTGCGGCGGGTGCCATCGCGAAGGAACTCCGGTATCGCGCAATCGCCCCATCCCCCAGGCCAATATTCTGGAGAATTACTCCGAGAGCATCCATGGCGAAGCGTTGCTGAAAAAGGGACTGTCGGTGGCCCCGAACTGCGCCACCTGCCACACGCCGCACTTGATCTTGCCGCATACGGATCCCGGTTCCTCGATCAATCGCCGCAACATCGCCGCCACCTGCACAAAATGCCACTCGCAAATCGAAACCGTCCACCAGAAGATCATTCGCGGAGATCTTTGGGAAAAGCAGGCCAACGTGCTGCCGGCCTGCGTGGACTGCCATCAGCCGCATAAGATCCGGAACGTCTTCTATTCGCTGGGCATGGCCAATGCCGACTGCATGCATTGCCACGCGGACGAAAAACTGCAGCGCGCGCGCGACGGAAAATCCATGTACGTGAGCGTGGGCGAAGTCAGCCATTCGCGCCACAACAAGATTGCCTGCAGCCAGTGCCACTCGGAAGTCAACGCTTCCCGGGTGCGGCCTTGCGAGACGATCTCCCACGGGGTGGACTGCACCTCCTGCCACGA
Source organism: Terriglobia bacterium (assembly GCA_020073215.1). Lineage (GTDB taxonomy): Bacteria > Acidobacteriota > Terriglobia > Terriglobales > Acidobacteriaceae > Acidiflorens. The sequence goes on along the minus strand of JAIQFO010000012.1, from coordinate 6,080 downwards.
TGAAATTGGCAAGATGTACGCGACCAGCATCCACGGACAACTTAACGGCAAGAATGATCCGAACGCCCCGACCTGCAAGGAATGCCACGGCACGCATGCCGTCCTTGGCAAACAGGATCCGCAGTCGTCGACCTTTGCGACCAATATTCCCGGGCTTTGCGCGCGCTGTCACCGCGAGGGGCAGAAGGCTGCAGTGCGCTACACCGGGTTGCAGCACGAGATCATCAGCAACTACACCGAGAGCATTCACGGAAGGCTGCTGAAGAACGGCCTGACGGTGACGGCGACCTGCACCAGTTGCCACACCGCTCACCAGATCCTTCCCCGGAGCGATCCGGCGTCGAGCGTCAACGCCAACAACGTGCCAGACACGTGCGGCCGGTGCCACCACGGCATCGAGGAGCGGTTCGAGAACAGCATCCATGCCAAGCGGGTGAGCGGATACAGCAAGCCACTGCCGGTTTGTAACGATTGCCACACCGCTCACGCCATCCACCGCACGGACCAGGACAGCTTCCGGCTGAACGTGATGAACACGTGCGGGCGCTGCCACGCCGAAATCGCCAAGACCTATTTTGATACCTACCACGGGAAGGTCTCGAAGCTTGGGTCCACCAAAGCGGCGAAGTGCTACGACTGCCATGGCGCGCACGACGTGCTGGCGGTGACCGATCCGCGCTCGCACCTGAGTCGGGTCAACGTGGCGGCCACCTGCGGAAAGTGCCATGCAGGCGCGACCCGGCGCTTCGCCGGATACCTGACACACGCCACGCACCACGACCCGCGAAGGTACCCGTTCCTGTTTTATACCTTCTGGGGCATGACCGCGCTGCTGGTGGTGACCTTTGTAGTGGGCGGGATGCACACGCTGCTTTGGCTGCCCCGATCTTTCCAGATGCGCCAGGAATTGCGTGCCGCGGAAGCGAAATTTGCGGCGGAGCTTGAAAAACCCGCAGACAAGGGGGACACGAATGCCTAGCGGCCAGGTTTTGGAGAATCCGCCAGCAGGAAGGCCGCCTTTGCCTAATAGCGCACTTGCCAAACGTCAGTTTGTCCGGTTCTCCCGTCTGCAGCGGATCCTGCACATCTGCATGATCGTGAGCTTCATGAGCCTGGCGCTGACTGGGTTGACGCTGAAGTTCTCTTACACAAAATGGGCGGCGGTGCTTTCTCATCTGCTCGGGGGATTCGAGAACGCGGGCTACATTCACCGCACCGCGGCCGTGGTGATGTTCGGAGTTTTTGTCACCCACCTGGTGGACCTCTACAAGTTGAAAAAGAGAGAGCACGGTACGTGGCGTTCGCTGTTGCTAGGACCGGGCAGCATGATGCTGAACCGAACGGACCTGAAGGAGTTCGTGGGCACGCTGAAGTGGTTTGTGGGCCGGGGCGAGCGGCCCGCCTACGGGCGCTGGACCTACTGGGAGAAATTCGACTATTTCGCGGTGTTCTGGGGAATCGCGGTGATCGGTTCCACCGGGCTTACGCTGTGGTTTCCGGTGTTCTTCACGCGGTTCTTGCCGGGATGGTTCCTCAACGTCGCCACCATCATTCACAGCGACGAGGCGCTGCTGGCCACAGGCTTCATCTTTACCGTGCATTTCTTCAATACCCATTTGCGTCCGGAGAAGTTTCCCATGGACATCACGGTCTTCACCGGGCGCATGCCGCTGGAAGAATTGGAACGGGACAAGCCCAGAGAATATGAAGAGTTGGTCGCCAGCGGAAAGCTGGAGGAGAAGATGGAGGAGGCTTATCAGCCGATCGTCACGCAGACGATCCGAGCCTTCGCCTGGGCAGCGCTGGCGGTGGGATTCAGCATTGTGCTGTGGATTATCTACGCGATGTTGTTCGCGTACCGGTAGAGCCGGTTGAATTGGGAAGAAGGGTGTTGAAAGTGTTCGCGACTCGGGTTGCTTTGGTTTTTCTGGCTTTGTCTTTGAGCTGGACGTCGGCTTCGTCGTTGCCTCCCGCCGACCAGGAATGTCTGGCGTGCCATGGCGAGGCGGGAGCGAAATCCGACGCCGGCAAGAGCATCGCAGTCGATCCAGCAAAACATGCGGCCAGCGCCCATGCGGTTCTCAGTTGCAAGGACTGCCACACCGCCATCAAAGAGTTTCCGCATCCCGCCAAAATCACCAAGGTGCAGTGCTCTACCTGCCACGAGGAGGAAGCCAAATCAGCCCCCGCCAGCGTCCATTCCATGCTCGGCGAACCAGCGTGCGGTGCGTGTCACGGAAACGTGCACGAACTCACCACGTCGGAAAATCTGATTCCCGGAAAGTGCACGGACTGTCATGCGCAGGAAGTGAAGCAGCTCAAGTCCAGTATTCACGGGCAGGCTGCGAAAAACGGCGATCCCGACGCGCCCAAATGTGCATCCTGCCACGGCCCCATCCACACCGTGAAACCCTCCGTGCAAGCGGACTCGACCGTCTTTCGCAGGAACCTGCCGGATACTTGCGCCAAATGCCATAGCGATCCCGGGTTCTTGTCGCGCCACAAAATTCCAGTGGTGCACCCAGTGGATTCCTACAAGCAGAGCGTGCATGGGCGGGCGGTCGCGCTCGGCAAAGACGCGGCAACCTGTTCCAGTTGCCACGGCAGTCATGACATTTATCCCGCCACCGACTCTCGGTCCAAGGTCAATCACTGGAGAGTGCCGGAGACGTGCGCGCAATGCCACCAGGAAATTGCCCGGGAGTTCAACGAGAGTGTCCACGGGGAAGCGGTCAAGGCGGGGAATGGGGACGTGCCGATTTGCGTCGACTGCCACGGCGAGCACCTGATTACGGACCCGAAAAGTGCGGGCTCGCTGTTGAATGCCGTGAATGTCTCCGCCCAAACCTGCGGGCGTTGCCATGCCGACCCGCGCTTGGCCCTGCGCAACGATCTGCCGGCGGACCGGCTGCCTTCTTACGCCCAGAGTTATCACGGGCTGGCCCTCAAGGAAGGGAAAGTGACGGCGGCGAACTGCGCTTCTTGTCATGGAGTGCACTCGATTCTTCGTTCCAGTGACCCACGCTCGACCGTCAATGCCGCCAACCTCCGGACAACCTGCGGGCATTGTCATAAAGGCGTAGTCGAGGCCAAATTCACCATCGGGCGAGTACACGTGGCGACCGACGGCGGGCAGAGTCACCCGGTGGTGAAATGGATTCGGTGGACGTACCTGGTGCTGATCCCGGCGACGCTGGCCTTCATGCTGCTGCACAATCTGGTGGACTTCCTCGCGAAGCTCATTCGGCGGCAGCCGCGGAGGGAATCTGGCGACATGGTACTGCGGATGAACTTGTGGTTCCGCATTGCGCACTGGGGCATCATGGCCAGCTTTCCCACGCTGGTGTTCACGGGATTTGCATTGAAGTACAAGAGCTGGTGGTCGACGCCGCTGCTGCTGTGGGAGTCGGGTGTGGGCGTGCGCGGCGGGTTGCACCGGGCCGCGGCCGTTGTCATGATCCTGGCGACCTTGTACCACTTCGTGCATCTGGCGCTGAAGAAACGCGATCGCTCATTCCTGTGGGCCATGATCCCGACCGTCAAGGACGCTACGGATATGCTGCACGTCTTCCGCTACAACCTTGGCCTTACGAAAGAGGAGCCGAAGTTCGCGAAATTCAACTATGCGGAGAAGATGGAATACTGGGCATTTCTGTGGGGCACGGTGGTCATGGGAGTCTCGGGTTTTCTGCTGTGGTTTAATAATTTCACGCTGCGGCATTTTCCGAAGTGGGTGACCGACGCGGCCACCGCCGTGCATTGGTATGAGGCGCTGCTGGCGACCCTCGCTATCCTCATCTGGCACTTCTATCTGGTGATCTTCGATCCCATGGTCTATCCCATGGATACGGCTTGGCTCGACGGCAAGATTCCGGCCGACCATTACCGCCATTCGCGGCCGGAATATTTCCGCACGCTGAGGCGGGCCGGGCTGGTGGAACTGCCCAGCGATCCTGCCGACTACAAGGATGAGGGTGGAAATGCCAACGCTCCAGCCGACCCGCCGCGCCCGGCACCTTAAACGTGCGCTGGCTGCGCGGATGGGTTCGCTTCACTGCACGACGATCTTGCCGATTAGCTTCGATTGATTGACGCCGTTCTCGATCTGCAACGGGATCTCGCCCGGCGCCGCCGGTTGGAATTCGAAATCATAGGTTTCGCCGGAGGCGATATGCAGCACAGCATCCTCCGGCTTCGCCAGCCGCGACGGGACGTTGGCCCCGTCCTTGGCAAGGTAAAGCCACGTCGCCGGGTGCTCCTTGGGGCCGAGTTGAACGTTCGCCGGGAGATTGGGCGCCATGTTGATCAGCCGCAGGCGATACCTTGCGCCCCGGCTGAACACCATCGGGCGGAGCTCTTCCGAACCGTTTACCGTGATGCGCGTGGTGAGAAACGAGTCGTCACGCGAGCCGATCACCAGCAACTTGTCGTGTTCGGCGTCAAACGTCTGGCCCGGCTCCAGCACGATCAACCCGCCATACACTCCGCCCGAGAGTTGGTTCGGATCGGCGGCGTGCGTGTGATAAATGAACGTCCCGGCGCGACTGGGCGTGAAGCGGGCCACAAAGCTCGCGCCCGGCTGAATGGCGGGTGTGACCTGATCGCCCACGCCGCCTCCCACCACGCCATCGTAGTAGCTGTCGAGTTCCAAGCCATGCCAGTGGATCGTGGTCGGTGCATCGAGGTGGTTCACCACCGTAATCTCGGTTGGTTCTCCTCGCGTCACTACGATGGGCGGGCCCACAGCTTTGTCCTCCGAGGCCACGATCTTCTTTCCATCGCGAACTGAGCACGAGAAAGTGGGCGACTTCCCGCCCGCCGCGTTCGGCTCGATCACAAGATCGATTTTCCGCGGCGTCTCCGCCGAGGCGCGCTGCGTTACTAACGACGATGCTTTCACGTTGATCGTGAGTACCAGTCCCGCCATGTCATTCATGATGCCCATTGCATCGTGGTGCATCGCATCGTGGTGCGGGTGCTGTGTACATGAGGGTTCAGAGTCGCCGTTCGGTTTCGCTGCCGCCTGGCTGAACACCGGCACACGTTCATCGGTAGAGAAGTGAAATTGGAAGTGGCAGTGGAACAGCCAGCGTCCAGCATGTTCGGGCGTCCAATCCATCATCATCGTGGTCCCGGGCTGGAGGTCCTGGGTCACGACCGACTGCCGGTCGGCGTCCGCGTAGGCCGTGTCCGTCTCAGAAGTCCCCAGACTCAGCACCCGGTAAAACGCACCGTGCAGGTGCATTGGATGCTCCGCGAAGCTTGGGTTAATGACGCGCCAGCGGATGGTATCGCCTGCCGTATATTCCAGGGGTTCGGTGTACGGGTAGGACTTGCCGTTGATGGTGACAACTTCGAAGGTGGGGTGAACGACGTCCGCCAGCGCGAACATTGCGTTGATCACGAATACGCGGTCGGGAGCAACGGGACCGGCGGGGTCCACGATAAAGGCGCCGTTGAGATGGGTGTCAGCCTGCGCGGGCCGCGCGATCGTCAGTGGGCCGCGCTGGAAAGGTTGGGTCGTCCGCGCCCAGTAGTAATAAGTTCCGGGTGCGCCCGCGGCAAAAGTGAATTCGCGGCTTCCACCGGCGGGAATCTCAATACCGGCCTCGTCGTTGGCGGGACGCGTATTCAGCCCGTATACCGTCGCTTTCATCTGCAGCTTGTTGGTGACGATCGCGTGGACGGTTGTGCCTGCCGGCATGCGCAGCAGCGGCCCGGGAATCTGTGCCGCGCGTCCCGCTTCACCGAAGGCCTGCACGAAAAGCTGCGGGCCGTCGTCCGCCTCAGGACGCCATGCGCCGCGGCGCAATTCGAGTTGGACTTTGAGCACACCATTCTCCAGTTCCCCAGCGGGGACCCGGTTCTGATTGGCAAGGATTTCGTCGGCTACCGGCGCTCGCGCAAACGCCAATACCGACAGCCCTCCCGAAAAGAAGGACGATGCCGCCGCCGACGCCTCGACTGACGACAAGGCGGTGGTCGACCTGTGGAGCTATAAGGACGACTACATCCAGCCCATCCAAAAGGTGCGCGCCACACGCGACCGCGACCGCACCTTCACCGCGGCGTACCTGATT
>JAIQFO010000059.1 GCA_020073215.1 Terriglobia bacterium | reverse complement strand
CACACTACCTCCCAACCAAGAGCTCGAGGCGCCAGCATCCTAGCGCGCCCCCTTCGCAGGGTACATAGGCACGGGGGAACCAGCGAAACTGGCGCAAGCTGGCCCACGACGGCACAAGGAACTGCACAAAGTGCTAAGATCGAGCCCGTACGACGCGTAACTCCTGATACCCCCGTAGCTCAGGTGGATTGACTGGGTTGTTGGATGCATCAAACTCCATCGCCGAGTTGGTTCCACTGGTGATGTCGTTGAACGTGTTCGAGTAGTCGCCGGCGTTCTGCCCGATCTTGTAGAGCGCGGCATTGATAAAGCCGTAGTTGTGGCCGGCTACTTGATCGGAGATGGCCGTGAGTGCCGCCCACTGAGGCGATCCCGCGCTCGTGCCCCCAAAACGGTAAAAGCCGACGGCAAGGCCCGGGATATCGAGATAGGTGAGGACGCCGTGCAAGACGGCTGCGTTGTAGGACACGTCCGCCTCCCCGCGCTTCGTCCCGCCATGGATCGTTCCCTGCTGGTACGCAGGCTCGCTCCAGACCGTACTGTAGCCGCCTCCGCTCGCGAGCGTGGAGCCGAAATCAGCCTGGAAGTCTCCGTACGGAGGGCCTTCGTTCCAGCCGATCTCACTCAAGTAGGTGCCCGGCGCAGGGTGAGTGCTTGGGTCACAGCCGAGAGAGACGAGGCAGTAGTCGGCAGCGTGCAGTTCGGTCCCGCCCACCGCAGTCACCAGCGGATCGGAGGCGGGAGAGGAAGTCGACTTAATCCACGAGGTCGCGTCGCAAGAGGGCTGTGCTGCTCCCTGATCGCCGGAGGAGGCGAAGAGGGTAATTCCCTTCTTACTTGCGTTCACGAAAGCCTGATGCCAGGCTGCGGTGAGTTCCGGACCGAGGCAGGTATCAGACTCACCGAAGCTCATGGAGACAACGTCGCCGCGGTTGTTGTTGATGGCGTCATTGAGCGCGCTGATCAGGGCTACGTCAGAGTTGTCCTTGCCCAACTCAAGCACGATGTTGGCGCCCGGGGCAATCGCGTGCGCCCAGAGGACGTCGAGCGAGATCTCTTCCGCCCAGCCGACATTCAAGGGGCCGAGACCGTCCGGCGCCACCTGGGTGAAGGTGGGTGTGCCTGGGCCGGCATTGACCGGCGGCAAGCCATAGAAGCTGTCAAAAAAGTCGAGCTGGCTGGCGATGTTCGGGCTCTGGAAAGCGTCAATGATGACGATGGTTTTGCCCGTGCCGTCGAAACCAGCGTTGATCAGCGCATCGATGCCGTAGGCGTGCCGCATCTGATAAGGGTCGTAGCACTGTCCGACGCTGAGTCCGACCTGGCAACGAAACAGGCCATACGCCGGCCCGACCGCGTCGGCGGGAATTGCACTGGGCCCACGGAGAGCGGCCGTATTTACTCTAGGTATGATCGTGCTTCCTCGAGGCATCTCGGCCCCGAGGAAGGCGACGATTGCCAATCCACAGGTTAAAGCTAGTGCCGTTAAGGCTGGGAGAATTTTCGGAGCTCGCATATGGACCTTTCATGCTGGGAAGTTATTCTGCTCTTTGGTTCTGGATCCTCTTCCATGGCCCGGGGGGATCGAGCCAACATAGCTGAAAACCGCGAAACAGAATAGGACTGCTCTAATACATCAGGGAAGGTGTTTTGTCTATGACCGTGGTCACTGTTCTTCCTGCGTTGATGAAAGCCGCCACTCTAACGTCGCCTCAAGAAGTTCGGAAGCGGCCGCTTCGGATTGGCCAAGTGCCGCGGCCGGAACCGAAGCCTGGTCAAGTTCTTGTGCGGGTGCGCGCCTGTGGAGTCTGCCGCACCGATTTGCATATCGTCGAAGGCGAATTGCCACCCTGTCGCCCTGGAGTAATCCCGGGACATCAGATTGTCGGTGAAGTCGTAGCCGGGAATGCGGCCGGAGCTACAGAGGAGATTCCGGTCGGCACGCGGGTGGGCGTTTCCTGGATTGGTGGAACCGACGGCACTTGCCGGTATTGTCAGCTTGGTCTGGAGAACCTCTGTGATGTGCCCACCTTTACTGGGTATAGCGTGGACGGCGGGTACGCGGAATATGCGGCCGTTCGCTCCGATTTCACTTTTCCTCTTCCCGATCAACTCGACGATTTGCACGCTGCCCCGCTGTTGTGCGCGGGCATTATTGGTTTTCGCAGCCTGCGTGTGGCCGGCGTCAAGCCTGGCGACCGCGTCGGACTGTTCGGTTTCGGTGCTTCGGCCCATCTCGCCATCGCAGTGTTACGTTCCTGGAACTGCGAGGTGTATGTCTCCACACGAGGAACGACTCACCGCCAGTTAGCAGCTTCTCTCGGCGCGGCGTGGGTGGGAAGTGAGACGGACCGCCCGCCCGCGGAACTCGATTGCGCCGTGACTTTCGCTCCCAGTGGCGATGTCGTAGTCGCAGCTCTCGCCAGCCTGCGCAAGGGCGGAGTGGTTGCCATCAACGCAATTCATTTAGACCGGATTCCCCAGTTTGACTACGATCGCCTGCTCTGGGGCGAGCGCCAGCTTCGAAGTGTCGCAAACATGACTCGCGCTGACGCTCGAGATTTTCTCCAGATCGCGAGCGAGATTGGTCTGAAGCCGAAAGTAACTGCGTTCCCACTCGAGCAGGCGAACGAAGCTTTGATGGCGGTAAAAGAGGATGCCATCGACGGAGCTGCCGCCATCGTCCTATGAGGCACTCGGGCGGGTAGTGGCCGACTGCGCGCGAAATTTGAGTGACAAACTCTGCCAGAAGCCTCAGCGCAGGTTAAAGGTTGGACCGCATTCGTTCTAGACTAAGCAATCGGTGTTCTGGAGGACAAGGACCATGGCTCCGTTGGTCGAGAACCGCGGGAATCGTGCGATTCGACTGGAGGATACAGGCCGGCTTAGCAGCCGGGGAAAAGGAATCGCTCTTACATTTATCGCAATTGGTCTGCTCACGTTTGTCCTGCCCATCATCAAATTTGATCCGCCCGTGCACAGCCAGCAGTACTGGTCGGTGTTGGACATAACTCTGGGTTTGCAGACCGAACTCCGTACCGAAACACCTCTCGCCATTCTGCTATTTGTTCCTTTCGGTCTGGTTTACGTAACGCTGTTGGTTGCCACGGTGGCGGTCTTGCTCTTGCCGTACCGGAAGGCGCTCCTGTGGATCAGCTTAGCCGGGCTCTTTCTTCTTTACCCGTTTCGCGGATCGTTTGGGGGCATAAGGTTAGGAGCCTTTCTACAGTCGTCGGGGCACAGCGGCAGTCTTACGACAGTTTGGGTTCTCCTTGGAATTGCAATGCTGGCCTTAGCCGCCGTCGCGTGGACAGACACCACAACCTAGGCGTCTAAAAATTAACTCGCTCTTTACAACCCGATGCCCGTTGGGGTTGCCACTGTCCACTCACAAAGAATGTGACTGTAATCACTGACGCAGAAGAGGGCGATGGATTAACTTGGAGCTGCTTCACTTGGCCGCCACATCGGGGTGGAGGCGCGGCATGCTGGATGATCACAGAGGCGACCGGAAACTAAGCTCGCCCATGAAGGTGCGCGAGCTCATCGCTCTTCTGAAGAATGTCGATCCCGACTATCTGATCGCGATTGGCGCTGGACAAACCCTGATCGTCATGGACCCAAGGCCCGGGTTCTGTCATCCCAAAGACGCGGCACATGAAGACCTGACACAAGACCGCGAGCTAGAGTTTAGCGAGCCCGACCGCAAGTTTCTCCACCGGCTGCATATCAAGTAGGTTTCCGCGCCTTGCCTCACCAACTCAATTTAAGTGCGAGCTGCATCTTTCTGGCATTTCCGGCGGCGTTCACGGTGCCAAAACTCGAACTGGTGATGGTGCGCCAGGCGTCGCCCTGGGCAGTGCGAAACGGGAGGTTGAAGATGTTGTACATCTCGGCGCGGAACTGAAGCTTCCACGGCCCCGAACCCCATGGCCCACTCTCGGAAAGTTCGGTGTCCTTGAAGAATGACCAGTCGAAATTGGGAAGACTGTTCATCCGCACGCTATTTCTGCCGCAGGTGCCGTCGTTGCCCAACAGCGGCTGGCTGAATCCCGAAATGGCGGCGGGCGCTCCGAGCGTAAAGTGGGTGCCGGCCGGATCGCAGTTGGGCCGGGTGTTGTCTAAGCTTGGAGAAATGAAGTTCCCATCGAGATTCACGTCGGCTACAGCGAGTTTGTCTCCGCTCGCGTCCTGGATCGTACGCGTTCCGGCCAGAAGAGTTGCGGGCACGGCCGACTGCCACAGGTTTACCGACTCGAAGCTCCAGCCGTCGAGCACCTTTCCGGCGACTCCCTTCCGACTGCGGAAGAAGGGCACCTGCCAGACCCCGGTAATGATAATGCGGTGGCGAATATCGAAATTGGAAACTGCCCGCTCCGCGCCCAACTGGAACGCGTCCTGCGCGTAGCTGTTGTCATTCGCCTGAATGGCGGGAAAGAAATCGGATGCGTTGTCAATCGACTTCGACCAGGTGTACGAAGCCTGGAACTGCAGGCCGTGAGAGAAGCTCTTGTTGCCAGTCACCTGCAGCGAGTTGTAATTAGAACTTGCTCCGTCGTCGAGCCGGTTCACTTGATTGAAGCGCGAATCAAGCCGTTTATTGCCGGGCCCATTTTCGTTCTTAATCGCCAGCTGAAAATCAGTGAAGCGCGCGGTTTCGTCAGCCGTACTGGTGGCCGGAGCCGGACCGTCAACGACCGGGTTGATGGGAACCAGCCGCGTCAGGTGCGTGCCCTTGCTGCCGATATAACTCAAGCCGAACCTATAACTTCGTGCGAACTGGTATTCCATTCCAAAACTGTATTGCTGCGCGTAGGGATTTCGGAGTTGCGGATTCACGGTGTTGACGCTGCCGAAATTCGGCTGGGGTCCAAAGCTGCCAAGTTGAGCTTCGGTGTCCGACTGGATCTTTGCGGTGCCGTTCACGAGGTTGTCGAAACTGTTGGTTCCGGAAATTTGGCAGGCGCTGCCTGCGCAAGAGAGACTGGGCTGATAATTAAAGGGTGGCGCCGAGCGCGCCACGGTGAGCAAGTCGAAGGTGAACGAATCCCAATAGATGCCATAGCCGCCGCGGAACACCACATTGCCGCGGTGTGGGTTCCACGCAAACCCCAGACGGGGAGCGACGTTGAAGGGGTTGCGGTCGACCGCTGGACCGCCCAGCCGAAAGCTTCCCAGCGGGCCCGGGGGTGCTTCTCCGACGGCGCCCGGCAGCGCGGGATCGAGAATCGAGATCCGGCCCTTCCCCTCGTTGAGTGCTCCCTGCAACTCCCAGCGGGCGCCAAGGTTGATGGTCAGCGTCGGCCGCACCTTCCAGTCGTCCTGGAAGAAAAAGCTGTAGACCCCCGTGCGCAGGTCACGTTGCGTGCTGCCAAACAATTGGGTCCAACTGCTGGTCGGACCTTTCGCGAAATTCGCTCCACCTTCCGTGAAATTCATCCATGTCTGCCCGGGGACCGGTACTGTAGTGAAGGTGAATACCCCGCGCGTGTTGGTATCGGCGCGGGAATTGTCGTGAATCTGGCGAACATCAAAGCCCACGCTCAGAATGTGCGTTCCCCGAGTGTGGCTCAGCGTATCGTTGACCTGGTAGATATTGAAGCGCCGTTCCTGGGGATTGCTCTGCAGCGAGCCAAAGTTCAGGGGATAAGCGCCCACCATCTGAAACCTGGGAGTGGTAACTCCGTTCTGCGGCAAGCTCAGGGCGCGCGCATATCCATAGGACAGCCGCAGTTGGTTGACGGTCCGCATACTGACGGCGTAACTGTCGGTGAGATTGACATTATTAAGCGCGAAATGGATGTCGGTATCGAATCCGGGTATCTGATTCGCTCCCGCGCTGCGCGCCACGAATGAGCCCGAGCTCTGCAAATAGCGCACCGACAACGATTGCCGGGTAGTCAGCTGCTCGTCGCCTTTGAGCAGGAACTGGTAGCTGTCGATAGGCGAAGGAATTTTCGTGACTAACTGCCCAACATCCGGGTTACTGGTTGCAATTCTAGGCAGCGGCAGATATTGATTCATCAGCGCGATCGCGATGGGATCCGCGTTGGGGTCGGCAGCGGCTGCGTCGCGCGCCGCCTGGGTCGGGAGGTTCGCCAGGGTGGTGAAAGCGTTGCCGCGTATGCTGCGGCGTTCATAAGCGCCAAACAAGAAAGTACGATTGTGGAGCACCGGCCCACCGGCGCTGACCCCGTAGATATTCGATTGCACGGGCGTCGCGCTGCCGCTCCTGTCCAGGTAATCGCGCGCATTGAACAGCGTGTTCTGCACGAAGTCGTACGCGCTCCCGTGCAGCTGGTTGGTGCCGCTCTTGCTGACCATGATGACTTCGGCATTCGACTTGACACCATATTCCGCGGAGAAGTTACTGGTGAGGAGTTTGAACTCCTGCAACATTTCCGGCGTGATGGACTGCATGCCGAGGGCGAAGCCTCCGAACTCCCAGTCGTTGGCGTCGGTGTAGTCAAGCTGTACGGAGCCGGAACGGGCACGGCCGCCGTTGGCGGAGAAAAGTCCCGCTTGCGGTCCCAGCACAATCACCAGCGAACCGCCGCCCCCGAAGGTGCTGCCGCCACGAGGATTGTTCATGGGTGCGACGCCCGGCGCCAGGTGGATGAGCGAAATCATGTTGCGGCCGCTGCTGGGCAAACTCGATAACTCCAGATCGGTGCGCGTGGTGCTGTGCTGGGCATCGGCGGTGTTCAGAAGTCCCGGTTCCCCGACCACCTCGACCGTCGCGGATTGCGGGCCTACCCCCAAAGTCAGGTTGCGATTGGTCGTCTCGCTGGTCACGATCTGGATGCGTTCGCTTTTCGTCGCGAAATGCTGGGCCTCGGCCGTCAGTTGGTAGTCCCCAGCGGGCATGGCGAAAAAAACGTAGAGGCCGTCGGCGCCCGTAATATAGGTCCGGGTGGCGCCGGTGCCGAGGCTGCGCAAGCTGACCTTGGTCCCCGAAACAACCGCGCCGGTCGCGTCGAAGATGGTTCCCTCCAAACGGCCGACGGTGTACTGGGCTTGAAGAGGAGGGGCAATCGCAGCGCCAAGGATAAGGACCAGGGCTGTCAATCGGATTAACCGCCTGTATTTGCACGCAGATAACATCGATGGCCACCCTCTGTGTGATTCGACAGCGCTACCGCATTGTATTGCTTAACCGGGTAGCTCGGTATCCGAGACCAGAAGCCGGAGGAAGTTGCCTCGGACTCCGGTTGGGAAACCAGCGCGTTGTCGAAGCGCCAGTGGCCGTTCGAAAAGCTGCGTGCGGCCCATCGAGTATCGGCCTCGATCCATATGAGGCGATCAGGGCATTCTTCCGGAGAGTGGGCCGGCCTTCAGTGACGGAAATCACAAGGACTTGTGATTTTCATCCATGGCTACCCGTAGCGGCCCACCGGCCTTACAATGCTGACTATCACTCACGAGCGTGACCAGGATCACAGACAGGATTCCAGAAGCACACCAAAATTCGTGCCTGCTTTTGCACGAAGGTTTCGCTCTTATCCGCCGCCCCAAAAGCGGGTTGCAAGAGAACCACAGCATTAGGAGGCCATCTCATGGCAGCAGCTGAATCTAAAGTTGCAGCTTGGCCCGCGATCCCCACCGCAAAACCTGAAGAAGTCTATGCGGGACTCAGCGACCAAGCCAAGGCGTATCCGCTCTTTCTGGAGTCAATCCTGCGCCCGGAACACAATTTCGAAAAACCGGAAGCGCTCTCCCGCCTGCGCGTGCTGGATTGCACCACCAGCATGATGATCGGGCACTGGTGCTCCTCGCAGCTTTCCGAACTGGGGGCCGAGGTCATCCAGGTCGAGCCTCCGGGAGGCGATCCGCTGCGTAAGCTGACTCCCTTTGGCCGGCAGGAATACATGTTCGAGGACAAGGAAACCGGCGAAAAAGTCGGCGCACAGTTCCTTCATGAGATGCGCAACAAATCCTCGGTCACGCTCAATGTAGAGACCGAGGAGGGCCGCAAGATTCTCCGGGAACTGGCCGTCCACGCCGACGTGATCATCGAAAACGCGCCTCCCGGCCAGTGGGACGAGTGGGGAATCGGCTATCGCCAGTTGCGCGAACTCAATCCCCGCCTGATCTACTGCTGGGTTGGCCAGCGCGGACAGTGGGGTCCTCTTAAAGACAAACCGGGAATGCTCGATCCCATCGCCCAGTCGGCCTGCGGGTTCGTTCACGGCACCGGAGATCCCAAGGAATTCGGCGGCCAGCCGACCCGTTCCGCGCTGTGGATGGCGGACCACGTGGGCGGCAGCTGCGCGGCCATGGGCATTCTGGCGGCGGTGATGTATCGCGAGAACGTATCGGGCGAAGGGCAGTTCGTCGAAGCGACGTCGGCGGAAGCCATCATCCGCATCCTCGATTACAGCTGGGCGTGGTACTCGATGGATGGCAGCATTCGTCCGCGCTATGGCAACTGGGACCTGGCCATCAATATCTATGCCGTCAACCCCTGCAAGGACGGCTACATGATGGTGGGCGGCGGCCATGACCGTCTCTGGTACCGCATCTGGCGTACGGTGGGCGACGAGTATCCGGCGGTGGAGGAAGAGATCCTCGGCGATCAACGGCTTCGTGAAGTTGCGGACCGTCTGGCCCACAACCAGCAGGTGAAAACCTACACTCTGCTTGGTGAGTGGCTCAAAGACAATCCGCGTGCCGACGCCGAGCGCAAGCTCTCGAAGCAGCAAGTGGCGTCGGGCGGCGTGCTCTACGTCAACGAGGTGGCGGAATACCCGCACTTCAAGTATCGCCAACATGTGGCGGAATTCGATTCGCCGCACTACGGCAAGATTCTTTACGGCACCACTCCCTACCAGCAGCACAAAACTCCGGGAAGGCTGAAATGGCTGGGCCGCCCGACCGGTTACGACAACCAGGATGTATTTCGGCGGCTGCTCGGTTTCACGGGCGAAGATTTTGCCCGGCTGCAGAAAGCCCATGTCATTTGACGCAGGAGGAATGTAATGGCAACGCAACCCGCTAATAAGGGACAGTCATTCGAGGAGTTCTGCCGGGAAGCCTTCAATCCCAAGAAGGAGTTCTCCAAACCCGAAGTGTTGAAGGGATACCGGGTGTTGTCCTGTACCCAATATATTCTGGGTCCCTCCTGCGCTTCCTACCTCGCCGAACTTGGCGCCGAAGTCATCAAGATCGAGGCGCCCCGGCGTGGCGAGGCGATGCGCCACACCACTCCGTTTAACGAGCCCTTCCTCTATCCACTTTCCAAGTGGGTACCGGAGCGCGGCACGGGGTTGGGCTTTGTGGGGGCGAACCCGAACGAGTATTTCGTCTCCATCGACTTCCACAAGCCGGAAGGACAGGCCCTGGTCAAAAAACTGGCCGCCAAGTCCGACGTGTTCGTGGAGAACTACCGGCCCGGCACCTTCGACCGCTGGGGCATCGGATACCGTCAGTTGAAGGAGATCAATTCCCGGCTCGTCTACTGCTGGCTCGGTGGTTTTGGCGGCTGGGGACCGGGACGTGTCCGCGCATCTTATGACATCCTCGGACAATCGCAGGGCGGCAACTTCGGCATGACCGGCAAGCAGGAGTACATGGGCGGCGCGCCGGCGAAACATACTATCTGGCTCGCCGACTACTGGGGCGGCATGATGGGCGCCACGCAGGTCCTGGCGGCGCTGTACTGGCGCGATCACGTCTCCGGCGAGGGCACGTTTACCGAGTACTCACAGGTACACGGCGTCACCCGGCAACTCGAGTATGCCTTGCCACTCTACGGAAAGCATGGCATCACCCGCGAGCGCTGGGGCAACTGGGATACGCAGCTTTGCGTGCACGGCATCATCAAGTGCGGCAAGTCCTCCTACCCCAATTCCGAGAACCCTCAGGAACTGGAAGAGGGTTACATCATGATCAGCGCTTATAAGGACGAGGACTTCGCTCGCCTGTGCAAAGCCGTGGGTGAAAGCACGCTGGCCACCAAGTACGCCAAGGCTGACATCCGCATCAAAGCCCAAAGCCAGATGGAGATTTATCCCGCTCTGGAAAAGTGGGCAGCGGATAAGACGAAGGAGCAGGTAGCAGCGGTTATGGACACCAATAACATCCTGAATCAGCCGGTGTGGAACGCGAAAGAAGTCGCCAACCACCCGCACTGGAACGAGCGCGGCTCGGTTCGCTGGCTGGATGACCCGACCTACGGTGAACTGCTGCACCAGGGGCCGGGATACAAGATGTCGGCTACACCGCCTCGCCTGAAGTGGGCGCTGAAGCCGGTGGGCGCCGACAACGAGCGCATCCTGGGCGAGGTGGCCGGGTTGTCGTCCGCGGATCTCAAGCGACTCGAAGAACAAGAATGTATTTGACGGAGACCAACTATGCTGCTCATTTGCTCGAAGTGTAAAACCAAGAATTACCTCGATCCGTATCCTTTCTGGAACTTCAAGGGGACAACCCAGTGTGCCGATTGCAAAACCATCTGGCGCATTGAAACCCAGTCAGGAGTGTGTGTCTCCGGGCCCGAGGAAGCGAAGGGTCCTGCGGACCTGTTGCCCGGCTTCGCCGAGAAGCAGGACTATTCTCCTATTTCCGGTCCGGGACTGACCCGGTCCGCACCGCGCGCCCGCAAGGACGCGGTCTGCAAACCCATCCCCATGGAACGTAACATACGAGGTAAGATACTCAGCGGACATCCGCTGAAGAAGGAAGACCTTGTAGGCAGCAAACCAAAATTCATCGTTGCCGGATCCCATTAAAAGGATAACTGGAGGCCATAATGGCGAATTACAACACTGAATGCCTATGCGTCCGCTGCAAGCATCTGCGTGGGGCGCTGGATCCCAACATTCAAAAGGCCTACCTCGGCAAGTGTGTGAAGCGGGAGTGGCCGTTTACCCTCTCGATCACGCTCCAAGGCTGGACGGAGTGTGATGCCTACGAGGCCAGCGGCAAGACCTATGTGCCACCCCAACCGGTGGCCGCCAAGGCCGCGGCCGCTGCTAGCGCCGGTGCCAAACGAGCGGAGTTCTATTACAGTTCCGCTCAGAAGCCGGGTGAGACGTTCCCGTGCGACATCAAGCGAGCCCTCGACTTGGTGAAGCAGTTGCAAGCTGCGGGTGTGGATTGCAAAGCCGTCGACGTGGCCGGCATCAAGGACCGCTTCCCCATTTATCACAAATCGGTCAGCGGGCCGGATGCGAGCGTGCGCCCGGTGTTCGGCGCGAAAGGCGCGCTGGTTGACGACTTTGGAACTACCGTTCCCGCCCTGCTGGTCTTCGAGGGCGACCGCTATCCCACCATGGCTTTCCCGCGGACCGATGCCCAGCGCGGCATGATCCGCGTGGAGCAGGCTCTGGAGGAACTGGTCGCGACTGCCGCCGTTCCAGTCGCCAGGTAGTGGGATAAGGAGAATTCCAAGATGGCTGAGTACCTACCCCCGCGTGAGTTCTGGCCGAAACGTCTCTACACCCTGCCGGAGTTCGCGACCTATGCACCTAGGTTCAACCCTACAGAAGAACTGCTCGGCAAAGCGGTCGCTGCCGGCCGGGGTGATCGCACCGCCGTGCTCTTCGACGACCAGCGGATTACCTACAGCCAGTTGCTGAACAACGCCAACAAGGTCGCCGGCGCGCTTCGCGAACTGGGCGTGAAGGAAGGCGATCGCATCATTCTGCGTACGCCAAACATTCCGCCGGCCCTGGTCGCCAACTTCGCCATCCTTAAGCTGGGAGCGGTATGCACGCCCACGTCGCCACTGTTTTCGCGCAACGAAATCGCTCACGTTGCCAACGACTCGGAGGCAGTGGCGATCATCGTCAGCGCTGCGCTTCTGGGCGAAGTGGAGGCCGCGCGCGAGAACCTTCAAACCGTCCAGCACATCATTGTGGTAGGAGGCGATGCTGCCGAGGCCAAGGCCAAGGGATTCCTCGCCTACGGTGAGTTGCTGCAATCCGGCAATCCAGCCGTTGACCCCGTGCTCCGCAATCGCGAAGACGTGGGTCTGCTGCTCTACACCTCGGGCACCACTGGACGACCCAAAGGAACCGTCCACTTCGTGGAGGAACTGCTGATCGTGCCTGACAGTTTCGGGAAGTACGGCTGGAAGGTCACGGAGAACGATGTTGTCGGTGGATCCGCGCCACTGGCCTTTGGGGCGGGCTACTCCAGTTACGCGACCATCCCCTTCCGCTTCGGTGCGGCGGCCTCGCTCATCGCCAAGTTCGATCCGGAAAAGATGTTCGAAACGATTCAAAAGCATAAAGTCTCGATCCTGACTCTGGCCCCCACCGCCTACCGCAAGATGCTGCAGGTGCCGGACGCGAAAACCAAATTTGATCTCAGCAGTCTGCGCGTCTGCACCGGTGGCGGCGAGAGCCTGACTGCCCCGACTTATCATGCGTGGAAAGAGAAATTCGGGCTTGAGATCTTCGAGGGACTCGGGACGACGGAGATGATGTATGTCTTTGCCTCGAACGTGGTCAGCCGCAAGGCCAAGCCTGGCTCCTTCGGTCAAGCCGTACCGGGCTACGAACTGAAGGTGATGGACGAAGACGGAAACGAACCTAAAGCCGGCAACATCGGCCACTTTATGGCTCGCGGTCCCACGGGCACGATCTATTGGCGCGATCCCGACAAACAGCGGCACGCCGTCAACTCCGAGGGCTGGAATCGGGCGGGTGACTTCGTCTATGTCGATGAGGACGGCTACTTCTGGTTTGTCTCCCGCGAGGACGACATCATCAAGAGTTCGGGTTACCGTATCGGGCCCGAGGAGATTGAGGTCACCCTTGCCGCCCATCCCGCGGTTTCCGAAGTAGGAGTCATCGGAGTGCCCGACGAAGTGCGCGGCCAAATTGCCAAAGCCTTCGTGGTGTTGAAGCCCGATCAAACTCTCAGCCCCGAAGAACTGCTTGCCTTCTGCAAAGGCAAGATTGCGACCTACAAGCTGCCTCGGGAAATCGTGATCGTAAGCGAACTCCCCCGAACCCCCACGGGCAAACTGCTGCGCCGCGTGTTGAAGCAGAGAGAGCCTGGGGCTCAGCAACCGGGCGCCCCGCTGAAGACCGGCACCGCTTAACGATTCCGAATCCGTGTAGAGACGGGGCTTGCCCCGTCTCGCACTACCCTGCGCCGGTCAGACGCCCTTCGCGCTTTGCCCTTGCTCTTCGTAAAGATTCTGTGGTCCTCCGCCGGGGAAATGGAGTAAAACTGTATCCGCGTTTTCCTGGAGGCTCCATGACTGACTTCCCCGCCCCTGAGTGGCTTTGCGAAAAGATTGTGGAACAGAGCCCGATCGCCATCATTGTTGGCGATCGCGAGGGCATTATGCGGTTGTGGAATGTCGGCGCGGAGACCATGTTCGGTTGGAGTGCCGGCGAGGCCCTCGGCAAGTCCATGGACATGATCATTCCCGAGAAGCACCGGCAGCGTCACTGGGAAGGCTATGACAAGGTCATGGGAAGCGGGGTAACCAAGTATGGCCGGAATACTCTAGCCGTTCCCGCAATGACCAAGGACGGCCGCCGCATCTCCATCGAGTTCAACGTCGTGCTGCTCAAGGACGCCGACGGGCGCGTCCTGGGCATAGCCGCGACTTTGCAGGATGTGACCGCGCGCTGGGAGCGCGACAAGGCTCTGCGCGCTCGCCTGGCCGAGGCGGAAGCCAAACTGAAGCAAGCGGGTCTGCTGTCCGGTCCTGTGTCCGAAGACAAATCCTAGACCATCGTGGGGGTTGCCCGATGCCGAGTTTTCGCACCTTGCTGTCGAACGCGCTCCTTCCGCTGTGTGTCGCATGGGCGATGGCACAGACGCCACCCGCGCGCGTCTCGACGAGTGCCGTTTGTTCCTCCGAACTGGTAGCCTTGCGCACCAACGATGGGGTGCGCCTGCAGGGTATCGTCTTTCACGCCGCGAAGCCGCGGAGGAGCGCCCTGTTGCTGGTCCATGGCTACGGCGGTGCCTTCTATAGCGCCTATTTCGGGAAACTCGGCGAGGCGGCAGCGCAAGCCGGCTACGACACGCTGGCATTGAACATGCGCGACCACGACGCCGGCCCCAAGAAATCTTCGTTCGACGATAATCAGACCGATATTGCAACCGGGGCCGCGTATCTGCGTAAACTCGGCCACAAACGCCTGGTTTTACTCGGACAAAGCATGGGCACAAATCGCGTACTGTATTACCAGGCCGCGAGCGGAGACCCGGATATTGCGGCCACGGTGCTGGTGAGTGGTCCGGGAGATCTCTTCGAGTGGAACGTGTGGCAATTCGGCAAAGAGAAAGCGCAGGCGTCAGTGGATGAAGCCTTGAATCGGCAGCGAGTCGGCCGCAACGAAGAACTGATGCTGGTGGACCTCGGCCCCATTGGCTGGGCACTCTACACGCCCCGATACCTTCTAAGCATGCGCGGTCCGGATCGGCGCTCGAATCCGTACACGAATCTGGCCAAAGTGAAGAACCCGATTCTCATCGTGCAAGGCGGGGCAGATAAGCTCATCGCACCGGACATCGGCAAAAAGCTGCAGACCGCATCCGGTCCCACCGCCGTACTGGCAAACATCGCGGGCGCCGAACACGGCTTCGATGGTCATGAGTCTCCGCTGATTGAAAAGATATTGGGATGGTTGAACACGCTCGCGCCCTAATAGGCTGCGAAAAACTCTGGTTTCGTATCAGGGTATCGCTTTAGCGATACCGCAATTCTTCGAAATCAGACGCCCCTTTAGGGGCTGGGTACCGGGATATCGACTTTCCCAGCTGCCTCTTGAGCTCGGATCTCCGAGAAAGAGTAGTCGCAAACTGAGGTGTCCTATGAACGTAGAGCGAGTCACGACCCTGGCCGCCACCGACGGCCACAACATTCCCGCCTACCTGCTTGCGCCGTACGCGGCGCAAGGCGGCGCCGTACTCATCCCTCCCTACGGCGCAACCAAGGAGCACATGCTCGGAATCGCCGTCACCCTGGGAGAGGCTGGGGTCGCCACACTGACCATCGATCTCTGCGGTCACGGTGAAAATCGCACCGCCATCGGTCCAGTCATGCGCGACGAGGTCGAGTCCGCGATTAAGTACGTGCGCCGCTTCGGCCCGGCCGCTGCTCTGGGCATCAGCTTGGGAGGCCGGCTGGCGTTGATGTCGTCGGCCGATTGCATGGTCGCAATTTCACCCTCCGTGGTGGCAGCCATTTCGCCGCAAGGCAAGTGGATGTTCGAGACCTTTCCCAGTCCCACCGTACGTGAGCCTTATCCAGGGTATGTGGTGGAGTTGCTCGACGCCCTGGGTCCGGTGGCGCCCCATGATCGTCCCTGCCTGCTGCTTTATGCCGAGCGCGATATCCCCGCCATTCTGCAAGGCGCGCCGGGACTGCAGGCGAGCCTTTCGAAGTCCGAGTTGCGCTACATCACGAACTACCTGCACGCCGAGGTGCAGCACGACAACGGCTTCATCCGTTACCTGCCGCGCTGGTTCAACCACATGGATCTTAAATTGAACTACGAGGTGCTGGCCGTCACCACCGCCTGGCTCAACGAACGCTGGGGCAAGGCCCAGGTCGCCTAGAAACGGTGTTAAGGTCGAACTGACGCTGCGCCAGCGACGGTTCGTAATTTGTCATCGTGAGCGAAGCGAAGGATCTGATGTTCGCCGCAAAAAGCAGGTCCTTCGCTTCGCTCAGGATGACAATTCATGACTAGATGACAATTCATGACTAATCGAGAGTTGAGAGCATTGATCTCACGAAGGAGTCAAAACGATGCAGTGGGAATATTTTGATCGGATGGTGGTTTTCAGCGAGAGCGAAGAAGGCATGGTCAGCGGACTGGATTCGTGGATCAATGGCGCCGGCGCGGACGGATGGGAACTGGTCAGTTCAGTTCCGTTGATTGCGCCCAATAAGGATGGCGTCGCTTACGGCACCATCGGCATCCACATGGTGTTCAAGCGGCCGCACGAAGTACCCGCGGGAGCGTGAGCCAGGTATGTCAGATTTGCGCGGACGAGCCTTGATTGAGAGCCGCTTCGGGAAACTGGGCTCGGGCCAACAAACGGTGGTGATCGGGGACGCGGAATACGATCTTCCGACTCTGCTCGCCCGCATGGATCTCAAGTTCGAAGACAGCTGGCCGATTGACGTGCAGGCGTTATCGGAAAATTCATTTTGCGTCCGCTACTACGATGGACAGGACCAGCGCATCGTGGCCCACGAGTTCGACGCCGGCTTCACCTTCATTGCGGAAACGCGTGGCCACATTGCCGAGTGGATCGGCGAAGACGCCTATTACGAATGGTTAGGAAGCATGGCGGGCCGTCCGCCCCTGCCCGGCACCGACGACTGAGTTAGAGGGGAGAGTCATCATGAAGCCGCGCATCCAGGCAATCGCGTTCGACGCCTACGGAACGTTGTTCGACGTGCACTCGGTGATTGCGCTGTGCAACCGCAAATTTCCCGGCCAGGGCGCTGAGCTGAGCAAGCTGTGGCGATCCAAGCAACTGGAGTACACCTGGCTGCGCAGCCTCATGGGAAAGTACGAAGACTTCTGGATGGTGACCGAATCGGCGCTGATATTTGCCTGCCGCAGTCTCGGCCTGGCTTGCCCGGCCGAAACCCGCAGAGAGTTGATGGAATCTTATCTGCACCTTGAAACCTTTCCCGAGGTAAAGTCGGCGTTGGGTAAGTTGTCAAAACACAAGTTGGCGATTCTATCGAATGGCTCGCCGCGAATGCTCGCTGCCGCAGTGGACAACTCCGGCCTGAAACGCGTTTTCGCCGACGTCATCAGCGTCGACGAAGTGAAGATCTATAAGTCGAGTCCGCGCGTGTATGCCCTGGCTTCAAAGCATGCAGCCGTACCTGACAATGCGATCGCCTTCGTGTCGTCGAATTTCTGGGATATTGCAGGTGCCAAGTCTTTCGGTCTCTGGACCTGCTGGGTAAACCGGGGCAAGCTTCCTGAAGACGAACTGGGAATCAGGCCGGACGTCACCGTGGACACCCTGGATGGGCTCATCGCGGTTCTGGCATAAGCGCTTTAAGACCTCCGCAGTTATATTGACCGAGGTCACGATGAATATGTCGCGAGACCGGGAAGCAATCGAGCGCCGCTTTGGACCGCTGGGCAGCGGCGGGAAGTGCCTTGCGATCCGGGGAGTCACTTATTCCCTGGCGCAGTTGCTCTCCCAGATTGGGGTCGAGTTCGACGACAGCAAAGCCATTGACGCGCTTGCCCCGGCAGAAGGACGTTATGTGCTCCGCTACATTGACGGACAGGACCAGCGTGTTGTCGCCGCCGAGTTCGACGACGACTTTCGATTGCTGGGCGAAACGCGAGCGCGCATCGCGGAGTGGGAAGGCGATGGCTCAAATCTGGCCTACTACAGTGGACACTAAACCGAATCGCGCAAACACACTGGAGCGCTTTCGCTGATCGATGCTTTGGTTCGACCCCCTGGAAGTCGTCTTGTGAAATCAAAAACCTACGGGGAGATTCCCGCCAGGTCTTTGAGGAATAAAGACTTACTAGTAAGGTATTTATTAATCAATAAGTTAGCTGCCGTTGGCGGGTAGGTACCGAGCCATGTCTTTGAGGAATAAGGACTTACATGTATCCTATTTAAAAATATGGAGATAGAGCGCGGCCCTCGCGTTCAGGCGAGAAGGGGCAGGACTGCGCCATCCCGCCACCATGCTTACCATTTCACCCATGACAGGAGCCAGCGATGAAAGATACGTTGCAGCCCGGCCTGACCTTTGAGTTCAAGTATCGCGTGCCCGAAAACAGGACCGTTCCCTACCTCTACCCGGAATCTCCGGAATTCCAATTGATGCCGAAGGTGCTGGCCACCGGCTATATGGTCGGGTTGTTGGAGTGGGCCTGCCTGCTGTCCATCATTCCCCATCTCGATTGGCCGAACGAGCAAACCGTCGGCACCGTAGTCAACTTCACTCATTCCGCTGCGACGCCGCCGGGAATGACCGTGACCGTCCACGTAAAGCTGGAGAAGGTTGATGGCCGCAAGCTCAGCTTCTCAGTCGTGGCCGACGACGGCATCGACACGATTTCCGAAGGCACGCACGAGCGCTTCGTCATCGACGCCGCCAGATTCAACAGCAAGCTGGCCGAGAAGATCGCGCGCGCCGCCAGCGCGTGAATTCCGGAAGGTCTCGAATCGGTCTTGGCTGTTCGGCAGCCACTTCTCGAAAAGCGCGAGAAGTGGCGCACCCCAAGTTATTCCGGTCACCGCTGAAAAGACAAACCCGCGTTATGCTTCCCCGTTAAAGTGGCCCAACCGCCCGTGCCCTTCCCGAGTGCGCAGGATGACATGAACTTAGTCGCCGCGGCGCAGTTCAGAGCAGAGAACCCATAAATGGTCCATGTATTCGCCGCTGTTGGAGTGCAAGCCAGTGATGACGGAACCGCGCGGGCATTCAGCGCCTGCAGGATGCCCGGCTGCATTCGGACGCAGGACGGACTGTGTCAGTTCCGTTCGAATGCGTTCTCTTCTCTCGGCAATCTCGTGAAACGGGCTGCAAATGCCGACGGCCTCATCGATGGAGGCTCCGGTGCGTCCGCGAAGGCCGCGCAATACCATGCCGGGCGGGCAGAAGGCGTCGTGCACGGGACGCCCGCCGGGTCTGCCCGTGCGCTCCGTCATTCTGACTTCATCTCCTAGGTCGCCATCGCGGCGAACGCGGACGCAATCGAGCCACGCCGTGTTGAAGTACTCGCCTGTCTGCACGTGGAATCCGACGGCGACGGAATCTTCCTCGCATAGGGCATCGGGAGAGGGCCTGCCGCCGTTGCCGCCGCCGAAGTCGATGGCCGTGCTCTCGCGCGATACGCGGATGAACCCGCGGCCGAAGCCGCGATCACGGTCACGGTCACGGTCGCGATCCTGATTGGGGTATTGAGGCGCGGCGAGCGCCGCGAACGCGATCAGACATAGAATCGCGACAACAAAAAATGGAGTGGATTGTGTCGTCGTCTTTCGCAAGATCCTTCGCACGAGAATCTTTCTCATGTGCCCGATAGTACTCCCGTCATGCCTAAGTGAAAAGTCAACTGTTGAGAACAGGAGGGGGGGCCGGATTCTGATCGGGTCACGGGCAAAACCAGAAATCGACCCACTCACCCCTCGGCGCGCACGTTTGGCAGCCAGCGCAGCATGTGATGCTGGAGCCTGGTTACCACCCAGTTCAGCAGGATCCCGATCATGCCGGCAATCATGATGGCCCCGTAAGTTTCCGGAATGGGGGCTGGCCCAGCCTTCCGCCGACACCACCACACCGTGGGTGCCCCATCCTTCGCGGCTTTTCGCGAAGGGTGGGCGGCGATGCTGCTGATCCGATATTGTCCGTCATGCCTGCCGGCGAGCGCGATTTCGCGGTTCCAACGAAAACGTGTTATTGTATAGACATATTCGTCATTACGAAGGGCTGACGTGGAATTTGTCTGGGACGAACGAAAGAACCAGATCAACCAACGAAAGCACGGCGTCAGCTTTGAGACCGCTGCCCTGGTCTTTGACGACCCTTACCACCTGACACGGCAAGATCGGGAGGTGGAGGGCGAGCCACGTTGGCAGACGATTGGAATCGTGAACGGCGTTCACATGCTGCTCGTCGCTCACACGGTAAATGAGGACGAGGAAGTGATCCGCATCGTGTCGGCACGAAAGGCAACACGAAGCGAACGGAGCATATATGCGGAAAGCAACTAAAAATAGGAAAGTGAAGCGAGTGTCTGGACTGAGCCTCACTTCGAAACAGAAGAGCGAACTGGCGGCACTGGCCGCGCTGCCCGACGATCGAATCGATACTTCGGATATCCCGGAGCTTCCGCCCGGCGCATGGAAAGATGCGGTTCGGGGCAGGTTCTATCGTCCGGTGAAGCAGGCCGTTTCCATGCGGCTGGACGCCGATGTGGTGGCATGGCTGAAGAAGCGGGGCAAAGGCTACCAGACGCGGGTGAACAGCATTTTGAGGCAGACAATGCTGGCCAATTCCAAGCGCACCTGAAAACTTGTTCGGCAGCATGCGCATGAATTAAATCGTCTCTCACCCCTCGGCGCGCACGTTTGGCAGCCAGCGCAGCATGTGATGCTGGAGCCTGGTTACCACCCAGTTCAGCAGGATCCCGATCATGCCGGCAATCATGATGGCCCCGTAAGTTTCCGGAATGCGATAGCTGGACTGGTAAAGATAGATGCCGCGCCCCAGCCCGCGTTCCCCCAGACCGATGAACATCTCCACCGCCACGACCAGCACGAGGGAGTAGGAAACCGCGGTCCGTATGCCATCGAAAATGCTGGGCAGGGCCTCGTAGAAGAGCACGTCGGAAACCGTGTGCCAGGAGTTCAGGTTCAGCAACCGGGCCTGGTAGAGGCGGCTCTGATTGGCCAAGGCTGCGCCCGAAACCGCATTCACCATAATGACCAGCAGGCTGGGATAGGCTGCCAGCGCCACGATCGACGTCTCTCCGACTCCGGCCACGATCAGGAATAGCGGAAACAGCGCGGACGCGGGAACGGAGCGCAGCGCGTGCAACGGCCCCTCGACAACCTTGTAGGCACGCTGGCGATACCCCAGAAACAAGCCTACCGGAATACCGAACACGCAGGCCACCGCCAAAGCCGCCAGCACGCGGCCCAGGGTCAAGGCGATATCCGCCAACAGTCTCTCGCGGAGCATGCCTGGCACGGCGCGCACCACGTTCCAAGGCGCCGGTAGGATGATAGGATCGACCAGACGCAACGCGGCGACGATGGCCCACACTCCTATCAGGCCGCCCACGAACGACAGCCCGCGCCAGTTTCGGTTAAACCAAGCCATCGCTAAACCAATCCGTCCCTAGCAGCCTGTGATGAAACTCCAGCGCCAACAACCAGCGCCTGAAGGCGCTCTTATAACGCAGCATTTACGGTATGCCTGAAGGCATACCCTGATACAAGCCTTACTTGCACCATGTGCTGCTAAACCAATCCGTTCCTAGACCAGGCCATCGCGGATACCGTTAATCAGCGCCTGCTGCATGGCGTCGTAATCGGGCGTATTCACTTCGCGCGGAAAGCCCACGTGGAAATCGAAATCGGACATCACCTGCACCGGACGTCTGGCAATGATGACGCACCGCATGCCCAGCGCCAGCGCATCCGAAACATTATGGGTAATGAGGATCAGCGTCATCCGATCGTTGAGCGCAAGCTCGTGCAGCGCGGATGTGATCTCCGCTTTCACCTTGCGGTCGAGAGCCGAGAAGGGTTCGTCCAGAATCACCAGTTTCGGTTTCCAGGAGAGACAGCGCGCGAGCGCCAGCCGTTGCAGTTCGCCTCCGGAAAGCTGCGCGGGATACACATCGGAAAGCGCGCTCAGGTGGAACAGGTTCATCAGGTAGCAGATGCGGTCGCGGCGTTCGTGGCCTCCCCACCCCAGTTTCTGCAACGGGTAGCGCACGTTCTCGAGGACTGTCTGCCAGGGAAAAACGCCGTTCATCGGATGCTGGTCCACGTACACCAGGTCGGACGGCCGGGCAAATTCCGGGGAACGCCGGACGATTCCTTTTTGCGGGATGACGATACCGGCCATGATGCGGCCCAGCGTACTCTTACCGGCGCCGCTGGCGCCCATGATGGTCACGATCGAACCCTGCTCGATGCGTAATGAAAAGCCCTTGTACAACGGTTCATTGCCGCCGTTCGAGCGGGCGGCATAGGAAAAATCGATGTCCACGAGTTCCAGCGCGCCGCAAGTGGAAAGCGCGGGACCGGTCATCGCGCAGGAACCACCGGCGTAGGATCCACCAATCTGTGGGCGTCGATTCGTTCCGGGATCTCGCCGATTTGATAGAGCAGGTCAATGAATTGCTGGAGGTTCGCGATATCAACCTGGTTCGACAGCGTAACGTCGGCGACGTTTACGCGGGAGGCGACTTCCGGCGGCAGCTTGATGTACTTGGTGAGCAGTGCGCGCGACTCGGCCGGGTATGCCGCCATGTAGTCCACTCCGTGCTGCAAGGCGCGCACGGCGCCGGCCGCCGCCTGCGGATGGTTGCGCTCGAAGTCTCGCGAGACAACCGAAGCGCCAATCGGACACGGGTTGAGCAAATCGGCGTAGACCGATCCGAAAAGTTGGCGATAGCCGCCATGAACCAGGGCTGTAGTGGTGACTGGTTCGTAGGCAAACAGCGCGTCGACCGCTCCCGACGCGAGGCTGGAGATCTGGGCCTGCGGAGGCAATTGCACCATGGAAATCTTAGCCGGATCGACTCCATGCTTCTTGAAGAACGCGCTCAGCATGTGACTGGGCGCGGTGCCGGGGAACACTCCAATCTTTTTCCCGCGCAACCCCTCGACGGCGTGAATGGGAGACGCCTGCTTCACGATGATCTTGTCGAGCGCGTTGGAATCGTTCATGCGGCTGTGCGAGAAGATGCGCACCCGTCCGGGGCTATGGATTTCCAGTTGAATGATCGGCACCAGCGACGTGCCCGGCAGGATATCGGCCTGTCCGGCGACCATGGCGTTCACCAGATCGTTGCTGCTGCTGAGCGCGATGGGCTTCAAGCGCAGGTTTTCTTTGTCGAAAAGTCCCTGTTCCTCGGCCACGAATACCGGCAAGCTCGGGATGATCTGCAGATAGGCGACCCGAACTTCGGCGCGGTCCTCAGGAGCTCGCTTGCAGGATGCAAGGAGCCCCGCGAGCGAAACCGCCGCCACTGCGGTCATCAAAAGTAAAATGGAAAGTAAAGGTTTGGACCGCATGGTTCACCATCCCGTGGTTCACGGGCTCGACGCCACAGAAAATGCACCCGCGCGCTTGCACGATGCCTCCCGGACGCCAGCAAAGAGCGGGTCGCCCCGTTCGTCCCCCACATTCTATGCCTGCGGCAGATTGCATATCGAAAAAGAATGAGCGGCGGAACAAAACCCCTGCGTGCCAAGCAGACCCTGGACGGTGCGCTCGGTTCCCGGTTGCGCAACGACCAGACTCGTAATACGCTGCGCTTGATCGGCATTTCAACCTAATCCTATTTCATTGAGGAGTACAGCCATGCCAAGCGAGTCCAGACCATCCGGAGATCAGCTACCCGCGACTTCGGGATGCGCGACGGCCGCAGACGCTCAAATCATTCTCCAGTTATACGATCTGCGACGCGACAACGAAATGCGAAAAGCGCGGCATTTTATCTCGGCCGAGTTCTGGCCGGAAAGCGCCGAGGAAACGCTGCGACTTGCGCGGGCATATCCCAGCCCGGAAAACACGTGGTTGCGGCAAGTCACCAGCTACTGGGAAATGGCGGCATCGTTTGTGTTGCGCGGCGCCTTGCATGAGGGTTTGTTCTACGACGCCAGCGGCGAGATGTATTGCGTTTATGCGAAATTCCGGCCTTATCTGACCGAGATCCGGCAAAAACTCCCGTACTTTCTGCTCACCGTAGAGAAAGTCGTCATGAACACGCCCGAGGGCCGGAAGCGATTGGAGCGTCTGGAAAAACGGCTTGCCCGGCGCAGACAGAAAGTGGCGGAGCGTTCCGCGACTCTGGCCGGAGCATCGGCTGGCTTCAGCTAGACCGGCCCCAGCCCGTACAGAAAGAAAAGAGGACATCCGAAGAGATCGATTGCGGTTCAACGCCGAACGACGTTGTACCTTCCGGATGTCCTCAAGCCTCCTCGCTAGACGCGGAAACGTGCACCGACCGAAAGGACCGGGCACATCGCGTCGCAGGCCACCCTATACGCGACGCCAGCGCCCAGGTGTTTGGTCAGGGCCGTTGGCCGCTTTACCCCGAGCACGATGATGTCGGCCCTCTGGGCAGCAACGTTCACGATGGTCTCTGCCGGGGGACCAAATTGCACCATGTACTCGGGGTCATGCCAGAGCTGCGCCCCTTCGGGAATCAGGGCACGGAGCTGCTTCTCGGTGGAAGCGGCTACCTCGTCCGGATCGAGCACTGGCAAGGCTCCGGGTTCCGGCTCGAGCAATGCCACACCAGACTCTGGCGCCACGTGCAGCAGGGTCAGACGAGCCCGATTTTCCTCGGCCAAAGATATGGCGTAAGGGAGAACGTGCACCGACTCTGGCCCGAAGTCGGTGGCATACAGGATATGGCGCACCTTGCCATCGACAGGGCTGTAGATTGCATGTGGACCCACGGTGAGCACAGGGCACTCGGCATTGCGAAAGACTTCTTCCGCCACCGATCCCATCAGCAACTTCTGCATCCCTTTGCGGCCGCTGGTGCCGATCACGATGAGGTCAATCTCATAGTTCCGCACCAACTTCGCGAGTACTTCCGCAACTTCGCCCTGCATGATCAGTTCCTCGTGTCGAATACCCTTGAACGACTCGGAGGCCGCCAAGGCAGCCAGCTGTTGTTCGGCCGACAACCTGATTTGCTCCGGATCGGGCTGCACCCCTTCGACAAACACGAGGTGCGGCAGCACGTTCACCGAGTACACCTCAGCATCGTAGGCGTGAGCCAGGTTGCAGGCATAGGACAGTGCTAATTGCGCGGAGTGCGTGAAGTCCGTGGCGAACAAAATGTTTTTCAGTTTAATGCGGGTTGGAGCAATTACGCTTGGCATGACAAACCTCCTTCTGAAACCGGAGGAACCGATGCCGGGCAAGATTCTGTCAGACCGTCGCCTTCCGGCTTCGATGTTGCCTGCGGGCATTGGGAGTGTAGAGACTCCTTCTGCCTGAGGCCGGGGAGAAACATCACGCGACCCTCTAGCCACCAAGGGTCACTCCGCCAGTTCCTCTTCCATGGCTTCCGTGACTGCGGAATTGAATTCCGCCACTGGCGTGTGGGGCGCGACATACTCCGTCTGGCACGCTGTGCAGCGCACGCCCATGTCGAAGATTTCCCACGTTTGATTACCGCAGCTGCAGGTATACAGGTCAGCCATAAAATACCTCCTCCAGAATGTGACGCCCTTCACCACTGTCGCAGCAGACAATCTGCTTACGATGGATAACGGATGACGGGCAAACGGATAGGTACGTCGAGTGCCATACCTCTGCCTCCGAGGTGGAACTCACGAATAGGCTGAAGGTGGGGGGCCGCAGAACATTGCGGCTAGTGCAGCAGTATCTTTTCGCCGCTGCAGGATTCAGGCGAGACAGTGTCTTCTCGCTGCTCGCTCAAGACGAATTATACTCGTCTCCAGTCCTCATTTCCAGTTCCGATGCGCTAAGGCAGGCCGCTGCGCCGTGTGAGACGGAAATCCCTCGCGGCCCGGGAAGCCGGGCTATTTCAGCGGCCAGATGGCTAGTGCCGTCCGCTCAAGAATCTGGCGTTTGCTCTCCTCCGGCAGCGGCAGCGCCCGGAACGCATCCAGCGCTTCCTTGATCTCGCGCGGGCCCGGACCCGGCCAGTCGCTGCCGAATAATGTCTTGTCTGCGATCTCCGGCAAACGGGGAAAGTATTTGAGCAGTTGTCGCGGCGGAATGCTGCTGATGTCGAGATAGACATTAGGATGGCGGCGCACCAGGAAAAAAGCGGTGTCCATCCAGAGCGGGCGCCCGCCGTGGGCGAGCACGATCTTGAGTTGCGGAAAATCAACCGCTACATCGTCGATGTGAATTGGATCTCCATACTTGTTGCGCGCGCCGGGAAAAATTGACGTGCCAGTGTGGAACATCACCGGAATACCATTGCTCTCGGCGGCGCGATACAGAAGCTCCAGTTCCTTCATCCCCGTGAGATAGTCATTCGGATAAAAGAGCTGATGCGGGGGATGAATCTTGATCAGCCGCAACCCCAGCCGCACAATCTCTTCGATGTCGGCCATGACGTTGCTGGAATGGCGAGGATGCAAACTGCCGCATGAAATCAGCCGTTCGGGATCCTCCTTCACATATTGTGCGGCCAGGGCGTTGAGTCCGGCGGGGTAGCCGGTCACCCCGGGAGCAGCCGCATTGATCAGCACCGCGCGATCCAGGCCGGCCTGGTCCATATATTTCAGAAAGGCCTTGGGTGATCGGGTGAATTCGAGAACGCGGTCGAAATCGGGCTGATGCTTTCTCATCAGCTCCAGGGCAGGCGGACTCAGCAGCAGCTCGAACGGCTGAATATGGACGTGGCAATCAGTGATCAAGAAACTTGCCTGAGGTTCTTGTCGAGTATAACGGCACGATCGCGCGGCCGGTTCCCGCGAATCGCGCGCAGTTCTCTGCTCATGTCGTGCAAAGATGCGCAGACGTGGCGGGAGGAATCGCCTAGTCGATCAAGATTTGCAGCGCGGTCTTCTCCTCAAGCAGCGAGACCCTTCGCGATCTTGTGGCAGGTCGAGGTCTCCACGTCGAACGCGTGCACCTTGGGCTTGCTGTGCACCAGGTGCTGGATCAACTCGCTGACCTTGGCATAGTCCTCGTGGCTGTACCGTTCCGAGTCTTCTCTCGTCTTCCAGAAGCTCAGGGCCCGGATGCCTTCTGCTTCGGACACGAGCACAATTTCATCGACAAAACCGGGCTGCGCCTTCAAGGTGGAAAGCACTTTGTCGTGGAGCATGTTGCAAACTTCTTTGGCTTTCCCCGGTTTCGTCATCACTTCAACCAGTCGCACAAACATGGCAGGACTCCTTGATCGGGAATGAAGTCTGATAAACGCTTGCGAAAAAGTAACGCTGAGACAAAATCAACCTACACCTGCTCGGACCGGGAGGTCAAACACCATTCTCTGGGCGCGCGATCCGTGGCCCTCAGGGGCTAAAAGCCCGCATTTCTTGCGACCCAGAGCGGCACGGCTGAAGCCATGCCCTTCCCAAAACCAAGCAGGGAACGGCCACCGACTAACGACCAACGACTACCGTCCCACCCAGCAGGCCGGCCTTTTCTCAAGAAATGCCGACATGCCTTCCTGGGCATCTGCCGCCAACGAGTTCATGCTCATGACTTCTTTCGCGTAGGCGTAGGCCTTGGGCTGGTCGAGATCGATCTGCGTGTAGAACGCCTGCTTCCCCAGAGCGATGGTCAGCGTGCTGGCGCTGGCTACTTTCTGGGCCAGCTTACGGGTTTCCTGCGCTAACGACTCGGCGGGGACGACCATATTCACCAATCCCCAGTCGGCAGCGGTCGGGGCGTCGATCATCTCTCCGGTGAGCAGCATCTGCAAGGCGCGTTTGCGTCCGACGGCGCGGCTGAGCGCGACCATAGGCGTGGTGCAGAAGAGGCCAATCTTGACCCCCGGCGTCGCAAACCCCACTTTGTCGGAAGCGATGGCCAGATCGCAGGTGGCCACCAGTTGGCAGCCCGCCGCAGTTGCGGTTCCCTGCACCTCGGCAATCACCGGTTGCGGAATGGACTGGATCTTCGTCATCAGGTCGGTGCAAACATCGAAGATGTGCCGGTAATCGTTGATGTTCTTGCCCGTCATTTCGGCAAGATCGTGGCCCGCGCAAAAGACGTTCCCAGAAGCAGCCAGGATGACGGCATGAATCTCGCGATCCTGGCCAATGGCGGAAAGGCAGTCGATCAAATCGCGCATCAGATCGAGCGAGAGCGCGTTGCGCCGGTTCGGACGGTTGAGCGTCACCACCGCCAGATTTCCTTCGCGTTCGAATTTCAAGTTCTGGTAGGCAGAGACAGTCTCCAAAGTCGATGTTGCCATGGGCTACCCCCTTCGTTCCGTGAGAGGATTTTACACCCTGAGAATGCGGTCTCCGGTGATTCCTCAAGGCATGGGAGCCAACCGCTCTTACAGTGCTATGGTTGGATAGTGAGGTGCATTCCGGCCGGTGATGGTGACAGGTTCTATGGGAGATTTGCCAACTGGGAATTTGGAAACTGACGGAGCAACGCACCAACCGCGACCGAGTAGAGCGGGCACGTTCGAAGTCGCGGTCCAGGGCCATCGCCTTGAAGTGCAGCGCATCCCTGGGCGCGAGCCCCAGGGCTGTGGGATCCATGCCACCGAGCTTGTATTTCTCCACGAGGGCCTGGGCTCGATCTCTCACTGGAAGGATTTCCCGGCGCGCGCCGCGGCCGCCACGGGATACCCGGCCGTGGTCTACTCCCGCTATGGCTCTGGCAATTCCGACTTGCTCGAAGAGCCTCGCCCTGTCACCTTCATGCACGACGAAGCCCTCAAAACTCTCCCCGAACTCCTCGCCAAGCTCAACCTTGATTCACCGGTTCTCGTCGGCCACAGCGACGGCGCCTCGATCGCACTGATCTACGCCGGGGTTCACAACCGCGTGCGCGGCCTGGTGCTGCTGGCTCCTCACGTCTTTGTCGAGGACCTCAGTGTCAAAAGCATCGCCGAGGCCAAGGTGAAGTTCGAAACCACGAATCTCGCCGAAAAGCTTGCCCGCCATCACCGCGATGCCGCCAGGACGTTCTGGGGCTGGAACAACATCTGGCTCCATCCCGATTTTCGCAGTTGGAACATCGAAGAATTTCTGCCGCGCATCACCTGCCCCATTCTCGTTATTCAGGGTCTCGAGGATGAGTACGGGACCATGGCGCAGCCCGAAGCAATCACCCGCCAATCCGGGGGCCCGGTCGAGATCCTCCGCCTGGCAGATTGCCGCCACTCGGCTCATCGCGACCAGCCCGACGCGGTGCTCGAGGCGATCGCTCGGTTCGTCTCCGTCCACGGGTAAAGCAGCCCAAAACAAAAAAAGGACACCGCCCCACGCGGTGTCCTCACCTACCAGCAACTTGAGTTACTTATTCTCGTTGGGTGATCCGGCGCCAAACTCCTTGCGTTGGATCACTGGACGCGATGCTCTGGCGGAAGCTGCCGCGGGCATGGCCGCTGCCGCCCCGTAGCGCTCGAGCAGAACCGGCACCATCGCGCCTTCCGCTTCTTTCACAAAGGTAAGCTTGCTCTCGCCGAGCAGATCGACGCGGACAAAATCTCCCAGCTTCACCTGTCCGGTCGCCACCAGGTTTGCAAGCGGAAATACCAGATGGCGTTCGATCGCGCGCTTCAGGTGCCGCGCCCCGTACTTCGGGTCGGTGCCCTCCGCGAGCAGGAAGCTCTTGACCTGCGGTGTGCAGTTGAATACGAACTGGTGCGCGCCCGCCGCCATCAGGACCCGCTGCTGCACCATCCCCAATTCGATTTCCAGAATCTGCTGCAGGTGCTCGGGACGCAGCGTCTTGAACACGACGACTTTGTCGATGCGGTTCATGAACTCGGGAGCGAACTTGCGCCGCGCGGCATCCACCGCTGAGCGGCTAATCTTGTCGTCGAGCGAGTTATCCACCTGCACAGCCTTGGGCGCAAAACCCAGGCCGCCATCCACCAACCCGTTCATCTCGGTGGCGCCGAGGTTTGAGGTCATGATGATGATGCAGCTCGAAAGATCGACCCGCCGGTTATCGCCCAGCGTCAGCGTGGCCTTGTCCAGAATTCCGAGCAGCAGTTGCCAGAGCGAATCGGAAGCCTTCTCGATTTCGTCAAACAGCAGGATCGACAGTTTCAGTTTTTCGGTGTGCCACTGGTTGAGCGCTTCCTGGGTCAGCAGCGGATGGGTTTCGCGGTGTCCCAGGTATCCCGGAGGCGAGCCGATCAGTTTGGCAATCTCGTGCGAATGCTGGAACT
>JAIQFO010000058.1 GCA_020073215.1 Terriglobia bacterium | reverse complement strand
CTTTCGTATTCTCGACGATGATGCCTGCGGCGGTCAGTTCGACGCGCAGGGCGTCGGATGCTTTGAAGTTTCGCGTTTTTCTTGCGGCTTCCATTTCGGCAAGCTTCCGATTGATCTGTTCATCGGTGAGTTGCGCGGAACCGGCGATCTCCAGTAATTCTGGGCTGACTTCTTTTTCCCGCCCTTCGGCGCTCGCCCAGTCTAGGATCGCTTTCATCTTCGGCTGGTCGTCATCTTTCAGCACGCCGAATATCTCGTTGAACTTTTCCAGGGCTTGGAGCAGCGGCTTCACATCGTCCTGGCGAACCTCGGCGGCATCGAGCGCGGTGTTGGCTTTGCGCAACATGTCGAACATGGCAGCTTGCGCTTCGGCGGTGTTCAAATCGTTCTCGAGAGCGCTCTTCATTTGCGCGATGGTTTCGTCCGCCAGTTGGGCTATCGTCGGGGTCGCGCCGGAGGGGAACTTCGTATTCGTCAAGCGGAAGCGGAAGTTGCGCAGTTTCTCCACCGAACTTGCCGCCGACTTCAAGCCATCGAAAGTGAAGTTCAATTGATTGCGATAGGGCACCTGCGTCAGCAGCCAGCGGATCGATGACGGCTTGTGCCCGCGCAGCACGAGATCGCGGATGGTGAAGAAATTTCCCAGACTCTTCGACATCTTCTGGCCTTCGACCAGCAGGAAACGCGCATGAAACCAGTAACGCGCGAAGGGCTGGCCGCTGAGCGACTCCGACTGCGCGATTTCGTTTTCGTGATGCGGGAAAATCAGGTCCTCGCCGCCGGCGTGCAAGTCAAAGCTCGGGCCCAGTTGCTCCATCGACATCACCGAGCACTCGATGTGCCAACCCGGACGCCCCAGCCCAATCACGGTGTCCCACGAGGCTTCGCCCGGCTTCGGAGCCTTCCAGAGGGCGAAGTCGCGCGCGCTGTCTTTTTCGTATTCATCCACGTCCACGCGCGCGCCGTCGGTCATGCCGGCAAAATCTTTTTTTGAAAGCTTGCCGTACCCGGGAAACTTCGCAATGCGGAAATAGTAGGAGCCGTCCTCAGTACGGTACGCGATGTCCTTCTTCGCCAGTTCGGCTATGAAGCCGGCCATGGCGTTGATATGTTCGGTGGCGCGCACCAGAAGCGGCCGCTCAATACTCAGCGTAGCGGAATCTTCGAGAAATGCCTGGGTGAACTTCGCGGTGTACTGCTGCACGGTCACGCCGTCGCGCGCGGAGTTGCGAATGATCTTGTCGTCCACATCGGTGATGTTCATCACGTAGCGGACGTCGTACCCGCTCTGGCGCAGGAAGCGATAAAGAAGATCGACAGCGATAAATGTGCGGAAATTCCCGATATGGCCGTAGTCATAGACGGTCGGCCCGCAGGCATACATGCGGACGTGGTTGCCGTCGAGCGGATGGAAGTCTTCGATCTTCCCGGAGAGAGTGTTATAGAGGCGCAGTGCCATGAATGAGTTCGCGAACGCCGTACGAATCTTTCATTCTAGGTGCGCGCCGGAAAAGGGGTCAAATGGGGTGAGATCCCTGCGCCCCAGGGCTAAGTCTTGAGTGCGGACGCGTGCACATGCAACCGATGCTGCACCAGTAACGCGTAGTGCACGGCGGAGACGATGGTGAAGATGAAGGTGGCGCGCAGGAAGGTGGCCCGCGCAATCCAGACCCAGCGCACGGTCT
This sequence comes from Terriglobia bacterium, assembly GCA_020073215.1. Lineage (GTDB taxonomy): Bacteria > Acidobacteriota > Terriglobia > Terriglobales > Acidobacteriaceae > Acidiflorens. The sequence continues at coordinate 28,115 of JAIQFO010000058.1, read as the reverse complement.
CGATCGGCAGCAGCAGCACGAAGAAAATCGCGGCCACTTGCGCAAAGGTGTTGGCCTTGCCGAACATGCTGGGACGAAAATCGCGCAGGCCGGCAATCATGTAGAGCACGCCGCTGATCATCAGGATGGAGATGTCGCGGCTGAACACCACGACCGTATATTTCCAGGGGATCATGTGTTCGATCGACAGCACAAGAAACAGAGTGCTCATCAGCATCTTGTCGGCGATGGGGTCGAGATACTGGCCGAGCAGGGTTTGCTGATGCAGGGTGCGGGCGAGGAGGCCGTCAAGACCATCGCTCAATCCAGCGAGAATAAACAGCGCCAGCGCCCATTTGAAATCGTGCTTGACCACATAGATGACGATGAAAGGCAGGATAATCATGCGCAGCAGCGTGAGTTGGTTGGGCGCGGTCAGGATCTGCCGGTAGTTCACCGCTGGTGCTCTCCTCCGGGTCGTCCTCCGGCGCTGCCGAGGAACTCGCTTACCAGAAGCGGGGCGGGATCGTGCCCGGTCTTCTGCGCGAAGCGCTGGGCGAGCGAGAGGATGTCTCCCTCGGGAAGGTCGAGTTCCATGCGCTCCACGCGGTGCATGGGAAAGAAGACGACGCCGGAGGTGAAGGGCTCGCCGCTCTTGATCTGCGAGGCCAGATCGTCGAACGCCGCCACATCGACGCCGCGAAGGCTGAGGCCTTCCGCCGCAAGATGGAGAATCGCGCCCCAGAATTTTTCGCGCGGGTTGGTCAAGGTCGCGATCACCAACGCCCCGGGACGGAAGGGGCTGACAGTTTGCGGGTCCTGATAAAAGCTAGTGCTGGGCACGATGCGATTGTCGTCTGTGGGGAAGGGAAAATGCAAACGGAACAGGACGGGCCTTGTGTATTCGCGACAAAAACTAGACTTGTCATCCTGAGCGGAGCGAAGGACCTGCTGTCTCGTGCAACTGAGAAAAAAGCAGGTCCTTCGCTTCGCTCAGGATGACAATTTAATTTGAGGGGTCAGCGGTCGCCTTCGTTCTTCGCGGCTTTCATGTCAATCCCCACCTGCTCGGCCTTCTTATAAAGATGGGATCGCTCCAGTCCCAGCGCGCGCGCCGTGTTTGAGATCTGGTGGTGATTGCGCTTCAATTCCGCCAGGATGGTTTGCTTCTCGAAGGCGCGCACGCGGTCGGCTAGCGGGCCCGTACTTGATACAGAGTCGGGCGCGGCAAGGGAAGCGGGCAGCGCCAGGGCCACGGTTTCTGCGGTGACTTCGGCGGAAGTTGCCAGCAGCATCAGCCGCTCCACTGCGTTTCTGAGTTCGCGAACATTACCCGGCCACGGGTGTTCTTGCAGCGCGGCCATCGCGTCTGCGGTGAAGCGCATGGGCTTCCAGCCGTTGATGGCGCTTACTTGCAGGGCAAAGTGCTCGATCAGCACAGGGATGTCTTCGCGGCGTTCGCGCAACGGGGGCAGGCGCAGGGGGAAGACGAAGACGCGATGAAATAAATCCTGCCGGAACTTGCCGTCCCGCACGTGCGCTTCGAGGTCGCGGTGGGTGGCGACTACGACTCGCACATCTACGGTGATGGCGCGTTCGCCGCCGATGCGCTCTACCTCGCCTTCTTCCAGTACGCGCAGTAGCTTGGCCTGCATGGCGAGCGGCATGTCGCCGATTTCGTCGAGGAAAATGGTGCCGTGCTGCGCTTGCTCGAACTTTCCGAGATGGCGGCCGGCGGCTCCGGTGAATGACCCTTTTTCGTGGCCGAATAATTCGGATTCGATGAGCTCGGCCGGAACCGCGGCGCAGTTCAGCGTGACGAACGGAGCGCCTGCCCTTGGGCTGCGCTCATGCAGCGTGCGCGCCACCAGCTCTTTTCCCGTACCGGTCTCGCCGAGAATGCACACTCGCGTTTCGCTCGCGGCGACGCGCTCGACTTGCGCCATTACACGGCGCATGGTCTCGCCTTTCCAGATGATTTCGTGTTTGCCGAGGCGGCGCTCAAGATCGCGGTTCTCGCGCTCGAGGCGGCCTAGCTTCAGCGCGTTCTCCACGGTGAGCAAGAGCTTTTCGGTGGAGATCGGCTTTTCCAGGAAGTCGAGGGCACCGAGGCGCGTGGCACGCACGGCCATTTCGATGTGTGCCTGGCCCGACATCATGACGACAGGGGTCGGCACGCCTTGCGCTTTGAGGTCTTCGAGTAGCGTCAGGCCGTCTTTGCCGGGCATGACCACGTCGGAGAGGATCAGGTCGAAGGACTGCGACTTGGCCAGTTCCAGAGCCTTATTGGCGTTGTCGCAGACAGCGGCTTCGTGCCCTTCCAGGCGAAACGCCCGCGACAGCGATGCCAGCGTGTTGGCTTCGTCATCCACGATCAGTAAGTGCGCTTTTTGCGGCACGGTTTTTTGCCTCAACTGAAATGCAAACCCAAATCTACCGCAGAGACGCTGAGAACGCCGAGAAATCGTATGGGAGTTCTATGCGAAACGTCGTCCCTTTTTCTTTTGTGCTCTCGACGGAAATCTTGCCGCCGTGATCGCTTACCACCGACTGCACAATCGCGAGGCCTAGCCCAGTGCCATGCTGTTTGGTTGTGTAATAAGGAGTGAACAGGCGCTCGCATTCTTCCGGGGCTAGGCCGGAGCCAGTATCAGAAACTGAAATTTCAATCCGGTTGCCCAGCGTCGCGGTACGAATCGCCAACTCTCCGCCTTGCGGCATGGCGTCGATTGCGTTCAACACCAGGTTTTGCAACGCACGATGCAACAGATCGGGATCAGCTGAAATTTCGGGCAACGGATCGGCTAACTCGGTGCGTACCGCAATCTGATTCTTCTCCTCTAGCTGCGCATGAAACACGCGCAGCACCGAGCGCACGACTTCATTGACCTGCGTCGGCTGGCGCTGAGGTTGCGGCATCTTGGAGAATTCGCTGAAGCGGCCGATGATGGTTTTCAGATTGTCGATTTCCGCCAGCAAGGTCGCCGTCCCCTCGTGAAAAACCTCTTCGAACATCTCGGGGGATTTTTGTTTCGCCCGCATCAGATTTTCCACCGTGACCTGCAAGGGGAAAAGAGGGTTCTTCAATTCGTGCGCCAATCGCCGCGCCAATTCGCGCCAGGCAGCCACGCGCTCGGCCTGCACGGTGCGCTCTTTCTGCTGCGCGAGGTCTTCCGTCATGCGGTTGAAAGATGCGGCAAGTTCGCCCAGTTCATCGCTCGATTGGACTTCGACTTTTGCGCTCAGATCGCCCGCGGCGACGCGGCGTGCAGCCTCGGCCAGCGACTCGACTGGGCGCGTGACGCGGGCGGCGAACCACAGGCTGGTGACGACGGCCACCAGAATTCCCACGCCGCCGACCAGCATGGCGGTGGAGACGACTTGCCTCTGCAATTCGATCAGCGGACGCCGCGAACTACCGACGAGAAGAACGCCCAGGAGTTGCTGGTTCGCCGGGCTTTGGTTCGTCAAATCGTGATTCGTGGAATTCGGATTCGTCGAATTCGGATTCGTCGAATTCAGGTTGGGCGCACTAAAGGCCGGTCCGGTCAGCGGGATGGCATGAAAAACTTCGGCATCGGCGGAATCGGCGGTCCAATGGATCACGCCCTCGAATTCCTGCAACGTGTCACGAACCTTTGCGACCAGGGGCGCGATCTTATCGACGCCCGCCGCCGGTCCATTCAAATCGAGCAGGGATTTCGGATTCCATTTTGCGTCGAGGTTCTGATAGAGCAGTACGCGCGTTCCGGTGGGGATGTCGAGTGTCGAGAGGAAGCCCTGGTCGAGTCGTTCGCCGCCAATGACGTACAACGGCTGTTCACCGACACGCGCCACGCGCACGGCAAACAGGCCGAGAGTTGCGCCCTCCGGCAGCTCTTCGCGTTTCAGGAACGCCCCCGCCGTTCCAGCGGCCGCAGGAACCGCGGCTTCGGGATATCCGAACTTCGCTTGCCACTGCGCCGAGGAGAGGATGGTGCCCCGATTGTCGACGAGTTCCAGAAAGTCGAGCTGTTGCTGACCCGCAAGCGCGCGCGCATCGCTTACATGCTCGCCTGAGTCGGCGGCGCCGCGGTTCATATCCAGAGCCATGCGCTGCACGGTTTCGCTGGCGGCCACCGACTCGACCTTGCGCGCGACCTCCTGTCCCCGGCGCTGGAACTCCGAGCGAAACTGGGCGGCGACTGCATTGGCGCGGTCCTGATCGGCGCGTTCGAACGAACGTCGAATGGTGCTGTAGACGGACGCCGAAATCACCGCGACGCAGAGCAGTACGGTCGCCGCAAACAACAGAAGAAGTTTCTTGCGGAAGGTCATCGCGAGGCCGCCTGGGGAAGTGAGTTTGCCCGCGAATCGGCCCGCGAATCCGTCAGGCGTTGATCCGTCAGGCGCTGACCCGTCAGCCGCTGTTCCGCCAGCCACACATCGGCTAACGAATGTCCGGCCTCGTTCCACGCTCCCAGGCGATCCGGCGCCCCGCCACACACGTGTGGGCCCGCTGCACTTGCCACCGGCAAATGGAAAAGCGGCATGACGGAATATCCATCGAGCAAATTACGCTCGGCTTGATACAGATCGTCGAGGCTGTTGTTGCGAGACGCCGCCGGAAATGCGGGCTGGGGCAATCCCAGTTGGCGCGTGGCCTCGGTGAGCGACGTGGCGGGATCGGGACTTGGCAGGACTACGCGCAGCAGGCGAATATCCTGCGCCCCGGACAACGATACTTGCACGGTGATGCCAACCTCGCGGGCGTTGAGGGCAATGCGTTCTGCGATCAGTTGCGCCTGCGGATCCCTGGGGTCGTAACCTAGGCCGTAGCTCAGATTGAGCGCGGGCGGGCGCAAGTCCGCGAGCAAAGCTCGGGCACGTTGCGGATTCGCCTGCGTGGAAAAGACTGCGTTGTAGCCTGTCATCCAGTTGGGCAGAATGCTGGCGGCGGGTTCTCCCGCGCCTTTCAGCAGCACAGACTGGATGGACCTGCGGTCGATGGCGAGCGCCAGCGCTTCGCGCAGGCGAGGGTCCTGCGCCTTGGAATTGGGAGAGAAGACCAGCACCAGCAACTCCACGGGCAGGGACAACGCTGACGATGTGCCCTTCCGCTGCGCTGCGTTGGCTGCCTGCGGCACCGTTTCGACAATGTCAGCCTTGTCCAGTTCGAGCGCGATGGCCTGGTCGCGCAGGGATTTGCCGAATTCGATTTCGACCGCGTCCACAAAAGGACGGCCCGCCCAGCTCTCTTCATTCGCGGCCAGCTTGAGCAGCTTTCCCGACTGCCACCCGGCGACGAGGAAGGGGCCGGTGCCGATGGGAAGGCCGCTGCCATTGCGTTTGAGCAGGAGATTACGCGGCAGGGCGAGTTCGGCTAGCAGCGATGGGGCCGCCGTCTCGCTCTCGATCGAAATGGAATCTGCCGATGCGCGCACATTCCAGCCGGGATGGAGTGCGCCCAGAATCTGCGCTACGGCTGCCGGGGACGCCGAACTGCCGTCGTGGAACTTCACTCCGCGGCGCAGCGTGATTTGCCAATGGCGGGCGCCCGCGTCACTCTGCCACGCCACGGCCAGCGCGGGGTGCGGGCGGCCTTGCGCGTCCAGGGTTACAAGAGTGTCGCCGATCAGTGAGAGGGTGCGCGCAATATCCCAGTAGTCGGTGGGCGTGGCGTTTGCGGGGATGTCGAGGGTGTCCGGTGCCGATTGCAGCATGACGCGCAAGGTTCCGCCGTAGTGGGGGCGAGTGGCCGCGGTTGCTGCAGTCATTGCCACAGTCATTGCCATGATCAGGGACGCATTCAACAATCTACGGCGGGCCCGAGGTTGGCGCGGGCGGAGGCAGTTGCCAAGCTTCGCTCGGCCTGGACGGGCGAGGGCGCCCGTCCCCACACTTGCTGACGCTGGGCTAATTGCCGCAAGAAATCGATATGCTATACGCCTCATACCATCCCCTGTTGTTTCGTCTTACGATTGCGGTGGCGCCGTTGCCACTGCTTTCCGACCACAGCGCGACTATGCGGCCGTCGAACTCTACCGCGGAACTGGCGGCTACCGGGTCGCGATCGGGAATCTCGAGCGCGCTCAGGCCGTCGCGCTCCGAATTTCCGGAAGCGAGGTCCCCGCTTTCCGATACCAGCAACTGCGTGCCGGTGCCGCAACTGGAGCGAACCGCGGCCAGATCGCTGCCCCACTTTCCGCCGCGGATCGCCTGGTCCGTCATCCCATCGACGAGGTGTAGCGATCCATCCACCGCGGCGAACGCCCATAGCGTGTACCCCGATCTTGGAAGGGCGGCCACTGCATAAAAGGAGGGAACGTTGGAAACTTTTCCGATGCCGGGGGAAAGCGCGCCGGTGAAGAAATTGCGTGAGGCGGCAAAGAAGGCCCGCACACTGCCGTCGTCCGTGGTCAGGGGCCACGGGTCGTCGCTATCGTTACATAAAATGGTGAGCGGCGCGACGGCGTTGGCTGTCGACCGGCAAAACGTTCCGGGCAGGTAAACGTCGAAGAGGTGATCGCGGCGCAGCAGCAGGCGTCCGCGCAAATCGCGCGGAAAGGCACGCGAGTGCGCGAGGGGCAACGATGCTTCGAGATCCCATCTTCCCGCCCGATTGGCTGGCTGCTGACGGTAGATGGCAACCCGGTCGCCATCGAGCACGAGCAGGCGAGACCCTCCGGGCATTTCGACGAGGGCGGCGTCCAGTACCGGTTGTTCTTGCGCGAATAGAAACGTGGTTTTCAGAACCATGGGCAACGCGGCAGTGAACGGCGTTCCGGTTGCTACGCGCGGCACTGAGACGAGCGCGACCTTCTTTTCGTCGGAGCCGATCGCGATTTCGGCTGTCCAAACATATTCGCGCAAGCTCTCGGAGAGAACGACCTCGACGGTTCCTATCGCCTGCTCGGCTTTGGCGGCGTGAACGCCTTCAGATTGCAACTGGGCTTCGAGTGCGCTACGCACTTCGCGCACGGATTTTTCGTCGAGCGACGAACGGTTCGTGACTTCGAGCGTAACGGCACCGGGCCCGGTGGCCGCGGCGATCTTGCGGCCCAGTTGGCGGGCGGTGTCCGATAAGGTCGAAGCGCACAAAGAAGAGGGAAGCAAAACGGCCGCGACGAGAAACGAAATCAGCCAACCAAGCCGCAGACCGCTGGACGTTCGAGAAGACTCTCGCGCTCGCATTTGTGGAATGGGCTGATTATAGCGCGTGGCCGATCGTGTCCTATTCATCTCTTTACCCGCGGGGACGGTGTATACAAGCGTCCCTCTGTGCCCTCTGTGGTCAAGGTCCTTCTTTAACCACAGGGAACACAGAGGAACACGGGGGAAGATCGTACCCTTTCACTATTGTTGAGATTTTCCCTCGGAAGGTTCCACGTCCTCGGCCTGGCTCACGTGATTCGGAGCGCCCATGCCGCGCAGCACGTCGTTGGTGAAGAAAAACTTGCCATCGGCCGGGACCATCATGATCTGCAATTTGTCGGAGAGGCGCTCGGCCACGATTTTGTTGATTAACAGTGGATTCTGCTTCAGGATTGCCGCCTCACTCGCCATGCGCTCGGCGTCGGCCGAGGCGGTCAAGCGGATGCGTTCGGCCTCAGCTTGGGCCAGAAGTTTGCGGCGTTCCCCCTCGGCTTTGCTGTCGATGAGCTTGGCTTCTCCGGCTGCCTCGGCATTCTTGACCGTGGCTTCCTTGCGCGCTTCGGCTTCGAGCTTCGATTGCTGAATTTGTTTCTCTTTCAGGGGGAGCATGTACTGCATGGCATCGGATTCGCCCTTGGCTTGCAACACGCGGACGGCCGCCTGTCCTTCCGCTTGTTTTACTTGTTGAACCTTGGTGGCGTCGGCGTCAGCTTCGGCGATTTTCACTTGCTTCTGGTGAATCTCGGTCTCCACGCCCATGCGGTCGTTTTCCTGTTCCTTCAGCAGCAGCGACTCGAGGCCCTTGGCGTACTCCTGCGGAAGTTCGATGTCGCGCAGCATCACTTCTTTCACCACAATGCCATCCGCGGCCAGCCGTTTGCGAATCATCTCGGCGGAGCGCTGACGAACTTCCTCGCGCTTGGCGGAGAAAACTTCGCGAACCGTGTAGCCCGGGACGAGTTCACGCCATGCGGTCGCAACCACGGGCGGGACGATTTCTTTTTCCAGAGGCTGCGGCAGATTAGCTTCAATGTAGTCGAGGCGCTTCGGATCCACCTGGTAACGCACGGTGATGGCCAAGCCAAGAGTGAGTCCTTCCTTAGCTTGCACGTGCAGCGGTTCGCCCTTTGCCGCGCCTTTGGCCAGCGAATCTTCGCTGATGCCGGTGGTGAACAGTTGATCGCGCGTGTTGAACAGTTCGACTCGCTCGACGAGCGGAACGACAAAGTGCACTCCTGGATACAAAGTTCCGGGCAGCGTGCCTTTCGTCTGGCTCACGCGCACGCCGGCCATTCCGCTGGGGACGATCACGATGCCGGCCGAGACGAGCAGGGGAGCCCAGGCCAGCATGACCAGCGCAACCGGAATGCGCCAGCGGACAATTGGCGAAGCTCCGGGAGCGGGCGTGCCTTTCTCGGCATCGAAATTCAAACGTCGTCGCTGCCAGGCAATTAGCAGGTAGGCGTCGTAGGAGAGAATTCCAGCGGCGATCACGAACATCGCGATTCCCGCACTCAACAGCACGTACTTCAGTAGCAGCATGGCGGTGCTCCTTTCAATTCTTTTGCGCGTGTTCTGAAACGTGGTTAGGAAGTCCCGGGCGGCGCGAGAAGGCCACACGGACGATTCGTCCAAAGATGAGTTCTTCAATCAGCAGAGACGCGGCCAGCGAGAACGTCAGACCGCCGAGGATTACTAGCGCTTGCAGCATCGTTTCCATGATTCGCCTCCGTGCTCTCGCGGCTTTGAAAGGCAAGCGGAGAACCAGAGCTAGGTGATTGACAACAATGAAGTTAAGTTGGTCTTTGAACTGAATTGCGTGTCTTCAGAAACGCGAGTGTGTCCACGGGAACACGGGGTTGCGCCTGCAAGCAACGGTCAAGAGGCTTGGCGAACATCCACAAGTGAGGTTCATCACCGCGCGATCCATTGCCCAACCGCTAGACTGACATTGCCAGGCTTGTCAATCGACGGCGCGCCTCCTCCCCAGGTGTTGCTTCCCCAGAATTCGCTCTAGTCGAGAGGTGCTTCGATGAAGCCTTCTTCGGTTGGATGTTTCCCCCGCATATTGTTCTTGATGTGGATTTGCGTCGGGCCTGTTCCGATGAGCCTGGCCCAGCCTTTCGCCCCTCCGCCCGCCCGTGATACGGCCGTTCCCGCGCCCGTGCGTGAGCCACGGCCGCGAGCGCTCCCGGGGTCCAGGTTTTGCTGCGGAAACGAGATTGACTATCTCGGGATTTATTCCTCAGACGGAAAATTTAGAACGACGGTGCGAATCGATCGTGACCACGCAAGTGTGCGGGACTCGCGCGCGGTCCCTTCCGAGGCGTGGGCGCGGCCCAGCGACGTTCCCGATTTCATCAACCTTCATCCCAAGGAGCGTGTGGAAGAGAACTATGAACCTCCGGCCCGCGCCGTGAAACCGGTAAGAGGGAAGTCGATGCTGGCATCGCTTCGAGACAACCTTGTCACCCTTGTGTACGGGCGGGAACGAATTTTCCTGGCGCCTCATCACGTCGCCGTTGACTCCCGCGGCCGCATCCTCATTGTTGACCCTGACATCCGCGCCGTGCACGTCCTGGGGAACGGCGATTCCTTCCGCATCGCCGGGGGCGCGCAGCGCCGCCTGCTGCTGCCCGGTGGGATCGCGGTGGACGCAGCGGACAACATTTATATTGCCGACTCGGAGCGCGGACTCGTTCTGGTGTACGCTCCCGACGGGAAGTTTCTCCGCTACATCGGCAAGTACGGAGACGAGAGCTTGTTTCACTCGCCCACTGCGATTGCCATTGACCGCGACCGTGGCCGCCTGTTTCTGCTCGATTCGCCACGCCACCTGCTGTTTGTGCTCGATCTGGAAGGCAACGTCCTGAAACGGATCGGGCGGCCCCGCCCCCACGCCATCGGAAGAGTCAGCGGCGAGACCATCCCGATGGACCTCGACTATCCGGCCGCGATTGCGATCGGGAACAACCTACTTGTGGTCGTGGACGCAGCCAATTCGCAGGTCCACGTCATGGATCTGGAGTGCAATCCCCTGGCGCGATTCACGATTTCCTCTTCCTCGATTCCAGGCCAGTCCGTGGTGGACGGGGTAGGAGTGGGCGTGGACCGGACGGGCAACATCTATGTGAGCAGTACCCGGGACTCGCAGATCGGAATCTACCGTCGCGATGGCCGGCAACTCGGCACTTTCGGCCGACCTGGCATGGACATTGGAGAGTTTAATGCTCCCGCCGGCCTGTGGATTGATGCCACCAACCGCCTCTATGTGGGCGACACAAACAATGGCCGGGTCCAGGTATTCCAACTCAGCCAGAACGTCGAGGCCGCGAAGAATACGGACCTCAGTCCGCGAGAATAGGAATCGTCGCCAGCCCTCTTCCGCCGAGAAGGCCGAACCGCTAGCCTTCAGCGGCCCACGGCGCCCTGAAACTTAGCCTCCACATCCGCATCTCATTTTGTGCTAAGGTCTGCTCTCCAGAAGGACCACCATGATCACTCGACTCGAAGACAAGGAACTCAGGAGGCAGAGCCGCCGTCAACTGCTCAAACTGGCGCCCGTCGCGGCGTTGGGCGTGTTTGCTTTCCCTAAGATAAGCGACCGGCTGGTTGCAGCCGGAGTCGGTTTCAGCGACTGGGCATCGGGCGGCCTGTTCCGTTCGCAGCATCTCGCCCAGACGTTCTCGAATTCTGACGTTGTTCCCTTTGAGAAGTTTCCCTACAACGGCTACGACGTGCTCGATCCCGAAGTCGATCTGGAGAAGTGGACGCTGACGGTCGAGGGCGACGTGCAGCATCCCGGGGAATACAAGCTGGCGCAGATCCTCGCACTGCCGAAGATCAACCAGAACACGCGGCATGTCTGCGTGGAAGGCTGGGATGTTGTGGGCTCGTTTGGCGGGGCGCGCATCGCGGACTTCCTTGCGCTGGCGGGAGCGAACACGGGCGCGCGCTTTCTGGAAGTCGAGTGCGCGGACGATTACTACGAGTCGATCGATATGTCCTCGGTGCTGCATCCGCAGTCGCTGCTCTGTTATGAGATGTATGGTCAGCCGCTCGATCGCAAGCACGGCGCGCCGCTGCGCCTGCAGATGCCGACCAAGCTGGGATACAAGCAGGCCAAGTATCTGGACACCATCCGCGTAACCAATGTTTTGAAGCCCGGCAAGATCGGCTACTGGGAAAACCAGGGCTATAGCTGGTTCGGAGGACTGTGATGGTGGACGAGATGCCGAACGACGAAAAGAGCCCCGAGAGAAACAGAAACGAAGAAAGGAAAGATGCGGCTCCGCAGCCGGCGGCAGAGCCACAGCCAGAGCCAACTGCTAAGGCGGATGCGGTCGAAAGCAGCGAAGCGCCGGCGGAGGCGGCCGCCGCCGAGCCCGCACCGGCTCAGTCCGTCGCGGAAGAAGAAGAGCCCGATCTCGTCCGGGCTGCCTACGAGCATCCTTTGGCGATTCGGATTACGCACTGGGTGAATGCCATCAGCTTGTTCGTGATGGCGGCCAGCGGCCTGCGGATTTTCCGGGCGTTCCCCAGCTTCGGCGCGAAGATTCCAGAAAAAATTCTGCTCGATATTCCGAAGTCGCTCACGCTGGGCGGATGGCTTGGCGGCGCCTTGCAGTGGCATTTCACATTTATGTGGATTTTTGCCGTTAGCGGCTTGGTGTATGTGGCCTATCAAGTCGGCAGCGGCCACTACCGCACCATGCTGTTCACGCCGCGGGACATTGCGGGCGTGTGGCCCATGGCGCGGCATTATTTTTTCTTTGGCCCCAAACCCCCGGCGGCGGGCCAGTACAACCCACTGCAGAAGCTGGCTTACACATCAACGGTGGGGTTCGGCGCGCTGTCGCTGCTGACCGGGATCGTCCTGTTCAAACCCGCCCAGTTTTCATGGCTGGCATTTCTCTTCGGAGGGTTTCATCTGACGCGGCTGTGGCATTTCGCCGCGCTATGCGGATTCCTCGCCTTCATCCCCGGACACCTGATCATGGTTGTATTGCACGGCTGGGCGAACTTCTATTCGATGCTTTCAGGATGGAAACGCGAGCCGGAATACCAGGAGTAGCATTCAATCCGCAGGGAAAAGCTCCGCAAACAATCTCCGCAGGAGCTGCTGATACGCATGTTCGCCGTGCTCCCGTTGATAGCGATCGACAGCTGGCTGGATCGGGTTGCGCATCGATGTCGATATTGCGAGCAGCGCACCGGATGAGAACACGGCCCTGGGAGGTTGCGCGGGGTTCAGTGGCCGCTGCGGAAGCGCTTCAGACGCCAACACACCCTTCTGAACCCGCTCTCGGGCAGAGCGTACGTTCTCGAACAGGTCATGCATGTCGTGAATAATCTTGAGCGCTTCGAGAGCCCGGCATCCGCTCGCCACCTTGCCGTCCGCGTCGAGCGCATAAATATTCGGCATCGTCCAAATCGACTGGGTTAGTTCACGTTGCCAAGCGTAGCGGCTTGCGCCCAGATACATCGAGTCCCGCAGGTTGTGGAGTTCCGCGACGGTTACAAGCGCTTCCTCAGGCGCATCGATCTCGCGCACGTACTCATTCCAGACATCGACGATGCGTTGTTCGGGAATCTGGCGAGCAGGATCGGAAACTGCTTCATACTCCGCATGAGCGACGCGATGGCGGATACTTCGTGCCGTCCAGAACAAATGGCGATGGCTGGTGAGTTCCTCCGCGACCGCATCCACAAAGGCCCGGGCGTCGGCCTCGAAGTGAATATTGCCGGCCAGATCGTTGATGTGAACCGCCCGCTGGCGAGCCGGTTCGCGCTGTTGCCTGATCTGTTCCTGCTTTTGCCGGATTTGTTCGAGTTGCTCGGGCGTCCAGTGGGGTTGCGAGACATCGGCCTGCTGCGGAGACCCAAACAGCAACGCCGCGACGAGTGGGATCGCGATCATCGTGTCCTCCGGACGACGCGAAGGTGTTCTGTGCGATGGCCGGCCCACCGCATAAGGTTGCCCGCCTGAGAGGATAACCGATTGCACCGGTCGCTGAAAATGGTAGCGGGCGCCGCAGCGCCCGTCCAAGGAGTGATTGCACCGGGGATGGGTACGCCGGAAATTCTTAATGCTTCATGCTGTCGTCGTGCTTCATCTCGTCCTTCTGCATGGCGTCTTTCTTTGTCTTCTTCGACTTTTTCTGCTTCTTCGACGAGTCTTTCGCCATATCGTCCTTCTTCATGCTGTCGCCGCTCTTCTTCTGGTCGTCCTTCATCTGATCATGCTTTATCTGATCATGGTTCATCTGATCGTTCTTCATGTCGTCGTGCTTCATGGCATCGTCCGACTGCGCGAAGGCCAGAGCGCCGAACAACATGACGGTGGACATCAGTTTTACAAACATACTTTTCATGGACACATCTCCCCTTAGTTGAATTGTCTATGGATTTGTCGCCCTGATTCCGCAGGGCCAGGCATGAGATGCAGCGAGCAAACGAAAGTTACAGACTGGATCTTTGCAGGCGGGGTCTACGGAGTTGCGCTTCCGGAAGCGTGAAACTGGACCTGGACCACGTCGTCAACTCGCAAGAAAAAGTTGCTGGGGTTTTTCATTCCCCAGCGCGCGTACGGAACCTGAAACGAAGCCTTGGCGGTCCAGGCGTTTCCGGCGAAGGTTACTTCGACAGGAAAAGTAACTTCATGCTCCGCGCCATGGATCGCAAACATGCCGTGCACCCGCAGCGTGGAAGCACCCGACGCGGCGAGTTTGCCATCGGCGTGATCGGGACGGAACACAATCTCCGGATAGCGCCTGCTCTCAATCACATCTTTGTGCATTTTGTTGTCGCGCGAGCCGTTGCCGGTCTTGCCGCTGGTGGCGTCGAACACGACGTCTCCGCTGGCCCTACCGGTCGCGGGATCGAAATGAATGGCGCCGCGTTTCAACCGGAACGTGCCGTGCACCGTGTGCACGTTGCCGGTCAGACTAATCTCGGCCCCGCTGCCGCCAGGGTCGAGTTGCAGCAGCAATTCATGGGCAACCGGCGGCGCGGCCGGCTGTGCCGCGGCCAGCGCGGCGGCCACGACCAGAACACTGATGGGACCGAGAACCATCGAACCAAGAGTCTTTGTCATAGGCAAGCCCGACACGGGAACCGAGATGGATTTCGCGGCAATGGGTCACGCCTTCAGCAAATCCCACCCCAACGCGATTCCGCTTGCAATGTGATCCCGCGTGGAGCCTGCGCCCACGTGCATGGCCAACATCCCAGCAAAGGAACGGGGGCTTGATTGAAATACCCGCATGGTACGCCGCCTGAGATGGGGGTGTTGGGCCATGAACAACATCATGCGAGCCATCAGGGCGGGACGGCGCATCAGCCTGCGATGACTCTCTTGATAGCGAGCCAAGTCCCCGCTTGCCAGGGACTCGCCGAGGAGCGCGGCTTGGCGAAAGGCGAGGCAGAGACCCTCTCCGGTAATGGCATCCACTCCGCCCGAGGCGTCTCCCACCAACACGGTTCGGCCACGATATACGCGCCGAAATCGCCGGGTGACGGTGATCGCTCCCCGTTCGCTGGAAGCGGGTTCCGCCTCTTTGAGGCGCGTCAAAAGTTCGGGAAATTCCCCGAGCGCATCTTCCATCCGCTGACCCAGAATCCGCTGACCCAGCCGCATCTGCGGGTTTGACGAAACCAGTGCCACGCAAACTTCTTCGTGGCTGACGGGCGTCACGTAAACCTGGCAGTGGCGGCCCCAGTGCAGTTCCATGAAATCGGTCCAGGGCGTAACCCGGTAGTGGCGCCGGAAGCCGAAGCGCAGATTTTTGTTTTGGGGCGCGTTTTGGGGCGAGTTCTGGGGTGCGTTCAAGGTTGCGTCCGAGGTGGCGTCCGGTTCGTGTCGATCCAGCTTGGCCCAAGCGCGGACTCGGGAACTGGCTCCGTCGGCGCCCACCACCCAGCGCGCGCGCACCAACTCTCCGGCCACGAGCGCGCCCTCGGGATGAAGCCCGGTGACCGGCGTCTGCCACAGCAGGTGAACGCCGCTTGCCGCGGCATGGTTGACCATGATGCGATGCAGATGCGTGCGCCGGATTCCGTAAGCCGGTCCGCGAGGAAACGCGGCCTCGGCTTGGGTGCCATCGCTCACGAAACGAATGCCGCGGAAGGGATACGCCTCGCCCCGGGGAATCATGATGCCGAGCTGATGCAGCGCTTCGACGCCGTCGGGCATCAGTCCCTCGCCGCAGGACTTATCGATCGGCGGAACCGCGCCGTCGGCCAGCACCACGCTCAGGCCGTGGCGGCGCGCGGCAATCGCCGCCGCCAGACCGGCAGGTCCGCCGCCGGCCACGAATACATCCACCGGATTCGGAGAACCGTTCAGCATGAATTTCTCAATGCCAAAGTACTCACCCAATTCTTACAAATGATTCGGGAGGCGTGATGTCCGGCCCTCAGGGCTGAAGCCCGCATTGTTTGTGGCCCCGAGCGGCACGGCTGAAGCCGTGCCTTTCCCAAAACCTGTCTGGCAATCATTTGTCGGACCGGGCCAGGCACTCTCATCCAGCGTAGTCCTACCATTCCAGCAAAACGAATTCCGAGCAGAACCCCGGGCCCATCGCGGCTAGCAAGCCAAGGGTGCCGGGAGCGGGGCGTCGATTCTTCATGACTTCCTCGAGCACTACCAGCACCGACGTCGACGACAAGTTGCCGGTCCGGCGCAAGCACTGCCAGGAGACGTCGAGTTCCCCATCTTTCAAACCGAGCGCCTCGGCGGTTGCGTCGAGAATCTTCGGCCCGCCGGTATGCAGCACCCAGCTGCCGATGTCGGCGCGCGTCAATCCGCGCCCCGCCAGAAATTCGTCGAGATCGCGGGCCAGATTCTTCCGTACCAGGTTTGGGATTTCGCGAGAGAGGATAATGCGAAAGCCCTTTTCCGACACGTCCCAACCCATCATCTCTTCGGTGTCGGGATAGAACACGGAGCGAGTGGCGAGGATGCTGGGCCCGGAGAGTCCGGAATCGTCTCCGGCCACAATCACGGCGGCCGCGCCGTCGCCAAACAATCCGGCCGAAATCAGGTTGGCCATGGAGAGATCGTCGCGCTGCAGGGTGAGCGAGCAAAGCTCGACCGACAGCACCACCACGGCCTGATCGGGATACGCGCGCACATAATCGGCCGCGCGCGAAATGGCGGCCGCGCCCGCCACACAGCCCAGTCCAAAAATTGGAACGCGGCGAATATTTCTGCACAATCCCATCTGGTTGATCAGCAGCGCGTCGATCGATGGACTGCTAATGCCGGTCACCGAAACAAAAAAGAATGCGCCCAGATTCCGGCCGTGCAAGCCCGCGTCCGCCAGCGCGCCGGTCACCGCTTTCTCCCCCAACTCTTTGGCGGTGCGAATCCAGTGATGGTTGGCCTCTCCCCAGGTTTTCATCTTCAGATATTCTTCTTTGGGAAGGGAGAGGTAGCGTCCGTCGACGCCCACGTGCCGATGCAAGCGCCGCAGCACGTGCGGATTTTCGATTTTGTCGCCCCAGTATTCCTGCAGCGCCGCCAGCAACATCTCCTGGGAATAGTAATGTCGAGGAAAGGCGCTCGCCGCTCCGGCAATTCGCATGGTCGTCCCGTCTCGGAGGGCTGGGGCCATCTCGCCGCCGGCGCCCCGAATGGTGTGCCCATAAATATAGTTCAGATGCCGAATCGTAGTGTTAGAGTATGTAATTTGTATGTAACTTCTGGAGGCAGGTTCAATCCGTGAAATTCATTGTCGGACTGGTACTCGGGCTCGCCCTCGTGCCCTTCGGGGCTTATCTGTATTTCACCAGCGGCAGCGCTCCGGTCGCCACCACCGACTCCGACATGCCCTTCGAAAGATTCTTCGCGAAGAAGGCTTTGCATGCGCGCATCGCGAAAGATATGCCGAAAAGTGTTCCCATCCAGACGAGCGAAGCCAACTATCTGGCCGGCGCGGAGCTTTACAAGCAGGATTGCGCCGTTTGCCATGGCTTGCCGCTGACGCCGAAAACGGCGATTGCAGCGGGAATGTATCCGGCGCCGCCGCTGCTGCTGGAGGGAAAGGGCGTGACGGACGATCCGCCCGGCGAAAGCTATTGGAAGATTTTCAACGGCCTTCGCCTGACTGGCATGCCCGGCTTCCGCAAATCACTTTCGGAAACTCAGATGTGGCAATTGGCGCTCCTGCTGGCCAATGCCGACAAGCTGCCATCCTCGGCAAAAGCAGTGTTGGTCGCGCCACTTGCGTCTCCCGCAACGAGCGCACCGGCGGCGCCCGCGCCCGCTTCTCCGCCCTCCGGGCCGTCGCCGAAATGAGCCGGTTGGAACTTGATAATCCTAGCCGGCGAGGCAGGGACTGCTAACCCCCGGAACCCATCTCGCGTTATCGTGTAGGCATGGCGTTTGGCCGCCCCAGAAAACTTTTCACCGAAGCCGAGCTTTACGAATACGCGGTCGGCGCGCTGGCGCGCAGGATGCGCTCGGTCGCGGAACTGAAGCGGTTGCTGCGCAACCGTGTGGAAGCCGATACGGAAATCGGCAAGACGTTGGTGGAACTGATTGTGGTTCGTCTGAAGGATCAGGGCTATTTGAACGACGCCAAATACGCGGCGGCCTTTTCCTCGTATCGCCGGGACAACGAAAAGTTCGGACGCACCCGAGTCGTCAACGACCTGAAGGCGAAAGGAGTCCACGGCGACGTCATCCAGAAGGCTGTCTCTTCCGTCTATGGCGGTGTTAAAGAGGAGAGTCTGGCGCGCGATTACCTCCGCCGCAAACGCCTCCAGAAGCCCAAGGACAAAGATCGGAAGCAGTCGGCCCGCATCTTCCGCCAGTTGATGCGCGCAGGGTTCGGATCGAAGACGATCTTCAGCATCCTGAAAAAGTGGGATGTGGATGAAGAAGTTCTTAGTGAACTCGAGAACGATAGTACCGAGGCGTCAGAATGAGTTCTCGGTTCTCAGTCTCAGTTCTCAGAAAAACCTTGCAGCCTTCAGACTGAGAACCGAGAACTGAGAACCGGGAACTGGGAGCTGAGAACTGCCGTCTGCTTGCGCCCATCCCTCAACTCTGATAAAAGTTTGCAACTGAAGAACTCTTAAATTGCTCTGGAGGAACTATGAGAGGGAAGTTTTCTTTGATGATGACGATCGCAGCCGCACTGCTGGCGCTGACTGCGTTTTCGTATGGCCAGGCGGGAACCGACGTGAAGAAAGCAGCCGACGACACCGGCAAGGCAACTGATACAGCGGCGAAGAAGACGGCGCATGCGACCAAGAAGGCAGCCGTGAAGACCGGCGAAGCCACCGAAAAGGCTGCCGATAAAACCGAAGATGCCACGGAGTCCGCTGCGAAGAAGACGGCGCACGCGACCAAGAAGGCAGCCGTAAAGACTGGCGACGCCACGGCAAAAGCCGCCGATAAGACGGAAGACGCCACGGAGTCAGCAGCGAAGAAGACGGGACACGCCACCAAGAAAGCAGCCGTAAAGACCGGCGAAGCCACCGAAAAAGCCGCCGACAAAACCGCCGATGCCACGAAGACCGCTGCCAAGGACACGGGCAAGGACGTGAAAAAAGGCGCCAAGGCGGTCAAGAAAGGCGTGAAGAAGGGCGCGGAGAAAACCGAAGACGTCGCGAAGTAGATCGCGCTCTCGCGATCGTCACGGCGTTCTGTGTTCGATCCGGTTGCGAAGCAAGTCCTCGACGTCCCCGATCTTGTCGCCGATCAGGTTGATCTTGTGCGCCAAGCCTTGGATCTCGGTTTCTGCGCGGCGATTGACTTCATAATCAAGCTCGCCGCGCAGCCGGTCCTTCTTATCCTGCCGGTTCTGGCTCATCATGATGACGGGCGCCTGAATCGCCGCCAGCATGGAGAGAAACAGATTGAGCAGGATGAAGGGATAGGGGTCCCAGGCGCGAGTGGCCAATCCCACGTTGAGTGAGGCGTAGGAAGTCAGCACGATCGCGAACGAGCCGATGAAGGTCCACGAACCGCCGAAACTGGCGACCCGGTCTGCAACGCGCTCGCCGAACGTCTCTTTCTCTTCGATGACCTCGTTGGGATTGCGGGCGGCGCGCACCCGCACCAATTTTTGCGAGGCATGAAACTGGCGTCCGAGCACGGCCAGCATGTCCATTCCGGACATGGGCTTGCGCTCGAGCAGGATGGCAATGTCGTGCCGGTCGACTTCGATGCACACCGTTTCCTCGAGAGCGATCGCCGACGACTCATGGGCGGTCTCCTCCAGCATGGAAGCGAAGCCGAAGAACTCTCCATGAGTGGGTTCGTCGACCACGACTTCCTGGTGGTCCTCGTCGACGGTCGTCACCTGAACCATGCCCGAGACCACGACGTAGGCTCGCCCGCCCGGATCGCCCAGCTTATAGATTCGTTGCCGGGCAGCGAACTGCCTGACTTCGACCTGGCCGGCTAATACAGCGGTTTCTTCCTCGTCGAGCAGAGCGAAGAGCGGGACGTGTCTCAGGACTTCTGGATCACAAGCCATTGGAGCTTCCTCCGTAAGATCGAGCGTGGGACTAAACGACAAATGATAACCAATATGAAGAGTTCTCAGTTCCCAGTTCTCAGTTATCAGTTAAACCCGGCGAGAGTTTTCTGAGAACTGAGAACTGAGAACTGGGAACCGAGAACTGATTTTTGATTTAGACTTTAGCTTTCCATGCTCACAGGCTCTGAAATCCGCCGCAAGTTCCTGGACTTCTTCATTCAGAAGGGACACCGCGAGGTCCACTCCTCGTCGCTCGTCCCGGCCAACGACCCGACGCTGCTCTTCACCAACGCCGGCATGAACCAGTTCAAGGATGTTTTCCTCGGACTCGAAAAGCGCGACTACGTGCGGGCGACGACCTCGCAGAAATGCGTGCGCGCCGGCGGCAAGCACAACGATCTTGAAAACGTCGGCTTCACCAACCGCCACCACACGTTTTTCGAGATGCTGGGGAACTTTTCGTTTGGCGACTACTTCAAGAAAGACGCGATTGCTTACGGGTGGGAGCTGATCACTTCGCCGGAGTGGTTCGGGATCGATAAGGCGAAGCTCTACGTCACGATCTTCAAAGGCGAAAACGGAGTGCCGCGCGATGCCGAGGCCTACGACCTGTGGCTCGGGCAAGGCGTGCCGAAAGATCGCATCTACGAATTTGGCACGAAAGATAATTTCTGGCAGATGGGCGACACCGGCCCCTGCGGTCCCTGCAGCGAGATTCACTACGACATGGGCGTGGCCGCTAGCGACCAGGGGCACACCGACTGCGCGTTTGGCTGCGATTGCGGACGGTATGTTGAACTCTGGAACCTGGTGTTCATGCAGTTCGATCGGGATGCATCGGGTAAGTTGACGCCGCTGCCGAAGCCGTCGATTGACACGGGCGCGGGACTGGAGCGGCTGGCGGCAGTGCTGCAAGGTGTGATTTCCAATTACGAGACGGATTTGTTCACGCCGTTGATCAAGCGGGCGGCGGAGTTGACCGGGGTCTCACTAAAAAAAGAAGTTGAAAAAGAGTCGCATACGAAATCTGCGGCCTCGCTCCGCGTTATCGCGGACCACGCACGTGCGACGGCGTTCTTGATTGCGGACGGTGTCCTTCCTTCTAATGAAGGGCGAGGATACGTACTACGCAAGATTATGCGCCGCGCGATGCGCCACGCGCGCCTGTTGGTCCAAGACAGACCTGTTGTTCTAACCGAAATGGTGATTAAGGTTCAACAGATGATGTCCGATGTCTATCCGGAACTGGCTGCGACCGGTCAGGTAATTCGTGTTGTCAGTGAGGAGGAACGTAGGTTCCATAGCACGATGAAGATCGGCCTTGACATGTTGGAGGACGAGTTTGCAGGCATAATGACAGACGGCCTTGTTACGACTCGTCCGGGACGGACTGTTAAAGAGGAGCGGAATCGATATCAAAAGGTCTTTGGTCAGCCCGAGCCTACTGAAGGCGAAATCCTGAAACTGCGTGGGAACGTAGCTTTCAAGCTCTATGACACTTTCGGACTACCTTTGGACTTCATTGTCGACGCTTGCAGAGATCGAGGCTTTGGTTTTGACCAAGAAGGATTCGACCGCGCCATGGCCGAGCAGCGCGAACGCGCTCGCGCCTCTTGGAAAGGCGCAGCCAAGCAGACGGCAAATCCCGCGTACCAGAAGTTGCCTACATCAGCATTCGAGGGCTACCGCCAGACCCGTTCTGACAACTGCGAAGTGTTGGCCATCATCGGCAAGGATGGCCAGGGTACACAAGAACTCAAGCCCGGCGATTCCGGCGAGATCATTCTCGATCACACTCCTTTCTACGCCGAAGCGGGCGGACAGGTCGGCGATCGCGGATGGCTTTACTCCGACGATCACAACACAGTCGTCGCGGAAGTGACCGGATGCTACTACCCAGTTCAGGGAGTGCGCGCACATCAGGTGGTTGCCAAGCAGTCAATTCGCATCGGCCAAAAGGTAGATGCCGTCGTCGACGCTGCGATCCGCGAGTCCACCATGCGCAATCACACCGCCACGCACCTACTGCAGGCGGGGCTGCGCGAAGTTCTGGGCAAGCACGTCAAGCAGGCGGGATCGCTGGTTGCTCCTAACCATCTGCGCTTTGATTTTTCGCACTTCACCGGCGTCGCCGACGAAGAGCTGCAGGATATCGAAGACATCATCAACAAGGAAGTTCTGCGCAACGAACGGGTCGAGATCATTGAGAACGTTCCAATTGACGTGGCGGTCAACGAATATCACGCCATGGCGCTGTTCGGCGAAAAGTACGGCGACAAGGTGCGCGTGATCAAAATCGGCGATTTTTCTACCGAACTTTGCGGCGGCACGCATACCGGCGCTACCGGCGAAATCGGGCTGATTAAGATTCTGAAAGAAGGCAGTGTGTCATCCGGAGTGCGGCGCATCGAGGCCGTGACCGGCGAAGGCTCGCTGCGCCACTTCCGACAAGATCACGAACTGGAAGGCGTGGTCGCTAGCCTTGTCGGACCCACCCTTTCGCAAAAAACGCGAAAGGATGGGGTACCCACGTCGGGAGAGGATATGGCGTCCCCTGCCGATGCCCTTCGCGGCGAACTCGAAAAGAAAGACGCGGAAATCAAGCGCCTGACGCGCGAACTCGATCAGGCTCGGATGAAGTCCGCAACCTCGAGCACCGCCAACCTCGGCGAAAGAGTTAAAGAGATTCGCGGCGTCAAAGTTCTGACTCATCGTGTCGACAATCTGGAACGCGCCCAGATGCGCACGCTGGTCGATCAACTGCGCGACAAGCTCGGCTCGGCGGTCGTCGTGCTGGGCTCGGCTTCGAATGGTAACGTGTCGCTGATCGTCGGCGTGACCAAAGACCTCACCAGCCGCATTCCGGCGGGAAAAGTCATTGGTCCCGTCGCGCGCAAAGTTGGAGGCAAAGGGGGCGGGCGTCCGGACCTGGCCGAAGCGGGCGGCAAAGACGCTGGGGCGCTGGACGCTGCGCTGAGCGAGGCTTACAGCGTCGTCGAGTCGTTGCTAGGGTAAGGAAACCGCGTGGGGAACCGGCCTGCCCGTGGGTCCTGAATGCAAGCGGTAGAATGTGGTGAATTCCAACTTCCGGAACGCGCTATGGATGATCGCATCCGATTCATCGAGCACCAGGGCAAGCCGATTCTGCTCCTGGACTTTTCGCACGCCAACGCCCACGAGATGCAGCTTCTGCTGGAATACGTGCGGATCACGGTCGCGAAGCACGGTCACGAATCGCTGGTTACGCTGGCGGACTTCACCGGCGCCGAAGTGGATCACGCGGTGGCCACCAAGATTAAAGAAGTGTTGACGCTCGACCGTCCGTTTGTGAAAAAAACGGCGTGGATCGGCACGGAGAGCATTCCGCACGCCTTCATGGAAAACTTCCACAATTTTTCGCAGCGCGAGATTATGACCTTCAACGCGCGGGATGAGGCCATGGACTGGCTGGTGGGGGAATAGCACCCAGTACTCAGTACCCAGCGATTTGTTCCCAGCTGAATTTCCGGGTACTGGCTACTAAGTACTGGGTACTGCTCTTCAGCTTCTCCACTTCAGCGTCACTGGCCCCGCCATCGGGTGTCGAAACTCGCCGCCACTCTTCTTCATTTCCAGCATCGCGTCCTTCAATCCGAAATACCACTTTGCGGGACGGTCGGCGTCGTCGATCAGCATCAAATGCGGGTTGTGCTTCAGGCCTTCGGACTGGAGTTCCATGGTGCGGCGATCCTGCTCCACGAATTTTGCGAAGACAAATTTCAGCAACTCCGGGCCAAACGGAATCCAGCGAAACAGGTTCCAGGCGGCGACTACGTCAATGCGGCATTGGTTGCGGGTGATGGGAGTGACGGTGGTCAGGCTCGAAAACCAGTACTTGCCGGCGCGAATGATTTCCGAGCGCAGGTTGGGCAACATGAAGTCGATAGTCGTCGTAATTGAATCGGCGTCAGCATAAAGGCGCAGCAGTTTGTAGGGAGCGCTGTTCGAGCTGGGCGTGTGCGCGCTCATGCGAAATCCGTACGGGATGGGTTCGAAGTTCTTCCCCTTCTCGTGAATCGACTTTCGCGTGCGCCACCACCACGCCTGGTGGACGAAGGGGCCGTGCGCGGGATCCATCAATCCGATGATGCCGTGGTCGACCGAGCAAGGCAGGTCGGCAGTTAGGTAGGCGAGTTTGTAATGCTCGCTGTATTTCGGAACCTCGGGCGCGGGCGTCGGAGCCGGCGCGGGCTTTGAGAATCCGGCTCCGGCTGGTCCGGGATCGGGGACGAAGACCCAGATGAAGTCATCGCGCTCTTCGCAGGGATAACTTCCCGCGTAGATGCGGTCGATTTTCAGAGTTTGCTCGCGGACGAGCGACGGGATCGACTGGCACTGGCCCGTGTGCGCGTCGAATCTCCAGCCGTGGTAGGAACATTCGATCTGTTGGCCGTCAAAGTGTCCGCAGGAAAGCGGCATGCCGCGATGAGGGCAGGCGTCGCGCAGGGCGAAGGCCTGGCCTTGGTGGTCGCGTCCGATGACTAGCGGTTGTTCCAGCAACTTCGTCTTGGCTAGTTCCCCGCGACGAAGTTGACCAGCCGGCAGCGCGCGGTACCAGAAGCCGAAGAGCATGAGCGCATCGGGCGTCTGGGTCTGGAGTGGGAAGTCGTCATGCATTGGAAAGCTGAGAATACCGCAGCGGCCGCAAAATCAAAACCTTGAACCGGAAAGAACGCAGAGAAGGCTGACAACCAAGCTTATGTGCGCGAACGCAGATCGCAAAGAAATCAACTGCGTAATCCAGCGCGCAGGCGCCTTCTCAACTGGACGTAGGCTCTGCAAGCCACACCGGGTTCTTCTATGTGAGCGAGGAAGAGCTTGCGCAGGGCAGTGGTTGTGAGGCGGCCGTCGATGTAGGCGTCATAGAGGTCGGTGCCGGTGAGATGGCCGAGTTGTTCGGCGACGTATTCATACTTGCGGTCAGTGAAGGGTGGCACCGGCACGCCGCGGAAATCCTGCTTGCGGCGCTCGATCAGGAAGTCGAGAGCTTCAAGGGCATCGGCGAACGGGAGCGCGGTCTGATGTTCGAGGTCTTCGCGCGTCACCTCGAACAATTCCGCGATATCGGGATCGCGGAGAGCGGGACGAGCGGGGTGTAAGATGCGCGATCCGAAAAAGGCGAGCGCGTGCTCGAAGACGGTCATGTAAAACAGGTCGTCTTGATCCAATGTCTTCGCGCCGGGCGCGGCTTGCGCTGCCGGAACCTTGCCGTTCGAAAGATTGGGTAAGCCACGACAGGCTTGATGAAGGCAGCGCACGGCGTCCTCGGCCGAGGAGGTCATGCGGAACTGGCGCACGTACACGGCATTGATCGGAGCCAGGTAAACGCTGCCGCGCTCGCGAACCTGGCGGAGCAGAGAGCGGCGGTGTTCGGCCGTAAATCCCTTGCGCGATAAGAGGCGGCGCAGAAGGGCGTCGGAACTGCGCGAATAGACTTCAGGCATCAGGTCCACCAGAAGTCTCGGCTGCGTCGTGTTGTGCGGAGAGTACTGGTTGATGCCGAGAAAACGCACCATGCCCTCGATCAGGTTGTAGAGGGTGGGGCCAAGGTCGGGCGCGCCGTCGTTATCGTTATCGTTGCGCCCCCAGCGGTCGAGCCAGAGGCGGTAGGTCTCGTATTTTTCCAGCGGCGTGGCGTTGAAGACGCACAAGACATTCTTGCCGACTTCCTTGTGAACGTCTTTGTGGACTTGGACGGCTTCGACGTGGTCGCGAGTCTCTCCCGCGGCGCGCCAGTAGAGGGCGTCGACGTTCTGCAGAACGGTGAGCATGGGTTCCGCGGGAAGCCGCTCCTGGAGCAGGGCGGGCAGATGCTGCGGCGCGAGATGCGACTCGCCGAACAACACCATGATGAGCGCGCCGGAATAGCGGCGGCGGAGTTCAGCAATTTTGTCTGCGGCGTGGCGATCCCGCGCCCCAATCTTGCGCAGATCTTCGCGAGGCATGCAATCGAGCCCGTAAATGGAGGCGCCGTGGTCGCGGGCAGCGGAAAGCAGTTCGTAAAATGTCGGCCAGTCGTATCCCCAGTCGAGATCGAAACGGATACGCTGGCGCAGTTCGCCTTCTTCAATTTCGCCGCGGAACCATTCGTCGAGAATGTGCTGGTCGCGGGAGAAAATGGTTTCCACTCCCAGCACCACGGGGCGCTGGTGGAGTTCGGGATCGCGCAGGAGCGAAGCCAGATAGCGCTGCGAGTTGGGCAGGGCGTGATAGTCGCCGACCAGCACGATTCCCGCTTTGCCGATTTCCTGGCGGACATCACTCAGGGCGAGAACCTTCTGATAGGAGCGATAAGCCTCGCGAAAGTCGCGCAGATACTTGCATCCGGCGCTGGGATCAATGGCGCCAATCGTACGCACGACGCTGGCGAGGGCGTGGCGTTGGGCGGCACTGCGCCGTGATCGTAAGATGCCGGTGGTGGACATGAATTCGGAGGTCGCCTTGACTTGCCTTTCGTGCCTCCCTATCCTCAGTTTTTCGAGGCCGTGACTCGGATTGCCTCGTGGAGCGACAACTTGTCCTTTCTGATTCCGGAAAACCTGACCGTGGCCACTACCGGCGCCAGCGGATCGGTATTTCTGAAGCACTTTCTACTCGCCGTGGAACGCGATTCTCGGGTGAAGACCGTAAATTTCATCGCTTCCGACAGCGGCCTGCGCGTCATGGCCGAGGAACTCGGCGTCGAAGGGCGCTCCGACCTGCTACGTCAAATCATCGGCGCGTCTTCGGCAAAGATTCAGCAGCAGGCCAACACCGATATCGGGGCCAACGTGGCCAGCGGGTCGTATCCTTCGGACGCCATGGTCGTGATCCCCTGCAGCGTCGGCACCCTGGGCCGTATTGCCAACGGCACCGCTTCACGCCTGATCGAGCGCGCCGCCGATGTCACTCTGAAAGAACGCCGGCCGCTCGTGCTCTGCGTCCGCGAGACGCCGCTGAACAAAATCCACATCCGCAACATGTCGCTGGCGGCGGAAGCGGGGGCGACGATCTTTCCCGTCATTCCAACGTTCTATAACCATCCGTCAGACGCCGATGCCATGGCCCGCGAATTCGCGAACCGTGTGCTGGCGCACATAGGACTGCCCCAGCCTGACGCATACCGCTGGAAGGGCTAGCAATGTCTTCGTAGAGACGCGGCTTGCCGCGTCTCGGCGGCGGGAGACGGGGCAAGCCCCGTCTCTACAGGTGGAGCGATTCCAAAGATCGACGACTTTGGGGGAAGCCTTCCCTGCTTTGCAGGAGTGCATTCAGTCTAGGGAAGGGGCGGTTACGAAGGTAGGTATCTGGCGGGCATGTACTGCGAGTGTTGGGTGGAGGCAGTTCTCAACTCCCAGCCTCCAGCAGTTTGTTCTTCATTGGACAATTCTTCTTGACTCACCCTGGGGAAGGGCACCTTTGCGCCCTCCCCCGGAAAATTTGTCGAATTTTCGCTACTGAACTTTGATTGCGGGAGTGATTTCTCGTGGCTTGCTTAGGCTGGTGGTGTATGGATAGGTTCCGGTTGCTGCTGGCGGGCCCGGCGGACTGAAAATGACAGTGCCGCCGCCATTTGGGACTGGCACCTTGGCAGGAAATCCACTCAACGTACAGCCGTTGACGTAAACGGTCCTACCGGTGTTGTTAGTGAATGTAACCGATGTTGAGCCTACCGCTAACGTACCTCCGTTCAAGACATCTATTGCCATTTCTTTTCTCCTTCGGTAAAGATTAGACTGCTAGTCACTTCCTCTGGTTCGGCCTAACAGCGCTTGATTTCAACAGCTCCTGAAAGCGTGGGTCGCTATGTAAATTATCGAGGTCCGGCTGCTGGAGTACGATCTGCGGCGAATATCCCGCGCGTAACGCCTTGGCCAGCCATTCGAGCGTCAGTCCCGTATCGCCCAAATGATCGTAAATCTGCGCCGCGTCGAAAAGGGACTCCTTATCGAATCTGCTCTGTGTTAGCTCCTCGTCGAGATACTTCAAGGAATTAGCCCGGTCACCGATCATGACGTAGTAATCCGCCAAGTTCCTCAGCAGTTGCGGATTGCGAGGATTGATGGCGAGCTCTTGTTTCGCCAATTCAATCGCATGCCGGAAGGCCTGAATGGATTTATCGCGTTCCCCGTTCAAGTAGCATGCTTCTCCGAGATTCCCCCAATTCGTATAGTCCTTATCGTTTAATTGGAGCGCCTTTTCGTAGATTCTCACTGCGTCCGCAAACCTGTGCTGGAAGTAATAGGCAGTCCCCAGATTGGAGTACGTATCCGCAGTCGGGTGAATCGCCAGCGACTGCTCCAGCGGCTGGATCGCCTCCGCATACTTCCCCTCGTATAAGTACGCGGCGCCCATGTTGGCGTATCCGCGAAAGCTCTCCGGCGTGCGCTCGATAACTTTCTGAAACATCTTCGCCGAGTCATCATACTGCGCCTGGCGCAGATAGAACCCGCCCAAAAGGTTGTAGCCGCGCCAGTAGCTCGGACGCAG
>JAIQFO010000057.1 GCA_020073215.1 Terriglobia bacterium | reverse complement strand
ACCACCTCGCCGCCCTTCATCACAAACTTCACTCGCTCCAGCGTCGTGACGTCCGCCAACGGATCACCGTCCACGGCAATCATATCGGCCCACTTGCCCGCCTCAATCGTGCCGACCTTGTCGGACCACCCCAGCAGATCGGCGTTGTTAACGGTTGCCGCCTGGATCGCCTGCAGCGGCGTCAGTCCCAGTTTCACCATCACCGCGAATTCATGCGCGTTCAGCCCGTGTGGATACACGGCGGCATCGGTCCCAAAGCCGACTTTCACTCCCGCCGCAAACGCGCGCGCCACATTCTTGCGCGCGGCGGGCATCACTTCTCGTCCCTTGGCAATCAACTCAGCCGGCGTGCCGATCCGCTCCGCGTTTTCCAGAAACCAGTCGGCGAGGTAGAGCGTAGGCACCAGATAAGTGCCGTTCTTCTTCATCGTGGCGATGGCCGCGTCGTCGATGTAGGAACCATGCTCGATCGAATCCACGCCCGCCTCCGACGCCCACCGTATTCCTTCCGCCCCATGCGCATGCGCCGCCACCTTTCGGCCCAGCCGATGCGCGTCCGCCACAATCGCCTTCATTTCTTCAATCGTGTATTGCGAAGCCTGCGGATTGTCGCCATGCGAGAGCACGCCGCCGGTAGCGCAGATTTTGATCACGTCGGCGCCGTACTTGATGATCTCGCGCGTCTTGTGCTGAACGGCTGCTATCCCATCCGCCACGCCTTCGCTGTATACGTGGGATTCGAACGGCAGCAGATTGTTGTCGCAGTGTCCACCGGTAATGCTCAGCGCCGGGCCACTGACCAGCATGCGCGGTCCCGGCACGTCACCGGCGTTGATGGCGTCGCGCAAGGCCACGTCGGCAAAGCCGCTCGCGCCCACGTTGCGGATGGTCGTAAAACCGGCATCAAGCGTGACGCGGGCGTTCTTCGCTCCGATCAGGGCCTCGCGCGGCACCGAAATCGCCAGCCGCGAATAGCCGAAATTCGGATTGAAGGTGATGTGCGTGTGCGCGTCAATCAATCCCGGCAGCACGGTGGCGTTCGAGAGATCGACCACCTGCGCGCCCTCGGGAATCTGGGTGTCGGCGCCGACGCTCGCAATCCGGTCGCCCTGAATCACGATGGTCTGCTTCGCCAGCGTCTTGCCGGTTCTAACGTCCAGCAAATGCCCGGCGCGGATGACAACCGTCTTGGGCGCCGCAGCGGGAACGGCTTGCGCCCAGGAAACGTTGATACAGCACAGCACAAAAATCGAAGCGAACAGAGTACGGCTGACTTTCATTCCATCCCCCAAAGAGAATTGAGCCTCGGTCGAGTACCTTACAGCCTCGGAGAGGGCACCGGCAAGCGATTCGGATTCGCCACCTGGCCGAGCGGTGATATAGAGTCAATGGAAAGTAGCACTGAACGGAACGCGATTTCCCGTTCGTATGCCGAAGCCTCGCCGCAACACGGCCTCAGTCCCGCTCGACGGCGCCCTCTTCGCCGTCAAGCCGCGCAAGCCGATCCCGCATGAATTCGTGCTCGACGCCATGGCTCCGCTGTCGCCCACAACCCGCCCCATGTTCGGCTGTCTCGCAATCTACGTGAGAGACAAGATCGTCCTCATTCTCCGCGACAAACGCGACCAGACCGCCGACAACGGAGTGTGGCTCGCCACCACCGAAGAGCACCACCGGAGTCTGCGGCAAGAGTTCCCCAACATGCGTTCCATAAAGGTGTTGGGGAAGAAGGTGACAGGATGGCAGGTTCTTCCCGCCGATGCCGAGGATTTCGAAGAGGCGGCGCAACGCGCCTGTGAACTCGTTCTCGCCGGGGATCCAAGAATCGGGAAGGTCCCCGGCGCGCGCCGGCCCTCAAGATCGGGGACCAAGAAGGCGATCTTGAAATAAGCCGGACACTAATCGTTTGTCAGCCTGAGCGAAGCGAAGGACCTGCATTCTTAAGCGCGCGGCAAACTGTAGATTCCCTGTCTACACTCGGGATTCAAATCAATGGGCAAAACAAGAAACCGCCGCAAAACAGCTATGTGCCCGCTCCCGCCGGACTGCGGGCGATCGCGGGTTCCGACTGCCGTTGGTGCAGCAAGGCCACTATGTCCTGATACAACGTGGTGCGAGTGGAATAGCGCTCCTGGGCGCGGGTAATGTAACGGACGTGAACCTCTACTCCCAGGCTCGTGGGGCGCAGGTTGATGGCCGGGGCAGCCGAAACCGAGTGCATACTTTCGCGCTGGGTGGCCCGCTGCCACTCTTCTTCCGCCATGCGCGCGTTGCCTTCGGTCGCAGTCGTGACCAGCTTCTGGATGGCCTCTAGGATGGGATATGGATTCTGGGCAGAGGGCACGAGAATCTGCAACTCGTCCCACAACCACTGCCCGCTGGTGGAAAAATTGAAGTAGTGTCCTTCGATCGCAAAGCTATTGACGAAGGCGACTTTGCGTCCAGTGGGATGTCCGGCATCGTTCCAGTTGCCGGTTTCCAACAGCACAGTTCGCAGCAGACCGATTTCGGCGACTTCACCGACGACACCCCGGATTTCCACCCAATCGCCCACGCGGATGCCGTTGCGTCCCATAAGTGCAAACCATCCAAAGAAGGCCACGATGAAATCTTTCAGCGCGACCGTCAAGCCGGCGCCGGCTAAGCCAAGAATCGTGGGCATCTGGTTGGGAATGCCCAGCACAACAAACAAGACGAGCAGGACACCCGCTGCCTGCAACGCAAAGCGTGCGACCACCCGCAGAGTCCGCATCCGGCGGCGATCAGGAATCAGATCCGTGAAAAAACGATCCACCGCAAGATCCGCCAAGTACACCCCCAACACAACCAGCAGAATGAACAG
This sequence comes from Terriglobia bacterium, assembly GCA_020073215.1. Classification (GTDB taxonomy): domain Bacteria; phylum Acidobacteriota; class Terriglobia; order Terriglobales; family Acidobacteriaceae; genus Acidiflorens. Next base: position 27,021 of record JAIQFO010000057.1, on the reverse strand, counting down.
GGCGGACCGGATGAAGCCGCGAAGGATGGCTTGCTGGCGTGATTGCACCACCCCGCGCCAGTTGCCGTAGACATCGGCCAGATCCTGATGGTCCTGGACGCGCTTGTTTAGATCGGCGAGGTTCTTTTGGTGGTCGGAGAGACGGCGCAGGGTGGCAAGAACCGCCTGGTCCTTGGAATTGCCCGCCGACGGAGGCGGCTCCTGGGCTTGGTTCCCATTGGGTTGCTCGAGTGTCGCCTGTTCTGCCGAGTCGTGCTTCTGCAGGAGCTTGTCGCGCTTCTGGAGCGCTTCATCGCGGGCCTGCTCCAATTTCACGGCTTGGGTGCGCTGGGTGCGCCAGACGCTGATTTGTGCGATGAGATTGTTGGCCGGGGAACTCGCTTCGGTCCCCACTGCGCCGATCGGCGTATTTGCGGTGTCTCGCTGTTGTTGAGCTGCCTGATACCTTGCGAACTGCCGTCGGATCCGACTCAAGGGGTCGGCCCCGGACCGGAGCAGGTCCCCTTTGGCATCCTCCAGTTCGTCCTTGTCCAGTTCCAGTTGCGCTTGAAAGAGGTCAAGTTGTTCCTGGATTTCCTGGTCTGGGCCTTTGTTTGTGGCAGATTCTTTTTTCAGGCTGTCGATGAGGTCCTGGTCTAACTTGACTTGGGCCTCGGCTCGGCTCACGCGCGCGAAGAACTCGGTGGTCTCAGGGGTGCTGGCAGCCGGATGAAGGGTAGTCTCGCGGAGCGCGTCGGCAAACGCCAGATCGACCTCATGGTCGGCGAGCTGCAACGCCTGTCGTGCAAACCGCTGCTCCTCCCGAGTAGAAGCCAGGGTCGCCATGCTGCGGGCGGTTTGCACGGGCTGCTCATCCACTAGCGGAGCCCGGCGAGGTCCCATTCGCGACGCCGGAGAGCTGGAATCGCGGGTCAGGACCAGCGCGGCAATCGCGACCATGACCAGGGCAAGCAAACCGAAGACTACGATCCGTTGGCGAGTTCTTATAACCCCTTGCATGTAGCAACCTGCGGGTACGATTGGCAGCCTCATTATACGAGGCCGCCGCGCCCGGAATGGCGCTCGCCGGTCTGGTTAGTGGGGACGCACAGGCGCGTGGCGAGGCTTAGGATCCCCATTTCACCAGCAATTCAAAAATTGGTGCAATCGCCTCTTTCTGGCTGCGTGCCGCAGGCCGTTGATTCTGAGTGGCGCGATTGACCGACAACCTTGCTAACCGGTGCCAAAACCACGTCCCCACTCGAACTTTATTTCTTCGCCCGCGCCGCCACTTTCTCCCCCACCCGCTCACTGACCTTGAACGTCATCTTCCCCGCCTTCTTATCGGCATCCACCACCACGTGGTCGCCGTGCAACACTGCGCCGTCCAGAATTTTCAGCGCCAGCGGATCCTGCACCAGCTTCTGAATGGCACGCTTCAACGGACGTGCTCCGAAGTTAGGATCGTAGCCTTCCGTAAAGAGCAGTTCCTTCGCGGCGTCGGTCAGCTCCAAAGAAATCTTGCGGTCCGCCAGCAGCCGGCGCAAGTCTTCAAGGCGCAGATCGACGATCTTCACCAGCTCTTCCTTGCCCAGCGGATGGAAGATGATGATGTCGTCCACGCGATTCAGGAACTCGGGTTTGAAGTGCCCGTGCAGCGCCTCCATCACCTGCTTCGAGGCGCGCTCGAAGCCATCGGTGGAGCGAATGTTTTCCGACTGCAGGTACGCCGAACCCAGGTTCGAAGTCATGATGATGACCGTGTTCTTGAAGTCCACCTTGCGCCCCTTGCCGTCAGTGAGGCGCCCGTCGTCCATGATCTGCAAAAGAATATTGAACACGTCGGGATGCGCCTTCTCGATCTCGTCAAACAGCACAACCGCGTAAGGATGCCGCCGCACCGCCTCGGTGAGTTGTCCGCCCTCATCGTAGCCAACGTATCCCGGAGGCGCGCCGATCATACGCGAAACGGCGTGCTTCTCCATGTATTCCGACATATCGATGCGCACCATCGCGCGCTCGTCGTCAAAAAGAAACTCGGCAAGCGCCCGCGCCAGTTCAGTCTTGCCGACGCCAGTAGGCCCGAGAAAAATAAAGGACCCGATCGGCCGCTTCGGATCGCTCAGTCCGGCGCGCGAACGGCGAATGGCGTTGGCCACGCGTTCGAGCGCCGCGTCCTGTCCGATGACGCGCAGCCGCAACCGGTCTTCCATGTTGATGAGCTTCTTGACCTCGCCCTCGAGCATCTTCGAAACCGGAATGCCGGTCCACTTGGAGACAATGCGGGCAACGTCTTCCTCGTCCACTTCCTCCTTCAACATCCGGGCACGTGTGGGCACGGGCGACTGTGTGGGCACGGGCGACTCGCCCGTGCTGCCGTCCATCTCCGAGGTGACCTTCTGCAATTCTTGCTGTGTCTGACGGATGAGGCCATAGCGAATCTGCGCTACGCGTTCGAGGTTTCCCTTGCGCTCCTCGGCGGCTTCCTCGATCTTGAGCTGCTCCAGTTTCTCCTTCAGCGCGCGGGCCTTCCCGATGACATCTTTCTCCTGCTTCCACCTGGCCTTGAGCGCGTTCGACTGCTCGCGAATGCCGGCCAGTTCTTTCTCGACGTTGGCCAGGCGCTCTTTCGAGTTCGGATCGTCTTCTTTTTTCAACGCCTGCTTTTCGATTTCGAGCTGCGTGGCCCGCCGTTCCAGTTGGTCGATTTCGGTTGGCATGGAGTCGATCTGGATGCGCAGCGAGGCGGCGGATTCATCGATCAGGTCAATGGCTTTATCGGGCAGGAAGCGGTCGGAAATGTAGCGGTGCGACAAGGTCGCAGCCGCGACAATGGCCGAATCTTTGATGCGCACGCCATGATGCACTTCGTACTTTTCTTTCAGCCCGCGCAGGATGGCGATGGTGTCCTCGACGTTCGGCTCACCTACGAAAACGATCTGGAAGCGCCGTTCGAGCGCGGCGTCTTTCTCGATGTACTTGCGATATTCGTTGAGCGTGGTCGCTCCGATGGCGCGCAACTCGCCGCGGGCCAGCGCCGGCTTCAGCATGTTCGAGGCGTCGATCGCTCCCTCGGCCGCGCCTGCGCCGACCAGGGTATGCAGTTCGTCGATGAACAAGATGATCTGGCCAGAGGAGTCCTCGATTTCTTTGAGCACCGCCTTCAGACGGTCTTCGAATTCGCCGCGATACTTGGCGCCCGCCAGCATCGCTCCCAAATCGAGCGCAACGACGCGCTTGTTCTTCAGCGCTTCGGGCACGTCGCCGGAAATAATGCGCTGCGCCAGGCCTTCGACGATGGCCGTCTTGCCCACTCCGGGCTCGCCGATCAGGACCGGGTTATTTTTCGTGCGCCGCGACAGCACCTGCACCACCCGGCGAATTTCTTCATCACGGCCGATCACGGGATCGAGTTTGCCGCGTCGCGCCTGTTCGTTCAGATCGCGGGCATAGCGCTCCAGCGCCTGGTACTTAGCTTCGGGGTTCTGGTCCGTGATGCGCTGCGATCCCCGAACCGCCGTGAGCGCCTTCAAGATGGCATCGTGGGTCGCCCCGTGCCGCGCCAAAAGCTCCTGTGCCGGATCGCGCTTCAGGCTGGTCAACGCCAGCAGGATATGCTCGGTCGAGACGTACTCGTCTTTGAAGGTGTCGGCTTCTTTGAAAGACTTCTCCAGAACCTGGTTGATCTGCGCCGACATCGACGGCTGCTGCGCGCCGCCGCTGCCCGAAACCTTCGGTAGCTTCTCAATTTCTTGGTAGAGGTCGCTAAGCACGGCCTGCGGCCCGATGCCGATTTTTTCCAGCACGGGCGCAACGATGCCTTCCTTGTCCTCGACCAGCGCGGCCAGCAGATGGGCCGGGGCGAGTTCCGGATTGCCGTGCTCGGAGGCGAGCTCATTCGCGCGCTGAACGGCTTCTTGCGCTTTGACTGTGAATTTGTCCCAACGAATTGCCATGGCTTCTAACCTCTAGCGCCGTGTCATCCTGAGCGAAGCGAAGGACCTATGCAGTTGGTGGCAGCGAAAGAATGCAGAGGTCCTTCGCTTCGCTCAGGATGACAGATCTTTTCGATTTCAAACGAAGCGGGAGGCGCTGGTTCGCCTCCCGCTGAGTTTACAACTGCCGGGCTTTGCCCGGCTGGACGGGCGAGTCGCCCGTCCCCACACGAGCATTTGCTTACGCGGCTTTGCCGGCGCTCTTCGGCTCTTTGCCCTCCAGCGTCTTCTGGCTACCGACGTTGACTTTGATCTGCTTCGGCTTGGCTTCGGCCTTCTTCGCCAGCTTGATCTTCAACACGCCCTTGTCGTAGTCGGCCTGAACGTTGTCATGGTTGACTGTGCTGGGGAGGCTGAAGGTGCGGGTGAAGCTGCCATACTGACGCTCCACGCGCCGGTAGTTCTCCTCTTTCTCGTCCTTCTCGAACTTGCGCTCGCCGTGCACGGTCAACGTGTTGTTCTCGATGCGGACGTCGATGTCCTTCTCGTCGATTCCCGGCACTTCGATTTTCAGGGTGACGTTGTGCTCGTCCTCGTAGACGTCCACCGGCGGAGCAAATGCGGTCGTGGTCAGCGGTTCATCCTGCCCTACCGGCCCACGAGGGTCGCGGAACAAACGGTTCATGCGGTCCTGCAGTGTGACGAACTCACGGAAAGGGTCCCAACGCGTAATCATGGTCATAGCGTAAATCCTCCTACTTGAAGTTCATTCGGGAAGCTATCGGAAGCTCCCAGGTTGTTAATTAGTGTCGTCAAATCATAAAATCTTAGTGTGTCATTGTCAAGTAGTTTATCTTGCTATGTGTCAGTCGCTTACGCTAAATATCAGGCACTGAAGGTAGCCGGTTTCAGGCACGTTTAGTAGGATTGGATGATCCTTGGCCGCTCCCCGGTTCTCCAACACGCGCAAGTCTTTGTGGGCGTCCTGGGCGGCGTCGGCCACCACTTTGAGGAATTCCGCCGCCCCGACGTGGAACGAGCAGGAGCAGGTGACCAGAACCCCTCCCGGCCGCAGCATCTTCATGGCGCGCAGGTTGAGCTCTTTATAGCCGCGCAAAGCTTTATCCAGGTCGCGCTTGGTTTTGGCAAAGGCTGGCGGATCGAGGACGATGGTGTCGTAGCGGCGGTTGGCGGCGGCGTAGTCTCTTAGAAGATCGAAGGCGTTGGCCTCGATCCACTCCAGTTCAAGTCCGTTTAGGGTCGCGTTCTTTTCCGCCATTTCGAGCGCCGGACGCGAGCTATCCACTCCGGTAACCTTCGAACACCTCGCTGCAGGGTGCAGAGAAAAGTGCAGCGCGTATCCGCCCTGGTAGCAGAAAGCGTCGAGGGCTTCCCCGTGCGCATATTCGGCCGCCGCCGCGTAGTTTTCCCGCTGATCGAGAAACGCCCCGGTTTTCTGGCCTTCGAAGCCGTCGTAATGAAAGCGGACGCCATTCATGTTAACCACGGTCGAACTCTTCTCTCCCCAAAGCAGCCCAGACGGTCGCGGCGGCAACTGCTCCAGTTCACGAATGCGGGCCTCGACCCGCTCCACGATTCCCGCCGGTTGCAGTTCGTCGCGCAGCGTTTGCAGAATGGCGTCGCGCACCGGTGCAGCGTCCATGGCCTGGGTCAGGATTTGTACGCAGAGGACGTCGTTATAGCGATCGACGATGAGCCCAGGCAGAAAATCAGCTTCGCTGAAGACGATGCGATAGGCGTCGGTATTCCGGACGAGTTCCTTCCGGTAGGCGATCGCGGCACGAACCCGTTCCGCGACCAGAGCAGGCAGATCGTCGACCGAGCCGTGCGAGATCATGCGGATCGCGATCTGCGACGAAGAACTGTAGAGTGCGGTGCCGAGAAATTTCCCCCGAGGATCGTGGACGCGGACGAGCGCGCCGGATGGGATGTCATTCGCCCCGACAATGTCCGAGCGATAAACCCAAGGGTGGCGGCCCTGCAGGCGCTTGGCTCCTCGGGCGGAAAGTTTTACGGCAGGCTCCGCATGTCGGGCGGAGGGGGCAGGTTTTTTCGGCATGAATAGATGTTATAGCCAACCAAGGTTGCGTAGGGACAGCCGCCCCCGGCTGTCCAAGCCGAGCTTAGGAGAAAGTCGAAGGCGTATTTCCGGGACACGACACTAATGGGCCGCGGGATGTCCCGCCGGAGAAGCGGCATGATCTTTGTGGCTGGCTCGCTGCTCGCGCCGGATGGCGAGCAGATCTTTGTGCAGAAGATCGAGCACGTCGGAGGGAATTTCAGAGCCCCACTCGTCGATCTCTTTTTCTTCCCAATGCCCGTTGAGCCGGAGCGCGGCGTCGGTCAAGTCCTCGGGAAACGCCTGGCGGTAATTCCCCTCGCGCTGCAGCACCCCGCCAAACTCGCGTCCGGTGTGCATTTCGTAGATGCGCCGCGTCGAATTGCCGCCGTTATTGATGAACACGATCAGCACTTCGCCTTCTTCCGCGTAGTCGGGACGATAGAACCACGCCTGGGGCGCATCGGCCTTGGGGCGGGCGCGTTTTCTGCCGGTTACGGTCACCACTTCCTGCTCCGGCGCCACTTCGTTCGCGGGATTGTAGTAATAAATCCTCTGGCAAGATTCGCAGGACATGACCGTCTCGCCACTGCGCGCTTCGTTGTAGATCTGCGGCCGCAACATTACCTGGCAGCCCATGCACTTGTGATCGCGAACTTCGGCGAGCCCGGTGCCGCGGTGCTTCACCACGCGCTCATAGTGACGGAGCACGTCTTCGGAAATCTCACGCCGCAGCGCGTCGCGTTTGGCATTCCACTCGGCGAGCCGCTTCTGATCTTCGGCGGTAACCTTCCGCGCTTCTTCCTTTTCTTTTTCGATCTCGGCGGTTTCCGCCTTCAGTTCGGCTTCCGCGGCTTTGACTTCGGTTTCACGCGCGTCGACGTTGACCATCACCTCCAGGATGCGGTCTTCGTTGAGGCGGATTTCCTGCTCGGCATACTGGATTTCGTGCAGAATCGCTTTGTACTGTTCGTTGGTTTTTACGTCGAGAGACTGGTCGCGATACTTGGAAATTTTACCTTGCAGGTCTTTGATGTTGGCTTCGAATTTCTTGCGGTTGGCTTCGTCGCTCTTGGCTGCGCCCCGTACCTTTTCCAAGCGCGCCTTGGTCCCAGCCAGCTTTTGCTCGATGACCGCCACGCGTTTTGGCAGCGCGGCAACCTCGTCCTGCAGTTTGCGGATCTCGTGATCCGCCCCCTGCAGCTCCAGTAGTTTTTCGATATCAGGAAGCATCGGCCCCGGGCATCACAATAACGATTCTAGCACGCGAGAACGGCAGGGCCTGTCCGGTATGGGGACGGGGCTGTGCCCCGTCCGGCGGGGCCCTTCGGCTCCGCCACACAACCTCAAGCCATGCCCGTTTGTGGTAGCCTGCGAAGTTCGCTCCGCTTCGTAAATAACAAATAACAAAGCACCGTACGGGGGGCCCATCTTGAAGCCGCAAAATTTCGTACTCCTTCTTCTGCTTGTCACCATGATCTCAGCCATCGCCAAGCCAGCGCTGTGCCAGCAGGAAAAGGCCAGCAGCGTTCTCGTCGAGCGCGTCGGCGACACCGCCTTCCTTCAGCTGCACGCGCCCAGCTTCCAGGCCCTTTCGCCGCGTGAGCAGGCTCTGGCCTATTGGCTGACGCAGGCTTCCATCGCCATCGACCCCGTCATCTACGACCAGCTCTCCGCCTACGGTTTGCAGCAAAAGCGCCTGCTCGAAGAAATCATGGCGCATCCGAAAGGGATCGACCCGGCGGCGTTGGCGAAGATCGCCGAATTCACCAAGCTGTTCTGGGCCAACCGCGGCAACCACAACGACACGACCTCGCAGAAATTCCTGCCCGCTTTCACGTTTGAGGAGCTGGAAAAGGCCGCCCTGCGCGCGCAGCAAAATGGAGCCTACCGCACGGCCTATGCCGATCTTCCGCCCCTGAAAAAGCCAGCCGACGTCACGCATGAGCTCGAGTCCTTGCGGCCCTCGCTGTTCGATCCTGCTTTTGAGCCGATGATGATTGCCAAGAGTCCCGTGGGTGGAAAAGACACCATCCAGGCCAGTTCCAACACTTTTTATCCCGGCCTGAGCCTGAACGATCTGCAAGGATTTCAAGATCAATATCCGCTGAACTCGCGCGTAGTGAAAGCGGCGGACGGCAAGCTCACCGAACTGGTCTACCGCGCCGGAACGCCCGACGGCAAGGTTCCTCCGGGCCTGTACGCGAGGTTCTTGAAAAAGGCCAACGACTGCTTCGAAAAGGCGCGCCGCTACGCCGACCCCGCGCAGGCCGAGGCGATTGCCCATCTCATCCGCTATTACCAAACCGGTGACTACGCCGACTGGGTTGCCTTCGGCACCACCTGGGTGCAAAACGACGCCACCGTCGATTTCGATAACGGCTTCATCGAGGTCTATCGCGACGCCCGCGGAGCCAAAGGAAGCTCGCAGAGTTTTGTCACCATCACCGACAAGCCGGTCACCACGCTGATGAAGAAGTTGGGGGCGAATGCGGCCTATTTCGAACAGAAGGCTCCGTGGGATGACAAGTACAAGCTAACGTCGTTCAAGCTCCCCGTGGTTAAAGCGGTCGAAACCCTGATCGAAACCGGCGATTTCAACGTAACCACGATCGGGGACAATCTCCCGAACGAAAACGAGATCCACGAAAAATACGGCTCCAAGAATTTTCTCTTCACCGGGAGCAAGCGCGCACTGGACGATGCGACCGGCAAAACGGCCGCCGCCGAGTTCGCTGTCGGTCCCGCCGAAGTCGAACGCGATGCGAAGTACGGCAGTGAAGCTCAGGACCTGATGACGGCATTGCACGAAGTCATCGGCCACGGCTCTGGCAAGTTGAGCGAGCGCGTCAAAGGCGGAGCCCAGCCCCTTCTAAAGGAATATTTTTCCACGCTGGAAGAAGGCCGCGCCGACTTGATGGCGCTGTGGAACGTGTGGGATCCGAAGCTGAAAGAACTGGGACTGATCTCGAACCAGGAAGAAGTGGCCAAGGCCATGTACGACAACGCGGCCGCAGTCGCCTTGCTCCAACTGCGGCGCATTCCGCGCGGCGATACCGTGGAAGAAGACCATCAGCGCGACCGCCAGTTGATCGCCCAGTACATTGCCGACAAGGTTCCCGGCTCGATCGAACAGTTCACGCGTGACGGCAAGACTTACGTTCGCGTAGCCGATTATCAAAAGATGCGTCAGGGCGTAGGCATGTTGCTGGCCGAGCTAATGCGCATCAAGGCCGAAGGCGATTACGACGCGATTAAGGCGCTGGTCGATAAATACGGAGTCCACTTCGACCCCGCGCTGCGCGACCAGATACTCGCGCGTTATAAGAAGCTGAACCTGCCGACTTACTTTGCCGGCATCAATGCGCACCTAACCGCCAGCTTGGGCAAGAATGGCGAAGTTGAAAAAGTCGAGATCCATTATTGGGACAATCCCGTCGCTCAGTATTTGAACTACGGCGCGATGTACGACAAGGGCCTGACGCAAGCGATGAAATAGGAGACTGCGGGTGCCCCATCCTTCCGCGCACTTTGCGGAAGGGTGGGATTCCAAGGAATTCAGCCCCGGAGGGGCGACCGAGCTTAGCCCAGCGCCGGGGTCCCCAGCACGCCCGCTTTTGGCGTGATGGGGTGGAGGGCTTCAGCGCTGCGAAGAGTAGGAAGAAAGGTTCAAGTCCCGGAGAGCCTGCCCTGAGCGAAGTCGAAGGGACCGAGTTACCACGCACACTCTTCAGCCGCTGCGGTAAGTCGCCTGTTTTTGAGCAATCTGTTTAACCGCCGACGCCAACCGCGCCGCGCACCACGGATTCATCCGCAATCGATCCAGCCCCCCAACCCAGCTAGCACCAAAGTGGTCTATGTATCTTTAGTCGAAACTGGTAGATAATGATCCCGACCGAGGGGGCCATGGGGAAACTTATGGTCCCTTTTTGTTTGCCTTGCCCTCAGCACAGGCATATAGAAAGGCAGAAGCGAGGGACGGATGGCGGTACGCAACTATTGGCTTGATCTATTTACTCCGGTGACGTGGCAAGAATTTCTTCAATCAGGTGGCAAGGTGTCCGGCTTTCGGGACTCGAGGTGGAACACCCTCCAGAAGGTCAAGCCGGGAGATTATTTTCTCTGTTACGTGACAGGCATTTCGAGATGGATTGGCCTTCTGGAGATCACTTCGGAACCCTTCCGAGATACGGCCCCGATCTGGAAGGACGAAAGCTTTCCCTGCCGCGTGAGGGTTAAGGCCATAGCAAAACTAACTCCTGAAACTGGAGTTCCGGTTAAGGAGATGAAGGATCAACTGTCTGTATTCCAAACGGCTGGAGGCGCGCTGTCTTGGACGGGCCATTTCCGTGGCTCACCGACGAAGTGGAAAACAGCCGACGGCGAGGCCGTAGTCAAAGCGGTTCTACAAGCTGCAGAATCACCGGTCGTGCGTCCGATTGATCCTGTCAAGCTGAAGTACCGCCCGAAAGCGCTAAAAGCGAAAATCGGGCTGGTCACGGTCCCAGAGTCCGAAGGAACGGATCAGCCCGAACAGGAAGTGATAAAGGAACCTGCGGCGCACACTGAGATTCAGTGGCTGCTTCTTAAGTTGGGCTCCGACATGGGTTTCAGCGTCTGGGTGGCGCGGAACGACCGCAGCCGTTCGTTCGGGGCGCATCGCTTCGCAGAGATACCCGCGCTGAAGTCGAGCCTTCCTCTCCAGTTCGACGACGCAACCAATCGGACCATCGAACTGATCGACGTGCTCTGGCTCGACCGGAACTCAATCGTTGCCGCGTTCGAGATCGAGAGCACGACATCAATCTACTCGGGTCTATTGAGGATGGCAGACTTGGTGGCGATGCAGCCGAACCTGAACATCCCCCTTTTTCTGGTCGCGCCTGAAGAACGGAGGGAGAAGGTCTTTGCTGAGGTCAACCGTCCGACCTTCTCTCGACTGGACCCTCGGCTGGCAGAGATATGTCGTTATATCTCGTTCGATGCGCTGAGGGAGCGATTAGGGCGGGTGAAGGATTTCGTTCGGTACTTGAAGCCGGATTTTCTGGAAGAGTTGTCAGAAGCGTGTGACCTAGAACAGGAGTCGTAACCGAAATGCCGTGGCGCCCTCGGTGGGTGGAAAGCTAATCTTTAAAAGCTTAGCCAACAGGCGGCCATCGCTGCTCAGAAACGATCACTCATCAAGCCGCTGCTTCACGGTCTCCCGAATCCACTTCGTTATGAGCATTTGATTCGGATAGTTCAGTCTTTTCGCTGTTAACTTTAATCTCAAGGCCGCGCTGCCAAGCGGGCCATGTTTCCCAATCGGCGCTTGCTTGCTCAAGAATCGGCTTCAACCATCCCTTTTCCATTGTTCGTATCCCCACTTTGCACAGGTTTGAGTTTCTCACGCTTCATCGCGTCATTCAATAACTTCAAAGCTTCCTTCTCGCTACGAACGTACAGCGCTGGTGATTCAGAGAGTCGTGGCAAAGAGTCGGCTGGGTTCCATTGCACAACCGATCCATCTGCTGTCTTTCGATCTTCGGACATAGCGAACAGTTCGCTATAGCGTCGGGGTGCGACTCCAACGAAAGGATCAAAGGATACCATTCCTTCGATCTCAATCGCACTGTCAACTGAAATTGCATCTTCATGAAGATGGGCTGCTAAGCTCTTCGCGTAGGGTTCAATGTACACCACGCGGCGAAGTCCGGCGGCAATGATGTGCCTGGCACATTCATGACACGGAAACGTTGTGGTGTAGAGTGTGCAATCGTGCACAGAAACGCCTCGTTTTGCGGCATCGACGATTGCCGCCATCTCCGCGTGTACCGCACGCCCAAACTCAAGAGGCTGCATCAACCGAGCACCCTTCACAACCGGAAGCGCCGTGCGAACTCTTTCTTCCGGGCTTAGCGCGACCTTGTCGGGGGCAAGCCAACCGCCCGCCTTGCTAAATCTTTCCAAAAGCTCACCAAGATTAGACCTCTTCAGCCGGTCGCTGCTATCGTGTCCCAGCACAAAATCCCTACCATCTGGGACGTCGCCTTCCCAATATTGTCCGCCACCCGCTTTGGGAACTTCGTTAGTGCCGACGGCAACGATCTCACCTTCTGCGGTTGCTATCGTAGCGCCAACCTGTCGACCCAATGCCGCAGACCTCGTTGCAGCAGCGTTGGCATGAAACATGCAATACTCTTCCCGCGTCGGCGTGTGAGAAACCTTGCCAAACAGTAGCTCAAGAAAGCTTCCGATCTTTCGGTCCATGGAAGCTTTGTTTGACGTCGCGATGAATACATCGGCCAGGGGGAACGCACTTCGAACACTTTGCCCGTAACGCGCTGCGGAGTCTTCTTGGTCGCGGTTTACAAGCTTCTCCGCATCCGGACGGCACTGCTCGGCTGTCGCGCCATAGACCGATTCGGCTATTTTGTTTGCCAGATGCTGTACTCGTTCTTCTCGTGGAGAGTAGGCCGCAATCAGGATAAAAGCTCGACCATAAATCTCCCTCAGGCACTGAACTTCCTCGGGGTGCTTGAGCGAGCGAAGAAGATATGCGCAACGCTGTCGGGGCTTATCCTGATCTTCGGTCGCCTTCTCTCGCAAATGCCGAATACGGCCTATACCCAGCACCGCAAGAGCGTCACAGCTGCCAATCAGCTCGCGGAACTTATCGCCCGCATCCATGTGGGTGCGTATTCTTTCGTCTTCGCGGTCGTGAGGCAGATCTTTCCATCTCTCAATTTCATGGAGAAGCTCAATGAGCTTTATCTGCTCGCACCGATAGTCCAGGAGTTTGAACGCAGAAATCAATGCTTCTTCTACAGAGCCCATTTGGGAACCGACCGCGCCCACTAGGCCAATCACCAACTCCGTGTACTGCCGACGGACTTCTAGGTTGAGTAACAAGGGAGTTCTTTCTGGGGAAGGACAGGACAGAATAGTCCAGGCCACCGAATTCACAAAGGAGAATTTAGGCGAGTGGCGGCACGGCTCCGGCCGGGTTCCCCACTCATCGCGCACTTTGCGATGAGTGGGATTTCGCTGCGCACGGCCGGCCGGTGCCTCACAATCATGCCCCTCATCAGACCGGCCGCCCAAGTTCAGTTTGGTCTGGGTTCTAGTTTTTTTTCATCACACCCAAACCGTGAGTGCCACAGACATCCAGCCCGACCAATGCGACAATATTCCCTGCTTAGGGCAGTGAGTAAGTGTGCCCGTCTTTAGAGACGGCCCGCGAAGTTACTCCAAAGTAATTTTTCAGCGCTCTTTGACAAGTGGAAGTTGAGGCGATAACCGGCGGGCAGACCCCTCCGAAATACCAAAAAGTGGAGGCATTGACGCTAAGTCCTTATTCCGGAATACTTTGATATAAGTCCTTATGATTCAAAGACCAAGTCCGGAAATTCCCAGTAAACAGCCTCAGTTCTCTCCCGGCATCGGATGCCTTGCTTCATCCGCGTGCGGGACTAACTGCTGATAGACGGCTCGCGGCACGTGCGAATCCCAGTAGCCTGCGGTCTTGGCAAATCCAACGACGCCAAAGAATAGCGCCGCAATTCCCGCCGCCATGGCCCACACCGGCAGCTTCGCCGGCTGAGGCGCCAGCCCAGGGAGTTTCGGCCGGGGCAGACTGGGCAGCGACAGGCTGAGCGCATCTTTTGCCGGACAGACCGCCACGCACTCCAGGCATCCGGTACACTCTGCCGATTTAATGGTTATCAGCCGGTCGACGGGAAGCGCCGACGGACACGCCTTGGCGCATTTCGCGCAGTCGATGCAGGTCTCTGGGTTGCGTCGGATGCGCGCCGGGCTGAAAAGCGACGTGATCCCGAGCAACGCTCCGTACGGGCACAGATAGCGGCACCAGAAATTCTGGACCAATATTGACGCTACCACCAGCACGGCCAGCGTGATTGCTCCGGCTTCGCCGAGGTGGCGGAAGAAGTTCAGCATCTTCACGTCGGCAATCACGCCGTAAGGGCTGTTCATAAAGGCAGCGAGTTCATCGGCCGCCATCGAGGTGACCGCCCAGACGAAGAAGCCGAGCAGCAGATACTTCAATCCGCGCAGCGGAAGATCGAGCCAGCGCGGCAGAAGAAAGTTGCGCCGGAAAAGCTTTTGGCCCGCGCGCCACAAGTATTCCGAGATCGTTCCCACCGGGCAAAGCCAGCTGCAGAATGCCTTGCGGAACAGGAACGACATGGCCAGAGACGAGAGCAGCAGAAACATGCCCGCCGGATGCAGCGTCGGCACACGGTGGGTAAGAATGAAGTAGCGCAGGTTCATCAGGCCGGCGATCGGCAGCCAGCCCTCGACGCCCGCAGGCCGCTGCCAGGAGGATGGCGCACCGCCCGGCTCAAATTGACGAACCCAGAAATAGAAAATGCCGCCGACCCAGACGTTGAGCAGCAGGAACGCGGCCTGGAAGCTGCGGCGCGTGAGCTGCGAGCGGTCGCGATCGGTGCGGCGGATCAGCTTCTTTTTCGTTTTGGCAGCCGGTTTTGGCCGCGGCTGGGCCGGTGCCGGAAACAGATTGGGAGGAATTTCCGAAACGATTTCGCTATGAACCTGCGTTGCCATCAAGCCATCCTTCGAAGTTCAGCGTAGAGGGGTTAACCGACGAAGGATGTGATTTTTGTCACGGCGGCGCCATTTTCGATAAGCCATTGAAGACGCGCTACTTCGGCCACTGTTTTCAGAACTTCACTTCAACTACGGTGGTTGATTCTTGGGCGGCGGGCTGATATTTCCACAACTTTACCCATTTCAGCGCGGATTCCGCCAACAAAGGATGACCACCAATGTATTCCAAGCGTCGCACCGTGCCGTTGGGATTGATCCAGATTTTCAATTTGACCGTGCCGTGGAGATTCATCCTCACCGCAATTGCTGGATATTCCGGGTCCAGGCGGGAAACAAGCTGGCGCGCCTGAGCGGCGGCGGTCGCGCTGCCGACCACAAGCATTGCGGAAAGCAAGATTTGCCGCACTTTCGTCATTTCCCCGGTTCTCACCCCGGTGGTTGCCGCTAAAAGACGAGCCGCAGCGCTAGCTGAATCAGCCTTGGATCTTGCGCGCGGCGTACTTGTCCAAACGAAGTCCCATTCGTGATGTTCCCATCCGGATTGAGGAATTGGGTGTGATTGAACACGTTGAAAATCTCGCTCCGGAACTCCAGGCTGGCGCTCTCCCGCAGCGCGATCACTTTGTGAACGGCAAAGTCCAAATTGGCCGTGCCCGGGCCGCAGCATAGGGTGCGCGGCGCATTGCCGATCTGGCCCAGGGGAGCATCAACGAACGAGGAAGGATCGAAGTAGTAGCCTCCGGATTTTTGCGGAGCAAGACGCCGGAAGGGCGCGACTTGATTTGGCTCGCCCGGTGTTTCGAAATCGGAACTGCTCATCAGCTCCTGATCGTTGCTGGAAGTCAAACGAATTGGAAAGCCCGACTGCAGCGTGACAATGCTGCTGAAGGCCCATCCATTCGCCAGGTGGCGGGTCCAATTTGAGATTCGCCAATTGGGAGTCCGCCAGTACTCACTCACCACCAGCCGGTGGCGGGCGTCAAACAGGGAAGGGGACCGCGACTTTCGTGGGTCGATCGGATTCACGGCATTTTCGAAGCTGGAAGCGTTGTCGACGGATCGGCTCCAGGTGTAGGAAGCCAGAAGCTGAAAGCCGTGCGCGAAACGCTGGTTCACCAGAGTCTGGAAAGAGTGGTACGACGAGTTAGCCACCGGCAGCTCCCCGAAGATGCTGGCGAACACGGGAATCCCGTCCGGCGGACAGCCGACGCCCGTCGTGGGTTCGCAGAACGGAGAAGAGTACTTGCGCAGTCCAACCAGCGTAATCGGATTTGCATTGGGACCGGTTACGGTCGGCACGGAGCCGTAGGGCAAGTGCAGGGTGACGCCCGGAGGAATGGCGCCAGCGGCAATAGAGTAGGCCTCCTCGGCTTGAAATGGACCACACGACAGTCCCGGGATTTGATTCAGGTCGAGACAGGTTTGTGGGGTGCCGAAATTCTGGTCCATGCTGGCCAGGAGCCGGTGTCCCTGAGCACCGACATATCCAAACTGCCAGAGCGTGTCTCGCGTCAGCTCGCGTTGCACGGTCACGTGATAATGGACGGAGTACTGACTGCGCAAGGTTGGCGGGAAATTCCCGTAGAGAGTGATGGGACGAAAGAGAGCGAAATCGACTGGGGAGCCGGGCTTTGGGTCCAGGAATCCGTGGAATGGGTTGGGGGTAATGGAGCCGTCCTGGTCCAGAAACGGCGTGTTCAAAAAAATGTTGTTGATCGATGTGCTGCCGCCGAACGGTGGTTGGGCCGTGAAATTTTCACCGAGAAGCAGTTCCTCGTTGCTGTCGTAGAACATTCCCCATCCCAGGCGGACGCTGGACTTGCCGGGCCCGCCGGAGACCTTCGCCAACCAACCCTCGGACCCGTTCGGCGACCAGGCCAAGCCCAACCGCGGAGCAAACGCTCGCCAGTAGTTGTTGGTGAGTCCCGCCGGCACTCCCCGATCTCCGGGAAAAACCATACCCAGCGGGAATACGGAGCGGCCGGGCCCTTGCGGGGAGCAGTCGTTGCTGCCGACCGAGTTCAGCAAGGGGTCTGATGACCCGAGGACGCAAGGATAGATTCCAGTGGCTTGGCCAGGACGAAAAGCCTGAATACGGTGTCCGGCGTCGGCTTGAGGCGTGTTCCACTCCCAACGAAGGCCGTAATTGAGGGTAAGGTTAGGTTTCAGTTTCCAGGCGTCTTGGGCGAACAGGTCAAACTCCAGGGCGCGGACGTCCACCCCGTTTGCCGAACCTTGCGTGTAAGAGTCTGGGAGACCGAGAAGATAGTTGGGTATGAGACTGCTGAACCCGATGTCGTTGGGGCCGCCTCCATTGAAAAAGAATCCCCCACTGACGTTATAAAAGTACAGCTGATTCAGGCGCTGGTTGCGGAGATCGACGCCGACCTTCAACGTATGCTGACCCAATATCCGGCTATAGGTGTCCAAGGCTTGATAGACGTTTCCCGTTTGGGAGAAGTTTCCGGCCTGGTTGTTGCCAAAAACAAAGCCACCCGCCAGCGAGACAAAGGGAACACCCTCGTACCCGGCGCCATACCCGGGTGTGATTCCAAGCCTGGGGTTTGCCGGATCGGCAAAACACTGGTCGGTGGGGACGACCACGCACGAATCCTGTACCAGATTAGTGCGCGCCGGAGAGAGCAACTTGCCCTGCCCGTTCCGGTAATAGACAAACCGGGCCTCGTTGATGGTTTTGGCCGTGATCGTCCAAACATGAGACAGATTCAGTTGCTGAAAGCGGGCCCTGGTTTCGTTGCCAAATCCCGGCAGGTTTGCCCCGCTCGCGAGGAAACGCGAGAAGGGCTCGAGGTCAAAGTCATCCTCGCCGTAATAAAAGAAACTGAGTTGCTGCTGACTGGTGAGGTTGTGGTCGAGGCGGGAAGTCAACTCGTCCTGCCGGACGTTTGCGTTGGGAGAAGAGCGGAACGTATTGGTTCCGGTATTCGCCGGGGGAACGAATTGGTTCAGCAGGTCGACGGCGGTGGGATCAAAACACTCCGGCGGAATGGCGTTGCCCGGGAAAATCGCCGCATAGGGTGAACCGGCCGCGATCAGGGCTCCACCACGGGCCTGAACGGCCGCCGCGCATCCGGAGCGGTTGCTGAGGGCTTGCGCGACGGTGGCGCTGCTGAGCACACCGGGGAAGGCCGGGCCGGAGGAAAAATCGCCCGCGCGCTCTTCGGGCGTGGGCACGATCACGGGATCGGACGTGATTCCGTGCCGCACTCGGCGACCTTCATAGGAAGAGAAAAAGAAAGTCTTATCCCGCCGGATGGGACCGCCGAAGGTACCGCCAAACTCGTTTTGCTTGAAATCCGGGGTCACCGGATCGAAATAGCCTTTCGCGTTCAGTATATTGTTCCGCAGAAACTCATAGGCGCTGCCGTGAAACGCGCCCGTTCCCGACCTGGTGATCACATTCAGTACCGACCCGGAGTTGCGGCCGAGAGCGGCGTCGTAGTTATGAGAGATAACGCGAAACTCGCTGATCGAGTCCGGCGAGGGCTCGAGGGAAGGAGAATTCACCATCTGGTCGCCGGCGTGCCCACCATTGACGTTGGAATTGTTGGAGCGCGAACGCCCGCCGTTGACGGAAACAACTCCCGGGTGGTCATTGCCGAAGAACAAATCCGCGCCCAGTGTCCCTTGCACGCCAGGTTGCAACTGGAGCAGGTCAAAGGCATCGCGAGACTTCAGGGGAAGCTGCGTTACAAAGAGGTCGCCCATCACCACACCCAGTTGAGCGTTCCCCGCTTCGATCATCGGGGCATCATTTTCCATGTGCCCGGAGCCCGCCGAACCTTGCTTCTGGGAAAGAACAATGACGAGGCTTACCACCTGCCCAATGCTGGCGCGAATACTGGTCGATTCAAAGGTCAGAAAATCGTCGGCCTTGACCTGCAGTTGATAGGTGCCGATGGGCAAGGAGGAGAGCTCGAACTGGCCCGCATCGTCGGTGCTGGCGGCGCGCATGAAGGACGTATCCTGGGCGGTGATAATGACAAATGCACTCACCACCGGCTGGTGGGAGACGTCGGTAACTTTGCCCCGTACTTCGGCCGTGCTTTGTCCCCACAAACGGAGAGTCCCAACCAACACGCAAATCAAGAGAGCAGCCGTCACGCCCCGGTCGAAGCGTCGCATCTTCCTCAGACCTTTCTGTGCTTTAAAGACAAAAGTAATGGTCACTTGGCGCTCACGGAAGGTCACGAAGGTAGGACTTGACTTGGCTGGGTGCCAAACTGGGAATCACGTCGCTTCTCGAACCGATTTGGTCCTGTTCCCAGCCCCCAACTTGATTCTGGGCGAGTCCTCGCGTATTCGGAAGGTGGGGACTCCGGCGCCGAAGGCTGCTCAGTCCGCGACAACGGGCGACTCGTCGGCGTTGCCAGATACCTCCGCTACATGCTTTGCCGCGGGTGTGGTAAAACCTGATACTTGACGATCTACACCATCGTTTTTCTTTTTTTCGCCGGTGTTCTCGGCGGCGCTCTGAACGCGGTCGCGGGCGGCGGCAGCTTTATTGCCTTTCCGGCCCTGCTGTTCAGCGGAGTCGCTCCCATTGCGGCGAACGCCACCAATACGGTGGGGCTTTGGGTGGGAGTGACGGCCAGCGGCGGCGCTTATCGCAAGCACCTCGACATTTCGCGCCGCGTCATGATTCCGCTCGCCGTGACTAGCGTGATTGGAGGAATCGCGGGAGCCTTCCTCTTACTGCACACACCGGCGCAGACGTTTCTGCGGGTTTTGCCCTGGCTCATGCTGGGAGCGACGCTGCTGTTTGCCGGTGGCAACCGCCTGGCGCGCGGCTCCGGAAACTCCATCGCCCACGATGCATCGACCAAGGCCGTGGTCGTCGCGTCACTGTTGGAGCTGGTTTTCGCGGTTTACGGAGGCTATTTCGGCGGTGGAGTGGGCATTCTGAATCTCGCCATGCTGGCCGTGCTCGGCATGACCGACATCCACGCCATGAACGCCTTGAAGGTCGTGCTCGGCGGGATCATCAACGGCATCGCGGTCATTACCTTTATTCTGGCCGGAGCGGTGGTCTGGAAGCAGGGCAGTGTCGTGATTGTGGGCGCGGTCTTCGGCGGATACTTCGGCGCCCACTACGCGCAGAAGCTTCCGGGCGCGTGGATTCGCAGGTTCGTCATCGCGGTGGGAACGTCCATGACCGCGTACTTTTTCTGGAAGGGCTATCGCTGACCTGCGGCGTCAACTCACGCATCTGCAGATCCAGTGTCCGACTGCCTGGCTGACGAAGAGTACCATCGATGCAACCACAAGGTGCTTGGCGATCTCCGAAACCACGCCGGTCTTCCGCGCCCGGGCAATGACATAAGTAAGCGCAGCCAGCAAAGCCATTCCCCAGACGATTCCGGCCACGGCGGCTACCCGCCCCTGCCACTGCATCACGATCAGCACGAAACTAAGACATACCGTGAATCGCGTGACGAAATTGGACATCGTGCCAAGAAATGCTTCCCGGCGCTCCAACCGTTCCGACTCCTGATAGATATGAACGCTGAGCGAGTCGGTGAGGTTGTCGGCAATCGCCGCGATCAAGAGCGCGCTCACTATGGTTGCTTTTCCCGCGTTGACGGCGTTCAGGCCGGTGATCAGAGCCATGCTGGTAACAATGGCCGCCGTCCCCCCAAAGCTGATTCGGTTAATTTTGACCATTCCGTCATTGAAGATAGCGAAACCCGGCTCAATTCGACTGTGATGTTAGTCACTGAGTGGACGGACGACGACGGCGAGGCGTCGATCAGTGTCCCGCGCGCGATTGCGGCATCCGATTTCCCGTAGAAATGCGGCTCGCCACGACTGGGCAGAGGGAGACGAGAAAAGCCCCGTTTCAACGGAACTGCGGCCACCGCCGAGGTCCTTGACTTTCGTAACCTGCCCTGCGGCTGCCGCCCGATGCCATACTAGGCGGAGCATGTCCTCCACCGCCACCACGCAGAAAGGACCGCGGGGCTCGCGCGTCAAGCTCGGCGGCTCCATCCTTGCGCTGGTGCTGCTCGAAAACGGACGTCAGATCCGCGGCCGCATGAATCAGCTCTCGGTCAACGGCGGGCTGCTCTCGCTCGAACGCCCGCTGGACGAAGGCATCGAAGTGACCGTCGTGTTCCACCTCGGCTTCAGCGTCCGGTGCCGCGCGCGCATGTTGTTTCCGATGTGGGCCACCCAGGGATGTATGCAGCCTTTTCGCTTCCTGGAATTGTCCGACGCGAACCGGGCGGGTCTGACCCGGGAATTGGAAACCCTGGTACGAGGTGGCGCGTCACAGGAAGAGGAAGAAGCCGAGTAGGTACTCTTCGCGGTAAGCCTTGATTGAGTGTCGAGGAGGGGCTCCTATATGTTACGGCAACTGCTTACTGTTGTTTTGGGTCTCGTCATCTGTGCGCTGGCATTTGTCGGGAGCGGCTACCTGCTATATCAGTTCTCAGATTCAATGACAGAACCTCAACTGGGACTGTTGGTAAGGTCCATCTTCAACCCCTGTATCGCTTTTATTGTGGGAGCGTGTGTGGGCGCCTTAGCCAAGTCCAGGCCCGCGGTGCTCGCGGTATTGAGCTTGGCACCGTGGATGCAACCCTTTGGCTCCCCGATGCAGGCTTTTCGTACCCACTGTCACGGAGCCGCACAGTTGCTGACTCTTACCTCTTTGGATGTCCTGTATCTCTGCGTTGGAGCCGCTGCAGCAACATTCGTATTCCGACGCCGCGCACGGACGAGCGCACCGGCGTCAATTTAATTCTTTCCATGTCCTTCCACAGAGTGGATGCTCACTTACCTGCAGCCGCCAAAATCTCTGGCAGTGGACACTTCTCCAGCTCCCCAATCCTCTCGATGGTGATATCCGGCTTGGGATACTTGGCCACCTGTGGGGCATTCAGCGCGTAATGTCCCTGGCGCGGAAATACCGTTGTGACCCGCGGGCCCCAATGGTTCTTGATTGCGGCTAAAATCCGCACCTTGTCATCGACCATCACGTAATGCGAAGCCGGATACTTCGCCTCCACATCGTCTAGTTCCAGTTCCTTGTGGATATAAATGAGGACATGCCCCTCAAAGACCTCGTAGAGGCCCGACCGGTCTACCTTGCGCGGCTGAAACACTACATCGCCGTCACTCAGGATGACCGTTTGTCCCAGTCGCCGCGCGTACTCGACCGCATCCAGCGACTCCGGATAGAGGCGGTTGGCAAAGGGATAATTGATCAGGAAATGCGAAACGGCCAGCAGCTTCGGATCGCGCGGCTGCTCGACGCGGTAACGTTGCAGCGCGCCCAGATAGTCGGCATATCCGAGTTCGGTGCGCAGCTGCTCGAAGATTTCCCAGTAGCGCTGCTCAGGCGCTTCACCCACTTGGTTCGTGAGGTAGCGCTTCAGGTCTTCCGCCACGCGATCGTTATCGAGCAACGTATTATCAACGTCGAAAAGGAACACGGTGGCCGCGTTTTCATCAGGACGGTTCACAAGCTCTCCCAAATACCAGTAGAGGTGGCCTTATGATGCCAGAAATCGCGGAACTGCGGGCTACGGGCTGCAAGCCAGGAGCAAGCAAATGCTGGGGTGGTTCGGAACTCGAAGTTCGCAGACTGGAAGCGGCCTTGCGCCCGTGACGGGGGGCCTTGCCAGATTCCTTTCCCGTGGTGTACAAAGGCGTCGGTCAACAATCGATTATCAGCCGAGGCGGGGTAGTGTGACTCTGCCTCACAAACAGTGCCAATCGCCTCTGCCACTCCCAGGAGCTTCTCTTCGTGGAACACATCGATCCAGCTCTCCATAGTCGCTTCGACACACGCTCCAGCCGGCCTTGTGAATTCTGCCGGGAACTTGACCCGAAATTCGATGAGCGCCGCCCGCTCGACCAGATGGTGGCCAGCAGCCGTAAAGCCATTGCTTCGGCCCATTTGACCGAGGACGGCTACGTCCGCCACCGCATGCTTGAACTGCGCCAGATCGCTGCGCGCGCGCCCCTCACCGCGGCGTAACCCAGCGCATATTTGCCCCGTTCGCGATCTTTTTTTCGCGCAACTTTCGCCCTGGCGGGGGTTCTATAATAGTAAGGGCCCTTATTGGGCACCCTGTACGCCGGGGAGGCTTCCTATGCTGGCCGCTAGGCGATCCTGTTTCCTGCTGTGCTTCTTTTTGGCATTTTCTGTTGCTGCCTCTTTGCCCGTTTTGGCTCAGATTAATGGCGTCCCTGCTTCGGTCACTTCGCTTGGTTTCGGCGGGAGCGACAACCCCAATCCCGGCGTCCGCGCGAGTGTAACGTCTCTCGGGCCAAACGGCTTTGGCAATAGCCGGCCGGTTTTTGGGAATTGCTGTGCCAACTTCTTCATGCCGGCGAACCCGAATCCAGCCCTTTTCTTTAATGGCCAGTTCTCAGATCGTCAGGTCTCCAAGCATCAGTCTTTCGATCGCCAGTCCTCGGGGCATCACCGCCGGCAGAGGGATCACGACTTTTTCCCCGTCGGCGTGAGCGGGCCGGTCTATGTGCCTGTCCCTTACGCTGTCCCCTACGCCGTTCCTTCTGAGGACAGGTATGCCGAAGATGCCGAGGACGATTCGGCGGATTCCGATTACGTCCACGCACCTGAGGTCCGGGCAAGGGAGCGGAACCCGTATGCCACCGCCAAACGCCACGCGAGTCGCGATTTGGCCCCGATCGACGATGCCTCCGGCAACCCCGGCCCGGGTGAAAGGGAAGAACCGGCGTCCGCTAGAGCGGAAGACCCGGTGACCGCCCAGCCCTCGACCGTGCTTGTTTTTAAGGACGGCCACCAGTTCGATGTGCTCAACTACGCCATTGTGGGGAACACGCTGTTTGACCTTGGCGCCGGCCGCACCCGGAAGATTCTGCTGGCCGACCTCGATCTTCCCGCTACCCGCAAGGCCAACGACGAACGGGGCGTGGACTTCCAGATTCCGGCGAGTGCCCGGCAGCCGTAAGTCAAAGTCCGGACCACAGGGAACCCAGAGGAGCACGGGGGATTCAAGATCTCCCCGTGTTCCTCCGTGCCTCCCGGGGTGCCCGCCTGCTATTTCCCTCCGATTTCCCGCTTGACACGGGCGCGCCGCTGAATGGATACTTATGCATTAGATTGCATTTTTATTCATGTCGAAAACGGCGCGCCACAAAGCGATTCTCGACCTGCTCGACGAAGGTCCCGTCGAAAGCCAGGACCTGCTCCAGCACCGGCTCGAGCGCAAGGGCTTCGAGGTAGGCCAGGCTACTCTCTCTCGGGACATCCACGAACTGAAACTGGTCAAGGGCGCCGGGGGCTACCGGCGTGCGGATGAGAGTCTGGGCGCGGAAGCCGTTTTGCCCTCGGTGATGCATCTGGTGCATGAGTTTGTGGTCGAAATCCGGCAGGCCCAGAACCTGCTGGTGGTGAAGACCACGGTCGGCAGCGCGCAGCCGGTCGGCGCCGCACTCGACGCCTCCCGCTGGCCCGAGGTCGTCGGCACGCTTGCCGGCGACGATACGGTGCTGGTCATCGCCGTCGACAAAAAGAAAGCGCATGCGCTCGCCCGGCGTATCCGTGAGTTAGGTGTCACGTCTTAGGTCTCAGGTCTCAGGTCTTAGGAACCCAAGCAAGGAGCACAGATGTCTAAACCAGAGAAAATTGTTCTCGCCTACTCCGGTGGGCTCGATACTTCAATCATCATTCCGTGGCTCAAGGAGAACTACGCCTACGAGGTAATCGCCATGGTGGCCGACGTGGGCCAGGGAGACGACGTCGAGGCGGTGGTCGACAAGGCCTACAAGACCGGAGCCAGCAAGGTGGTGGTTGAGGATCTGCGCGAAGAGTTCCTGACCGGCTATGTGTGGCCCGCGCTGAAGGCGGGGGCGGTGTATGAGAACAAGTATCTGCTCGGAACGTCGCTCGCCCGTCCGGTGATCGCGAAACATCAGGTCGAAGTGGCGCTCGGCGAAGGCGCCTCGGCCGTTGGCCACGGATGTACCGGCAAGGGCAACGACCAGGTCCGCTTCGAAATGGCCTACCAGGCGCTCGCTCCGGAGCTGAAAGTCGTGGCGCCGTGGCGCGAGTGGGATCTCAAGTCGCGCGAAGATTGTCTCGACTACGCCGAGAAGCGTGGCATTCCCGTGGCCGCGAGCCGCGAGAAGATTCACAGCCGCGATCGCAATCTCTGGCACCTCAGCCACGAGGGTGGAGAACTCGAAGACGCCGCCAACGCACCGTATGCGAGCACGTGGCAGATGACGAAGTCGCCGCAAGAAGCTCCCCACCAGGAAGAACAGGTCGAAATCGGATTCGAAAAAGGCGTGCCCGTCTCGGTGAACGGGATGAATCTCGATCCGGTATCGCTGGTCGAACTGCTGAACGAGATTGGCGGGCGCAATGCTGTCGGACGCATCGACCTGGTCGAGAATCGCTTCGTCGGCATCAAATCGCGCGGCTGCTACGAGACTCCCGGAGGCACGCTGCTGCTGGCCGCTCACGGTGAGCTCGAGGCTCTCTGTCTCGATCGCGACCTGCTGCACTTCAAGCAGCATGTGGCGCTTAAGTATGCCGAACTCGTTTACTTCGGCATGTGGTTCACGCCGCTGCGCGAGGCGCTAGACGCCTTCGTCGAGACCACGCAACAGAATCTGACCGGCGCGGTTACGTTGTCGCTGTATAAGGGCAACGTCAGCATCGTCAGCCGCAAGTCGGATTACTCGCTCTACCGCACCGACCTCTCCTCATTCACCATGAGCGCGAGCTATGATCAGAAGGACGCCGAAGGCTTTATCCGCATCCTGGGATTGCCGTCGCGTTGCCGCGCCCAGACGCAGGCGAAAGCAAAGCTAGAGGTCGCGTAATGCGAACTACCGAGACCAGCCCCTAAAGGGGCATTAAGGCTCTGGAGTCTTCGGCATCGCTCAAGCGATGCCCTGATACGAACCGGAGGGGACCAGCCGCTAAGAGGCTGTGGAAGGAGTCGTTCCTGGGCGAGGACCGTGCCCTCAGCGGCTAAAGCCGAACTCAAAGATAATGCACTTACCGCAGCGGTAAACCGCTGCGCCACCCCAAATCACCTTGCTAGAGGTCGCGTAATGAAAATGTGGTCCGGCCGCTTCCGGCAGCCGCTTGACCCCGAATTTGAAAAGTGGCAGCGGTCGTTTCCCTACGATCAGCGGCTGCTGCCCTTTGAACTCGCCGCCAGCCGCGCCCACGCCAACGCTCTCGAACGTGCGGGAGTGCTTTCGTCCGAAGAGCTTTCAGAGATCGTGGAAGCGCTGGGAGAAATCGGCCGCCGCGCGGAATCCGATCCGGCGTTTCTGAACGATCCAGAAGCCGAAGACGTTCACCATTTTGTCGAAAAGCAACTCGCCGCGCTGATCGGGCCAACCGGCTACAAGCTGCATACTGGCCGCAGCCGCAACGAACAGATCGCGACCGATCTCCGCCTCTTCGTGCGGCAGAGCATCGACACTCTGCAGAACCTGCTCGCCGATTGGATCGAGGCGATGCTGGCGCGGGCCGAGGCCGCGGGCAACTCGGCGATGCCCGCGTACACGCACCTGCAACCAGCGGAGCCCGTCCTGGTCGTGCATTGGTTGCTGGCTTATGTGGAAATGTTTCTGCGCGACGCTTCGCGGCTCGCCGACTGCCGCAAGCGCGCAAATCTCTGCCCGCTCGGATCGGGCGCGGTCGCCGGAGCTACGCTCAGCATCCCTCGTCAGGCGATGGCCGCGGAGTTGAGGTTTGACGGGCTGACGGCGAACAGTATCGACGCCACTAGCGACCGCGATTTCGCCATCGAGTTCGTCGGCGCGCTTTCGTTGCTAACGCTTCACCTGAGCCGCTGGGCCGAAGAGATGATCCTGTTCTCCACGTCGGCTTATGGATTCGTCGAATTGCCTGAACCTTATTCCACCGGCAGCAGCGCCATGCCGCAGAAGAAGAATCCGGACTTGCTGGAGCTGGTGCGCGGCCAAGCGGCGCGGGTCATGGGATGCTCCACCACGTTGCAGACCCTGGTGAAGGGATTGCCCCTTGCCTACAACAAAGACCTGCAGGAAACACAGGAGCCTTTGTTCAATGCCGCCGATTCGGTCATCGGCATGTTGCCGCTGGTGACTGGATTTATGAACACCGTGGAGTTCAACGAAGCCAGGATGAATCAGGCGGCAAGTTCGGGTTTCATGAACGCGTGGGCCGCGGCCGCATATCTTGTCGAACGCGGAGTGCCCTCGCGCCTCGCCCACGAAGCGGTCGGGAAGGCCGTTGCCTTGGCGGTGGAGCGCGGATGCGATTTACAAAAGCTTCCTCTCGCCGACCTGCAAGCGATCCACGCGAGCTTTGACGCGGCGTTCCACTCCTGCCTCGGACTTACGGAGGTGCTTGCGTTGCACGACGTTCCTGGCGGCACGGCGCCTCGCCACGTCAAGCGCGCGCTGCAGAGTGCCCGGGAGCGGGCCGCTGCGCTGCGG